>JAKOVD010000106.1 GCA_029782215.1 Chloroflexota bacterium
AGTCTCCGGTCACGCGCACGCCGCCGCTGAGCGCCGGTCCCGTGGCTTACCGTCCGGTCTTGGGCGGCATCATCAAGGACTACTTCAGAACGCAAGCGCTGTTGGCGGCGTAGTCTGTTTGAGGGGGGAGTTGGGCAGCTGCTCAGTGGAAGGCGACGATCGGGCGGATCGCTCGACCGTGCCGCAGGCTGCGCTGGAGCCCAAGCGCACGCCTTCCTGATGTCCCGCGCCATGGATGATCCTGTCGCCGACCTCCGTTGAGCATCTCCGAATGTGCGCAAGCTGGCAGGCGAAGCCAATCTGGGTCCGCCTCTCGGCGCACTCAGATCTTTCCGACGAGGTTCTTACACGGTACGGGCGTTGGTTTTCATCCAGGCGGTTGAACACGAGCAGCAGTTGGCGGTGCCGCTCGCACTCAGGATGATCGGCTCCCGTTTGACAGAGGGGGCATTGACAATTCGGTAGCTCGCTTGAGGCCACGGTCTGCTCCAGGCGAAGAGGTCATGACTGACCCGATAGCCTATGTCAGACCGGGCCGCTGCGACAGCGGCTTCCCGACAAACCGGGGACTTATGCTTTTACGAGTTCTTAGCTGCCCGGCGTGATGAAACGGAACGACCGCACGACCATGTCGTACAGCGCCTGCATCTGTGCGTGGGCCCTGTCGGCGGATGGGTCCTCCGGCGTGAAGGTCAGGTGATAAAGTCTGCCGTCGTGGACTGCCAACACCTGACGGCTCAGCTCCGGTCCCGGCACTCCCTCTAGCAGTTGCGCTACCTCGTGGCCGATCGTGAGGCCGAACGGGCGATCCACCGTCACCCCCGGCGTCGCGCGCTGGGCCTCGGCGACCAGCTCGTCGGCGAGCTGCTCGGCCGTCTTGCCCCCCGCATCCTTGACCTCGACGACCACCTTGCTGCGATCGTCCCCCCCTGGCGAGCCGGCTTCCAGGGCCAGCGTGCCGTCGGCGCTCTCGTTCAGCGCGAAGTCGGCCGGATAGAGCAGGCAGAAACCGCGCTCGCGATCGCTGAGCAGCCGGGTTTTGGAGGAGGGCGACAGGCAGTCGTCGACGGCCGCCGCCGAGCGCGGGATGAACGTAAACGAGCCAACTACCTGTCTGTAAAGCGTCTCGAGCCGCCCGTAGACGTCGGCGTTCGCCGGGTCAGAAGGCGCGAAGTACAGGTCGTAGAGCAAGCCGTCGTGGACGAAGAGCACCCGCCGGTTGACATCTTCGCCGGTCAAGCCATCGAAGATCACCGCCGGCTCGCCGGCGACCGTGGTTTGCGAGCGCTTCGGATCGAAGCCAGTGTTCTCAGCCTCCACCCGCTGCGCCGCCTCCTCCAGCGTTATCCCCTGCGTGTCCGTGACCGTGATATGGGCGCGCGGGTCGCCCGCGTTGAGCCATCCGCCAATCACCAGCAGGGTCGAGGAGGGGTTCGCTTTCTCGACCTTGTATTCGGCCGGGTAGGCCAGGCAGTAGCCGTGGACAGGATCGACCAACCGCTGCAGGTCGTCAGTGGGACCGGGGCAGGCCGTCCGGGGCGGCGGTGGGGCGGCCATCGTTGGGGTCGGTTCGATCGCAGCACCCGGGGACGCGGTGACTGTGGAAGGTTGAGGCCCGGCCGCCGGGGAGGCTATCCCTGCCGGCTCCTGTGTGGCTGGAGAATTCGGCCCTCGCTCTGCGCTCACGCCAACCCCGCGCTCGGCGGTCGGGGTGCCAGGCAGCGCGGGAGCTGTGCAGGCAGCGGCCAGAAGCAGTATGCCAGCCAGCAGTGCCACGGGGGCAGCACGGCGCGCCAGGCGAAGGTTCGGACGACTGGCCATGAATCACCTCCTAGACAGGCGAACGGCATTTCTGACTGCTTAACGGAAATAGAGTGCAGGCGATGCAGGTCGAAACGGCCACGTGATCATCGATCGTCTGGCGCCCGATTCTTCTCGCCGGCGCCAGGTCCGGGCATAGGCAAGTCGTGGAAGGGGCTGGCATCTACGCTCCAGTCGGCTCCGCCAGTCACGGCTGACGCGTAGATAGTGACGTTTGCGTAGTAGTAGGCCTCCGCCCAGTTGTAAGGCGCTGCCAAAGGATCAGAGCCCTGATAGACGCGCGCCGACCACCTGTAGCTTCCTCCTGACGGCCAGCCTTCCGGCAGACCGCGCATCTCATAGCAGGGCTGGCTGCCCAGAAAACCACCCCAGGCGCGTTTGTCGGCGCTCATATAGTCCCAGTACAAGACATAGTTGTCGCCAGCGATGCCACGGGGCTGCACACAGAATTGAGTTGGCAACGTCACCGTAGCGTTCGGAGCGGGCGACGTGAGCGCCAGGTCGGCCAGGTCGAAATCGCCGCCGGCGACAGTCTGGCCGGCGGTGTACGCCGTGATCCGATTCCCGTACCATTCCCAGACGTAGCCTGAGCCGAGGTTGGCATTGGCTCCATCCTGGTAGAATCTCACAAAGTACTCCTGCCCCCCCGGCAGCCCGGCAGGGCCGGCGAAATTGTAGCGCCCGTCGGCGGTCGTCTGCGTGGAGGTGCACTGCGGCTCGCTGTCGCCGTCCCAGCGACACAGATCCAGCTCGATGTTGGCGGCAGGTGCTCCATTGAATGTGAGCCGGCCGTTGATGTTGCCCACTGCAGACGTGGAGATGGCAACGTCTCTGGATTGGTACGAGGTTGCATAGTTGTGGTTTGGATCCGCGCCCTGATAGATCTCCGCCCACCACTCGAAGCTCCCTTGTGCAGGCCAGCCCGCGGGCAGACCGCTTATAGTCACACAGGCCTGACCGCCCTGGAAAGGATAACTCGCGTCTTCATCAGCGTCTTCATCGTGGAGCATCAGCCGATAGTTGTCGCCGGCGATGCCACGCGACTTCACACAGAACTGAGCCGGCAGCGTCACGGTGGCGCCGTCGGTAGGTGACACGAGTTCGAGGTCAGCCAGGTCGAAATCACCACCAGCCACAGTCTGGCCGGCGGCATAGGGCGTGATCGCAGGGCCTGTCCAGTCATAGACGTGGTCCGGACCGGGGTTGGGACCGTCCTCATCGTTCTCATACCACACGTAGTACTCCTGATTCGGCGACAGCCCGGCAGCGCCGGTGAAGCTGTAGCGTCCATCGGCATTCGTCCGTGTGGTGGCGCGCCTCGTATCGTTGCTGCCATCATAGCGCCATAGTTCCACCTCGAGATTGGCGGCGGGCGCGCCGTGGAACGTGAAACGGCCGTTGATGCCGCTCCCTGGGACTTGGGTGGGCGTGTGTGTGGCGGTGGGCGTATTGGTAGGCGTCCTCGTCGGCGTAGCGGTTACCGTCGCGGTGGGCGTGGCGGTGGGCGTCCTTGTCGGCGTGGCGGTTGCCATCGCGGCAGGCGTGCTGGTGGGCGTGCTCGTCGCCGGCGCCACGAAGCTCTTCAGCACCAGTGGCAGGTAGATACCACTCACGCCCGCCACGGGGGTAGCAGTTGTTGTGGGCGTCGGGGTTGCGGTGGCCGTCCCTGGGGGGGTGGCGCTCGGCGTGCGTGAGACCTTCGCTGTAGGGGTCGCGGTCGGCGTGGAAGGCGCTGGGACCCGGCCCCAGGCAGGACGACCGGCATCGCCGGCGAGCTTGTGCAGGCCCGTACCGTCGCGGTTCATGATCCACAGGCTGCTCGACGTGTCGTATGGGTAGACGGCGCGCTCGAAGACGATTTGCTGGCCGTCGGGCGAGATGCTGAGTCCGCGCGCGCCGCCGTCGCTGCTTTCGTCCCACAGGGTGGGGGTCAACCGGGTGATCTGTTGTGTCGCGAAGTTGTACTCAAAGATGTCGGAGCATATGTTCAGCGGGACCCATCGCATGCTGAAGAGGAAACCGGACCCGTCAGGCAGCCATTCAATGTCGGACACCGTGTCGGCGTAGGAGGTGAAGGGCATCAGCTTCGTGCCTCCGGACGTGTCACCCACGGTGTTCAGATAAATCCCCCCAACGTTCTCATTGAGTATATCGTACCCCGAAATGTAGAGATACTGATTGATGGTTGCGGTAGTCGGGCCCCAGGCCACCAGACTGGGTTTTGCGTGCTCGACCACCGGGAGATTCACGCCGATGGAGCCATAGGGCGGGTTGGCGGGGATCTGGCTGGGGGCGGTGCCCGTTCGCATGCCATAGGCGAGCGCCGACCCGTCGGCCTTCCAGGACACCTTGCCGGCGCCAAACCCGCGGAAGCCGGAATACTGCATGATGACGAGGTTTCCTCCGGGCACCGTCTGATCGGGCTGGACGTCCGCGTAGGGCGGATACGAGGTGAAACGGTCCAGCCCGCCGATTCCGATCGAGGGCTGATAAACGCCCGGCCCGAAATCGGCGACGTCGTCGAAGGTCACCGTGCCGAAGAAGCCGCCGAGGACGGACTTGATGCCCGGCGCGCCCTGCACGTAGGCCCATATCAGGGAGCTGGTGTAGTTATTGACGCTGAGCGTCACCGAGCCTTTGGGCAGGCCGGCGAGCACGGCGCAGGCCGGCGAGTTGGTGATGCGCCGGTAGCCGACGCCATCGTAGCCGATGGCGTAGACGTCACTATCGTACCAGGAGCACGCCGCCTCGTGTTCGCTGGAAAAAGCGAGCTCGCGGCCGTCGGGCCTCCAGGTGAGTTCTCGCACGCTTTTCATCCCGCTCAGGCCGGGATTGGTCCAGAGCAGCCGGTCGCCGGCGCCGTCGGGCGAGACGGTATGGATGTCTTGAGTGGACATCTGCACGTAGGCGATGGCCCCCGGGTCGGTCGCGGCGGAAGTGGAAACCTGCAACAGGACATCCGGCAGCAGGGCCAAGCTCGCGGCCAGCGTGCTGGCCGCGATAGCAGCGCCGGCAAGCCGAAGGACATGGCGGAGGAAAGAAGACGTAGCCATGATGAGCACCTCGTTGTACTCGGGCGGTCTTGCAGGCCGGGGCGGAATGCTATATAGGCCGGAGCGAGTCGGTGTGAGGCAGCGCTGGATGAAGCAAACAGACTGCCCCGGGCCAGGACAACGGTGACTGCGATTGGTTGGAGATCGCGGTTTTACCTCATTTATTGTAGTGCGTGAAGGAGCGGCTGTCAGTATTTGCTCATTCGGTTCCAGACTCTGTTGGTGACGTGTGGAGCAAATGCGCGACGGCGCGGGCCTCGATGGGATGCAGATACTTACCCTATCCGTGGTTGGCAATTACCGGAGGGGCCCTGCTGGCTACCAGCCCCATCCGTACCAATCTGGGCGTTCAAGAGGGTTGTCTTCGCACACTGCGGTTGGTATCCTCCCGGTTTCACCACCAGATTCCGGAGCTATCAACGCCTTGATCAATTTCCTCAGTCGCCTCCGATCCAAGGATAGTCGGCTTCGCCCACCAGATCGGCGTTCGCATACAGCACTGCCTCAAACCCGACACGGGCTCTCTTCCTGTCGGCATTATGCAGCATGCCGTGCGCAGCTCAGCCCAGCCGCCGGTCACGGCGCCAACGCCGAGAACGTGTAGAGGGCAAAAACTGCATCCGCCTCGGCAACCATCAAGCAGCCTGGCGATGGTAGCTGTGGACGATACCAGCCAACACATCCCTTCGCTGAATTGCTCCCTCTCCGAGCGGCGGCATCGTTCCCAACGGCACACGCTGACCCAAGCCCTGGTGTGGCCGCTCGTGATTGTGATAGCCGGCGAACTCCTGCAACACCCTCTGCAAGTGTTGGTCATTAACGATGAGAACTTGATCCAGACACCCCTCGCGGGCGGAACAGATCCATCGCTCCGCATATGAGTTCGCCTGGGGTGCTCGGGGCGGCGTCAGCACAGTCTCTGTACCTTCCGATGCCATCACCCTGTCAAACGCCTCGCAGTATTTGCTGTCCCGGTCGTGGATCAGAAGGCGAAAGCCCGGCGCATCCGCCTCTTCCAACTCCCACACCACGTTGTGCACTTGTTGCGCAACCCACGCCGCTTCGGGGTGCGCCATGCAACCCGCGATCCGTCGTGGTGGCTACTTCGCTCATCCGTTCTAATCTGAGCACTCTGAAGGGTTGATTCAGACGTCTGCGGCTGGTATCCTCCCGATCTCACCGCCAGATTCCGGGAGCTTTCGCCGCGTGTCCAACATTCTCCATCGCCTCCGATCTCGCATTCTCAACGCCGTCCGCCACGGGGGTGAACCCGTCAAACAGATGCTCAAACCCGATACCGTCTCGCTGCTTGCAGGAGCCGCCAAGGATGCCGTGCGCAGCAAGGCCCAGCTCATCGCCGAGAACGCCCTCCTGCGGCACCAGCTGATCATCCTCCAGCGCCAGGTCAAACATCCTCAGCTCAGCAATCGGGACCGACTCAGGCTCCTGCTCCTGGCAAGGGCGACACCCTTCTGGAAGCAAGCCCTCCTCATCGTTCAACCTGACACTCTGCTGCGCTGGCACCGCCAGCTGTTCCGTCTGGTCTGGCGCCGTAAGTCCAAGCCCAAAACGCCGCAAGCCAGGATCACACCCGAAACCATCGCCCTGATCAAACACATGCGCACTGAGAACATCACTTGGGGCGCCGAACGCATCCGCGGCGAACTGCTCAAGTTGGGCATCAAGGTCAGCAAGCGCACCATCCAACGCTACCTGCCCCCGGAAACCGCACCTGCAACCTCGCCCTCCAGCCAGAATTGGGGCATCTTCTTGCGGAACCATGCCGATCAGATATGGTCCTGCGATTTCACGCAAGTCTATACCCTCTTCTTCGCTCCCCTCTTCGTCTTCGTCATCATTGAACTGTCATCACGACGCATTGTCCATACGGCCGTGACAAGCCATCCGACAGATGCCTGGGTTGCGCAGCAACTCCGAGAAGCGACGCCTTGGGGAGAGCATCCCCGCTTCCTGATCTGCGACAACGACAGCAAATATGGCCTCCATTTCGCCGCCGTCGCCGCCGGATCCGGTATAGAAGTCATCCGCACGCCCGTCCGGGCGCCAAATGCGAATTCACACGTGGAAAGGTTTCTTGGATCTCTACGGCGAGAGTGCCTCAACTACATGCTCATCCTCAATGACCGCCATCTGGCCAAAGTAGTCAGGGAGTACGCCGGCTACTTCAACCATGCCCGACCTCACCAGGGCATCGGCCAGCGTATTCCCCTGCCGCCAAAGGTAGAGCCACCGCAGACGGGCAAGGTCATCGCTTTCCCCGTGCTCGGCGGCCTTCACCACGACTATCGCCGCGCCGCCTGAGCGCTGAACCCATAGCCTGACGGCTGCATCTGCGCCTCAAAATGGTGTCAGGTGGCGTGAGCGCGCCCATCTGTCAGCTGTAGCGCCCCGCGCACCCGGTCAATCGACGCTCTTCGGCTGCTTGGCCTCGTGGCAGACCACCATTTTGGAGCGTGGCCGCTCATTCGGAGTCAATCGACACAGAGCATTTGGCCCTAATGGCACAGTCTCACAGACCGTTCAGCACTCCAAAATCGAACGGATGTTCAAGGTAGCCAACACGCCTCTCAAAAGTCGTCAATAGGCAAGTCTGCTATTTTGAACAGGGCCACTTGGTGCAAGGGCAATGCCATAAAGTCCGGTGGTTCCAGAGACGCAGTGGTGGCAACCCTGCCGAAAACCTGACTTTTGAAAAGCCCTGGAGCTGGCCAGCAAATCTCGGTTGGCGGCCGTGCAAGAGGACGTACTACAGAAGTTCGATTTGGCCTTCTGCGGCGACACAGAACGAGGCGTGGCCGAAGTGCTCGAATAGAGAGCCCCGGATCTGTCAAGAAGAGTGTGTAAATGGGTGAGAGCAGAGTAAGGAGAAACCAGTGTTTCGAGTCTGGCAGCGTCTGGTTTTGAGCAGCGCCGAGGCAAGGCGCCGGGGTCAAGGGCCGCCGGAGGCGGCTTGCGCAGCCCTTGACGCCGGCGACGTCTCGGCGATGCTGGGCCGGATGCTGCCAGACGGTTCAGAGGG
>JAKOVD010000121.1 GCA_029782215.1 Chloroflexota bacterium
GTCCGCGAAGCGGATTGAGGGTCCGGTTTTGGTGAAGGAATCACTGTCAGCACCGCTCTTCAAAGTAAATGGGGTTGGACAGAAGGGCCGGGAGCTCGGGGATGCCGGGAAGGAAGAGGCGCATCACCACGAGGCGGGCGAATCCCGGCTCTTCCATGATATAAGTAGTGCGGTAGCTGCCGGGCGCGGGCGCTTCCAGGATGGTTTCGCTCTTGCGGGCGGTAATCACCTGCACCTTGTCCCCGGCCTGCAGCCCCTCCAGGTAAATCTCCATCTCCCTGACCTCCGGCCAGGGAACGGTGTCGCCGAGAATGGCCTCCTCCCCGGCGCGCATCTCCAGGGTGGGGCCGTCGGGGGCGTAGATGATGTAGGCGTGCCCCCTCCTCAGCGCCTCCAGGATGTCCTCCACGCCGGCCGAGCGGGCATAGACGCAGGTGGCCGGCGCGCCCGGGTATAAGAAGGGCATATCGCGGTGGTAGTCGCTGCCGCCGCAGATGGGCACCTTCTTACCCTGCTCCAGCATGCTCTGCCATAGGGCCACGGCCTGGAAATTCTGCATGCGCATGGGCCCGTTCCACACGTTGAGGCAGTCGAAGGGCAGCTCCTCCAGGTCAAACTGGAACTCGTTCCCCTCCTCAAAGGGGTGGTTGATCATGATCAGGGCGCCGCGCTCCCGGGCGGATTGGAAGCGCCGCCGCACCTCCTCCGGCGTGTTGGCGAAAAAGGGCTCGTCGTAGGGCCGGTCCACGCCCAGGAAATTGGCGTGGCCGCGGTAGTGGGTCCACTCTATGCCGGGGATGAGGGTGAGGCCCTCGATGCGGGGCAGGGACTCGCGCGAGACCATCTGGTTGTGGTCGGTAATGGCCAGGAAGTCGAGCCCGTGCAGCCGGGCCCGCCGCCCCAGCTCCGCTGCGGTGAAGACGCCGTCCGAGCCCACGGTGTGGGTGTGCAGGTCGCCCTTGAGGAGGCGCAGCCTCTTTAAGGTAAAGGTGATCTCGTAGGTGACGTTGACTCCGCCGGTGGCGATCTTGTAGGCGCCGACGATGATCTGCCAGCGTCCTGGAACGAGGGGGCAGGGATTATAGCCGGGGGTGGCATCGGTTTCGCTGATGAAGATCTCCCTCTTGTCCGAGCCCGAGGCGCCCACCTGTCTTCCGTCGGGTGAGAGCAGGCCCAGGTCGATGATGTTGACCTCCTCCCGGGCGACGAAGGTCCCCCTCTCCACCGGCAGCTCTCTCTCCAGGTGGCGGTCGTAGCTGTAGCGGAGCACCATGGACTCCACGTCGGGCGGCATGGTGAAGGGTAGCGTGAAGTAGGTCCCCTGGCGCCCATGTTCTATAAACAGCCGCAGCTCCAGCTTTTCTTGCATAAAAATCCCCTTCCTTTTCCTTTTTACTGCCCGGCGGGGGGCTCGCCGAGGACGGCGGCAAGGAAGCGCCGGATCTGGATGTCCCAGAAAAACCAGTCGTGGGCGCCGTCCGCTTCATGGTAATCCACTTCTATCTCCAGCGCGGCGGCGGCGTCTCTGAAGATCACGTTGAGGGGGTAGAGATCTTCCTGGCGCGCGCAGGCCATGAAGAGGCGGGGCAGCTTTTTCTTCCCGGCGGCGGCATTTTTCAGCCACACCTCCGGATCGTGTTCGCTGCCCGGCAGATCCTCCAGCTTCCCAAAGAGATAGCGGAACTCCTCCAGGCGCGGGTCCTCGGGAAAGTATTTCAGGAACTCCAGCGACAGCATCCCCGAGAAGCTGGCCGCGGCGCCGTAAAGCTCGGGGCGCAAGAAGGCGGCCTTGAAGGCGCCGTAGCCGCCCATGGAGTTGCCGGCGATAAGGGTGTCCTCGCGCCGGGGGGCGAGATTAAAGAGGTCCTCCAGGTAGCGGGGCAGCTCCTCCGTCAGGTAGGTGAAATAGAGCTGGCCGTTGGGCAGGTCGCAGTAGAAGCTGCGGCCTGCCGACGGCATCACCACCACCAGCCCGTAGGCATTGGCCAGGGTTTCAATGGAGGTGTAGCGCTGCCAGGCGGAAGCGTCGTCGCTGAGGCCGTGCAGCAGGTAGAGGACCTTGCGCTCCCGCAGCGGCAGCTCGTCAATGGAGGCGGGATCGGGAACGATCACATACAGGGGTATGTTTAATTTCACCGTTTCCGGCACGTGGTCGATGCGCACCAGGGCCATGGCTATCTTCCCACCCCTCCTGCCGCGGCGGCGGAGGCCTCCTGCCGCTCCG
>JAKOVD010000141.1 GCA_029782215.1 Chloroflexota bacterium
TTCCAGGCCCGGACGTGGGCCTCGGACCCGTAGGCGTCCCGCACCCGGTAACCCACGCCGCGCTCGAAGACCAGGACACCACGCGGCGCGTCGATGCTGGCGGCAGCGTCCGGCGCAAGTGCATCTGTGGTGGCCGCCTCTGGCGTGGGCTCGTCTGCCGGCGGCGGCAGCACGGGCTGCACGTCGGCCAGCACCGCCCCCACCTTCTCCACCCCGATGGCCTCGCTCAGCAGCGCGGCGGCAGCAGAAAGCGGCATGCGCCCGGCAGTCACGTCGGATAGCAAGTCACGGGCGAAGGAAAGAATCGGGAGTGGCACGTTGCGCGCCGCGGTCCCGGCGTCGGCCACGATGGCAAGGGCCTGGTCACGCGAGCCGGTCAGGATCTCCAAGACCGCGACAGCGGAGTCCCGCGACAGGTCGCCCGACGCCACGCCGGCAAGGAGCAGGCGAAGGTCCGTCAGGGGCGGCAGGCTGACGCGCGCGATCCCCTCGGGGATGAGGGATGCGGCCTCTTCCTCGGTGACGCCTGCGAACATGACCGCCGCCGCGATGGCGGACTCGCGCGGGTAGCCACTGTCCACCAGGGCCGCGAGCTTGGACACGAGCTCGAACCGGGCGCGGTCCATGTCCAGCTTCTCGCGCGCGTTCTCTTGCAGCTCAGGCACACCCTCGAAGCTGAAGTCAGCCCCGTCTGCCTCGTCGCCGAAGTGGGTCTTGACCAGCTGCGAGTCAATGGCCCCGGCGTAGATGCTCGCCTGGGTCATCATGGTGTTGGACCAGAAGGACGCGCGAGAGCCCTCCAGGTTGGAGAACGTGGCGGAGTCCTGCTGAAGGAGCGCCATCGGGACGCCAAGTGCCTCGCAGATCTGGCGCTCGGTCATGGCCAGCAGCTTCTCGAACTGCAGGTCCTTGGGCGACAGTGTCCCAATCGGCGTGATCTCGATGTCGCCCCGGTTGATGACCGCCGTCTTGTGCCAACCGGGCCGGCCCTTGAGGGTGCTGGCAAGCATGCTCGTCACCTGGTCCATGTGCTTCTCGGTCCAGGTGCCACCCTTGGTCGGGTGGATGATCCCCGCGCCAGTCAGGCCCGTCTCGTGCAACTGGATGTTGGCGCCCAGGCCAGAGAGCGCCAGCAGCGTCGGGCCCATCGCGGGGGCAAGGGGGCACGCGTGCCCGAACTCACGGCGCGGGCTCGGCATCCTGATCCACACCACGCGGCGCCGGTCAATGACCTGGCCCCCATGCTTGCCGGGGATCGTGCGCTCGAAGTGCTTGAGGTACCAGTCCTCGGGCTTGTCGCTCTTGGTGCCACGGATCGGCTTCATGCCTGCCGGGTCCACCCACCAGATCTCGGTGGGCTTGCCGGTGGGGGGCCGCGACAGGTCGCCGGAGTCGTCGCCGTCGAACCCGTCCAGGATCCAGAACGCGCCCGCGTTGGAAGTACAGAGCGTCCACTCGGTCATGAACAGCAAGGTGCGCCAGTCCCAGTGCGGGTTCACATCCCGTAGTAGTTCAACCAGGGCGCCCGAGTCCACCCTGCCGCCGTCACGCGTAGGCACCAGGGGCAGCGACGCCATCGCGGCGGCTCGCAGGTAGAGGCAGCGGTAAAGCGTCCAGCTCCGCTCCGCCAGCTCCGGTTGCAGCCGCACCTCGTCGACGTCGCGCCCGCCCCGGAACATGGCGGACCGCGACTCGTCGGCCAGGACCGGGTAGGCGCGGACGCCGTCAGGGTCATGGACGACCCGCTGGCCGTCGCCCTCCATCAGGCCATACCGGCGCTCGGCTCGCCGGATGGCTTCCTCCCTCTCACGCTTCGTCAGCACTCTCGCCATGGGTTTCTCTCCTGTGGGGCCTACCAGTAGCGGCCGATACTGAACAGGGCAGCCGCCCCGCCAGCCACCGCCAAGATTTCGATTCCCGTCCCGGCCCCCGCCAGGCAGCACAGCACGGCCGCGATGTACAGGCTCGCGCAAAGCGGGCACTGCACCCCGGCCGCGATCCAGTCCTCGTGTACGTCGTCCCCGTTCTCGCGCAGCCACACCCCGGCGTGGTCTGTGAAGCCGCGCCTCATCCACACCCAGTGGCGGAAGGCCTCGCACCAGCCACCCGGGCCATGCAGCTTCGTCACCGTGATGGCCACGTAATAAGTGGCCAGAATCAAGGCTACTCGCTGAGCTTCCACAGCTTCAGCTCCTCGTCGAACTCGTAGCCCTCTGCGGCCATGGCGGCCGACATCGAGATGGCAGCGCTGGCCAGGTCGCCCTTGCGTCGCCAGCCCACGCCGGCCATGACCCACCCACGCTTGACCAGGAAGCCCTGCGCGTTGCGGGTCTGGCCGTCAGGTAGCGCGTTCTTTCCGCATCCACAGCCCATCTCTACCTCCCGCTCACTGGTACTCTGAGCACCCCGTAGGGCGCATCCACATAGGCGTTGCCGACCTGCGCGGCATCAAGGGCATCAACCACCCGCTTCTCATAGCCCTTCTTCCTGGCCGCGCTCTGCACCAGGGCCCCGAACGCGACCTCACCGCCGGAGCCGCAAGCGGCAAACGCGGCCGCTGGCTCCAGGACCGCGCCGTCGCCCGACACGATGAACAGGTGGCCATCAAGCGCCACAAGGAACTCCGAGTCAATCACCCGGTCCTCCTCGCCGATGTACCCGCCTTGCCGGTGCGCGTCCACCAGGGCGGGCCACAACTCGCGGGCCACCCATCGCTCGGGCGAGTCGCCTGGCACGTAGCGCGGCGTGTCCATCCAATGCTGAAGCGCCGTGATACTCGACAAGTTGCCCGTCACCGCGACGGCGGAGTACGGGCCAAGCGCCACGATCTTGCTGGTGGCCATGATGTGCTTCTGGCTCCA
>JAKOVD010000161.1 GCA_029782215.1 Chloroflexota bacterium
ATCAGCGACCAGAAGTCCAAGCCAATGCCCGTGTGCCTCGCGCTCGCGCGTCCGCCTGGTTCGCCTCGGGCAGTGCTGCCTAACAGGTCGCTCGAGTGGACTCGCACCGGCATGGCACTTGGCCCGCGAGGCGCTCACTGTCATCATTCGCCTCGCGGGCCAAGCGCCATCCCGGCGCTCGCCCCTCAGCTCAAACGTTAGGCAGCACCAAGCTGCCTTGGCGCAAGCACGACATCGGTCAATGGCTTGCAGCTTGAGTCCCACTGCAGCGAGACCGTGACACACTGGCGGCTCCACGCCGACCCGCGCGTCATCCAGCTCAGCGGCTACTTCGGCTTCTTGTGCGTCCCGTCGCAGAGCGGTGCGTTGCCGGTGCTCTTGCACCCACAGAAGTACACGGTCGCGTTCTCGGTCGCCGTGTACTTCAACGGCGTGAACTGTCCGGCCGCCTTGTGAGAGCCGTCGCAAAAAGGTTGGCTCTTGCTTTGCCCGCAAGCGCACCACCAGTAGTCCTTGCCTGCTTCAACTGCCACTGGGAATGGTGTATCGCTCGCCCGAACCGGTGTCGCCATGGTGCTCTCCTCGTGTGACTCCATCTCCCTGTCCTTCGAGCCACACATCCGTCGGAGTCTCTTCCGCTCTTCACGGTTGCAGCCCGTGCGCCACTATGCGCCAACTCCAAAAAGTGCGGCCTAACCCTTCGCTCGTGGGGACTGCCACCGGCAAGGCACTTGGCCCGCGCACCGGCCAGTGTCATCATCCGTCGCGCGGGCCAAGCGCCTTCCCGGCGTCAGCCCCTCAGCTCAAACGTTAGGGCTCACAAGCCACCTGCAGCGCCGCTTGCCAGCGCTCAGTTGCCACTCAGGTTCGCGATCGTCCTGCCCCCGTCAGTCTTGCTAGTTGGTTTGGTTGGCAAGGCAAAGGAGAATGGCTCTCGCGTCCAGGCAGTTCCACGGGAGGAACACGTACATGAGTCAATCTATGCAATGGGGTGCCATCGCTTGCACGGTAGTTGTCGTCGTGCTGGCGCTCGTCAAGCTCTTCAAGGCATTCAACTCACCCAACGGCGAGCGCTACCTTAGGCAGCAAACACAGGGGCCATTTGCTCCAGTCGAGCAGCGTGAGCTCATCACCACGGCGCGAACGCCTTCGCCTTCCTCGTCAAGCGAGGGTGCCGCCTAGCAGTCGCCGTCCGCATCAGTTCGCCGACCCATATTTCCGGTTGGCGCTGAGTGCGAGCGCCATGCGTGTGTTTCGCTCACCGCTGTGCCACACAACCGGTGAGCCCTAACCCTTCGCTGGAGCCGACTCGCACCGGCATGGCACTTGGCCCGCCTCCTGGAGTGGTACATCATCCATCCGGCGGGCCAAGCGCCACACCGGCGCTCGCGCCTCAGCTCAAACGTTAGGCCTCATGAGAACGCCCTCTGCCGCAATCGAATGGCTAAATGAGAAGTGCCACTTCCCCACTTGGGCGAGTGTTCGGGCTCCACGACAACTTGTTGAGCAGTGGCAGTTGAACACTGGCGGTCGCATCATGCGCGCCGAGCTGGCCGCGTCTATTGAAAGGGCGAACGAGTTCGAACTTCAGGTAGAGGCAGAGGGGATCGAACCAACCTTCATCGCCGCGGCGAAGAACGGCATCGTCACGGTGCTGGTCTCGCAGAGTTGGAGCCCCGTGTTTGCCGTGCGCATTCGACTGTTCGCATTCAGGCCGCATCCTGAAGAATCGTCCTACGCAGCCTTCTACAACGCTGGTGCACATGCCGCGAAGCGACTTCTCGGCACCACAGAGAACACCGCATTCAACATCGCCTGGCCGGGGGAGTATGAGGCCTAACCCTTCGCTGGAGCCGACTCGCACCGGCATGGCACTTGGGCCGCGAGGCTCTCAGGTCTATGCTCCGCCTCGCGGCCCAAGCGCCATACCGGCGCTCGCGCCTCAGCTCAAACGTTAGGCGTCACAAGCATGCTCAAGCTACTCGGGATCCTGCTTGCTGGAGCATGCGCAGGCCCGCTCATTGCCTACTTGTCCGTCTGGGCTGGCTGCACTGGCACCGAGCCACTGCTCGGCATTCTCTGTGGCCACAACGCATACATTCCACTGGCCGTGCTCACCGTGCTCGTATGGTTGTCGCTCATTGTTTGGGTCAGCTTGCGGTCCGGGCGCCGCGCGTAGAGCCGCGCTGAGCGGTCCATGATCAACAGTCAAGGCCTCACGCTACGTGTCTCATTACTCACACTGAGCGTTGGCGGAAGGCAGTCATCCAGTCACCTCCCAGCCGAGGCCCTCGCTCGCTCCCACGCGCTCTCCGTGCAGTTCCCGTACTCGCAAGAATCTCTACTCGTACCCCACGCGCCGGTCGCCCAGTGACGCCTAACCCTTCGCTCGTGGGGACTGCCACCGGCAAGGCACTTGGCCCGCGCACCGGCCAGTGTCATCATCCGTCGCGCGGGCCAAGCGCCTTCCCGGCGTCAGCCCCTCAGCTCAAACGTTAGGCCGCACAAGACTCACATGCCCACGCTCACATCCGCCTTCTCGTTTGCCGTAGTCGCCTTTCTCATGGCGCTCTCACCCGGACCCAATCTCTTGTACCTTGTGTCCAGATCAATCTGCCAAGGTCGCGCGGCGGGCTTTGCCTCCCTTGCTGGCGTATGCACGGCCATGCTCGTGTACATGCTGGCCGCGGCAGCAGGTCTGTCGGCGCTCTTCCTTGCCGTGCCAATTGCCTACGATGCAATTCGATGGGCCGGCGCTGCTTACCTTCTTTGGCTCGCCGTCAAGGTGGTAACAACACGATCATCGGCAAGTGCCAGCTCCGCACTCGCGCATGAGAGCCCTGCCCAGCTCTATCGCCGCGGCTTCCTGACATGCCTGCTCAATCCAAAGGTGGTCGTCACATACGGTGCGCTGCTGCCTCAGTTCGTCGAGCCATCAGCCGGGCACATCGTCGTGCAGACAATCGCACTTGGCTTGGTTCAAATAGCCGCGGCCGCAAGCGCACACTCGTGCATCATCCTATCGGCCGCTGCGGTGGCTTCCGTCCTGTCCGAACGCCAAGCCTTCGCCCGCGTCCAGCGCTACGTTCTTGGCACTGTCCTCTCGGCATTAGCCGTTCGCTTGCTCACCGAGCGCCGCGGTGCGGCCTAACCCTTCGCTGGAGCGGGACTGCCACCGGCAAGGCGCTTGGCCCGCGCGGCCGTCGTTCTTATCATCGGCCTCGCGGGCCAAGCACCTTACCGGCGCCCGCCCCTCAGCTCAAACGTTAGGCAGCAGGTTGCAGCGCTTGGGTGCTCGCCATCACCGCTGGGCGGCAGTCGCCGCCGAAGACCGAATACCATTCTTCCCCTCGCCGCAGCGGCAGTTCGCGTCAGCAAGGGCTTGTCTCTTTGGCTTCGCGGCCAAAGCGTTCGCAGCGTTGGCGTAGTCTCAGGGTGCTTCGCGCGCAGCAA
>JAKOVD010000002.1 GCA_029782215.1 Chloroflexota bacterium
CCTCAAGCGTTTGCACGTCCACAAGCTCGTCAAGAAGGTCAGCCAACGCTACAAGTACTACTTGACCGACTTTGGCCGCCAGGTAGCTACGTTGGTGCTCGAACTCCGGGAGTTCCATGTCATCCCAAAGCTGGCGCATCCACCCTCAGCAGGCTGAAATTGCTGCTTTCTGTGCAAGAATTTCACTGATAAGGTACTAACCTCGTGATTCCCGAGATCGCCGCCCCGCAGCCTCCCATCAACGTCGCCTCGCAGCCGGACCTGCACGGTCTGCTGCCGGTGCTGCGCGGGCACGACGTCTTCCAGGAGCTGGCGGCGCAGGTATTGGCAGGCGACCCGCCGCGCCATCCCCTGGGGATTGCCGCTGCGGCCCGCAGCTACGTGGCGGCGGCGCTGGCCGAACAGGGCCGCCCCGTCCTGATTCTCACCGCCAAGGTGGAGACGGCCCGGCAGTTGGCGGAGCAGGTGCGGGCGTGGCTGGGCGATGCCGAGGGCAGCCGGGTGCTTCTCTTCGCCGACCCCGACGCGCTCCCCTTTGAGCGCATCCCCTGGTCGCGGGAAACGCGCCAGAGCCGGCTGCGGACGCTGGCCGCCCTGGCCCAGTGGGAGCGCCCCGGCGCTCCGGCGCTGCCGCCGGTGGTCGTCGCCTCGGTCCGTAGCCTCATGCAGCGCACCGTGCCCAGCACCCTGTTCCAGCGCTATCTGCGCACCCTGCGCCGCGGCGACATCATCGAGCTTCATGCCCTCCTGGAGCGTTGGCTGAAGGCCGGGTATCAGAACGCTACCCTGGTGGAAGAACCGGGAACGTTCAGCCGGCGCGGCGGCATCATCGACATCTGGCCGCCGAACGAGACCTACCCGGTCCGGATTGAGCTGTGGGGAGATGAGGTGGACAGCCTGAGGCGTTTCGACCCTGCCACCCAGCGCACCCTGCCGGCGGGTTTGGTCGAACGCGTCCAGATCGCTCCCGGTTCCGAGGCGATCATGGAGCGCGGCAAGGCTGCCGCCGAGGCTCTCAAGGCCGTCGACGCCAGCAGTTGCCATCCACCGGCGCAGTATGAGCTGGAACGGGACGGCGACCAGCTCGCGGGCGGGACCGCCTTCCGCGGCGTTGAGTTCTATCTGCCCTATCTCTTCCCCCAGGCGGCCACGCTGCTTGACTACCTGCCCGAGGGCGCCCTGGTGCTCGTCGACGCCGCCGCCGACCTGGCAGCGGTCGCGCTTGACCTGGAAGGACAGGCGCTTCAGGTTCAGAAGGACCTGGTGAAGAGCGGCGATCTGCCCCAGGATTTCGCCCGCGCCCACCTGACCTGGGACGAGCTGCGGCCGCGGCTGGAGCAGAGCCGGCCGATCGTGCTGGGGCAGGGCAAGCTGGACGGCCACGTCACCACTGTGGGCTCGGCGCTCGGAAGGCTGTTTCATGCCGGACCGCGTTGGGGAGGACAGCTCAAGCGCGTGGTCGAGCAGGTCGAAGAGGTGCAGGCAACCGGCAGCCGCGTGGTCATGGTCACCCGCCAGGCGGCCCGCCTGTCCGAACTGTTCCACGAACACGGGCACGCTATCGGCGTCAGTCTTGACGTGCCCGAGATGCCGCCGGCGGCCAGCATCAGCCTGGTGCAGGGGCAGTTCGACGAAGGATGGAGGTTTGGC
The DNA here is from genome assembly GCA_029782215.1 of Chloroflexota bacterium. GTDB lineage: Bacteria > Chloroflexota > Anaerolineae > J102 > J102 > SSF26. The sequence goes on from JAKOVD010000002.1 coordinate 1,651, forward strand.
AACGGCGTCTCCGAGCTCGTCATTCTGACCGATACGGAGATCTTCGGCTGGGGCAAGGCCCGCATGCGGCGCAGCCCCCAGCCCCGCGCCAGCGCCCCGGAGTCTTTCTTCGCCGACATTCACCCCGGCGATCTCGTGGTCCACATCGAGCATGGCATTGGGCGCTTCATCGGCCTGGTCAAGCTGACCGTCGATGGCATCGAGCGCGACTACCTGCAGGTTGACTACGCCCAGAATGACCGCCTGTACGTCCCCGTACACCAGGCGGACCGCCTGGCGCGCTACGTGGGGCCAGGCGAGGCGGCGCCGGCCCTGAACCGCTTGGGCACCGCCGATTGGGGACAGGTGAAGGCCAGGGCCAAGAAGGCGGTAGCGGAAATCGCCGATGAGCTGCTGGTGCTCTACGCCCGCCGGGAAGCGCTGTCCGGTCATGCCTTCAGTCCCGACACGGAATGGCAGCACGAGATGGAGGCAGCCTTCCCTTATGTCGAGACGGCCGACCAGTTCGTAGCCATCGAGGCGGTCAAAGAGGACATGGAGCGCTCGCGGCCCATGGACCGGCTGGTCTGCGGTGACGTGGGCTATGGCAAAACCGAGGTGGCGCTGCGGGCGGCGTTCAAGGCCATCATGGATGGGATGCAGGTGGCGGTCCTGGTGCCCACCACCGTCCTCGCCCAGCAGCATTTCAAGACCTTTTCCGAGCGCCTCAGGCCGTTCCCTGTCAACGTCATGATGCTCTCGCGCTTCCGGACGCCGCGCCAGCAGCAGGAGGTCATCGACGGCCTGGCCGCCGGCCAAGTGGATGTCGTGATCGGCACCCATCGCCTGCTCAGCAAGGATGTCGCCTTCAAGAACCTCGGCCTGCTCATCGTCGATGAGGAACAGAGGTTCGGCGTCAGCCACAAGGAGCGCATCAAGCAGATGCGGGCCCTGGTCGACGTGCTCACCCTGACGGCCACGCCCATTCCCCGCACCCTCTACATGAGCCTGACAGGGGTGCGCGACCTGAGCACCATCGACACGCCCCCGGAAGAGCGTCTGCCCATCCAGACCAGCATCGGCTTTTATGATGATACGCTGGTCCGCAATGCCATTCTGCGTGAGCTGGACCGCAACGGCCAGGTGTTCTTCGTCCACAACCGTGTGCAGGGCATCGAACAGATCGCCGGGCGCCTGCGCAAGCTGGTGCCGGAAGCGCGCATCGGCGTGGGTCATGGCCAGATGGCAGAGCGCGAGCTGGAACAGACCATGATGGCGTTTGCCGACGACCAGTTCGACGTGCTCGTCTGCACGACGATCATCGAAAGCGGCCTGGATATTCCCAACGCCAACACCATCATCATCAACCGGGCCGACACCTTTGGCCTGGCGCAGCTCTACCAACTGCGGGGCCGGGTGGGCCGGGGGGCGCTGCGCGCCTATGCATACCTGCTCTACGACAAGTTCAAGCCGCTCTCGCTCGACGCCCGGCGCCGCCTGGAAGCCATCCAGGAAGCCAGCGACCTGGGGGCGGGTTTCCGCATCGCCATGCACGATCTCGAGATCCGCGGCGCGGGCGAGCTGTTGGGCGCACGCCAGCACGGGCACATCGCCGCCGTCGGCTTCGACCTCTACGTCCGCCTGCTGGCCCAGGCCGTGGAGGAGCTGCGCGACCAGGGCAAGCTGCCCGCAGGCGCCGCCTTCGACATGGCGGCGCTCGTGGATCCCATGGGACCCAGCGTACAGCTCGACCTTCCCCTCAACGCCGGGCTCCCGGCCGGCTACATCACCGCCGATCCCCTGCGCCTGCAGCTCTATCGCCGCATCGCCAGCCTGCACACGCCCGGCGAGATCGACGACATGCACCAGGAGCTGGTCGATCGTTTTGGCCCGCCCCCGCCCGAAGTAGAGAACCTGCTCTTCCAGCTCAAGGTCAAGGTGATGGCCCTGCGCGCCGGCGTCACCTCCATTGGCCGCGACGGCGAACAGTTGGTAGTGCGCAGTGAGGCTGTGGGCCGGCTCCGGCGTGAGCGCCTGCAGTTCCAGCTCGGCAAGAACGCCTATGTGGGCACAAACGCCCTCTGGATTGCCATCGATGCCGAGGGCGAGTGGCGCCAGAATCTCCTGACCTCGCTGGATATTTTGACGGCGGGGGCGTGAGTTTGTACTCCGTACTGCGTAATCCGTAATGACGTGATGATCCGGTAGGCGTACTTACGCAGTACGTATCACGTGACCGTCCTCCGCACCCCGTGGGACAGTGTGGGATAGTGTGGGATAGTTGTGGGATAGGGTAGGGTAGTTCCGGCAGGGATGTCGTGGTCTGCGGCGGGCCGGCGGTGGCTGCCACAGCTACCTTTGTCTTTGACAATCGCGTGCCCTGCGACTATTCTGTTTCCATGCTTACCTTTGGTTGCTTCCGCTTGAGGCCACGCCAGCCAGCTTGATCCGGTTTGGACCCTTGGGCGCGGGCGCCAATTCAACGTCGAATGTCCCCACCAAGCTCTCCCCCCGGAGGGCTTTTTTGTTGCCTCTGACGCTCGTGCACGACTTCTTCGGACGATAGGACAGAAAGCATGATGCTCCAATACGAACTCGCCAGCCTCATCGCGGCCGCGGCGCAGGCTGCCCAGGCGGCCGGCGACCTGCCGCGCTGGGAACTACCGCCCATTGCCGTCACCCGACCCAAGGCAGCAGACAAGGGGGATTTCTCCTGCGCCCTGGCGCTGCAGAGCGCCCGCGCCGTGAACGAGGCCCTGGCCGGCCTGGGGGGCGGCAAGCTGACGCCGGTCCAGATTGCCGAGCGTCTGGCTGCCCACCTGCCCGCCAATCCCTTCCTGGATCGCGTCGAGGTGGCGGCTCCCGGTTTTCTCAACCTGTACCTGTCGCCCACCTGGCTGGGACAGCAGGCCGGGGCCATCAGCGAGCAGGGCACAGACTACTTCGCCGTGGACCTGGGCAGGGGAGCGCGCGTGCAGGTCGAGTTCGTCAGCGCCAACCCCACCGGTCCGCTGCACTTCGGGGGCGCCCGCAACGCCGTCATCGGCGACACCCTGGCGCGATTGCTGGAGGCCAGCGGCTACGAGGTCCAGCGGGAGTACTACATCAACGACCGCGGCACGCAGATGGCCACGTTTGGCGCCACGCTGTGGCGGCGCTACCAGCAGCTTCACGGCCTGGACGTGGAGATTCCGGCCGACGGCTATCCGGGCGCCTACATGGTCGACTATGCCCGCATCATCCAGGCCGACTACGGTGACAGCCTGTTGTCAGCCAGCGATGAGGAGGCCATCCCACGCTTCAGCGCCCTGGGCCTGGCCATCGTCACCGCCCAACTGGCCGACGACCTGGCGTTGATGCGGGTCTATTTCGATGTCTGGTTCTCAGAACAGAGCCTGTACGACGATGGCACCTTTGACCGCGTGGCGGCCGTGCTCAAGGAGAAGGGCGACCTCTATGACAGGGATGGCGCCATCTGGTTCGCTGCCAGCAAATACCTTGCCAAGAGCGACCGCGACGAGGTCTTCGTCCGCTCCAACGGCGAGCCAGGCTACTACGCGAGTGACATCGCCTATCACTACAACAAGTTCATCCTCCGTGAGTTCGAATGGGTGATCGATGTTTGGGCCGTCGATCACCAGAACCAGGCGGCCCGGATGCCAGCCATGCTCAAGGCCTTTGGCATTGACCCGGCCCGGCTGACGGTGGTGCTCTACGACCTGGTGACGCTGCGCCGGGGAGGCGTCGAGGTCAAGATCTCGAAGCGCTCCGGGGAGCTGATTACGATGGCCGATGTGCTGGAGGAGGTGGGGCCGGATGCAGCCCGCTACCTGCTGCTGAGTCACTCCAATGAGGCGCGCATTGACTTCGACCTCGACCTTGCCGTGGCCCAGAACAGCGAGAACCCGGTCTACTACGTGCAGTATGCCCACGCCCGTGTCGCCTCGATCCTGCGCAAGGCGACAGAGCAGGAGCTCAGCGCCGCAGGCGCCGATCTCAGTCTGCTCGCGCATCCCACCGAACAGGCACTGCTGCAGAAGATGCTGCAGTTGCCTGAGGTCGTGGAAGAGGCGGTCCAACACCTGGCCCCGCACCACCTGCCTCATTTCGCCCTCGACCTGGCCAAGATCTTCACCGCTTTCTACGGCGCCTGCCGGGTCCTGTCTGATGACCCTGCCGACGCCGATCTCACCCGCGCCCGCCTGATGCTGGTGGCGGCGACCAAGACCACGTTGGCCTATGTGCTCGACCTGATGGGCATGTCGGCGCCCGACGTGATGTAGCTGCGGCCTGGGCGCCAGGCCTGAGTCCTCCGCCAGCGCCCCTGCCACCCCTTGCCCCTGCGGCGCAACTCCTTTGTGACACCTTCCATGTCTACACCCTCCACCTATCGCATTCTCGTCGCCGACACCCTGGCGCAGAGCGGCCTTGATCTGCTGGCGCAGGCGGGGTTCCAGGTCGACGTCAAAACCGGTCTCAAATCCGGCGAGCTGACCGACATCATCCCCACCTACGATGCGCTGATTGTCCGCAGCGCCACCCAGGCCACCGCCGGTGTGATCGCCGCCGCCGAACGCCTGAAGGTGATCGCACGGGCAGGGGTGGGCATTGACAACGTCGACGTGCCGGCCGCCACGCAGCGCGGCATCCTGGTCGTCAACGCGCCCACGGGCAACGTGGTCGCCGCCGCCGAACATGCCGTCGCCCTGATCATGTCGCTGGCGCGGCATATCCCCGCTGCCCATCTCTCTATGATGCGCGGGGAGTGGAACCGCAAGGACTTCATGGGGGTCGAGCTGCGCGACAAGGCCCTGGGGTTGCTGGGCCTGGGCCGCGTGGCCGGCAACGTGGCGCAGCGCGCCCTGGGCCTGGGCATGACCGTCCTGGCCTACGATCCCTACGTCTCCACCGACATCGCCGCCAACCTGGGCGTCACCCTGGTGAACCTCGACCACCTCCTGGCTGAAAGCGATTTCATCAGCGTACACCTTCCCCTCACCGACCAGACGCGGGGTCTGCTGGATGCCGACCGTCTCGCCCGCTGCAAGCGCGGGGTCCGCCTCGTCAACACGGCCCGCGGCGGCATCATCGACGAGGCGGCGCTCCTGGCAAGCCTGGATAGCGGTCAGGTGGCGGGCGCCGCCCTGGATGTCTTCTCATCCGAGCCACCCCCGGCCGACTCGCCCCTGCGCACCCATCCCGGCATCATTGCCACGCCCCACATCGGCGGCTCGACCAGCGAGGCGCAGGACCAGGTCGCCATCGACGCCGTGACCCAGGTCATCGATATCCTGCACGGGCGTCCGGCCCGCTACGCCGTCAATGCGCCCCTGATCCCGCCCAGCCAGGTTGAGTTCCTGACGCCTTTCGTCGAGCTGGTCGAGACGATGGGGCGGTTCCTGGCGCAGTTCGATCCGGTACCCGTTCAGCGGGTCGAACTGACGGTCCACGGCCCCATTGCCGAATATGACACCAGCATCCTGCAGGCGGCTGCCCTGCGCGGCCTGCTGGCCAACGTCGTGGTGGAACGCGTCAACATCGTCAATGCCGGCTTGATCGCCCAGCGCCGCGGCATCATCATCGCCGAGATCAAGCAGCGCCATCACTACGAGCGCTATGAGAACATGGTCACGCTCAAGGTGAGCGCCGGCAGCCAGGAAACCAGCGTGCGCGGCAGCGTCCTGGGCGGCGAGCCCTTCATCGTTGCCATCCGCGACCTCTGGGTGGACTTCCTGGCCCGGGGGCACTTCCTGCTGTCATGGCATCATGACCAGCCCGGCATCATCGGCGCCATCGGCACACTCCTGGGCCAGAACGATATCAACATCGCCTTCATGCACGTAGGGCGGCGCAGCCCGCGCGGCGAGGCGATCATGGTCCTGAACACCGACGAACCTGTCCCGGACCATCTGATCCCCGCTATCGACGCCATCGTCGTCACCCATCATGCGCGCAGTATCTCGCTGTAACAAGCGCTGCGGCCGATTTGGGAGCGCCCAAACGGCGGTGCTATACTTCCCGTTCGACCTTTCAGGAGGCATTGCTATTCTGTGACCACATTTGTTCTGATTGCCCAGGTGATCGTGAGTGTTCTGCTCGTCGTGCTGGTAGTCTTGCAGACGCAGAGCAGCGGCGCTGGCAGCGTTTTCGGCAGCGATACCAGTGTCTATCGCACCCGTCGCGGTCTCGAAAAGACCCTCTATCAGGCTACCATTGCTGTTTCCGTGATCTTCATTGCGATCTCGATGATTGCCGTCCTGATCACGGGTTGACAGTACGTTTTTCCAAAGTAAAGGAGCGACGCACCAGCAGCCTTCCCTTGCGATGGCACAAGTGACTGGTGCGTCGTTCGACTTTCTGGCCCAGAGTCAGGCGAGTCCCTTGTGAGTCGTCACGTACGCTGGCAGGCTGTATTGGCTCTGTTGGGGCTTGTCCTGATTGGCGCCCTGCTGAGCTACGCCACTTATACCTATACCACCCAAGAGGTTCCCGCGCGCGGCGGCGTCTACGTCGAGGGGGTTGCGGGCAACCCGCAGTACATCAACCCGGTGCTGTGCCAATACAACGACGTCGACCGGGATCTGTGCGCGCTTGTCTTCAACGGTCTGCTCCGTTTTGACGAGCGCGGCGATCTGCAGCCAGACCTGGCCGAGAGTTGGGAGGTCAGTCCGAGCAGCGACGTCTTCACCTTTACGCTGCGCGCGGATGCCCGCTGGCACGACGGTTTACGCATCACGGCTGACGATGTGTTGTTCACCATCGGGCTGCTGCAGAACCCCGACCTGCCCATCCTTCCTGACCTGGCAGCGCTGTGGCGCTCGGTTCTGGCCACCAAGGTGGATGACCGCACGATCGTGCTCAAGCTGAGCGAGCCCTACGCCGCCTTTCCCGACTATACCACGGTGCGCTGGTTTGGCGTCCTGCCCAAGCACTACTGGCAGCGCTACAACCCGCGAGACATGATCCACGCCCAACTGAACACCCAGCCCATCGGCAGTGGTCCCTTCCGCGTCACCGAGGTCGACAGCCAGCATCTGCGCCTTGAACCGGTGCCGGGCGGTTTCGCCAAGCAACCCTACCTCGATGCACTCGAGTTCCGTTTCTTCCCGGACTATGCGAGCATCCTGGCGGCCGCCGGGCGCGGGGAAATCCAGGGAGTCAGCCGCATCCTGCCTGAGAACATGGCGGAGGCGGAAGCCATGCCGGGCCTCCAGCTCTTCACCTCGCCGCTGCCTGGTTACTCCCTCATCCTCCTCAACCTGAGCTCTCCCAACGCCCCCTTCCTGGCCGACAAGAACGTACGCCAAGCGTTGGCCTACGGCCTCGATCGCAACAAACTGGTGGGTGACGTGCTCAATGGCGCCGGCATCGTCGCCAACAGTCCCATCTTGCCTGGCACCTGGGCCTCCAACCCCGATGTGCCTGCCTATGACTACGACCCGGCGCGTGCGCGCAAACTCCTCGACGAGGCAGGCTGGGTGGATACCGATGGCGATGGCGTGCGTGACAAAGACGGCAAACCGATGGAATTCATCCTGCACACGGATGATGCTCCCATGTCGCAGAAGATCGGCCAGGCCATTGCGCGTGACTGGCAGGCGCTGGGCGTGAAAGCCACCCCGCAGGCGGTGTCGTTCGCAGGCCTGGTGAGCGATTTGCTCGTCCAGCGCAACTATGCGGCGGCAGTGACCAGCCTGGAGTACATCGGTGACCCCGACCCCTATCCGCTGTGGCATTCGACCCAGTTGCCCCCGACCGGCCAGAACTACACGGGCTGGAGCAACCGGCAGGCCGACATCGTCATGGAACAGGCACGCCGTACCGCCGATCGCGAGTTGCGCGCCCAACTTTACAAACAGTTCCAGACCCTTTTCACCGATGACCTGCCGGCAATCCTGCTCTACTATCCTGTGCAGACCTATGGCGCCTCCGCCGCGGTGAAGAACATGGAAGTCGGCCGCCTGAATGAGCCGGCCGATCGTTTTCGCTCGTTTGCGGACTGGTACATGCTGACCCGGAAGGTGACCGAGGCCGAGCGACGCACGCGACCGCTCGATCTTGACAACGTACCCAAGTAATGTACAATGACCGTTGTCAGCGTACACCGCAGACGCCTGGCAAACGAGAAGCCGATGTGGCGGAACTGGCAGACGCGCCACGTTCAGGACGTGGTGGGCAATGGCTCGTGGGGGTTCAAATCCCTCCATCGGCACCTCAACAAGCTCCCGCCGGGCAACCGGGCGGGAGCTTTCTTTAGCGGTTGACGGCGCAAGTGAAGCAACAGACGGTTTCCCCCAAGCCATCTCAGGCTATCCGTCGGTTCCCGACAACTCGCCAACTTCTGCTTTTGTTGGCGATGGTCGGCTGCGCGGTGTTTGCGGTCAGCTACAGCAATCGCGTGCTGTCCGGGTTCCAGGCGGCAAGGAAGCTCGACGTGGCCAGGCAGAGCGTGGCCGAACAGCGGGACTGGCAGGGGCAGATCACCAGGATGATCGACGAGGCCGACAGTCCGGCGGCTGTGGAGGACTTTGCCCGCAACCAGCAGAATCTGGCCCGACCCGATGACAAGACGGTGATCACCATGCCGGGCAAGAGCGCCGAACCCGGCGTCATCCAACAGGTGGGCGAGCGCCAGCTTCCCTTGCCGCCGGACGCAGCGGAGCCGAACTGGAAGCTCTGGTGGAAGTTGATCGCGCCACCCTCACGCGGGCCCTGAACGGCGGGAGCCCCAGCGGGCGCTCACGGGGCCAGGGCCAAAAACCAGGGGCTGCAAACAAAGTTGCCGCCGGCTTTGACAACTCGGCCCGAATCGCTATAATGATCTACATCAATGCGGGGTGGAGCAGAGGTAGCTCGTCGGGCTCATAACCCGAAGGTCAGGGGTTCGAATCCTCTCCCCGCTACTGAGAAAGCCCTGGCGAACACCGCCGGGGCTTTTTGTATGGGCCTGCTCAGGAAGCACCATGCCACCCACGATCCTGGTCTATTCCCACGACCTCTTCTTCAGCGTACGCATCCAGGACGTGATCGAGCGGCTGGGCGGGCGGATGGCGCTGGTGCAGAGCGCCGCCGATCTGGCGGCGGGCCTGGGTGAGGTGCCGGTGCTTGCCATCGTCGAGCTTGATCCGGCCGGCCAGGGTGACTGGATCCACGCCGTGCATTATGCCCAGCGCTGGACACGCGGCATCCCCATCGTTGCCTTTGGCTCGCACGTGGATACGGCCGCGCGTGAGGCCGCGCGCCGGGCGGGCTGCCAGCACGTATGGGCGAAGAGCCACTTCATGGCAGAGCTGCCCACCCTGGTCCAATCCTATGTGGCGCCCAGCGCCGATCTGCAGGGCTGCGCCGATGCGCCGGACGAAAGGGTCCGGGAGGGCATCCGTCTGTTCAATGCCGGCGCCTACTACCGCTGCCATGACGCCCTGGAAGCCGCCTGGGTGGCAGAACACCGCCCCTGCCGCGCGCTCTACCAGGGCATTCTGCAGCTTGCCATCGCCTTGCACCAGGTCGAGCAGGGCAACTACGAAGGGGCGGACAAGATGTTCCGCCGGGCCATCAACAAGTTCCAGCGCCTGCCTGAACGCTGCCAGGGCCTCGATGTGGCCGGCCTGCTTGCGACATGCCGGGACCTGCACAGGCTCCTGATCGACGGCGGCCGCGAACGCATCGCCGCCTTTCCCCGTGGGGCGTTTCCGTTGATTGAGGTGGAAGGGCTGTAGAGCAGGCGCCAGGCGACGCTCCTGCCGGGGGTACGGAGCTCCCGCTCTGCCGGTGTCCCGATCCTCAGATCGCCACCACCTCTTCGCTGGGGGCTGGCACGCCTTCGCTTTCTGGCGGCTCGAACCGGTAGCCGACGCCGGCCTCCGTCAACAGGTAGGTCGGTTCCTGAGAGTGCGGCTCGATCTTGCGGCGCACGCGATTGACCAAACCCTTGACCAGGTGCCGGTCGCCGTTGCCGCTGTAGCCCCACACGGCTTCGACGAGGGCCTCCGGCGTGAAGACGCGTCCGGGCCGGCTGAGCAGGGCCGCCAGGAGGCGATACTCCAGGGTGGACATGCGCACCGCCCCACCGGGCAGAGCGATGCTCTGTGTTTCCGGGTCGAGCAGGGGGTGCGGCGCCGGGGTGGCCGCCGCCGTGGCGGCTACCCTGGTGACGGCCAGCGCCTGGGCCGCCAGGATGCGTAGATCGGAGGGTTTCGTGGCGACAAGGGTGGCGCCGCGCCCATAGAAATCAAGGATGGTCTCTTCGTCGACAGACGGGCAGAGCACCAGGAGCGGGGCAGAGGTCAGCGTGCGCAGGTCATGCAGCGCCGTGTGGACAGCGCCGGCGCCGTTCACATCCAGCACGAGCACGGCGGCATCGGCCAACTGGCGGGCGTCGGAGGGAAGCGTGCGGCGGATGATGGCGCGCAGCCCGACCTGGCGCAAGGCAACGGTCAGCAGCTCCGACAGCCGGGGTTCCTCACAGATGATTAGGGCGTGCATAGACGTTGGTCCCGGGTTGCGTCCAGGCGAAAGAGGTTGAACGCCGCCATTTTAGAGGAGCCTGGCAACGAAAGCCAAACAAAGGCGCGGCCAAGCCGCGCCCTGACTGCGGGGCGCAGCTTACTGCGGGGGCGCACTTAGTGCGCGGGGCGCTCAAGGCGCCGTATGGCCTATGCTAACGACGGCGGCGAAAAACGGGGCCGTCGTCCTCATCGTCATCGTCGTCCCAATCCTCGTCTTCGTCCTCGTCCCAATCCTCGTCTTCATCCTCGTCGTCCACGTCCGCATCGTCCACGTCTTCGTCGTCATCCGACCAGAAGCTGAACGAGTCCGAGGAGGCGCCGCATTCGGGACACCGGAGTGGCCGGCTGCGCAGGATGCCGCGCCGGGTATAGCCGCACTCGTCGCATTCCCATTCGCCGGTAATTGTGGCGCCCGAGCTAGGCTTTGAACTGACGACCATGTGATATCAACTCCTCAAGTCATGCGTGCAGCAGCCGGCGCAGGAACAGGCAGGTTTCTGACTGGCCGCATAGTCCAAACGCCCGTATCCTAACAATGGCAGGTTACAAACAGGTGACAAGAATTGTGCTAACTTGGTCCAAAACATCCCCCGCAGTCCCAAAGTGGTCATGACCCCAGTTCCGACGACCACAAAAAGGCCGCCGATCGCTGCGGTCAGACTCTGCAGCGGCCGGCGGCCTCTCATTTCTGCCGGGGTTACTTCTTTGGCTGGTCCTTGCCCAGGTGGCAAAGCTTGTATTTCTTGCCGCTGCCGCACCAACAGGGATCATTGCGTCCCCAGCGCGCCAGGGTTTCGGGTGTGGGCTTCTTGGATGTGTTCAGGATCTTGAGCATGAGTGCATTCTCGGGTGGATGGGATGATTGCAGGTCGCGTCTGCTGTCGCCGGAAAACGGCGCAAACCCAGCGACTTTACGCCAGAAGCACGGGATGTGCAAGTTGCGAACGACGGCGGAAGTGAATCGGCCGCCGCCCGGAAGAGTTGTGAATGCTCGCCTACGGCCTCGCAGGTGAGCCATCGGGGAGTCGTGTCTGGGTCCACCACTCCACCTCATCGACAAGAGGGAACTGCGCGGCCAGCTTTTCGTCGATGTCAATGCCAAGGCCAGGTCCGTCATTGGCGTACATGTAGCCATTGCGCACCTCGGGCATGCCAGGGAACATCTCGTAGATAAGCGCTGGAAAGCGACACCACTCTTGAATGCCGAAGTTGGGCGCCCACAGGTCCAGGTGCAGATTGGCGGCATGTCCAATGGGTGACACATCGCCAGGACCGTGCCAGGCTGTGCGCACGCCGAACATGTTGGCGAATGCGGCCACGTGGCGCGCTGGGGTCAGTCCGCCCATCTGGCTGACATGCATGCGCACAAAGTCGATCAAACGGTCGGTGATCAGCGGCTGCCACTCGTGAGGGTTGTTGAAAAGCTCGCCCATCGCCAGTGGTGTGGCGCATTGCTCGCGGATGCGTGCGCACCACCTGATATCCTCCGGCGCCAGGGCATCTTCCAGAAAGAAGAGCTTGATAGGCTCGACCTCTTTGGCAAACTGCACGGCATCGCTGGGGCTGAGGCGCTCATGGATGTCGTGCAGAAGCTCGACATCTTCGCCTACGCCAGAGCGCACACGTTCCAGCATGCGCAACGTGGCGCGCATGTAGCTGCGGGGATCGTAGTAGGCGCCTTCTGGGGCGCCGTCGGGTCGCAGCGCCTGGGACCCGCGACCTCCATAGCCTCCCATCTGGACACGAACGTAGCGGTAACCTTCGGTCATGAACTTGCGGACAGCATCCTCGATTTCTTGCGGATCTCGTCCGTCGGCATGTGTGTAGACGGACGCGGCCTCACGGCATTTGCCGCCAAAAAGCTGGTAGACAGGCATGCCGGCCTGCTTGCCCTTGATGTCCCAAAGGGCCATATCAACCCCGGAAATGGCGTTGTTGAGCACAGGCCCGTTGCGCCAGTAACCGTGCACCATGGCCATCTGCCATGTCTCCTCGATGCGGGCGACGTCGCGGCCCAGCATAAACGGCCTGATGTGCTTCTCGATGGCAGCGATCACAGGATAGGGACGCTGCGTGAAGGTAGCGCAGCCCAAGCCATATAGCCCGGGCTCGGAGGTGATGACTTTGACGATCACCAGGCGCGACCCTGCGGGCTGGGTCGTAATCACCTTGATATCACGGACGGTGATGGGGGCACGCAAGTGGGGTGTCTCCTTCCGGGAACGCTAGGATGACGCCGATCTTCAAATCTGCTGGCCGATCGGTGTCAGTTGAGCGGTGAGCCCGCCATCGACGTAGATGACCTGTCCCGTGATATAGCTTGAGTCGGGCGACGCCAGAAACGCCACGACGGCGCCTATCTCGAGGGATGTTCCCAGTCTGGCCAGCGGCACGCGTTCTCGGGCGGCCTCAGCCCAGGGACCCTGTGTCGGATCACCTTCCCGATTGTAGATCGCACCTGGCGCGATGCCATTGACGCGGATGCCCGATACCGCCAACTCGATGGCCATGGCGCGGGTCATGGCGTCGATGGCGCCCTTGGTCACATCATAGGGCAGGCCCTGCCAATGCGCGCGTACGCCGCCAACGGAGCTGATCTGAATGATACTTCCACCACCGGTATGCCGCATGTTCTCGGCAGCGCGATAGGAGCATAGGTATGGACCACGAATGTTGCTCGCAAGCTGTGCATCCAGCAAGCTTTCGTCGACCTCAAAGAACTGACCGCGGCGCACATCCGCGGCATTGTTGACCAGCAAATCAATGCGACCGAAGCTGCTCAGCATCTCCTCAAACAGGCGGTCGACCTCAGGGGTCGTATCGACGTTGGCAGGAACGGGCAGCACGACTGCGCCGAGAGCTCGCAGGGCTGCGGCCGCAGCCTCGACTTCTGCGGGAAAGGGGCTGTTGATAACGACCCGCATCCCCTCGCGCGCCAGGCGCAGGGCAATGCCCAAGCCAATGCCGCGACTGGAACCGGTCACCAGAGCGACCCCGCCACGCAACTCAGGGTAACGCGGACGAATTGACTCGTAGAGTGGGCTCATGTTCTGGAACTGCGGCATGGGGGGACTTCCTTGTTCAGCCAAGATCAACCTCCAAACGGTGGATTTGGCTCGCTTCCAGGCCGGTGACAATCTCGCGGGCAACGCGGACCGATGAGCATCCCTGGGCGATTGGCAGTGCCACTCCGTCCAGGGCGACGCTTCGGATCGTGTAGACATCATCCGCGCTTGCATGCGGAATGTGATAGACAACGGACAGATGGCGACCCGCGAACTGAGTACGAACGCCAGCCTGGCCCATGGCGTTGCATTGGCCGGATACAAGTTTCGGTTCCAGGATCAGATCGCCCAGATCTCCCTTGACGCCAAACGTCTCACTCAGGAGCGTCAACAGATACCAGCTTGCCGAACCGGTCAGCCATGGATACATTCCACGGCCGCGCTCGCTGACATACTCTGGCAAACCCGGATACATCCGGCTGGCATCGAACTGTTGGCAGTGCTCATAGATGCCATTCAGGACCTTGTAGCCTTGTTGCCCGAGGCCGCGGCGATAAAGGGCATTGGCGTACATGACCGCCATGTGGCTGAACATGGCGCCGTTCTCCTTATGGCCGAATGCAAAGCCGAAGCAGCGACCCAAGTTCAGTTGGATCCCGCCGAAATCCGTATTCAGCCGGTATCCGCCCAGGCGGCGCTCGCATAGATAGCGGTCGGCGGCGCGCACAATGTCCGCTGCCTGCGTATCGGTAGCGATACCGTTCATCAGCGTGAACACCTGTCCGGCCAGCGTCATGCGCACCCCCTCTGGTTGCGCCCCCTCGACGCGCCGGCCTTCGTTGTCGTAGTAGCCGTTGAACCAGCCATCGCCTTCGCCGTTTGTGATCCACTCCCGCTCGCGAATGTGGTTGTACAGCCAGTCAGCCTTGGTGGTCAGATCATGGACCAGTTTAGCGATGCTCACCTTGACTTTGGTGCCTGTAACAGTGTGCCGAACGGAGCAGAAGTACTCGCTCAAACGCTGCTGCTTGGCATGGGAGTCCCCGTAGTACACCGGACGATCCACGGTATCGAGGAGACAAACGAGTTCCGCAGCCAACTCGACTTCCTGGATGCCGCAACGCTCCAGGTGGGGCAGCAGCCGGCTGAGGTCTCGGAGGTTGCCAGCATAGAGGGCGGTGAAAGCGACGCTTTCGCCGCCCTCGCTCGCCATGTCCATACCATCGTTCCAGTCGGCGCCTTCCAAGAGTATGGTATTCCCTGAGTGACCTACGTTGAAGAATGCCGTCAGATGCTGGATGAGCAAATGCTCGAGGACCGTCCCCCGGTAGACTGCGCCTCCTGCAATGCGCAATTCCGTACCCTGCTCGGGTGACCATGCACTATCCAGTTGGCGGCACCGATCAGCGTGCTGATCTTTAAAATAGCTCAGTTCTTCAAGCAGGAAAGCAAGGTCGCCGCTTTGGTCAAGGTACAGCCGCGTCGTCAGGTAGGGCCAGGCCCCATGATCCATCCAAACGCGGGCGATGCGGTTACGGTCGGCGATGAACTCGCCAGCCCGGGCGCCGATGATCGTGGCGTTGCTGCCATCGATCCGCACGCCCCCAAAGCTGCTGAGCAGCAGGCGGCGAACCGGCTCGGGTTCCATGAGAAGCAGCGCCAGGCAATCCTGCCACAGGTCCCGCCAGCCGCGGCCGCCGCGGCCATAGTCGTGGTAGGGCAGGAATGAATTGCCAAACAAACGGCGCAGGGTGGGCTGCACAGTGACCCATTTCATCCAGCCGTCGAAGCGCGGATTGCCCGTCTGGAAGGCCGGCACGGAAACTTTGGCCTGCCAGTACGCTTGTGTCGCGGCGAAACAACGTGTGAAGTCCTCAGCGCTCCCGTAGCGGCCAATCAGCGTCGCCGCCGACAAACCCTCCGGCAGGATGGCCAGGATGAGGACGTAGGTGTGGGATTCGCCGGGCGCCAGGACGATTTCGCGAAAGCGAAGGCCCCCCAAAGCCTCATAGCCATCTATTGTTGTCCCTGCCATCACACCGCGTGCTGAAGTCGACACCACGGCCTCCGGCCATTCCAGGTTGCCGCCTTCGCCGATGAAATCCTCGATTACTGGAAAGAAGCTGCCAGGCGGCGTGCCGTCACCCTCGGCGCCCAGGACCGCATAGGTGATGTCGTTGGGCTGGTGCCCACGCTCATCGAAGGCCAGCGTGGGGCGCACCAGGACGCCATGTGCAGTGACCCGGATGCGATGCAACAGGGAGGTGACGTGCCGGTGATCGCGCAGGTTGTCAGCCGAACGGCCGTAGATCGGCACGGCTGCAGTCGGCGTCAGCAGCAGCTGTTCTTCGCCAGTGTTGGTGATGACAACCCGCATGAGTTCGACGGGGTCCTCGCCGGCAGGAACTAGGTTGACTATTTCGGCGCGCAGGCCCGTGCGGTGATTCTCGCGTGTGACCTTGTGCCAGAGGAGTCCTGCTTCCAGCGTCACAACCTCGTCGTCCTTCCCTGAGGGAGCCCGTGCTACTTGCTGGGCCGAATTGCCGGTGGCCGACCACGGCCCGAACGCGGGACCGCAGAGCCAGAAGTTGCGTGCTGACCGCGTGTTGTGCAGGTCCTCAACGGAGAGAGGCAGCATCAGGAAGGCGTTCTGTCCCGTCTTCACGTCGCCATGCAGTGTCGGGGTGACGACCGACATCATTCCCCCTTCGTTGGCGAGAGGAAAGTACAGGTAACTTGTTCGATCCGGCGCCTCCATCCGGAATGCGCCGTCAGCATCAATGAAGTTCCAGGTGGGCACGGCTACCTCCTTGTACGTAGTCGCAAGTCATCCCAGCACCTTCAATCGAGATGAATCTCGATACAACGGACGTGACCTGCGCGCACCATCTCAGCGTAGGGTGCGCCGATTGTTTCCTCGTGCAGTTGGACGCTGGTTCCGTCATCCAGATCCAGCCTGACAGACCGAGTGGCAACACCGTCGGCAAAGGTGTCACGCAGGCGGGGGTTACAGTAGATCACTTGGCAGTGACTGAGAAACGTGAAAGCCAGCGTGCCGTCCTTGCGAAAGAGCCAGCCAGGCAGGGCCGGCCGCAGTGTCAGGCACAGCTCATCCTCTTTTACGGAGAACGGTTGGGGCCCCACCATCATCAACCACCACATGCTAAGAAACTCGGCAGCAGCGCCTGTCAGGCGTGCAACAAATCCCCGTCCATGCAGTGACTTGTCGGGGTGAGCGCTGCTGACAATGAATGACGAGTTCTCCAGCGTACTGCGTCCATACATTTCGGGATCAAGGAACGGGATCAGTCCGCGTCGGAAGTCCTCGAAGAACTCTTCGTAGAGCCCAGCCCGCAGCACTTCCAGAAGGTATTTGTAGGTCATGTGCAGAAATACCGACTCGTTTTCCAGCCAGCCTGGTGTGAAGGCGCGCAACCGCCCGATTTCGTGTGATTGGTCCGCCAAGGAGACATTGGCCTTGTACATGCCGAGCTTACGATCGAAAAGACCACTCTCCCTGACTGATCGATAGAGCAAGCGCGCCTCCGCCGTGCCGCGCCGTGTCCTGAGCGCATGCACAGGGCCTTCCAGGAAGGCGGGTAGGGAAACACGGGAGAACTTCAGAGGCACAACGAATGGGCGGCCAAACTCATCGCTCTGGGGATGGCCCGCCCTGTCGCGCACAATGCTGTAGTCGTCCACCTGGTAGGTGAAGTAGGTTGGAGGAAAGCCGCTGTTAAGGGCCTCCGCTCGTTGAATGCCTTCCAGCACCTTGTTCCGCAGACCTGATAGTACAGGCGCCAACATGTCGAAGGTAAGCCTCTCAGTCCTCCCCTCGATGCCCAGGCGGACGCTGGCGCGGTAGGCCTCGCGCGCCTCGGAGATCGCGTCCCAGTAGTGGAAATCGCCGTGGGCATCGCCCGCAGTGCAATAGACGGCCAGACTGGCGACAACCTTGTGCAGCAATTCGGTCATCTCAATCGGCAGGTCCACATCACCTGTCTTCTTCGCTGCAACCGCCGTCAGAAGAAAATCGAGAAGCCTTTGCAGCTCGTAGGTCTCAGACAGGGACGAGCCAAAGA
Organism: Chloroflexota bacterium; assembly: GCA_029782215.1. Taxonomy (GTDB): domain Bacteria; phylum Chloroflexota; class Anaerolineae; order J102; family J102; genus SSF26. The sequence continues at coordinate 19,225 of JAKOVD010000002.1, forward strand.
GACCAGGAAGGCCGTTGAGCGCGTCGCACCAGCCTGGCTTGCCTGCCTCCATTTCGATCCCCATCCCGAGTGGATCGAGCGTGGCAAATTTGACAAGGGCTACGGCGAGCAGTTTGGCGAAGACCGAAGTCCTGAAGATCGCACCCTGTCCGTGCGCCGAGCGCATGAGGTGCGGTGACTGCCCGCGGCCTGCGATGAGCGCCTCCTTTTCACGGTCCGCAACGATTGCCCCGTACTGTCGCACTCCCTCGCCCGCCAGAACGTACTTTCGTCTGCGCGGCTGCACGAACGCAGTGCTATCGTAGAATGGCACCACCGCGGGGCCAAAAAGCAGTGCGTCCTTCTTGTCAGGATAGATCGCCAGATAGGAGTCGATCAGGTCGAGATTGTAGAACCAGTGATCCACCCAGTAGCCCTCACTGAAGGTCGCCTCGAAGCTCTGGTCGGCCTGGTCGAGAACATTGTCAATGAACACTTCTGCAGGAACAGAGAGCGCGACTCCGTGATCGGCGATGGCGTGCAGAAGCTGGCCAGGTGTAAAGGGGTGAGTGAACAGCGACCGCAACACGTCAGGCCGATCAACCAAGTGTGTCACTGCCTCTATGCTTTCGGGAGGGACGACAAAGCGGTTGCCATAAACTGTGAGCGGGTTGTAGCCGTCGGCTTGGATCAGTCCGAGAAAAGCCAGCACTTCCGTATCTTCGACCGCAGGACTGAACAATACGTCAGAACGGCGGTTCTGGTTGACATCGCGATAGCTGGCGTTGCCCTGGGAATAGTACTCAGCCGGTAGCAAGAACGCGTTGTAATCACGTTCCAGGTCGCCGTGCCTGCGTCCATAGAGGTGGTAGATTCTTCCATCCAGCCGAACAGGCCACCCGCCGCGCAAGATATTGTCCAGCAGGCTTTGACGGCAGTAGGCATCCAAGCGCGGGTTGGCTGTCTGCGTGGAGATAGGGTCGGTCAGGTGCTGCACGAGCGACTCCGCCTCGGACCGTTTGCGGGCAACGTAGCCGGGCCGCGCCAGACGATCTCGTGCCTGCGCCACGACTGCGATGTCGCTGACATGGCCGATGAACGCATAGAGGGTCAGGCTCTCGCCTGGCGCCAGGGTCGCTGACACGCCGGCAATCCCGCACGGCGTCCGGCCCACCGTGGTCTGAGGCATCGCCTGCAGCTCGGTCAGCGGCTGGGTCAGAAAACGCTCGGGGAAGCTCAGTGTCGTGTTCTCGCCAAAAATAGCCACGGGATCAACAAACATGGCCAGACCCTGTGTGGGATGCAGCACGGGCTTGTCTAGGTCCGGACCTGTGCCAAACGCCAGGATGAAGTGTCCTCCTTTCACCGCAGCAACCTCGGCATCATCGCCAACGCTGGCCTGTACCCGGTAGAAAGGTAGACCGGCTTCGAGATTGAAGACCGCCATCCAGGCTTCGGCCGTGCGCCCCATCTTCTTCAGCATGGCGTCGTCCAAACCAAAGGTAACGACCGCGGGCATTCCATCCAAAAGCTCCAGTGTGACTGGCTGGGGACCGGTATTTTGCACGGATACCTGGCGCACCAGCGCCGCGAACGATTCGCCGGGCAGGGTGAAATAGAGAATCCTGGTCCGCAGGCCGTGTGCGGAATCTGTCTCCTCCAACTCCAACTCGCTGGCGCTGATGATCATGGTGCGGGAGGGCGCCGGTCTGGCTGCGGCCGCAAAGGGCTCGTAGAAGTCGCTGGGAGCCTCGCCCATCTTGATGAAGGTGCGAAACCCCGTGAAAGGCGTCATCTGATAGGCCTTGTTCGCTGGTTGAAACTCCAGGATCGCCGCGTCCTTGCTCTCAACGCCAAAGCTGGCGATTGCCTGGCCACGATTGACGTAAAATGCCCACATCGGGATGCCGAGAGGTCCGGCGATACCTGGCAGAAAGCTGGCAAAAGGGGGCGCCGCGTCATAGTCGTGCAGGATGAAGCGGCTAGACTCGTCAAAGGCATAGGTTGGCATCGTAACTTCCTGGCGCAGTCACTCTTGCGTCAAAAGATAGGTGGCGATCGAATGAGGTAGGCTCACCGTCGCGGCAGCAACAGTGCCGAGCTTCAAGGCAAATGGCAGGGCTTCTTCTGAACGATTGAGCACGACAACGGCGATCTTGCCGTCGGGATTGGCAAAGGCAGTAGCTTCGAGGGCATCATGCGTGGCAGCGCAGAGAATGCGTTCGGCGCCCGGCCGGATAAAACGCGCAAAATGGCCGATATAGAAATAGGAACTCTGGAAGAGCAGCTCGTCCGAGCTTGTGTCGGCAATGATCGGCGCGCTGCAGTAGTTGCCTGCGTGGTTAGGACCTCCGGTCTCATCGAGGATCAGGTTCCAGTCAATCCAGCCGACCGTCCATCGGTTCAAATCGTTGATCATTGAACGCGCGTAGCGCTCACCAACCAGCCATTCGCCCAGGTGCGGACCGCCTTCCTGGCAGCCCTCGGTGAAGAGCAGCTTCTTGTTCGGAAAGGCATCATGGGTCCACTGGACGTTGTCGAAGTGATCCCCCACATACCAGTGGAACGCAGTTCCCCAGACGTACTGCGCTGCCTCACGGTCGCTGAGGATGACCGCGGCGCGCTCGAACATCCAGTCCCGGTTGTGATCCCAGATGAGCAGGCGCACATGTCTCAGGTCGTTCCGAGCCAGTGCTGGACCCAGGTAATCGCGCACGAAATCGCGCTCTTCCTCGGCAGTGTAGAGGCAGGACTCCCAGATCTGGTTTGCCATCGGTTCGTTCTGCAGCGATAAACCCCAAATCGGTATGCCCTCGCTTCCATACTCTTGGATGAAACGGCAGAGGTAGGCTGCCCAAGCCCTCCGATACTCTGGCCGTAGGGAGCCGCCGTGGCAGCGATCGCCGTTGGTCTTCATCCATGCCGGTGGACTCCAGGGTGCAGCCAGGATGCGGATCGGTTCGGCTGTTGTCGCCTGCGCGGCCTTGATCATCGGCAGCCTGGCCCGACGGTCGTGGTCGATGCTGAAACATGCCAGTTCCACATCTCCTGGCACATCGGCATAGGTGTAGCTGTCCTTGGAGAAGTCGCTGCTGCCGATTGTGGCGCGGCACAGGGTGTAGCCCAGGCCCACGGTCGGATTGAAGCAGGCAGCCAGGAACTCAGCCTGGCGCGCAGGACTCAGTCGGGCATAGGTGGCCGCCGCGGCGTCGGTAAAGGCGCCGCCAAAGCCCTCGATCTCCTGATACCGCACGGACGGATCGATGCGCACACTCGCCGGCGCCGATGCTGTCGGCTCCATGGTCAAAGCAGGCAGTTCGGTCAAACGATGGGTGGTGTGCTGGGCAGTGCAGAAATGACGAACAAGCATGGCAGTAGATGTAAGGGGGCAAGGTGGGTTTGTCTGGTTGTGTACGAACCACCCAAACCCGGCTCAGTAGTCTTCCTGGCGGCTGCGTGTGGGTGCCGAAACGAACCAGACCCCTACAGGCGTCGCTTTCTACGGATTGGCCGGCTCGAACACACGGACATAATCCACCTGCAACTGCGCTGGGAAAGAGGTGTCAGGACCAATGACCCCTCCCAGCGTGCCGCCCACCGCCAGGTTCAGGATGATGAAGAACGGCTGATCAAAAACCCACTTGCGGTCACCAACATCGGCCCGCGTGAGCGTGAAGTATTCGGCGCCATCATAGAACCACTTGATCTGGTCAGGCTGCCATTCGATGGCGAAGGTGTGAAAGTCATCGGCAATGCTGGTCGTCTGTCTGTTCCACTTGCTCAAACCCAGGGCGCCCGAATAGCCTGGCCCGTGCGCCGTGCCAATCACGAGATCCGGCTCACGTCCGACGTACTCCATAATGTCGATTTCGCCGCAATCGGGCCAGTTCTTGCCATCAAAGTTCTTGCCGAGCATCCAAAACGCAGGCCAAAGCCCGGCGCCTTTGGGCACCTTCAGCCGCGTCTCGACTCGCCCGTATTGGAAGGATTGCCGCCCTTGTGTCTTCAGCCGGGCCGAGGTGTAGTAGGAGTCCTCGTGCTTCTCTTGCCTGGCCTCGATGATGAGCAGGCCATCTTCCTGACGGGCATTCTCGGGGCGCGAGGTATAGAACTGGGCTTCGCCGTTGCCCCAGCCCCCGGCACCGCGATCGAAAGTCCAGTTAGACGGTTCGATGGCACTGCCCTCGAACTCATCGTGCCATACCAGCTTCCAACCCCGGGGGGCGGTGATGGGGGTGGGGGACGGAACGGATGCTGCATGCGAGCAGGCTACCAGAAGACATGCCAAAACAGTCGCGAGCGTGATGAATCTCGATACCCGCTTCATGGTTGCGCGACCTCTGATGCCGGTAGAGCCGCAGGTAGTCCATGTGCGTGGACTGTGGCTAGATCAGGTCGTCCTACCGTCCGGGTAATCGGGCCAGTAGCCGCCTGTGCAACGTTAGGCGATTCGAACCTATCCCTTGACAGCCCCCGCCGTCAAGCCGGAGACGATGTAGCGCTGCAGGATCAGGAAGATCACCACCATCGGCAGCATCATGATCATCACCGCGGCCGCCAGTGTGGGCCAATTGCTGCCGTAGACACCCTGGAAGACGATCATCCCGCGCGTGATGGGGTAGAGATTCTTGCTGGGCAGATAGATCGTCGGCAGGATCAGCTCGTTCCAGATGCCAATCGCATGCAGCACCGCCACCGTGGCGATCGCCGGGCGGCTCAATGGAAAGACAATCCACACCACAAAACGCAGGTATCCACAGCCATCCATAGCGGCTGCTTCGTCCAGCTCTTTGGGCAAGGTCTTCATGTAGTTGTAAAGGATGATGACCCCGATGGGGTTCACCAGGAACAGCATCACGTACCCGAACGGGTTGTTGTACAGTCCCAATGTCAGCATCAACTGAAACTGCGGAATGAGGGCCACCGGCAGGAACAGGGCGATCACAAACAGGGTGAGAAGGTATTTGGCGCCTCTGACATAGCCGCGCGCGAGCGGGAACGCAACGAACACCGCGCAGACGAGGTAGATGGCCGTGGCCGAGATCGTATAGAGCAGCGTATTGGTGAGGTAGCGGGGGAAGTCCGCCTTGGTCCACGCGTCCGTGAAGTTCTTGAAGTTGAGCGAAGTCGTCGGCGAGGTCGCGTTCTTCATGAACTCTGGCAGGGTCTTCAGCGACGTGTTGACTAGCATGAGCAAAGGGCCGGCGTACACGACCGCAAACAACAGAAGGAGCAAGTACGCGCCGATGCGCCCCCAATCCATGCGTCTTCCGGTGTCCAGGTTGCTGGAATCGACTTTGGATGCCATGGCTGTTTTCACCCCACTACCCTTTCTTCTCGGCGCCGCAGAATGGTCTGCGTCGCCATGCCGATGATCAAGACCAGGAAGAACAGAACGATTGAAGCGGCAGCGGCATAACCCTGCCGGAAGGCGCTTGTGACACTGCCCGACGTCTGACCGAACCCTTGGGCGAAGATCAGGTAGCCCAACACCTGGGTCCCGTTCCGGTAACCGAGGAGCACCAGGAAGAGCTGCCACGCCTGGAGCCCGCCGATGATGCACAGGAGCAGATTAGTGTTCACGGCCGGCGTCAGCAAGGGCCAGGTGACGTTCTTGAAGACCTGCCATGAGCCTGCGCCGTCAATCCGACCCGCCTCATAAAGCTCTTCCGGAATGGTTTGCAGACCGGCGATGAAGATCATCATCGTGATGCCCAAGTTCGCCCAGATCTGCACGGCGATCACCCAGGCGAAGGCCTCAGTGGGCTGCCCGCCAAAGAACTCAGAATGGAGACCGATCGCTGTAAACAGCGTAGCAACCGGACCGCCCAGCGGGTAGAGGAAGAGCGACCAGACCAAGCCCACGATGACCGCGCCCAGGATCACAGGCATGAAGAAAAGCGTACGGAACAAGCTGCTGCCCTTCAGCCGCTGGTTCACGAGAAGAGCGGCGACCAAACCGAGCGTGAACTGAATGGTGGTCACAAAGAAGCAAAACAGCAAGGTGCGACCGAGCGCCCCATAGTTGTCGCGGGACGCCTGGCCCATGAACAGAAACTCCTTGTAGTTCGCCAGGCCCACCCAGTGTATCGGCGCGCCCTTGATACCGGTGGCATCGGTGAACGAATACACAGTAGTGGCCAGCGAGGGCCCGAGCATGATAAGGAGGTAGAAGAACATCCCGGGCAGGAGCAGCAGGTAAGGCGCCCATCTCGCCCTGCCGCGACCGAAATGATAGTTGTCGACCATAGTGTGCCTCTCTCGTGGGTGTAGGCTTCTCGTCCCAAGGGACGAGAAGCCTACATGGAGGACATCAGTGAGTGGACTACTTGTTGGCGTCTAGCCCGGATTGAAGGTCTGCCTGTACTTTGTCGGCGAGCTCTTGGGGATCGTCATAGGTGCCGAACGGTTTGAAGTACGAGGCGTAGGGGTTGGCGTACTGGCCAGCACCCTTCGGCGCCACGTATTGTTGCTCGTAACCCACGCGGAAGTTGGCGAGATTGGCCGCGACTTCCTTGCCAATCTGCGTATTCAGTGTGGCGCCCGGCTGGGTGGGAATGAATCCTACGGCGTTGGCGAACGCCTGGTAGTTCGCCGGATCAGAGAACTCGGCCAGGTACTTCAAGGCTGCATCCTTGTTGGGTGTCTTGGCGGCAATCGACCAGCCCTGATCATACTTCCCGAACAGATACTTGTTGTCTTCGGCGTTGTCGCTGCCGGGGAACGGAATGTAGCCCCACTTGAAGGCCGGCTGGGCCGTTTCGATGGCAGACGCATACCACGTCCCGCCAGGGAACATGGCGACCGCGCCGGAAGCAAAGCGCCCAGGCGCCGCATCGCCGGCAATGCCGCTGGCGCCGGGTTCCATCATGTCCTGGGCGTAAACCTTCATCTTCTTCCACATGTCCAGGGCTTTGGCATCGTTCCACTTGATGCTGCCATCCCACAGGCCTTTGACCAATGCCGCCTGGTCAGGATACTCGGCGCCGAGCAGGCCATAGGCACCCACGAAGATCGGCCAGCCATCCTTACCACCCGCAGTCATACACGGGATGTTTGCCTTCTTGAAGGTCTCACACGCTGCAACCAGCTCGCTCCAGGTGGTAGGAACCTTGACGTTATTCTTCTCGAAGAGATCCTTGTTGTAGTAGATGCCGCTGTACGAGACACGACCGAGGTTGGTCTCATAGACCTTGCCGTTGTAGGTGCCGGCATCCTTGATCGCAGAGGCATCGTAGTTCTTGATGAAGGGCTGGTCGGTGATGTCCATCAACAGACCAGCGTCAATCAGGGTCTGCCAGTTGGGTGGAGTCACGTTCTTCATGTAGGGCTGGGCCGCGTTGGCGAAGCCGAACATGTCCACCACATCGACATCGTTGGCGGTCAAGCGGGTCTGGGTGACCGTGCTCAGGTCATTGGCATTCACCACCGACATATCCACGGTGACGTTGGGATACTTTGCCTGGAACTTCTCGTTGAAGGCGTTCATGAACTCCACCATGGGGGGGTTCTGATGAACGAGAACCTTGAGGGTGGTTTTGGCGCCTTCGGGGGCCTTGGTCGGCTGGGCCTGCGCAGCGGGGGCCTGGGTTGCCGCCGCAGGAGCTTGCGTGGCGGCGCCACCGCAAGCAGCCAGCAGGACAGCAAGAACAACAGACAAACTGACAAGGACGAGGACTTTCTTCGACATGGGATCTTCTCCTTCCCAAAAGGTGAGAACCAAAGTTACTACAACGACCTACGGTTATGCTCGGTGTATGTGAAATGCTGGCTTCAGAGACTACCTCCTTCAAAAAGGTCGCTTGGGAGCGCTCTCAACTATCGGGAAAAGAAGAGAATGAGGTGCCGGCTCATCGCGAGTCTGTGGGGACACGATCTCGCGAGGCGATCGCCTGCTCGGTATCGACAACAGGCATACGCTGCAGCGCCAGCACTCGCGCCGCGGGATTGGGATAGTACCCATGTTCGTGAATCGCCTGCCACACCCGTTCACGCACCTCGGGTCGAACACCAGGGTACCCATTGTGGACCCGCGAGGCAGTCGAACGCGAAACCCCGCTCAGTTCTGCAATTTGCTCAAGGGTAATGGTCATGTCGTCCCTCGGTGGCCAAGTCGGGATCGATTTCCGACCTATCAGCAGTATAGGAGCTTTGCCGAGGGAAAGCTTGCATAAAAGCGGACGAGAAGCGCAGTATTCCGAGATGTTTGGAAATGGAAAGTGCGCTACATGCGGCGATAGGCGGCAGGCGACATCCCGGTCTCGCGATGGAAGACGCGGCTGAAGTAGCTGCTGCTGGAAAAGCCCAGGTCAAAGGCAATTTCAGTGATGCTTCTGTGCGTGTTCCGTAGGAGATGCTTGGCCTGTTGGATGCGATAACGGTTAAGATACGCCACTGGCGTCAGGCCCATTTCTTTGTGGAAGCAGCTCGTGAGGTAGTCATCGCTGAGGCCAACATGATCCGCCAGTTCCTGGCGGGAGATGGGTTCTGTGTAATGCTCGTGGAGATAGGCCATCGCCTGACGCACCAGGCGCTGCGCCTCCATACTCAGTTCGCGTCTGCGTGCCAGGGCGGCATCCAGGTGAGCCAGTGTTTCGTCGAAGCTAAAGAGGCCCTTGCTCAAGACCTTTGTCACCCCTTGGTTAAGGCGGACCATTTCAGCTTCGGTGAGCGTCTGGCCGGTTACCACGATCACCGGGATGTTGCGAGTGGCATCGTGGTCGCGCATTGCCTCCAACACGGCAAAGCCGTCCATCTCGGGCATGATCAGGTCCAAAAGCACGAGGTCGATGTGCTCATTCCGGAGGACCTCAAGTGCTTCGAGACCATTGCGCGCCTTCAGCACGTGTGCAGAAGACGAACGCGCCTGCACGATTCGAGCATGCATCTCCAGCGTTTCCGGGTCGTCATCGACCACAAGGAACGCTCGCTGCGAGGCATCCGCTTCCACTGCAAGCCAATGCTGGTCGAGCGCTCGCGTCAGCTCGGCCAGTTCAATGGGCTTGGTGAGATAGTCCAGTTCAAGCACCGAACCGCTGTTCTGAAAAATGGAGTAGAAGAGAACCGGAATACCTTGGGTTGCCGGGTTGGTCTTTGTCGTTTTCAACACCTGCCAGCCTTGTTCCGAGGCCACACTCACATCCAGCACCACAGCAGAGGGAGGCAAGGTCAGCAATTGCGCTTGCCACTGCGATGGTTGGTCTATCAGTGCCAGATGCACCTCGAACCCGCGTTGCTCCAGGTGCTCGCGCAGCCGCACGTTGGCGGCGGGCGTGGTCGTCAGCACAAGCACGGTATCATCCGGCGCGGTGGCAACTGCAGCCGCTGCTGGCACAGCCGGACGCTCCGCGGTGGGCAGCCTGAAGAAGAACGTCGAGCCTTCGCCTTCGAGCCCGGTCGAGGCAACGCCGATGGTTCCACCGTGCAGTTCCACGAGCCGCCGGCAGACCGCCAGCCCCAGACCCAGGCCGCCATATCCACGGGTGATGCTCCTCTCCGATCGGCGGAACTCATCGAAGATCGCCCCCTGTTCCTCAAGTGGGATTCCAAGTCCCGTATCGTGTACGATCACGGTGACTGATTCCGGTCCGGGTTCGACCGTCAGGCTGACCTCGCCCTTCATCGTGAACTTGATCGCGTTGCTGATCAGATTCAGTGTCACTTGCGACAGGCGAGTACGATCACCCCACACCCATGGTCCGGATTTCGGCAGGACGGCGCGCCAACCAAGACCCTTGTCGGCTGCCAACCGTCGGCCTGTTTCCGCCACGATATGCAAAGTCTGCCCCAAATCGACATACCCATTGCTCAACCGCAGTTGCCCGGCGTCGCTGCTCGCCAGGTCGAGCACATCGCCAATCAAGCGGCCAAGGTGCTGGGCGTTGGCATTCAGACGCTCGATATCGGTCCGCGCTGAAGGAGGCAGCGGCACATCACCCCGATCGCTGTCGCGTAGAAGAATCTCGCCTAACCCTACAATCATATTCAGCGGCGTGCGTAGTTCATGGCTAACGGTTGAGAGGAAGCGACTCTTCATCTGGTTTGCCTCTTCAGCCAACCTGCGACCCTCCGTAGCCTCGCGGTACAACTGTGCCGTGGTGAGTGCAGCCGCCATTTGTTGGACGATCGCGCCGTACAGGTCGAGTTGGTCGGAGTCAAAGGCGACAAAGCCCAGCTGCCCGCGCGGACTCACCAGGGGCAGCAGCGCCAAACTGAAGGGCTGTCCGGCGGGCAGCATCCCATCGGGAGGAAACTCACGGCAGGCAAAACAGCCAGCCGCCGTGCTGTGCGGCGTGATCATTCGCAGTTCGCCAACTGCGACCTGATCGTCGCCCTCAGGCTCGAAGTAGACAACCGCTGCGAAGTTGATCCCCATCTCCGGGAGGTGGCGCGCCAGAACGTCGTAGATCTGGCGTTCATCAAGGGCATTCAGAAGGTGGGCCGTCAGCTGGCCGATCCGGTCGAAAGTCCAACGCTGATCGACGACGTAGCGTCTGTGCCGCCGCCAAATAGCGGCGGCAATGACACTGCGCGCCTCTTCCAGAAGGCTGCGTGCCTTTTCATGACGGGCGGCCTCTGACCAGCGGTCGATCAGTGCAGGTAACTCGTCGCGCACAATCGCAGAAGTGGCCTGCCAAATCGCTGCGTCATCCCAGCCTTTGGACGTTTGCCAGAGAATCGCCTCGATCATGTCTGGAAGTGCGCTCGGGTTCTCGTATTCAACGCTGTCGATGAGAGCAGCGGTCAGGCGGCGCCTCAGGGACCTGATCTCCTCAGGTTCGCCTGCAAGTGAAATACCCGGCTCAGCGCGCTGGTGAGGCGCACCTGTACGGCCGCAGCCACAAGACTCTCTCAACACAAGGTGAGCGGCGACTTTCACCGTATCACCCAACACGGCCGGCCTCTCGATGCGAAATAAGAGTTGCTCGACGGCTCGATAGCCCATTTCGAACAGTGGCACCGAGACGCTCGTTAACGCAGGTTCCTGGACAGCGCTCTCGGGCCGGTCGTCAAAACCAATCATGGCAACATCATCTGGAACCTTGAGGCCCCGTTCGTTGAGCGCCTGCAAGGCTCCCAATGCCGACTCATCGTTGCTGGCCAACACCGCTGTGAAAGTGGCGCCGGTGGCCATGATCTGCCGCATCGCCTCGTAACCGCCTGCATAGATGTGCCGTCCGTACGCAACGATGCGCTCATCATGTTCGAATCCGTGACGCAGCAGCGCCGTTCGATAGGCCGCAAGCCGGGCGCCTGTATCCCCTGCCAGGTCCTCAGGGCTGCCGGCAATGAAAGCGATGCGCCGGTGACCGTGGCCAACAAGATGTTGCATGGCCGCGCCGATTCCGGCGGCATTGTCCGCAACGATGGTTGGGCCCGGCTCCCCGGAAGCAATGAACAGGACAGGATGGCCAACAGCAATCAAGTCCTGCAGATAGCGTGAGCGCGCCTGGGTGTGCAGCGGGTTGACGGCAATGAGCCCATCCGTGTTCCAGGGACCAATCGGAATGAAGTCAGTTTCTGTCGATAACACCGGCCAGGCGGGACGAAGAGGATCTGTTGCCATGGCCGATGGTCCCATACCGCAGCCCAATAGTAGGTTGCAGCCACTGTCTGCCGCAGCCTGTCGAATGCCGCGGTAGATAGGTTCCAGGTAACTAAGCGGCGTTGCTGTCCAGTAGTACTGCCAGCCCGCCAGGACACCAATGGTGTGGCCTTTTGATGAAGGCATGCGCAGCCAGCCTCTTTTGGGCGCGGGATGCGGTCGCAAACTGACCGCTGTCAGCGAACCCGGACAGAAGTGTACTTCCCGCCTTGACGTGTGTCAACAGCGTGCAGACGAGACTGACATTCGTCTTCTTGCTGCTCCGGTCCTGCGCGCATACAATAGCCACGTCAGCCGACTTTGCCCACGTAGCTCAGGGGATAGAGCACTTGCCTCCGGAGCAAGGGGTCGCAGGTTCAAATCCTGCCGTGGGTACTGCGCCACAACAGATGGGGCTCACCTGCGCCGGCCCGAACGGGTCGAAGCAGGGCGCGAGCTGCTTTGGGCGCTGGCTGTCAATACTGTACAGAGAAGACCGGAGTCAGGATGCAAGTGATATTCGATGATGCTGAGATTCGGGCGGCCGAGCGCAGGCTCGTGGAAGCTTTGGAGTCTCCCGATGCCACCGCCTGGGTGTACGAGTACACCCAGGACGCGACTTTCGTCCATCCCTCCGCTCCGGCGATTCAGGGACGTGAAGCCCTGTTGCAGTTTGCCAGGTCGATGGCCCCGTTGTCGTCGGTTGTCATCACACCGATACGAACCGAGGGCCAGGGAACACTGGCGTATGTCTACGGCCGGGGCACATGGGTCAACGGTCGTCCACCGGCGGGAGGCAGCCAGAGCAGGGTCCGCCTGGTCATTGTCTGGCGCAAAGAAGGCGATGGAAAGTGGCGGATTGCGCTGGAGATCATGACTGCGGATGCAGCGGACGTATAGACGCCGAGTGGCACGAGCGTTCGCTCGTGTGGCTCCAGAACGGCCGCCGGCTTCGAACTGAAGATCGCTCTCTTTGTCCTTGCTCTCAGCCTGAGTTTCCTCCTCCAGGTAGCAACTCAGGTAAGGTAATACGCCCACGTAGCTCAGGGGATAGAGCACTTGCCTCCGGAGCAAGGGGGCGCAGGTTCAAATCCTGCCGTGGGTACTTTAGCCGAAATGAGGTCTTGTTCGTAGACGAAGTTGAGTCAGCCCCACCCTGCTGAGATGGGGGAGGGCATTTTGGCGTTGGCGGAGGTCAGATGAAGGTCATCCTTGTGGCTATGTCGCTGATAGTGCTGGTTGTCGCCGTCAATTTCGCTCTCCTTGCACCGGTGGCGGGGCGGGGGGCGGTGGTGGGGTCTTTAGGCTCGGGCGGTGCGACCGCTCTCAGCCACAACGTGTCGCTGGTCGGACAGATTGGGGGCGCCGTCGATGCGGTGGCAGTCGGGGGCCCCTACGCCTACATCGGCGTCGGCCCGCGGCTGGTGGTCCTGGATATCGGCAATCCGGCGCCCCCACTCAAGGTGGGGGAGACCGGTGTGATGCCAGGGATTGTCAAGGATGTGGCCGTTGCCGGGAGCTATGCCTACGTGGCGGATGCCGAGGCCGGCCTGCGGGTGGTAAACGTCGCCAACCCGGCGGCGCCTGCAGAAGTAGGCTTCTATGACACGCCTGGGTATGCCGAAGGGGTCGCGGTGGCGGGACACTATGCCTACGTGGCGGATAACGATCACGGGTTGCGGGTGGTGGACATCACCAACCCGGCGGCGCCCGCAGAAGTGGGCTTCTACGACACGCCAGGAAAGGCCCATGGGGTTGCTGTCGTGGGAAACTATGCCTACGTGACAGACGACACGGCGGGCCTACGGGTGGTAAGCATCGCCAACCCGGTCGCGCCAGCCTCGGTAGGGTTCTACGACACGCCGGGCTCTGCCTATGGCGTGGCCGTGGTTGGGAACTATGCCTATGTGGCGGACGATACGGCTGGGCTGCGGGTGGTGAGCATCGCCAACCCGGCCGCGCCGGCCTCGGTAGGCGCCTATGACACCCCAGGAGCGGCGTTGGGCGTCGCCATTGCCGGAAGCTATGCCTACGTGGCAGACAACGAAGGCGGGCTGCGGGTGGTGAACATCGCCAACCCGGCAAAGCCGGCGGCGACGGGATTCTACGATACGCCGGGCTATGCCGACAGCGTTGCCGTGGTTGGGAGCTACGCCTATGTGGCGGACGACACGAGCGGGCTGCGGGTGGTGAATGTCGCCAACCCGGCGGCGCCCACGTCGACAGGGTGGTACGATACACCGGGCTATGTGTCCGGCAACGCCGTGATTGGGAACGACGCGTATGTGGTCGATGGCTTTGGCGGGCTGCGGGTGCTGAACGTCGCCGACCCGGCGGCGCCCGTGGCGATGGGTTTCTACGACACGCCGGGAGATGCCTGGGATGTTGCCGTGTCCGGCAGCCATGCCTATGTGGCAGCCTGGGACGCCGGGCTGAGGGTGGTGGACATCTCCAATGCGGCGGCGCCACATGAGGTGGGGTTCTATGATACGCCGGGTGAGGCCGCCGGCGTTGCCGTGTCCGGCAACGATGCCCATGTGGCGGACGGTCTGACTGGATTGGCCGTGGTGAACGTCACCAATCCGGCGGCGCCTACCGTGGCGGGGTACTACAATACGCCTGGTCGAGCCTATGCTGTGGCCGTGTCCGGTAACTACGCCTATGTGGCAGACTATGGGAAGGGACTGCGGGTGGTCAACATCGCCAATCCAGCCAAGCCGGCGGAGGTAGGGTCCTATGTCACGCCGGGAGAAGCCGTGGGCATCTTTGTGGAGGGCAACTACGCCTATGTGGCTGATGGATTGGCCGGATTGCGGGTGGTAAACGTTGCCAACCCGGCGAAGCCAGTGGAAACGGGGCATTACGACACGCCAGGATATGCGTGGGGCGTCGCCGTGTCCGGGAGCTATGCCTACGTAGCGGACGACGCCAACGGACTGCGCGTGGTGAACATCGCCAACCCGGCGGCGCCAGCGGAAGTTGGATACTACGACACGCCGGGATATGCCGTGGATGCTGCTGTGGCCGGTAGCGGCGTCCAGGTGGCGGACGAGGGAGGCGGCTTGTTTCTGCTGCGCTACACGGGCGATGATCCTACGCCCACCAGCACGCCCACGATGACCCCCACATCACCTGCTCCATCGATGCGGGCGTATCTGCCCCTGCTTCTGCATAGCTCTTCTGGAATGTTGGCTTTGCCCTGAGGCCGGGGGCAGGTCCCGGCAGCTTCCGTCCCTGTGCAGCCGTAACCAGCACGCCAGGAGTGCCCGGCCCATTCTCGGAGTTCAGAACCACGGAACGCCAGACGACACTGGGTACCCGGTCCCCGTGTGCTCAAGCTACCGCAATTCTGGTTGACTTACGTCCCCCTGGTGTTGAGGTGGGGCCTCTGGCTCAGGAAGTGACTGCACCGGTTGCGATCGAACGACAACTTCTCGACGCACAGACGTGGCCCCATGATGTGCACACGCTGAGGACCCTGGCCGTCTCTGTGCTCGCTCCTGTCGGGATCATGCTGCTTCGTGTGGCGTTGAACAGGGTCTTGGGCTGGTCCCTTTGACAGGATACACAGGACAGTTCGGTCTCGTGGTAGACTTTGGCTCTCAGCTGCCCGTAAGTCGTGAGGTGAACGATGCCCACCCCTAAGCAGGCTGCCGCCCGCGCCGCGCCCGCTGCCATCACACCCGAAGGTCTCATGGCCGGATGGTCTCCGGAGGTGCGCGGGCTTGCCCAGGTGTTACGCAGCCTCATCCTGAACGTGGCGCCCGCTGCCACCGAGATCGCCTACCCGGTCTGGAAAGGCATCGGCTACCATCACGGGGCGACCGGCTACTTCTGCGCCATCTTTCCTGCGGAAGATGGCGTCAAGCTGGGCTTTGAGTTTGGCGTCCTGCTGCCTGATCCCGAAGGCCTCCTGGTGGGCACAGGTAAGCAAGTCCGCTATGTCCACATTGCCGACGCCGCGCAGATTCCGGTCGACGCGATCAAGCGCCTGATCGTCGCTGCCCTCAGCCTGCCCGAAGGCAGAGAGGCCAGGCTTAGCATGGTCAGGGCTGGCGCCAGGCAGTTGCCCACTTCGCACTTGTGATCATCTCCTATTCCGGAGCAAACCATGAAACACAACCTGCCAGAGGACCTCAATCCCTATACCAAGAAAAAATTCGAGGCGATCCACACCTACGATCCCTATGAGGGTGCGATCAAGGAGCTGAACCAGAGTTTCCACAACAGCTACAACCTGCTCATCCACAAGGTGCACGGCACGCTGGGGACGGCAGACGTCCCCGTGATCGTCATGCACGGCAGCCAGGCAACGCTGTTCCACAACGGCAGGCTCGAAACGGTCGATGTGATCCCCTACCTCTATCACCTGGTCAAAGCGATCAGTCACGTCTCCTTTGGGGTCTACGTCACCCTGGCAGGCAACGGCTGGGGGCCGCTTCAGGCCGACTGCCGCGCCGACCTGGAGGTGAAGCGCGGCCTGGTCGACAAGGCCTTGTCCGTGCTCGACGAGGAGTCGATTCCGTCCAACTACGCCGGCGTCCAGCGCCGCACGCTGGAGAATGCCCTGGCGCTGATCGAGGAGGTGCTCGTCTCAGGGCAGGTGGAGGCAGACCATCTGGCTGCCTTTGGCCGCGCCAACGCCCCCCTCTACCTGGACAACGCTGCCCTCGGCACCATTCTGGAGCTGGACGTGCTGCATGAGACGGTGTCGCGCTGGCGTGAGCAGATGGGGCCCGCGGCCTGGGACGCGCTCTACGTCGTTATCTGCGGCGGACACCAGGCGCGCTACCGCGAGGTGAGCAAGCAGTATTTCCAGAAGCTGCTGCACGACCAGGAGAGTCTTGACGCCGACCAGGAAAACCGCGTGGTCTACGCCGAACACATCTACGAATTCGATGCGGCCCTGGACCTGCTGGCGCGCCACCTGGTCGACCAACAGGCGTCGCTGGCGCTTTTTGCGAGCCGCACCCGCTTGCAGCAGGACCTGATGTCGGATGGGGCCGCCGCCTATTTGCGCGAGCTGCTGCCCGACTAAAGGGCAGCACAAGCGATCGGGCGACGCCCGCCTGGACGTTACAGACAGCGAGGTGAAATCGGCCTAGAATAGACGTGTGAACGTCCAGCCGCGATCGTGCGGCCGGACATGCCGTAGGCAACACGCCTTACGTTCGCCATGCCAACGCCCAGAGGCGGAACGGGAGAACAAGGCCATGACAACCGCAGATGCTGTTCCAGTGGGTGGGGAGTTTCTCGACATGCAGGCAGCCGTCGGCATCAGCAAGCATACCGGCGGCATGGAGGCGACCGAGGAGCTGCTGAAGCTGTGCCACGTCGAGACGGCGCAGGAGGTATTGAACGTGGGGTGCGGAATCGGCGTCGCCTCCGCGCACATCGCCAGGAAGTACGGCTGCCACGTCGTAGGTGTGGACATGTCGGACAAGATGATCGCCTGGTCGCAGCGCCGTGCCCGCGAGGCAGGGGTCGAGACCCTGGTCGAGTGCCGGGTGGCGAATGTCCTCGACCTGCCCTTCGCCGCCGATCGTTTCGATGTGGTCTTCTGCGAATCCGTGCTGATCTTCGTCGAAGACAAGGCCCGCGCCATCGGCGAGTGTGTGCGGGTGGCAAAGCCGGGAGGTTACGTGGGATTGAGCGAGGCCTTCTGGACGCAGCTCCCGCCGCCCGAGCTGTTGGCGCAGGTGAAGACTGCGATCGGTCCGGCGACGCCGCCCTTCACCGCCTGGCAGGCGCTGTGGGAGGCGTCGGGGCTGCAGGAGCGTGTAATCAGGACGTACCAGACAGATCCCCGCACCGAGATGAGCGACCGCATCCACTGGATAGGCTGGCGCTGGCTGGTGCGGGCCTGGGGCCGGGCGCTGCGCCTTTATGTGACCAACCCTGCCGGCCGCAAGGCGATCAAGGAGACGTTCGAGGTGCCGCCGGGCATCATGCAGTATCTGGGCTACGGCCTCTTCGCCGGCAGGAAGTAGCAATCGTGGCTCGGATAGGGTAGCAGGACTTCTGCATTTGACACCTGCGCTGCCTGATCTATGATTGAGGGGTGAATTGATGCGCCGCGTTGTAGCAGCGCTACGGCGGCGTCACTTAACCCGCGAACCTGTCTTGGAGCTTGTCGACGAGACGGGTTTTTTCTTGCCATTGACAAGGAACGAGGGCGCCGGGTGCGGCGTCTACAACCTGCCGAACAGGCAAAACGCGACCCGGATCATCCCCTCTACGTACAAGACATAGCCAACCTCCAAGGAGCCCACTCACTCGAGATGCAAGATCAGGACCTGCCCCTGGAAATCGAAGAACCTCCCAGTAGTCCCCCAAGTCCCTGGGAGGACGTTCCCCTCAGCCAGTGGAACGACTGGCGCTGGCAGCTCACTCACCGACTCAACACCGTCGCAGACTTCGCCCGGGTCATCCGGCTGACCGATGATGAAATCACTGGCCTGTCGGCTCCCGGGCGTTTTCGTGTCGACGTGACTCCCTATTTTGCCACCCTGATGGACCCGGATGACCCCAACTGTCCCATCCGGCGGCAAGTCGTGCCGACTGCGGCCGAGCTGATGCCGTTTCCGGCGGAAATGGACGACTCTCTGGCCGAAGACGCTCACTCACCGGTCCCCGGTGTGGTGCACCGCTACCCGGACCGCGTCCTGATGCTGGTGACCACCCAGTGCGCCAGCTACTGCCGCTTCTGCACCCGCAGCCGCATGGTCGGCAACCCGGAAGCGCAGTTCAGCCGCGCGGATTTCGACCGCCAGCTTGACTACCTGGCACGCACACCGCAGGTGCGCGATGTCTTGCTGTCGGGCGGGGATGCCCTGATCCTACCCCAGCGGCTGCTGGAAGAGCTGCTGCAGCGCCTGCGGGCCATTCCGCACATCGAGATCATCCGCATCGGCACGCGCGTGCCGAACTTCCTGCCCCAGCGCATCACCCCTGACCTGGTGGCAATGCTGCGAAAGTACCATCCCCTTTGGATGAACATCCACTTCAACCATCCCAAGGAGATCACACCAGCCGTGGCGACGGCCCTGGCCAGGCTGGCAGATGCGGGCATCCCGCTGGGCGCCCAAACGGTGCTGATGGCGGGCGTCAACGACTGCCCCCATCTCATGGCCGACCTGATGCACAAGCTGGTGCGCAATCGCGTGCGGCCTTATTATCTGTACCAGTGTGACATGGTGCACGGCGCCGGTCACTTCCGCACGCCCGTGGCCAAGGGTATCGAGATCATGGAGGCGCTGCGCGGCCACACGTCTGGCTACGCCATTCCGACTTTTGTGATCGACGCGCCCCAGGGCGGCGGCAAGGTGCCGATTCTGCCCAACTACCTGCTCAGCCAATCGGAAAGCCGTGTCGTTGTGCGCAACTTCGAGGGCTTTATCAGCACTTATGTCCAGCCAACGGCCTACCGTTCGCACGATCCGGCTGCCTGCACCTATTGCCAGGCGCACCAAGACAAGACGCGCCGCGATGGCATCGCAGGACTGCTTGCCGGCCCGGAGCTGTCCATGGCGCCTGAGGGTTGGCGGCGGCGGCACCAGCATCAGGCGGGCGTCGTGATTTTGCCCATCAAGACCCATAACGGTCACAATGGTCACCCTCGGACCCAGGTTGCTGGTGTCGAGATGATGGAGGCTTTTGCATGAGTGGACTACGTGTGGCGGTCATCGCCAACACCAGACAGAACACCTATCTGGCAGAGGAAGCCCCTGAGGACGCCCTCGCCGAATACGATTCCGTGCATACGGTGCAGGCCATCGCCGACGCCTTGGCCGCTGCCGGCCATACGACACGTCCGATCGAAGCCGACGAGACCCTGTTCGACACCATCCGTGTCGCCCGGCCCGACATCTGTTTCAACATCGCCGAAGGGCTGCGCGGGGATTCACGCGAGTCCCATGTGCCGGCCATCCTGGAGATGCTGGGGGTCCCCTACACCGGCGGCAAGGTGCTGACCCATGCCATCTCGCTGGACAAGGGCGTCACCAAGCAGCTCTGGCGGGACGCGGGACTGCCCACGGCGCCGTTCCAGGTGATGCACAGGGATGACGAGCCTCTCCATCCCGACCTGGCCTTTCCGCTCTTCGTCAAGCCGGCGCGAGAGGGTTCGGGCATGGGCATCAATGGCCAATCCATCGTGACCGATGAGGACGCCCTGCACCGCCAGGTGGGCTGGGTGCAGGAGTCATACCGCCAGCCTGCGATCGTCGAGGCCTATCTGCCGGGTCGCGAATTCACCGTGGGGATCCTGGGCAACCGGCTCCCGCCGGGGCGGCGCCGGGGCGGCGCACTCTATGACCACCAGGGGTACCACATCTTCCCGGTCCTGGAGGTGGACGCCACGGTGGGCGCGGGCGATGGCCTGTACAACACCCTGGCCAAGTCCTTCCTGCCGGGGGAGGAGGGTGCACCCGATTATATCTGTCCGGCGCGGATAGCGCCGGCCCTGGCCGACGAGCTGGGTGACCTGGCCGTGCAGGCTTTTGAGGCGGTGGGCGCCCTGGATGTCGGGCGCGTGGACTTCCGCTTGGGACCTGATGGCCGTCCCTATCTGCTCGAAATCAACACCCTGCCCGGGCTGAATCCTCTCGCCAGCGACATGTGCATCGTGGCGCGGGTGGAAGGCATCCCCTACGCCATCCTGATCAACGAAATCCTCAACCTCGCCCTGGAACGCTACGGCATCTCTACCCCGGTCCTGGCCGGGCCGCCGGTCTTTGCCTTCTGAAGCCGGCTGATGGGTGCAGCGTCCTGCTGTCTTGACCTACGACCATGACCCCTGTTCGTATCGGCCTGATCGGCTTCGGCTACTGGGGGCCCAACCTGGCCCGCAACTTCCACGCCATGCCCACGTGTGAGCTGGCGGCTATCTGTGACAGCAACCCGGAGCGGTTGGACAAGGCGGCGCTGCAATACCGCAGCAGCACTCTCTACGCGGACGTCGACAAACTGCTGGACAGTGACATCGACGCCATCGCCCTGGCGACGCCGGCCCGCAGCCACTATGCCCTGGCCCGCGCGGCGCTGGAAGCGGGCAAGCATGTGTTGGTCGAGAAGCCCCTGGCCATGACCACACACGAGGCGCGCGAGCTGGTGGACCTGGCGGCTGCGCAGGGGTTGGTGCTGGCTGTGGGACACGTCTTTATCTACAATCCCGCCGTCCATTACGTCAAGTCCCTGCTGAACAGCGGGGCCCTGGGCGATGTCTACTACCTGTACTCCACGCGTGTGAACCTGGGACGGGTCCAGTCCGACATCAATGCGCTCTGGAGCATTGCGCCGCACGACATCTCCATTTACCTGTATCTGCTAGATCAGATGCCCACGATGGTGAGCGCGCGCGGCGCCCGGTATCTACACGGTGAAGTCGAAGATGTGGTCTTTCTGATCCTCAGCTTCCCCAACGGCGTGCTGGCGCACACGCAGGTTTCCTGGCTGGATCCGAGCAAGGTCCGCCACCTCACCCTGGTCGGCAGCCAGAAGATGGTCGTCTATGACGATCTGGCCGACGAGGGCAAGGTCAAGATTTACGACAAGGGCGTATCCCGGTTCACCGACGCGCAGTACGGCGAATACCAGTATCGCCTGCACGCAGGGGACATCGTGATCCCCAAGCTCCCCCTGGCCGAACCCCTGCGCGCCGAGTGCGATGACTTCATCCAGGCCATCCAGACTGGCAAAAAGCCTGTGGCCGATGGCGCCAATGGTCTGCAGGTGGTGCGCGTCCTCGAAGCGGCCCAGCAGTCACTGCTCCAGGACGGGCAGCCCGTCACCCTGGCGCCGCAAGCCTGACCACGCCATGCCCGCCACGCTTGCCCCGGACGGCCGGGGCAAGCGCGGCTGCTTGAGATCAGGTCGAAGGCTAGGGCTCCAGCCCCAGCAGGTAGTCGTAAGCGGCCAGGGCCGCTTTCACACCTTCGCCGGTGGCAATGAGCACTTGTTCGCTGTAGGTGTTGGTGACATCGCCGGCCGCCAGGATGCCGGGACGCGAGGTGCGGCAGCGGTCGTCCACGACCACGTAGCCATCGGCGTCCAGGTCCACGAGGCCCTTGACGACTTCCGACTGCGGGATCAGGCCCAACTCGACAAACACGCCGCTGACCGGCACCTCCTGCTCACGTCCGCCCGGATCGCGGATGGTGATGCCGTGCAGGTAGCCGTCGGCGTGCAGTCGCCTGACGGTGTGCTTCTCGAGGATGGTGACGTTGTCCATGATCGCCAGACGGCGCTTCAGCGGGGAATCGGCGAGCCCTTCCGGTGCGATCAGCAGAACCCGTTTGGCGATGGCAGCCAGCTCGGCCGTTGACCGCAGCGCCAGCACTCCACTTCCTACCACGGCGGTCTCCCTTTCCCAGAAGAGGGGCGCGTGGCTGATGGCCGAGTAGGAGAGGCCGCGACCGAGCGACCTTTCCTCATCGGTGACGTTCAGCCGGATCGGTTCGACCCCTGTGGTCAGGATCACGCAGCGGCTGGGGAAATGCTTGCCGGCCTCGGTGGTGACGGTGAAGGTTTCGTGCTTGGCGCCTGGCTTGGCATCGACATGCTTCACCGTATCACGCACGTGGGCGAAGTCGAGGTACTGGAGCTGGCTGCGGAACTTGCGGACGATTTCCTCGCCGGTGATGTGCTCGAAACCTTCCAGTCCCGCCAGGTGCAGCCGGTAATTGGCCTTGCCACCCAGGTCGGGAGCGATGACAAGCACCTCCAGCCGCTTCTGCAGGCAGTAGGCGGCAGCGGCGAGACCGGCAGGACCGGCGCCAATAATGATGATGTCGTACATAGTCATGCCTCCGGTGGTGGGGCGATATAGCCTTCGCGCATCATGTACTGGGTGATGGCGCGGGAGCGGGCGATAATGTCACTCGCCCGCGTGTGCAATTCCGCTGCGGTCAGAGAAATGCGGGCCAGATGCTGTTCCTGGGCCTTCATCCCCACCGCCACGGCTTCGCGGGGAAAGACTTCCCAGTCGTCCATGGTGGGCAGGATGTGGTCGGCGGCCAGCCCGCTGTCCGCAGCCATGTCGGCGAGGGCAGTCGCGGCGGCGATGCACATCTCATCGCTGATCGTGCGCGCCCGCACATCCAGCGCCCCCCGGAAGATGCCCGGGAAGCCCAGCGAGTTGTTTACCTGGTTGGGAAAATCCGATCGTCCGGTGGCGAAGATGCGAACACCCGCCGCTTTGGCCTCCCAAGGCCACATCTCGGGGATGGGGTTGGCCATGGCGAAGACAATGGCTTCGTCTGCCATCTTCTCCACCCAATCTTGTTGGAGCGTGCCCGGGCCGGGTGTGCTCAACGAGATGCAGACATCGGCGCCGGCGAGCGCTGCGGCGATATCACCCGTGCGTCCTTCCGCATTGGTGATGTTGGCCAGGCGCCACTTGTCGACGAACTCGGCCTTACGCCGGCGCAGATCATCCCGCTCGGGGTGGAGAATACCCTTGCTGTCGACCACGGTGCAAAGCTCAGGCCTGACTCCCCAGGCGAACATGAGCCGGCTGCAGGCGACGTTGGAGGCGCCTGCGCCCTGGAAGACAACCCTCACTTCCTGCGGGCGCTTGCCAACGATGCGCAGGGCGTTCATCAGCCCTGCCAGGGCAACGGTGGCCGTGCCCTGCTGATCGTCATGCCAGATAGGTATCTCAGCCTTCTCGCGCAGCGTATCCAGGATGCGGAAGCACTTGGGCTGCGAGATGTCCTCAAGGTTGATGCCGCCGTAGTTGGGCTGGAGCAGCAGCACGGTGCGGATGATCTCGTCCGGGTCCTTGGTGTCGATGCAAATGGGAACGGCATCGACGCCGCCAAGATACTTGAAGATCAGGGCCTTGCCTTCCATTACCGGAATGGCAGCCTTGGGACCGATATCGCCCAGCCCCAATACGCGTGTGCCATCCGAGACGATGGCAATCAGGTTGCCCTTGTTGGTGTGCTCGTAGACCTGGTCGGGATGAGCTTCGATATCTTTGCACGGCGCAGCCACGCCCGGCGTGTACCAAATGGCAAAATCATTGACGTCGCGGACCATGCACTTCGGTACGACCTCGATCTTGCCCTTGTAGAAGGGATGAAGCTGCATGGCATCCGCGGCAGGCTTCTGCGCTCGTGCCAGGAGTGAGTCGACATCCACACCGGACGGTGGTAGTGGCCCCGGCGATGGCGCCGCAGACGAGCGATCTTGGGACATAATGGTTCCTCCTTTGCCCAGTGGCATGCTCTTCCTTGAGCTTGAACAACAACCTACCCCATAGAATAAACCCACTTTGACGCGGCGCGCCATGATCTGCGTCATGTCGCCACGCGCGGAAATAGTGGTATACTTAGCAAAGGAGCGAGAGAATGCCCCATCCACGCCGTATCGTCATAGGCAGGCAGTGGACACGTCGCAGTGGCAATCGCGCATGGCGCCCGGGAGTATGGGTCGCGCCCGGTTGGTTGAGGAAAGCGCCGGGCGCCTGTCGTGCCATGACAAGATGGGGATGCCGCCCGACCCGACGGGCGCCCTCCTGTCACAAGGGTTTGACTTTCACGCCGGACTTGCCGTCCCCAGGTGCCAGGGAACGATGGCATGCTGCGGCGCCTGCCGGCGTTCATTTTCTTAGGAGCGGTTGACATCTACTATGCCAGGCCGTAGAATGGCCCAACTTGATCCTCCGGCCGTTACATCTGGTTGTTTGGCCGGATAGTGCCCCTAGCAAAGGAGAACCGAACGATGAAGCTCATGATCCAGGCGCACAACGTCGAACTGACGGAATGGTTGGAGCAGTATGTAGACAAGAAGATCGGGAAGTTGGGGCGGTATCTGCCCGGCATCGACGAGGCATTTGTGGAGCTGCGCGAAGAGAAGACGCGCAGCGCCGCCGACCGTGCTGTGGCGCAGGTGACGATTCGCAGCCCTCGCACCATCCTGCGGGCGGAAGAGCGGTCGGGCGACATGTTCGCCTCGATCGATGCGGTGACGGATAAGCTGGAACGCCGCATCGAACGGTACAAGGGCAAACGCGCCCCCAACCACAAGCGCGCGGTGGCCCAGGCCAACACGGTCGTCGAAGCGGTCAGCACCCCGCCTGTTGAAGCAGAGCCCGCCGCCGGCGATCTCGTGCGCATCAAGCATTTCGAGATGCAGGCGATGGATGCCAATGAAGCCATCGAGCAGATGGAGCTGCTCGGCCACGACTTCTATGTCTTCCTGAATTCCGGCACTGGGACCGTAAACGTGGTCTACCGCCGCCGGGACAACAACTTCGGCTTGCTCCAGCCAGAGCTTGGCTGATCTTCCCACTTCGCCTCTGGTTTCGTCTTTCCCGGCCCGCCGGCACCCCGCTCCGGCGGGCCGTTGTTATCTACGTGACCGATGAAACGTGTTCTGCTTGTGTGTACGGGCAACATCTGCCGTTCGCCGATGGCGGCGGTTCTGCTTGAGAAGGCGTTGGCGGATGCCGGTCTGGCTGACCAGGTCGTGGTCAGTTCGGCGGGGACCTACGCCATGGAGGGGTCGCCCGCCAGCAAGGGCGCGGTTCAGGCTATGGCCGCGCGCGGCCTGGACCTGGCGGAACACCGGGGCCAACAGTTGGACGCCCCGCGGGTCCTGGCTGCCGACCTGATCCTGGTCATGGAAGAGGAACACCGCCGCACCATCTTTCACACCTGGCCGCAGGCGCTCCGCCGGACTTTCCTGCTGAGCGAGATGTCCGGGGCTCACGAGAGCATCACCGACCCCTACGGTCTCGAGCAGCCTGCTTATGACGCCACGGCGGCGCTGCTGGCAGACTATGTTCAGGCCGGGTTTCCTGCCGTTCTCAAGCGTCTCGGCCTGGCCTCGTCACCGGCGCGAGCGTAAGCCCCCTATCATGCCCGCGGCCTTGTCTGCTTGTTCCTGCCCATCTGCAGAAGCCACCAATACTTGAGCTGTTCGTAGCGCGCCATGATCAGGCTGAGGCGCAGCCCGTGCAAACCGTCACGGTAGCCGCGCCACGTGACGAAGCGCCGCCAGAAGGCCTGCAGAGGCCGGGTCACCAGATGACGGGGGTGGGCGCGCACGCCCTCGCCAAAGAGGGTCTTGGCTTCGAAGTCGGTATAGCGGCGCTGCTTGGCGTGGAACTGCGCCCAGGAGTCGTAGTTGTAATGGATCAGGTGCTCATGGAGGCGATCGGAACCGCCCTGCAGGATGGCGATCTCGTGGACCTCGCGGGTGGGGTCGTAGCTGGCATGGGTGCGGCGCAGTAAGCGCAACTGGTAATCAGGATACCAGCCGCCGCCGCGCATGACGTGACCGACGATGTAGTTGAAGCGCGGCGTCCACCATCCGTCGCTGCCATCCTCACGGCCGATGACCTGCCGGACTTCAGCCGCCAACTCCGGCGTGACGCGCTCATCGGCGTCGACGAAGAACACCCAATCCGTATCCAGGCGCGTCAAAGCGAAGTTGCGCGCCTGGGAGAAGTTGACGAAGGGCGTGGCGACGACTTCGGCGCCGGCCGCGCGGGCGTTCGGCACGGTCTCGTCCTCGCTTTCGGTGTCGAAGACGACCACGCGGTCGGCAAACAGACAGGAGCGAACCGAGTCGCCGATGTGCGCAGCGACGTTGCGGGCGAGGATGGCGCAGGCCAGGCTGGGTGAGGCGGGCATGGGGAGGCTAGACAGGGGAGTGGACCAGGGCAAGCACCTGGCGAGAGGCATCAAGCCGTGCTTCCAGCTCGGCAGGTGTGATGGCGCCCCCGGCAAAGGCAGCCTGCATCCGCCGCATCTCGGCAGCCATACCTTGGGCGATAAGACGCCGCGCCGCCCATTCTTTCCACGCCGGATAGTAGCGGTGATAGTAGCGCAGCCGCGATCGCCACAGGGCGACCGTCATCGCCCCCCGAAACTGGCGGGCGCTGCGCCCTTCGTGGTGCGTCACGTGCGCCGCCGGCACGCAGTAGAGCGGCCAACCGGCCCTGTGGAAACGCTGGCACCAATCCATCTCCTCGGCATACATGAAGTAGCCCTCATCCAGCAGACCGGCCGCGCTGACGGCTGCACCCCGAACCATCAGGGCGGCGCCCAGGGTGAAGTCAACCGGAAAGGGCCGGCCGCCTTCGTAGAGCCGCCGCGGATAGCGGCCGTTCAGCCGTGAGTCAAGCAGACGCCCATGCAGGGGAAAGAAGTCGAGCGCCAATTGGGCGAGACCGGGGAAATGAAAGGCGCTGTGCTGGAAACTGCCGTCGCCGTACTGCAGGGCGGGCCCACAGCCCCCTGCCTGGGGCTGGCTGTCCAGGAAGGCGGTGAGGGCGGCCAGGGCGCCCGGCTGCACTTCTGTGTCGGGATTGAGCAGCAGGATGGCGTCCGGGGGAGGGGCGGCTGGAGACGCCTTGTCGAAGCCCAGCAGCCGCAGGGCGGCGTTGTTGCCGCGCGCAAAGCCCTGGTTCTCCGGACTGGCAATCAAAGTAGCTTGTGGAAACTCAGTTCTGACTACCCCAGCGCTGTCGTCGGCTGAGGCGTTGTCGACGACGACGACCGTGGCCTCCAGTCCGGGGCTGTGCTCCACATCGCCGTAGACCGAGGCCAGACAGGAGCGCAGGAGGTCGCGAACGTTGAAGCTGACGATGACGATGCCCAGACGCACGCTAGTTGCCCTGGTTCGGATCGGCGACCTTGACTTCCTGGACGTCGGCAAAGTTGTTGACGACTTCCACATCTTCGTGGAGCAGACCACCCCACATCTGGAAGGGATTGCGCCCGGGAATCGTGTCCCAGATGATGGTGCCGTAGACCAGACCCCGCTTGCCGGGATCCAGGAAACACTGCTCACGGCCGTCGATCGTCTCGCAGCGCAGGTCCTCTTTACGGCCCACGGCATAGCGGAAGGGGAAGTCCTGGCCGGGGTTGGCCTGGAAATTCAGCCCAAAGCGCCAGGTGCCGGACTGCTCGAACCAGCTCTTCTCACTTTCCCGGTAAGCGAGGGTGTTGAAGTTCTCGTTGGAGTGATACACGGTACCCGGCCACGGTCCTGCCGTGCGAATGGGGACGTTGCCGTAGTTCTCGATCGTCGCCGTGAACATCATGGCGCCGCCGAGCGGGATGTTGCGATCCCCCGTCTCGGGGTTGATCATCGTGATCTCGCCCTTGACGATGTCGGCGCGTGGTTTGCCGCCGTTGCTGATCGTCAATGTCTTGGTGACGACGGTGCGGTTGCCGGCCAGGTCCTGGGCATCGGCTACCACGTAGTAGTCGCCATCGGGTGGGGGATCGGCGCCGAGGTCGATGCCGCCGTCGTAATCGTAGAAATGGAACCCAGGCTCGGTCGGCTTGACCTCACGCTCAGTTTCGGCGAGCGGATACTTGGGGTTGGGGTTGTCCGGGTCAGGGTGGGTGGGCAGCAGGTAGACCTGCAGCTCATCCACCTTCTTGCTCAGGTAGTAAGTGATGGAAGCGCGGTCGTCGATGCCGTCCTGATTGGGCGTGATCACGGCGGGCTTGACGGCGAAGTTCTCGAATTGGGGGGGATTGGTATCGCCGTCTGTCAGCGTGATCTGTCCGGTGGCCTTGTCGGTGCGGCCCGCATCATCGGTGGCTTCCACCGTCCACGTATAGACGCCGTTGGGCAGCACACGGTCATCGATGACGCCGGCCCACAGCACGTTATAGTCGCGCGCCGCCCGGCGGCGGTCCTGGCGGAAATAATGGCGCTGGCCGTTCGCATCCACAAGGTAGATGGAAACGTCGCTGGGCCGGCGGATGGTATAGGAGATGCGGGTGGCGTCGTTGTTGCCGTCGGCGTTGGGGCTGATGCTGGCAGGCTCCACGCGGGCGTTGGTGACGAGAGGACCTGTCGCGCAGCCGCTGATGAAGACGACCAACGCCAGCGTGGGAAGCACAGCACCGAGGGCGAAGCGCACGAGACGGCGCGCCAGGTGGGTGGGGCGGGACGCGGGCAGAGCTTCGGGCGTGATTGGATTCATAGCGTGAAAGACCCGCCGGAAGGCGGGCCTGAGCGAAGTGTAGCAGATCGACTGCTCAACAGGCAACGCCGCCGATCGCAAGGGAATATGCTGCTCATGACGCCGCCTGCTGGCTGCCGGTTCCGGTGCCGGAAAGAGCGGAGCCGGCAGTGGTCAGGTCGAGAGCCTGTTCACCCAGGGTCGCACCGCTCTTGGCGTCGTAGACGCGCAGTTGCAGTGTCTGCGGCGAGGCGCCGGATGCAGGATCGGGCAGCCAGACAGGATAGCTGGCGGCCGGTCGCCAGCGTGTGGTGGGAAAATCGTACCCGGCCAGACGGCCATCCTGCTGGAAAAGCACGGCGCCGTTTGCATCCAACAGGCGGAGTTCGACGTTCAGGTCGGGCAGACCGGCTTTCAGCCCCTGCCAGTAGAGCCAGTAGCCTCCCGTTCCCGGCTCGACGCCCACCAGACGAACCAGGCCGCCGAACTCGGCCTGGGGGCCGGCGACAGGCGGCGTCTCCGGGAAATGCAGGTCTGGCGGCAGGCGATAGTGGCGCAAACCGATGAACGGATAGGTTGGCGTTGAAACCGGTCCGGCATAGCGATCCAGGAGGGTCGTGACCACACCGGCAGGATCGACGACTTCGTTCTGCCACAGAAACAGCCACACGCCGCCCTTGCCCGCCAGGTCGCGGTTGAGCGCCTGGGCCGTCTCCTCCCATCCCAGCACCCGGTTGACATCCAGGATCTCGATTTCCGGCAGCCGGTAACGGGTCACCCCCAGCACGGCGGGAACGTAGGCGTCAAACACAGGATAGGCATGCCCTGACACCAACAGTGAAACCTCATCGGGCTGGCGATGGAAGTACATCTGCGAGATGGCATCGCGCCAGTCGGACTTGGCAAAGCGGGCATCGGTAAACCAGTTGCGAAGGCCCGCCGTCTGCACCACCAGGATAAAGGCTAGGCTGGCGGTGGCCGCGACTTTCAAGCCCGCTGCCGCCGCTCTGCGGTTTCGCACCTGCGGTCCGAGGCCCTGCCAGAGAGCCGCCACCCCTCCCCCGGCCAGCAGCGCCCAGACCGGCCAACTGATCATCAAATAGCGCGGGTTGAACTTCGGCGTGCGGTGGGCCAGGAAAAGGATGCAGATCGAGGGCAGCAGACCCCAGAGCAGGATCAAGACGAGGGGTCGCTGGGGACGGCGCCCCGGCGACCACGCGCATGCCGCCAGCCACACAAGCGCCGCTACCCCAAACCAGGGCAGGAGCATGGTCGCCGTGGCTTCGAACATCGTTTCGGTGGCGCCGGCCGTGAAGTTGATCGCTGTGTGGCGCAGAGCGTCGGCCAGCTTGAGCGTTCCCGCCCAGTAGCTGGTGTCGGCCTGGAAGCGGGCCATCATGGCCGGGAGCCAGGGCAGGAACCCGATGACCACCAGGACGTTGGCGACGGCAAAGGCCCGGAGACGGCGAGCCGCGCGGCCGCTGCGCCACCAGACCACAAGCCAGTACAACCCCAGGGCCAGCAAGGCAAACCCGGCGAAATAGTGCGTGTAGAGCGCAGCCAGCGCGGCCAGCACATAGACCGCCAACCACCGGCGCTCCCTTCCGGCAGGCTCGGCCAGGCGGACGACCGCCAACGCCGCCAGGCTGACCAGGGTCACCAGCAGCGCGTACATGCGCGCTTCCTGGCCGTAGTAGACCATCAGAGGTGAGACCGCGGCCACCAACGCCGCCAGCAGTCCCGCCGTTTCATTCCAGAGCCGCCGTCCCAACGACCAGAGCAAGGGGATGAGCACCAGGCCCAGGCCGGCGGACAGCAGGCGCATGGTGAAAGCCAGGGGCGCTTCCCAGGGCCGGATGAGGCCCAACCAGCCGCCTGCCAGGAGATAGTACAGAGGGGGCTGGATGTCGTCTGCGGTCCAGCGTGTCAGCTCAGCCACGCCCATGCGCGCCACCTGCGCCGTGACGCCCTCGTCGTACCACAGACTTTGTACGTCCAGGTGGTACAGGCGCAGCAGCCAGGCCAGCAGAATCAGCGCAAGCAGGACAAGGTGCGATCGGCGCATGGCGTGATGGGGGTTCAGCGGTGAGGCGGGCAGGGCGGTCCGGCGCCGCCCCCTGCTGTTAAGACGTGCCCACTATTCGACGCGGTTCCGCGACCGTTCGGACGAGAAGCCTTCAGGGTAGCGCCGGGCCAGCTTGTCGATGTTCTCCTGCGCTACTTCCTCCAGGCTCATGCCCAGGGCGTCGGCCATCACCGCCACATACCAAAGCACATCCCCCAGTTCCTTCTTGAGCTTGTCGCGATCCAGCTCGTGGCCGTGGTAGAAGGCCTTTTTGACCATCTCGGCCGTTTCTCCCACCTCGCCGTTGAGACCAAGCGTTGTATACATCAGGGTGCGCTCGAAGTCACCGTGATGGCCGGCGGTGCGCAGGGCAAGTTGTTGGTAGTCGTTCAGGTTCAGGGTCATGGCGCAATTCAGGGAAGGGGTTGGGAGGCGCAGGCAGCCGGATCAAGAGCGCAGGTCTGGTCGGGAACCAAAGGCGATGCGATGGTGACCTCACCCAATTGGGCCTCATTGCCGGCCGGTTGGCCATCGGCGCCCGTCAGGTCCAGCCGTTGGCCGTCGCTCTGGCGGTAGAGGCCGGCGACGACCCGGAGCTGGGCACCCGGCGTCAGGCCGGTGGGCGTCACAAGCTGGCGCCAGTCGTTCATGGGCTTCGCGGTCACGATGAAGGTCTGGGGTGGACCGTCGGCCTGGGCAATCGTATCATTGCCCAGGCGCAGGTGGATAAAGGGGACGTATCCTTCGGGGATGCCATCGGGCCACTGCAAGCCAATGTCGACGGGCTGACCGGCCGGCGCCTGCCGAGGCAGCCGTGCCCGCAGGCGCACAGGAAGGCCGCCGGGACCCTGAAAGGTCTGGAGGGTCTCCGTCATGCCATCACCCGGCGGCAGGCTGGCGCTTCCCATCTCGAGGCCGGGCAGGATGTCCTGCAGACGACCCCGGCGGTCGCGTGCGTAGGCGCCTGCCAGGGCCAGCGTGCCATCGGGCGAGCGCGGGTAGGCCGGCGAGCTGACCACATCATCGCTGGGGACCCTGTCGTTGGGTTCAAACGGGTTGCGGCCGTGCACGACAGCGACAGCCGCGCCCCAGGCGCGCGGCAAGGCCAGAGGCGGCGTCGTGATCGTAATCAGGTCGCCCGGACGCCATTGCGTCGAGGGGTACCAGACCAGGGCCGGAGGCGCAAGGTCAGCCAGGGTGTAGACGAGCTTGCCGGCAGCGCTGCGCAGCTCCAGCCAGGGCCTGACGTTTTCCGGTACGAAGTTGGCGCCTACCTGCCAGCGCGTCTGCACCTGAGTCTGCCGCCATGTCTG
Organism: Chloroflexota bacterium; assembly: GCA_029782215.1. GTDB lineage: Bacteria > Chloroflexota > Anaerolineae > J102 > J102 > SSF26. The sequence goes on from JAKOVD010000002.1 coordinate 51,099, forward strand.
CCAATCGTCGACCTGGAGATCGACCAGGCTGAGGGGGCCGCGGGCGTTAGCGGCATCGCCAGGAACGCGCACGAAGTCGTAGAAGGCGGGCGGGATCGTCTTGGCGCTGGCGCCCCTGTGCAAGAGCAGATAGCCATCGGCGGCGTCGACGATCCCCCAATCCTCTGCCAGCATCTGTTCGACCTGGTCGCGCACGGCGCCGGGAGCCATGTCGGTGGCGGTCGTGACGTCGATCAACGCCCATTCCGCCTGACCGGGCTTCAGACCAAGCGGAAACTGGTAGACATAGCGCCGATGGCTGAGATGCGGATGCACCGCCGCCGTCGCCGAAACCGGGGCGCCGGCAGGAATCTGCGCCAGGAAGCGGTCAAGCAGCCGATGATGGGCCGTGATGGGGGTGGGGTCGTAGCGGCCTCCCAGGGGACCGCGGCCGGCGACGACGTAGGTGGCCAGCCCCCAGCCGAGAATCCAGACCGCAAGGAGGGTGATGACCAGCCGGCGTCGCGAGCGCAGCCGCGCCCAGTGCAAAGTCACTGCCACCAGGCGGGCGGCGCCGTAGGCGGCAGCGACGCCGAAATAGGGCACCAGGGGCGCTGAGTAGTGGAATTCCCCGTAGTATTGGGCTGCATAGGCGCTGAGCAGGTTGGCCATCAGCACGGGCAGAGAGAACAGCAGCACATCGGCGCCCAGGATGCTCATCAGGCCGAAGGGCGCCAGCAGGCCCCACAGATAGCGGGCGCGGGCTGGCTCGCTGGCGATCTGCCAGACCAACCCTGGCCGCGTGAACAGGCTGACGAAGATATCCAGCGAGCTGTTCCCCAGGGCGCCGTAGCGCTGAAAGTAGGTGCTCTCGACCACGTGATGCACCCGGGCGCCATAGGACGGAATGATGAGGAACGTTGCTACGTAGAACCAGGCTACAGAGGCGATGACAACAGCCGTGATGCCGAGCGCTGCCCCCAGGCGCTCGCGGTTGGCGCCGCCTGCCCGGAAAAGCCGCCACAAGGCCCACAGGCCCAATCCTGCCGCCAGAAGTGCTGCCTCTTCCTTGACGCCGGCGAGCAGCAGGGCGGCGATGCCGAACTGCCACCAGTAGCCCGCGGCGATGGCCCAGAACGCCCAGAGAATGAGCGGCACGGCCAGGGGAATAGCGTGGAATTCGGTCAGCACGGCGGACTGGAGCTGCGGCGCCAGCAGATAGGCGGCAGCCAGGGCCAGGGCCAGCGTGCGCTCATCACCGGCGCCGGTCACGCCGGGCGGCGCCCGATCCGCCAGCAGGCGCACGGCAAGCTCATACAGCGGCCATGCCCCCAGCGCCACCAGCACCACCTGCAGCAGCAGCAAGGCCCGCACGTCGTCCCACAGCCAGAAGACGAGACTAAGCGGGATGAAGATCGGCTCGGCATGGTCGGTGAGCCGGGTGGAGAGGTAGTCATCCTGGATCGATTCCAGCGGCCGCCCGCGGCTCGTGTTCCAGATGGCCTGATCCATCTGTCCCAAGTCAGATTTGTGCGTGCGCATCCCCGCGTGCAGGTCAAACGCCAGCCTGGCGAAGACGCCCACGTAGAGCACGATGAGGCAGGCGAGGATCAGGCGATGCCAGTCAAATCGTTTCGCCATCGAGCGCCGCACCGGCCACCTGGCCATCGACGACAGAGGTCTTGGCGCCTGGCTGCGCCTCCATACTCGCGGAGGCCGCCGCGCCGTCCTTGTTCCGGCGGCGCCAACCACCCGGCCAGGTCGCCAGGCTCAGCCCGGCGGCGAGGAGTTCGCCAAGAAGGATCCAGATCCGCATAGCCAGGGCGGCCACGACGATGAGCTCGCCGCCCATCACGGTTGAGAGCAGCAGGATCAGGGCGCCCTCGCGCACGGCCAGCCCGCTGGGGGTGACAAAGCTGAGATAGCCGGCGGCATAGGCCACCGGGTAGGCGGCGATGAGATGTGGCGCCAGGGCGGGGACGCTACTGACCGGCAGGTCGGTGATGGCCATGGTCAGGGTGAGAAAAGCCACACCCATCATCACCCAGGTGCCGGTCGCCACGACCAGGGCCCACAACAGTTCCCGGCTGGAAAGCTCCACCGGCAGGGGCGACCGTCCGACCTTGGCGAGCAGCCAGTTGAGGATGCCGATCAGCCAGCGGGGACGCGCCACAAAGACCACGACCGGGATCACCCCCAGCCCGAGCAGCCAGTCCAGGTGGACGATGCTCAGGCTCTGCAGCAGGCCGAGGTTGTGCGTCAAGGGGAAGTAGAGGGCGGCGATGGCGGCCACGGACAACAGGTTGATCACCTGGTAGAGGGCGATGCTGGTGATCGTCATCTCCACCCGCACCCCCTCGCGCCGCGCCAGCAGGGTCATGCCCAGCGGCTGCCACACATTGCCCGGGATATAGCGGACGATGGCGCTGATGTACCAGATGCGAAAGGCCATGCCGAACGAGAGCCTGCCCCCCAGGTTGCCCAGCAGCCGGCGCCAGATAGCCACCTCAAGCAGCCATCCGGCCGTCATAGACAGCGCCGAAAGCACCAACCAGCCGGGGCGGAGATGCCAGGTGTGGGTGCGCAGCTCGCTCCAATGGCTTTGTACCAGCAGCCCCATGAAGAGCAGCGCCAGCAGCAGGAAGACGATCTGCGCCGGGCGACGCAGTTTGGAAAGCATGAGCGCCATTCTACACCAAGGCGATCAAAATGCCTCCAACGTGCCCCGTCGTTTGGCCTCCAATTCAAACCATTTGAACAGGCTGAAGCCAATCACGGCGTACGCCAGCCCGATGGCCAGCTCAGCCGCCAACAGGGGGGCGATCTCGGCCAGGCTTGCCCCGCGCACCGCCAGCCTGGCGGCGGTGATCCCGCGCGTCAGCGGCAGAAAGCGGCTGATGGTCTGCATCCAGGGTGGCAGGGTGGCAATGGGCACGTTGGCGCCGCTGAACACCAGGAGGAGAAAGTACACGGTGTTGTTGACGAACATCACGTTCACCGAGACAAGCGAAACGCTGCCGAAGAGCAATCCCATGCCGCAGACGCTGGCAGTCGTCACCAAGATAGTGAGGGCCAACGCCGGCAGATTGGCGACCGACAGGTTGAGTCCCAGCAGGACGACGCCCCAGAAGAAGGCCAGGATGACCGTGAAGACCCCGTCGATGATATGGAAGAACGCGCGCCCCATGAAGGTGATGATGCGGTTGGCCGGCGCGCCGAGCACGTAGATGAGCGTCCCCTCGTTGCGTTCATTGCCCACGCTTTGGGTCACGCCGTAGATGCCGTTGATCGCTGCAACCTGCATGGCGTTGCCGACGATGTAGAAGTCGGCCGTCTGCTGCCCGGTGGCGCTGACGCCCAGCAAGGTGAAGAAGAGCAGGCTGCCCAACGGCATCAACACCTTGGACGCCAGGTAGTTTGCAGGCTGAGTCCAGTGGAAGAGACCGATGTAGGCAAGCCAGGCGCCGCTGAAGAAGATGCGGGCCGCTGAGGTGAACCGATGCAGCACAGTCACTCTCCTCACTGCAGGCCCAAGGTGGCATCGACGCGCGCCTTGAAGAGCAGCTTCCTGAACATCCAGCGTGAAACAACCAGGTAGACAAGGCTAAGGCTGACCAAAACCGTCCAGCTCAGATAGATGTCCCCCAGTGGCGCCTGGCCGCTGCTGCTGGCGTGCAGAGCCCGGGCAGCCCAGTAGGGGGCCAGGGCGTAACTGATCGGGGTTGTCCAGCCGGGCAGCAGAAGAATGGTGAAAAGAAAGCCGCCGAGGATGTACATGGGGAACTCCATGGCGTTGACCCAGGCATGGGTGCCCAGGTTCATGGCCATGAACGGAGCGATCAGCAGGCCTGTGGCGATCAGGCCGAGCACGCCGAGGACGAGCGAAACGGCGAAGAGCGCCGGGTACCGGATCGTGAGTTGGAAGCCGAACAGGAGTGTGGCGAGCGTATAGCCCAGGAACATGGAGCTGACCGACATCACCGAGTTGGCCAGGCTCTTGCCGCTGACGACGATCTGCAGCGAGGTGGGACTGCCCACGATTTCCTCCAGGGTGCCCACCCAGCGCTCGAAGTTGATGTTGAAAGCGCTGAAGAAGAGCGTGCCGCTCCAGAGCCCGGTCAAGCCGCTGCCGACGATGACGTAGATGGCCTCGAAGTTGGCCCGGCCCCGCAGCATGAAGATGGCGAGCAGCGCCACAAGGAGCGGCTGGATGATCACGGTGAAGATGACGAAGGAATCCACCGCCACCTGCTTGAGGTGCAGGATGAACACCGTCATCAGGGTGCGCAGTGTGTTCATGGTTCGGTCGCAAAGGCCGAGCTGGGGCTCGGCGTTCCCAGGGCCGAGCTGGGACTCGGCGCTCCCAGGTTCATGATTCTCCTCCCACCAGGCGCACGTAGGCGTCCTCCAGGGTGGGCTCGCGCACTGCCACGCTGCCCACACGCAGGCCCTCGCCCTGCAGAAGCTGCAGGATGGGCGCCACCGCCTGGGCTCCCCGCGGCGACTGCAGGTGCAGCACCTGCCGCTGGTCGCGGTTCTCGACGGCGACCGTGGTCACGTCGGGGAGCGCCCGCAGGCGCTCGACCACGGCGTTGGGAACGCCGAACGTCTCGATGTCCACGACCGAAAGATCCTGCACGTGACCCTTGAGCCCCGCAGGCGTGTCGAGGGCGACGATGGCGCCCTTGTTGATGACGGCGATACGCTGGCACAGGGTGTCGGCTTCGAACATATAGTGGGTGGTCAGCAGGATCGTCTTGCCCTGGCTCTGCAGGTCGCGTACGGTGTGGCGGAGCTCGCGGGCGCCAACCGGGTCCAGCCCGATGGTCGGCTCGTCCAGAAAGAGGATGTCCGGGTCATGAAGCAGGGCGCGAGCGATGTGCAGACGCTGTTTCATCCCGCGGGAGTAGCCTTCGACCTTCTCGTCGCCACGCCCGCCCAAGCCCACAAGTTCCAGAAGCTCGGGAATGCGCCTGCGCGCGAGCACCGGATCGACGTTGTACAGGTTGGCGAAGTAGCGCAGGTTGTCATAGGCGTTCAGCCGCCAATAGAGCCCGCGCTCGCCGCCGAAGATGAAGCCGATGCGCGGCCGGATCCTGTCGGCCTGCTGCACCAGATCGTAGCCCAGGATGGCGGCGCTTCCCCCTGTGGGGATCAGCAGGGTGGTCAGCATCTTGATCGTGGTCGTCTTGCCGGCCCCATTGGGACCGAGCAGGCCGAAAAGCTCGCCCTGTTCCACAGCGAAGCTGACGCCTTGCACCGCCACGACCTCTTTGCTCTTGCGCCGGATCACGCCTGTCTTGGCCCGGTAGGTGCGGCGCAGGTCGCTCACATCGATGGCGTTCATGGCGCCGCCGGGCGGCCGTACAGCGACCAGGTCTCTGCCACGACATGGTCCCAGGAGAACTGGTTACGGGCGGCGGCATAGCCGGCATCGCTCAAGCGTTCTGCCAGCGCCGGATCTGAGCACACCGCCGCGATGGCTGCCGCCAGCGCCGCCGGGTCACGTTGGGCGACAAGAAGCCCGCTTTCGCCGTCCGTGACGATGTCGGCAATACCGCCCACAGCGGTGGCGATGACGGGTTTGCGATAGCGCATTGCTTCCAGCAGGACCATACCCAACATCTCGGTGTCGCCCGTCTCATCGACGATGGAGGGCAGAACAAACACCTGGCAGCGGCGGTACCACTCTTGCAGGGCTTCATCCGGCACCCGGCCCGTGAGGGTCACGCGGCCGGCAAGATCGAGGCGGCTGATGAGCGCTTCGAGCGCAGGGCGTTCGTGGCCCTCGCCGACGATCACCAGGTGGGCGTCAGACCGATCGCGCAGCAGCGACAGGGCCTCGATCAGATAGGCTTGGCCTTTGCGTGCGATCAGCCGGCCAACGGTCAGGATCAAGCCCGGTTCGGCCGGCGGCGCCTGGTCCAGGATGGGCACAGAGATGCCATAGGGAATGACATGCGCCTGGAGCCCGGTCAGACGTTCCAGCTCTGAGGCCGTGTAGTTCGAGATGGCGGCCACATCATCGCATTGCCTGACGAAACGGGTCAGGAAGCCCTGTAGGAAGGGAAAGCGGCGGGTGAGCACCAGGTCGGCGCCGTAGAAGGTCGCCACCAGCCTGCGGCCGCGCCGCCGTGCTGCCAGCCCCAAGAGTCCCTGCGGCATCGGCCAGTGCACATGAACGATGTCGTAGTCGTCCTTGCGCCCCAAACGCCACGCCGCCAGCAAGCCTGCCAGGAGATAGGGAATCAGAAGAAACAGGTAAAGGGGATTCTTGCGGATCTTGTTGGGGGCGCCCTCCTCATGCGTCATGGTTTCCCAGGCCGCAGGGGCGTAACGGAAGCGGTGGACCGGCATGCCCTCGATGACGTGATTCCCCAGGCCGGCATAGGCGGGCGCGAGGATATCGACGACGACGCCCTGTTGGCGCAGAAAGCGCAGCAGCTCCACGAGCCAGGGCGAGTGTGGATCGCCCTCCCAGCGGGGAAAATTGGTGGTGACGATGAGCAGCCGGGTCATGCCATGCCCCTCATGGCCAGTGTTGGGCGTTACTCGGCGTCCGCCAGCCGCTCTTCGAGATCGGTCAGGCGATCGCCCTGCGCCACGATGAGTTCGGCCAGAAACCCGACCAGGAAGAAGAGCAGACCGGCAAGCGCCAGGACGAGGGCCGTCCAGAAAATGGGGCGCTTCTGGGTCTGCTGCTGGAAGAACCAGAGGTAGCCGAGGAAAATGAAGACAAGACCAGAAACCAACAGCGAGCCCATCCCCAGGCCCCCAAAGAAACGCATGGGCGCCTGGCTGAACGTCAGCAGAAAACGAATGACCAGGACATCGAGCAGCGAGATGGGAATGCGGCCGAAGCCGAAATGGGAGCGTCCGGCTTTGCGCGGGTACCAGGTCGTGACCACTTCGCCCACTTTGAACCCCTGGTCGGCGGCGATGTGGATGAGGAAGCGATGCCAATCGGAGCGAAGGGGCGGCAGAGCAGCGATGACCTCGCGCCGGAAGCCCTTGATCCAGTTCGCATCGTGGACGCGCACATCAAACAGCCGCCGGCTGACGCCGTTGTAGATGGCAGAGGCCAGCTCCTTGCCATCTGCGCGGCCCTGCCGCCAACCGGCGACGACGTCGAGACCGCCATCGAGCGCCTCGAAGAGCTTCGGGATATCCTCGTCAGGGTGGGATTCGAGGTCGGCGGGCAGGAACAGGACGTAGTCACCACGAGCGGCGCGGAAGCCGCTGCGCAGGGCTGCAGTCAGACCGCGGTTCCGGCGGTGACGGATGAGCCGCAGCCAGGGGTGATCGGGCTGCAGCTCCGCCACCCGGTCCGCCGTCCCATCGCTGCTGCCGTCGTCCACAAAGACCAACTCGCCCGCCACCCCCAGGCTGGTGAAAGCCTGGGCGGTGCGGGCGATGAGTTCGGAAACGTTGCCGGCCTCATTGTGGGCCGGGATAAGGACCGAAACCCTGGGCGTGGTGGGGCTCACAGCATGGACTGCGCGATGAACGTCGGGTGGCAAGGGTGGTATCGACGGTGATCCGTGGTTCAGGCAGCCAGCGCACTCTTGAGCGCCGCCACCACCTCGTCCTGCTGGGCCTCGGCCATCTCCGCATAGAGCGGAAGGGTGATGACCTCGTGCGCGGCCTGTTCCGAGATCGGGAAGCTTCCCGGCCCCAGCTCCAGGTGGCGATAAGCGGGCTGGAGGTGGAGAGGGATCGGGTAGTGGACGCCAGCGCCGACGCCTGCGGCCTGGATGGACTTGAGGGTGGCGTCACGCTTGGGCGTGCGCACCACGTAGCAGTGGTACACGGGTTCGGTTTCGGGCAGGTGCTGGGGAGTCACTGCAGCCGTGCCGGCGAGCTGCTCGCCATAGCGCGCCGCCAGGCGGCGCCGGCCAGCATTCCAGTCGTCCAGGTGGGGGAGCTTGGCGGCAAGGATGGCGGCCTGGATGCCGTCGAGACGGTGACCATAGCCCAGCTCGCCGTGTTCGTACTTGTTGATACGGCCATGGTCGCGCAGCGAGCGCACGCGATCGGCGACGTGGTCGTCATCGGTGACGACAGCGCCGCCGTCGCCGTAGCAGCCCAGGTTCTTGCTGGGGTAGAAAGAGAAGCAGGCCGAGGCGCCCAGAGTGCCGGCGCGTTTGCCCTTGTAGGTGCTGCCGTGGGCCTGGGCCGCATCCTCGATCACGGGCAGGCCGTGCCGGCAGGCGATCTCATTGATGGCGTCCATGTTCGCCGGCTGGCCAAAGAGATGCACAGGCATGATGGCGCGTGTGTGGCTCGTGATGGCCGCTTCCAGGAGATTGGGGTCCAGGTTGTAGGTGATGGGGTCGATGTCGACGAAGATCGGTCGCGCCCCCACCTGCGAAATAGCTTCACCGGTGGCAAAGAAGGTGAAGGGGGTGGTGATGACCTCATCGCCGGGACGGATGTCGTAGGCAAGGAGGGCGAGAAAGAGAGCGGATGTGCCGCTGGACACACCGACTGCATGTTTGGCGCCGCAGTAAGCAGCAAACGCCGCCTCGAAGTCAGAGACTTCTTTGCCCATGATGAAAGCTGTATTGTCGATGACGCGCTGAATGGCGCCGTCAATTTCGGGCCGGATGCTATCGTATTGGGCTTTTAGATCAACCAAGGGAATCATCAGTAGAGAGACCTCTCATTATGAAATGGAGATGCTACGCTTGGCCGTACAGCATCTCCTGATTTTAGGCAAGGCCTTTTCACGACCAGAAAGCGTCGTCAAAATACGAGTATACCCCATGCCCATAGGGCCACAAAGCCTGGAACCGCATAGGAATCCTGTCATGGGGGGCATCCCCGTGCCGGCCACCCTGCCAGCGACCAGAGAGCAGTGATCAGTGTTGGGGGCTTATCCATCGCTATGGTAGGATGCTCCTCAATCCAGCCTGACCTGCCAACGGATACATGCGCCTCACCGCACGCCGCCAGCACGGGATCGTTCTGGGCCTGTATTTTGTGCTGGCCTTGCTGTCCACCTGGCCACTCGCAATCCACATCACCACTCACGTCCCCGGTTCGGACACCTGGGCGCACGATGAGTATACCTTTCTGTGGTCGATGTGGTGGCTGAAGCACAGCGCGGTGGACATGGGGCATTCCCTGTTCTACAGCCAGGGAATCTTCTACCCGTTGGGTATGGAGCTGATTCTCTATACCTATAATCTGATGGCCGCCATTCTGGCCCTGCCGTTGGGCGTGGCGGCGAACTGGATCGTGGCGGCCAATGCCACGCTCCTTTTCAGTGTCACTCTTTCGGGGTTTGGGGCGTATCTGTTGGCGCAGTGGCTGCTGCGCGGCCATGAGCAGGGCCGGCTGGCGGCCTTTATCGCCGGCGTGGTCTTCGCCTACGCCAGCAACCGGGGCATCTACCTGGCGTTGGGACACTACAACGTCCACAACGTCCAGTACCTGCCCTTCTTCGTGCTCTATCTGCTTCGCCTGGTCGAACGTCCAAACCGGCACAATGCAGCGCTGGCAGGGCTCTTCGGCGCCCTGAACCTGCTCGTGGACATGCAATTGGGCGTGTTCCTGGCCTTTCTCGCCTTCTGCCTGCTGATCACAAAACCTTTGCGGCCTTTGCTCGTGCGGGGACCTCAGCGCCGGCAGCGTTGGCTGGGATTGGCCGGCGCGGCGGCGGTGATGGTGCTGCTGACGGCGCCTTACCTTTGGGATACTGTGCAGTCCATGCGCAGTGCCAGCTTCCTCCTGGCGGGATGGGGCGACGCCCTCAAGCTTTCGGCTGACCTGGCGGGTTGGTTCACGCCTACGGCCCTCCACCCAATGTGGGGCACGGACTGGGTCCGCTACCTGCGCGCGGTGCAGGAGGGGACTGCCCCCTTCCTGGATGTGAACACGGTCTTCTGGGGCTTTGTGACGACAGCGCTGGCGCTGGTTGGCGCCATCACGGCATGGCGCCGGACGCGGGGATGGCTGCTGGCGCTGATTCTGTCGGCACTGTTCACGCTGGGTCCACTCCTGCAGGTTCGAGGACGCTATCTGTTTGACTTCGACGGTCTGCAGACGTCCGTTCCCCTGCCGTTCCTGCTTCTGCACTACCTTCCCTTCGTCAAGGGCAACCGGACGGCCAACCGCTGGAGCATCGTCCTCATGCTCTCGCTGGCGGTGCTGGCCGCCTGGGGAGCTGCCGCCCTGCTTGCGCGCCTGCGCGGGCAGGAGAAAAGAGCTCTGCGCGCCGGCCTTGTGGCGGTGCTTGCCGTCGCCATCCTGTTTGAACATGCGACGGCGCCCTTGCCCCTGAGCGACGCCCGTATTCCGGCGGCGGTCCAGCAGTTGGCAGCGCTGCCGGATGGCGCCGTGCTGCAGCTCCCGCTGGGCTGGCGCAACAGCTTTGGCGTCGCCGGAGCCGAGGATACGCGTGTGCAGTACTATCAGAGCGCCCACGGCAAGCCCATCCTCTCCGGCAACACCTCGCGCAATCCCCCGATCAAGTTCGACTACTTCCAGCGGCTGCCGCTGGTCAAGGCGATCACCGACCAGGAGTTCGGCCATACCCCAGATGCCGCCACCCTGGCGGCCGCCCGCGACCAGGTCAACGACCTGGTGACTCTGTGGGGTGTGCGCTATCTGATGACCACGCCGCCCGTCCCCGGACGCCTTCCCTACGCCGACAACTGGCAGGCGACGGAGCAGTTGGCGCTGGACCTCATCCCCCATGAAGCCGAGCCGGTTGCCGACGATGGCCAAGTGCGCGTCTACGGCGTCAAGCCCGGAGCGCCGCTGCCTCTTGACCTCGACTTCGGCGCCCGCGTCACCGATGCCTGGCGGGGAGAAGGCTGGAGCGTCGACGAGAGCGACGTCGGCGGCGCCAACGGCATCTGGGCCACCGGCGATCGGGCCCACCTCCTCTTTCGCAGCGAGGATGCCGCCCCGCGCCGCCTGACCCTGCGCGCCGCTCCCTTCACCTGGGCCGGTGCTCCGCCCCAGCGCCTGCGTTTGATCCTGAACGGCACCGAGGTGGGCGAGACGACCCTCGGCGAAGGCTGGAGCGAACCGGCTTTCGACATCGTCCCACAGCCAGGCATCAATCACCTGTGGCTGGAGTTCAGCCGCGCCGACAGCCCCCGCCAGCGGCTGAATCAGGCCATGATCGGCAGCACGGGCGTACAGGCGCCGGTCAACCTGGAAGTACACAGCTTCGATCAGGCTTTCATCACCGTGACCGGTCCGGATGGACAAGCTCAGCCTGCCTCAAGCGGCCGCCGCGGCTACAACGTGACCGTTCTCAACCCCCGCGACGGGACCGTGATCGATCAGCGCGGCTTCGACACGGTCGCCAATGTCTACGAGGTGGAACGTCTCGTCGACTATCTTGACCATCTGCCTGCCGGCCAGATTGTCATTCTGGCGACACGAGATGGCGCTGGCGCCCTGGTGACGCCGGAACTCGTCAGGGCTCTACGGCGCCTGGGGTCGGGAGTCAACGACCCGTCCGCACTGCTCAGCCAGGCGCACGCTTTGGTTGGCGTGGTCGGCGCCGCCCCCGGCACGGCCGCAGAAGTCGTACAGCCTGCCGATGCTTTCCTGCGCATCGCCGGCGATTTTCGAAGCCTGGCAGCCGCCATTGACTGGCTTCGCGTCGAGTAGATGGATCATGTTTGACGGCTTTCACGGTTAGGACCCCAGACTCATGCGCCCCCGTTCCCTCCTTCCCGCCGTGCTGCTTGGCCTGGCCGCTTTTGTGGCCTATCGTCTGACAACCGCGCCGGCGGTTCTGCCGGGCGATGCCGGCGAGTTTCAGTTTACCATGCCCCTCTTGGGGCTGTCGCACCCCACGGGTTACCCCCTGTACCATCTCCTGGGATGGGTGTGGGCTTTGTTGTATCGCGTCAATCCGGCCCAAGGTGTCAATGAGTTCAGCGCCTTGTGGGGAGCCCTCGCGGTGGCGCTCTTCTACCTGCTGTCGTATGAGGTGCTGAGCCGTCTGCTCGACCATCTGCATTGGCGGCGCGGGGCCGTGCCGTTGGCCATGCTCAGTGCGATCGTTTTCGCCGCCAACCCCACGCTGTGGTCACAGGCCACCCAGGCGGAAGTGTATACCATGAACGCCGCCCTGGTGGCCGCGCTCCTTGGCGCCACCGTGGCCCTGGGACGCACGAGCCAGGGAAGGGGATGGCGGTGGTTGGGCAGGAGCCCGGTGGCGTGGCCGGTCGCTCTCCTTTTGGGCCTGGGGCTTGCTCACCATCTGACGATCATCCTGCTGGCGCCGGGGATACTGGTTTACCTCTACCTGGTTCGCCCCGACACCTTCAGGCCGGGAAATCTGGTGCGGCTGATCCCGTTCCTTTTCCTCCCCCTTCTGCTCTATCTCTTTGTGCCCCTGCGGGCGGCGGCCAGCCCCTGGCTGCGCGTCGAGCTGGCGCCGGGGCAAACGGTGAGCCTGTTCGACAACAGTGCTGCCGGTGTGTTGCGATTTATCCTGGGGGTGCATTTCGCACCGGAAATGCGCTCTCCTGTGGCTGCGTTCAACCAGATCCCCACGGCCGCCCACCTCTTCCTGGCGCACTTCGGCTGGGTGGGATTGGTGTTGATTCTGTTGGGAATCCTGGCGCTGGCGTTCGAGGACCAGCTTCCTGTTCTGGCGCTCACCGGCATCTCCTTTCTGTTGGTCGTGGTGTTCAACCTCTTCTATGGCATCCAGGACATCCAGCCCTACTATATTCCCTCCTATATCCTTGCCACCCTGTGGCTGGCGCTGGGGCTTGCCTATCTCATCGAGCTGGTGACCCGGGTGCTTGGCGTCCGCGCCCGTCCCTATCTGCTTGCGGCGTCGTTCGCCATTCTTGTGCTGCCCTACCTGGCCTTCCGGACGTATCGTCCGCAGTTCGACCGCGCCGATGCCTATGACACGCTGCGGCGCTGGCAGGAGATCACCCATCAGGATTTGCCGGGGAATGCCGTCTTGGTGAGTAACGATCGCGACGAGATCACACCGATGCTCTACTTCCAACATGTCGGCGGCTTGATGCCGGGCATGACCGGGCTCTTTCCGCTGCTGGACTCGGATCCGGCCTGGGCTGATCTGAACACAACGCTTGCTGCGGCCGTGGCAACCGGACGGCCTGTTTATGTCATCAAGACGATGCCCGGCATCGAGACGCGCTTCCAGACGCAGCCTGCAAGCGGCGGCCTCGTCCAGGTGCTTGGCCCCCAACCTGCGCCGACCCCCAGCTACGAATCACCCTACGGCAAGGACCTCCGCTGGCTCAATGTCGCCTGGTCCGGGGAGGCAAAGCCGGGAGGGGTGCTGGATGTGAGCGTCTTCTGGAGGGTGGTCAACGAACCTTCCGTGCCCTGGCACAGCTTCCTTCAGCTTTTGGATGCTCGCGGGAACAAGGTCGCCCAAGCCGATGACCACCGGCCCGGCGGGGAATATCTGCCTGCCACGCTCTGGCGCGCTGGAGATGTCGTCCAGGATCGCTTTGGCCTGACCGTACCGTCCAACCTGGCGCCCGGCGACTACACACTGGTTGCCGGCTTCTATAACCCTGTTTCCGGGGAGAGGATGGCTGCTCCACTTCCTGTCGCCGTCGTCAGACTAAGTTCATGAACAAATACCTGGCTATTGCCGTCGCTTCCCTTTGGTTGCTGCTTGCCGGGGTCCCCGTGGCCTGGGCTGCTGGGCCGGGCCCCGATCCGATGAAGCAGCCCCTCTCGCAGTCCCCGTATGGCATGGATGTCCTGGGCCCTGCCTGGCAGTGGACGTTCCCGCGCGAGGATGCCTGGCCGCGGCTGAAGGGCAGGATCCGGGTCGATCAGTTGGATGAGCTGTTCCAGCAGACTGCAGCCGCTGGCGTGCGCAGCGTGCGCATGGCAACCTGGTGGTGCATCCTGGAACCGGAGCGCGACCACTACGATTGGGAGGCCACGGATTACGCCTTCCAGATTGCCAGCAACTACGGCATTGACATCGTACCCGAGATCTACTACACGCCGGACTGGGCTGCCGTCAATCATAACACGGGCACTGACTGCGTGGTCAGCAAGGTTCGCAATCTTCCACCGATCAACATGGAAGATTGGTCCGACTTCATGAACGAATTCACGGCCCGCTACGGGGTGATGGGCAAGAACCAGGTGCATGCCTGGGAGATCTGGAATGAGCCCGATCTCTACGAGTTTCTCTATGTGCCCTGGGACCCTGGGAACGCCAATGTGACCGTCTACGCCGACCTGGTCAAACGCGCGCGCAAGGCCATCGACACTTATGATCCGGGCTCCCTCCTGCTTATGGGGGCCATCTCCGACATCTACGGTCCCCGTTTTCTGTCACGCCTACTGGACCAGCGGGGCCCCCTGGATGTGCGCGACACCGCGGACGTGATCACCTTCCATGTGTTCAGCCAACATGAGCCCAAGATCGACAAGGTCATGGGTGCCGCCGGCCAGTCCAAGGCTGCCCTGTGGGCCACGGAATTCAACACGTCGGGGTCGGGTGAGTCGCTCGACGCGGCAAGCCTCGCCGGGCTCTACGATCTTGCCGCCACCAAAGGCATCAGCCGCACCTATTGGTTTAAGGCCTTCTCCAGCGACTGGGGGCCTGGCATCTTTGTCAACCGTGATCCGCTGTGGGTGCCGGGGCCGTTCGTTCGCAGCATGTTCTTCAACACGTTCAAGGCGCAGGTGTTCCCGCACACCGTAGCTGCCACGCCCGGCACCAAGCAGCCTGTGGCATCGCAGTTTGTGAACCTGGTCCCGACCTTTACCTGGCAGCGCCCGAACGCCGGTTCCTATCCGATCGCCGGCTACAAGCTCCAGGTGGAAAACAGCCTGTACCAGGGCAAGCTCTACTTCCACACGCCGGAGATCGATGTCTGGGTGCCGGCAACCTACACGCACTTCCTGCCTCTGCAGCGCAAGGGCAAGACCACGGCGGCCGCGGTAAACATCGACGCTCCCCACGGCGCCCCCGCCCCCGCAAGCATGGCGCCGGCGATTGCCGAGATGTCCTATCGTCCCAACAAGGCCCTGGCCCCGGGCGTCTACTACTGGCGTGTGGCAGCCGTCGACGTGAACGGGAATGTCGGCGCCTACTCGGCGCCGATCAAGTTCATGGCGGTGGCCGGACAGTGGCGTCTCTACCTGCCTGATCTGCGTCGCTGACACCCCGTCGCGGGTTGCGAAGCCGGCGGTTCGCCGCCGGTCACGGCCGCCGCAGGCGCCTTACTGCCGGCGTCTGCGTCCAAGGCCAAGGACGGCCAGGCCTATCGCCACGGCGGCAAGTGTGACCAACGAGATCAGGGCCGCCGGCCTCAACAGGGGTGCACGATAGGTCATCACCACCTGGTGGCTGCCTGTAGGCACGGCCACCGCCCGCAGCAGGCCATCCGCGAGCAGGATGGGGGCCGGGGCACCATCGATCTGCGCCTGCCAACCGGGGAAGTCCAGCTCGCTGAGCACCAGAATGCACGGCTGGGCGGTCTCGACGGCCACCGCGAGCCGTTCCGGCAGGCGCTCCTGCCACTGGAGATCGCCTGCACAGTCTGCGGCGGCGCCAAAACCCACCGGCACTGAGGGCAAGACCACCTTCGTTTCCGGGTTGAAAGCGGGCGCTGCCGCTCTGGCGATGGCCCCGGCGGGGTCGCTCTCGACCTCAACGCCGCCCACCAGACGGGCTCGCGGTCCGGCGGCGGCAAGGAGATACGTGTAGGCCGGTTTGCCGTCGGGTCCTGTCCCTTCCCACACGCGTGTCGCCGGCGCCTCCAGCTCAGCCTTTGCCGTCAGCACGTACTTGACGTTGAGCAGGTCCCAGGCGCGCGCCGCGGGCATCGCCTCCCGCCACTGGCGATACTGCTTCGACACCAGGGGGCTGATGCCGTTGATGTCCTCAAGACCATAGAGGGCGCCGTAGTTGCCGGGAAGGATGCTGTTGTCAATGCGAAACACGCCGGAATCGGCCAACATGGTGGTGAGGGCGGCGGGCGCTTCAGCGGCGACGACGGGCTTGCCGTGGCGTCCGGCATTGATGGTGAACAGGTCCAGGACCAGCAGCGCCACAAGCAGCCAGGGCTGCCGGCTGCGCAGCGCAGCATAGGCAAGCGCCAGCATCAGGGCCAGGTACATCGAGGCAGACGTGAAGCCCCAGAGCTTGTCCTGCCCTGCCTGGTAGCCGACAAAGAAGACCAGCGCCAAACCCAGGGCCGCCAACGCCGACACCCCGTAGGCGTTGGCCAGCCGCCGCTCAACCAGGACTGGAGCGAAATCGGGTGTGGCACGTTCCGCGCCGTTGGCAGTCGCCTTGCCGGTCTCGTCCTGCCCCCAGGCATGAGCCAGCCAGGCCGCGCCATAGCCTGCCAGCAGGGCCACGGCGAGCACCGTCCAGGCGATGGTGCGCTCCTGCTGGCGGAAGAGTCCCCACCCGGGGGCAGCGAGATAGGGCAGGCTGAAGAGGCTGAGGTGTTTGCCAAAGGCGAGCAGTCCCGCGGCCAGCCCGCTCCAGCCAAAGAAGGCAATCGTTCGTCTGCGCAGCAGGGACTGGGCCGTATCCCGCCGCACCACCAGCAGGGCGATGGCTGCCAGCCCCGGCGCCAGGACCCCGATATAAAGGGCCTGGAACTCGCCGCCGATGGCCGGGAAGATGATCTGGAGCAGGTCATAGGGCATGAAACCGCGACCTGCCTCCTCGAAGCCCAGCGACGACCGCAGGGTGAGAGGCAGAAACTGGGCCGTCGGGAGGAGCTGGATGGCGGCGATGCCGGCGCCGATGAGGACAAAGGCGGCGATCACGGCCAACGCAGCCGCCCAGGCCCGGCCGGACGGCACACCCGCCGCCCACAGCCGGAAGAGGGCGAAGGTGAGCACGCCGTAGAAGGTGTAGAGGGTGAACTGAGGGCTTCCCGCCAGGATCGAAATCCCCCACAGCACCCCTGCCAGGAGAACCCAACGCGCCAGGCTCCCCCACTGCCGCTGGCCCCACCGTTCCCCGGCATGATCCCAGCTCCAAAGCAGCAGCGGCAGCCAGGCCAGGCTCTCCATGAAGTTGACCTGCAGCAAGGGATAGCCGGTCAGAAAACCGCTGAAACCGAAGGTGATGGCGCCCACCAACCCGCCCACCCTGTGTGCCGTCAGACGCCGGGCCAGCAGGTAGGTAAACAGCGTCGCCGCCAGGTGGTGCAGCAGAACCTCGACCTCAAGGGCATGAGGGGTAAATCCGTTCCCGGCATGAACAACGGTATTGAGCAGCCGGAACGGATAAAAGGCTGCGTTCTGGATATCCCCGATGAAGGGGTGCCCGGCGTAGGCAAAGGACTGCCATTGCGGGAAGACGCCCGCCTGCAGCCGCTGCGCCAGGTAGGCTGCAGGATAGAAGTACTGGTAGACAAAGTCACCAGCGGCGAAGCGGAGCTGATCGACCTGGTTCGGGGTGAGGAAGCGCCAGAAGAACAGACCCCACAAGGCCGTCAGGATGGCGGCATCGGCGAGGTAGGTCAGGGTGTGTCGGCGGGACGACGCTGGCTTGGGGGCGCGCATGGCGACAAAGCAAAAAAGCAGAACGGCAGCAGCCGGCTGAGACCGACTAGGTCAGTGAGCGGAAGACAGCCTCCATGAGCCGGGCTCCCTGCGTCCAAGTGTACTGCATCTCGACCTGATGGCGCAGCCACAAGGCGCGCTCTTTCAGGTTGGGCAGGTCCGTCAGGGCAGCCGCAAGCGCCTGTGCCAGCGCCGCCGGTTCGGGATCGGAGACGAGGACGGCATCGTCGCCCAGGTACTCGCGATGCACCGGTGTGTCGGTCGCCACGATGGGCAGGGCCATGCTCATATAGGGCAGCAGCTTGCCGCTGCCCTCGGTGAGCGAGAGTTTGGGCGCCACGGCCAGGTCGCCGAGCGCCAGGTAGCGCGGCGCTTCGGAATAAGGGATAGGACCGGTGAACCAGACGCGATGGTCGACGCCGAGCCGTTGGGCCAGGCTGCGGTAGTGATCGACGGCCGGAAACCCCATGATCAGAAACTGCGCCGGGTGCGCCGCCAAGGGGGGCTCGGCGAGGGCGTGCAGCAGCAGATCGGTGCCCTGGTACCAGGCCAGCAAACCCAGGTAGACGACGATCGGCCTACTCGGGTCCAGCCCCAGGGCCGCCAGCAGGCCGGCATCGCGGTGCCGGGGTGCAAACATCTCAGGGTCGACATTGTCAGGCAGCGGGTGGATCGCAGACGCCGCCACCCCGCGACCGGTCAGCAGGACTGCCGTCTGGGCCGAAGACGGAAACAGCACTTCGGGACGCCGTTCTATCCATTTTTCCAGCCGCCTGAGGGTGGGAAGGAAGGGCGAAGCAGGGCTGAGAAAGCGGTGGTCGAGCATCTCGGCGGTCAGCGAGCCCTGATAGTCGAACGTCAGCGGCCGGTGCATCAGCCTGGCAACGGCCCAACCCATCAGGGCGCCCTCGTGCAGGTAGGCGTGGATGACGTCGGGCTGGAAGCGCAAGGCGACAGCCAGGACCATCGGCGCCAACAGGGCATCGAGGAACACCTTGCGCCGCGAGGACCCCACAGGCATCGTGCGCAGCAAGGGCACAGGCGGGCGGAACGTGCGCAGGCCCGGCGCCTCGCGCCCGGCCGGATAGGTGACCAATCTCACCTCATGCCCCAACTGCTGCAGTGCCCGCAACTGGCCCATGATGCGGACATGGCAGCCGTAATCGGCAAAGAAGCCGGTTGGGGCGATGGCGAGCACACGCATGGAAGTGGATGGCCGCAGCGCCAGCCTGCGAATGACGTCCGAAGGTCTATCCAGGACGCACCAAAAAACAATCGCCCGGGAGCCGGGCGATTGCACTAGAGGATAGCCCGTTCACACCGGCGACATGGCACTTGCGGGCATTCGGGAGGACACGCCTCACAGCGGTTCCAGCAGGAGCTTGTCGTACAGAGCTGCCAGTTCTTCCTCAGAGTAGAAGTGAATGACGATGCGGCCACCTTTGCGCGTGCGGAAGAGGTCCACCTTGGTGCCGAGCGTTTCGCGCAGGCGATCCTCCAGGGCGCGAGTCTCAGGACTGGCATCCAGCTCATCCGTCTCGGCAGCCGGGGAGGGTGGAGGCGCGGGCGAGTTGAGACGGCGCACCAGCTCTTCGGTTTGGCGGACCGAGAGGCCGCGCTGGATGACCAGCCGCGTCGTCTCGGTCATAGCGGCTTCGTCGCTGCCCAGGCCGAGGATGGCGCGGGCGTGCCCCTCATGGATCTGCCCCTCAATCAGGGCGTGCTTAGTCAGTTCCGGCAGCCGCTGCAGCCTCACAATATTGGCAATCGCGGTGCGGCTCTTGCCGACGCGCTCGGCCACCTGCTCCTGCGTCAGCCCAAACTCCTCCATCAAGGTTTCGTAGGCGCTCGCTTCTTCCAGGGGATTCAGGTCGGCGCGCTGAACGTTCTCGACCAGGGCCAGCTCCAGCATTTCCTGCGAGCTGGCTTCCTTGATCACCACGGGCACGTCGTTGAGCCCGGCCAGGCGGGAGGCCCGCCAGCGCCGTTCGCCGGCAATGATGAGGTAGGGCGTCGGGTCGCCCGGCCGGCTGGCCGTAACCACGATGGGTTGGATGAGGCCGTGTTCCTTGATCGAGGCCGCCAGTTCCGCCAGGGCTTCCGGGGCGATCGCCTGCCGGGGCTGCCGCGGGTTCGAGCCGATGTCGGTGATAGGGATCAGCCGCAGGCCCGGGGGCGCGGTGACGCTTTGCGCCGCGGCGCCGTCCTCTCCTTCGGCAACGGATGTGGGAATGAGGCTGCTCAACCCCCGACCCAGGCCACGCCGGTTCATGTCAGGACCCTCTCAGGGGCAGTCTGTTGGTTTAGCTTCATCACTTCGGCTGCCAGCTCCTGGTAGGCGAGAGCGCCCGGCGAGTTGGGGGCATAGGTCGCCACCGGCTCGCCATAGCTGGGTGCTTCGCCCAGGCGAATGTTGCGCGGGATGACGCTCTTGAAGACCTTGTCGCCAAAATAGGCGCGCACCTCCTCCTGGACCTGGCTGCTGAGCCGCAGCCGCGAGTCGAACATGGTGAGCACAAGTCCGGCGATCTCCAGGCGCGGGTTCAAAGCCTGGCGGACGCGTTCAATGGTGGCAATGAGCTGGCCGAGCCCTTCCATGGCCAGGTATTCGGCCTGGACAGGCACGATGACCCCGTGCGTGGCGGCTGCCAGCGCATTGACGGTAATGAGCCCCAGGCTTGGCGGATTGTCGATTAACACGTAGTCGTAGCGGTGGAGGGTGGGGCGCAGCGCCTCGCGCAGCAGGAAGCTGCGCCGGAAAGGATCGGCGATCGTCTCCACGGCTTCCGTTTCAAGAGCAGCCAAGGCATGGGATGCCGGGGCCAGGTCCAGCCGGATGCGGTTGGTCAGGGTGATGACATCGGCCAGGGTCGCATCGCCGGCAAGCACGTCATACATCGAACGCGGCAGTTGGCTGGGCACGAGACCCAGCGAACTGGTGGCGTTTGCCTGCGGGTCGATGTCGACGATAAGCACACGCTGGCCCGCAATGGCCAGGTAGGCGCCGAGATTGACTGTCGTGGCGGTTTTGCCCACACCGCCCTTCTGGTTGGCAACTGCGTAAACGTAGGTCATAAGAGCAAGGGGATCAGGCTCCGGGGACGGGATATTGGCGAAGATAGGCTTCAACGTCGGCGCGAGTGGGAGCGCATTCGACCCCAGAGGCTTCGACGGAGAGACTGGCGGCTACGTTGGCGAACCAAGCCGCCGCGACGGGATCCTTGGATTCCCACAGCCGCACCATGAAGGCGGCACTGAAGATATCGCCTGCCCCGGTGGCATCGACTTCGGACGCAGGTCGCGGCGCCACCGTCTGCATCTGGTGGCCCGTGTACACGATAGAGCCTGCGTGACCATCCGTGAGGGCGACCACGGGCACGGCGCTCCTGAGCTTCGCCAGGATATCCGGGTCCGCGGCGATGTCATGCTTCGACAAGGCGATCATGTCGAGGTAGGGCAACAGGCGGCCGGCGCTGCGCCAGGGGATGGCATAGACGCGGCCCCGTTCATCCCATTCGCGCAGCCAACCCTGCGGAGCGCAGCCGACGATGCCTTCCAGCCGGGGGGCGATGGCGGGATCGACCTCCTGGCAAACAGGCGCCAGGAAGGCGATATCGGCTTTGCACAGGTGCTCGGGCACATCACCGGCGAAGATGGGATCGGCGACTACCTGCACCTGCTGCAGCCTGACGCCATCGGGCTGGTAGAAGTTCTGAAATGTCGTGGTATGGGGGGAAGGCAGACACACGACCTCGATGCCTGCCAGGGCCGGATGCCTGGCATCCTCGGGAGCCGCCCGCGTGACGATCGTGACCTGGGCGCCCAGACGATGCGCCGCAATAGCGGCATAGCTGGCCGTCCCACCGAGTGTATATCCACCGGGTACGATATCCCGTGTCAGGTGGCCGATGACGACAAAATGCACCAGAGATTCCTCCAGGGGTGGCAAAACAGGCGCAAGGATTGTAGCACACGGCCAAAGGCCGGACAAAGGCGGATCCGGTTTGGGTTCCGGTCTGGCTCCGGCGCCCAGGGACGCCTGCAGAAAGAACGAGGCCCGCTTTGCAGCGGGCCTCGTCGTCGTTGGGAGCGGTGAAGACGTTCAAAACGCCATCGGTCAGGCTAGAAGTTCTTGCGGAACACCACTTCGAAGGAGTTGTGAAAGAGGGTGTTACCGCCGCTGCCGTCACCACACTGCGCTTCGTCGGGAAAGCCGCTGTACAACGGCTGCGCGAAGTCCGTGCTGGCCGGAGTGGCTCCATCATTGGAGATGAAGACCATGTACTCAGCGCCCTTCCACATGTCGAAGTTCAGCCATCCGGGTTGGGAATTCATCAGCCAGGAGTCCTTCGTCGTGGACTGCTGCTTGTCCAGCACCTGTCCTGGATTGCCTCTGGGCGCCTGGATGGCCCAGACACCGTTGACGCCACTGCCGCCCGCATCCACAACCTGCACGTAGATGTTGTGCTTGCCGCGGTTCTCACACGGGTCCAGCCGGCGCATCTTGATCAGGCTGTACTGCACGCTGGGCTTGGGAGCTTCCGCAGGGGCCGCCGCTGCCGCGGCCTGCGGTGCAGCCGCAGCGACCCTGGCCGCGACACGCGGCCGGGGAGTCGGCACCGGAGTATCCGTCGCCGTCGGCAGCGGCGTCGCCGTCGGTGTGTCGGTGGGCAGCGGCGTGGGCGTGGGTGTGTCCGTGGGCACAGGCGTGTCCGTGGGCAGGGGTGTCAGCGTGGGCGGGGGCGTGTAGGTGGCCGTGGGCGCGTAGGCGGCCTCATCCCCGGCGGCGCTGTCGGCGACCGCGAGGGCGCCGGTTGCCACGTCGTTCGTCGAGGACGCCATGGCGGCGCGCAGCGGCTCCTGTGCGGGCTGCGCCGATGCCGTGCGCAGGGCGCTGATGATCATCGCCGGCACCGAAATGCCCAGCAGGAAAATCACCAGGAGGATCAGAACGGCAAGCCGCCACTTGGCGCCAGACGAAAGGCCGCCATACCAGTTTGCCAGCGAGTCAAAGGGTCCCCGCTTGACAGGGGGGGCTGCGGGCGCCGCCGGCGTCTCCGCGACAGGAAGGGGCGCCGCCACAGCCGGAGCCTGGCTTGCCACCGCAGCCCCTGCCATCACTGCTCCGACCGGACTTGCGGTCCCCGCTGCGCCTGCGGCGACGGCAGCGCCTGCGGCTACGGCAGCGCCCGCCGGGAGGCCATAGTTAACCGGGCGGAAGTGGGTCCTGCGGGCAATGATGCGGCTGAGATTGAGGGCCAGGACGGGGTACTTGAGGGCCAGGGATTCGAAATCGTCCCGGGTCAGGGCCCAGACTTCGGCATCTGTCTCGGCGACCGCCGTCACAGCGTGGGGATCGCCGGTCAGCAGAGAAGACTCGCCAAAGAAGTCGCCGTTCCCCAACGCCAACCGTTCACCCTGGCCATTGTCAAGGTGGACGCTGCCGGTCTCGATCAGGTAGAGCCGATCCCCCGAGGCGCCCTGCTGGTAGATGACGTCGTGAGCGCGGAAGCGTCCCGGCAGCAGCCGGTCGGCCACATCCGCCAGTTGGTCGGTGGTCAATCCGGCGAAGAGCGCGATCTGGCGCAGGTGCTTCTCGCCGAACGCGCCTGCCGACTGGTTCAACCGCTCGGTCAGGGTGCGTCCCAGAGACTGTCCCAGCACCGGATAGGTGACGACCAGCTCGTCGAAGTCGTTCCGGTAGAGCACCCAGAGATTGGTGTCTTCGGCTGTACGCACGCCTGTGGTTCGGCTGTGGCCGGTCAGAAGCGCCGTCTCCCCGAAGAAACCGCCTTGGCCCAGCCGCGCCAGGACCTGCCCGCGCCGGCTGACGCTGCTGACGATCTCGACCCGGCCGGTATCGACCAGGTAGAGGGCATCGCCAGGGCTCCCTTCCTCGTAGACGATCTCACGGGCGGGGACATGCTGGAGCATCAAGCGCTGCGACACCGCGCGTAGCGTGGCGTCGTCCACCGTGCTGAAGATGGGCAGTGCTCGCAGCCGTTCAATAGCCAACGCCTCGTCCTCGGGGCTGAGGCTGGTGCGCAGCCCCTGGCTCAGACGGGCCAGCAGATCCGGATTCTCCGCGGCAAGCTCCACTAAGGCTTCGCGGCTGAGCGACCACGCCAGCATGGCCGACCGCGCCTCGGCTGTCTCAGGGTGTGCCTTGGCGGCGACAAGCGCCATCAGCCCCAGCACCTCGCCAGGACCGGCGTCGATGAGAAGCGCGTCCCGCTGGATGCGCACCCCACCTGTTTCAATCACGTACATGGCGTCGGCTTCGACGCCGGCTTTGTAGAGGGTCTGGCCTGACCGGAAGGTCTCCAGGGTCATTTGCGCAGCGATCTGACTTCGTTCATGTTCCGTCAGGGCCTGCAACCCGGGGGCATCGGCCAGGCGCGTGTCCGCAAGGTAGGCGTCAAGCTGGACCAGCTTGCTGCCAAACCCCTGAGAAAGCGTGATGCCGATACCTGGGTTCGCACTAACGACCTGCTGCAGATCCTGCGTGGAAAGCGTCCACACCTCAGTTTCGCCCGTGCTCTGTGCGCCCACCGTATGGGGACGTCCCAGGAACACGTCTGCTTCGCCGAAGACGCCGCCCGCGCCCAGGGTGGCCAGTGAGACCGGCCCCATGCTGATCTGCACGCCGCCAGACTTGATCAGGTAGAGCGTCGTGCTGGGCGTTTCTTCGACAAAGATGACCTGCCCGGCCTGGAAGCGCTGCGACTGCAGCCGCTGTGCCAGCAGGCTGCGCTCCTCCGGACTGAGGTCGGCGAAGAGTGAAGCACGTTCCAGTAGGTTAGTGCTCACGTGAATAGATACCTCCTTGACTTAATGGCAAGACGTGAATGCGTTTCGACCTGGCCGCGAACACGTCCATGCCAAACTAGACAGCCCATTTGGAGTGGCTGCCTTTGAGAGCAGAAGCTAGTTTAGCCTAGGGACAGAAAAATCTCCAACCCAACTCGGCTTTCCGGGACGCCCTGGGGGCTGACTCGCCAGCCTAGAAATTGCGGCGGAAGGTGACGTCGTAAACGTAGTGGCCAACCGCAAACAAATACGTCTTGTTGTTGAGATCGGCCTCGCAGCTTGCAGGATCGGGATGCGGTTTGCAGTTGCAGTACCCGGCGGCAAGCATCAGATCGAAATCCGGCCAGTCCGCGCTCATGCCCCGACTTTGCGGGCTGATGGCGTTGTTGGCGCCGTCCACAAGCTCGACAACACCGCCTCCCCCGCGATAGATGTCGTATTCGACACGACCATCGCCCTTGCCCTGGTCGCCGGTCACCTGGACTTGGCCTGTATAGACCTCACGCACCCGTTGGCCATTGATGGGGCTGCCATTGGCATCCACGACGGTGACAAAGATGTTGTGCTCACCGCCGTGGCAGTGCTGGGCGTCCTGGCCCACCGGCCGCAGACGCACATCCACCGTCCATCCCGCCGCCGGCGCCTGCGTGGGCGCCGGTGTTGGCCGCACCGGCGTATTGGCAGGCAGGGGCCGGGTGGGCGTCGCCGGTGGCAGGGGGATGTCCTCGATGATCGGGGATCCCTCGACGGGACCTTCTGTCGAGACGAGCTGCCCCAGTACCCAGGCCTCAGCGCCATCCGTCAGCTTCACCTGCCACCATTGGCCACTCTTATCGATGCCGGTGATAGGCGCTTTGTCGCCTGCCGACAGTGTCGCGACGACTTCGTAGTCAAGCCCGGGGCCGCTGCGCACATTGACATCGCCAACGGCGATCATAGCCGGTGCAGGTTCCGGCGTCGCCGTGGGTGGCTCCGGCGTGGGCGTGGTGGCAGGCGTGGGCGTGTCGGACGCCGGCGCAGGTGTGGGCGTGCCGGCTGAAGGAGGAGCAGTGGGCGCCACGGTGACCGGCACGGGACTCGGCGCCAGGGCAATGGCAGTTGGCGTCGGGAGGGGTGTAGGTGTGGGCAAGTGCTGCTCCAGGGCGGGGCTGAGGACGCCCAGGGCGATGGCCAGTTGGGCAAGGGCCGTGATCTCCTCGGGGCGGCCATTGCTGCTGATGCGGCGCTCTGCCACGCCCGACACAAGCTGGCCCAGGTTGGGCGCCTTGAGGGCCTGAAGCTGCGCTTTGGCCTGCTCAAGGTCCTTCGTCTGGCTGTACCCAAGCGCCACGAGGGTGGCGTAATCGTCCTGCTGCTGCGGGCTGAGGTTGTTGTAGCTCACGCCGACCAGGCTTGGCGCCCACCGTGCGCCCGCCCAAAGGCCGATCAACAGGCCGGCAATCAGGCCGACGATGGCAATGAGCCAGGTATAGTCTCGTTTAGGTGTCATAGGAGGAACTCAAGTCGCTTTGGCTGTCAGTGCTGACCACAGGTCATTGCACAAAAAAAGAGGGAACTCCTTGGCGGCTTTGCCTACTGCCGCTGAGTTTCCCTCTTGCAGTGCCCGTCAGCTATAATCGGGACGCAACCTGCGATTGTCGCTGAAACGCTTTCTGGGCGGCTCTGGTTGCGCACATGGCTGTCTATGAGTGCCGAAGGTGGGACTTGAACCCACATGGAGCTATCTCCAACGGTGTTTGAGACCGTCGCGTCTGCCTATTCCGCCACTTCGGCGCCAGACGCAGAGTATAGCCGAGCCGCATGGCCCCGTCAAATTGCCTGGCGATTTTGGGCTTGGCCGCGTACCGGCACCTTGATTCTGACCCGCATCACACCAGATCGCTTTCCGGCCTGGTTGTCTCTATGACTTTACGTTTGCACATGAAATGCCCGCGAGGTCCTCAGGCGCCCTGGAGTCGCCGGGTCATCAGGCCAAAGCAAAGAGTGGGGTCGGGGCGTGATTGATGAGACGCGGTTGATCGCTGCCGCCCGCAATGGCGAGGTGGCGGCCTTCAACCAGTTGGTTCTGCAATACCAGGGCCTCGCCTACAACGTCGCCTATCGTGTTCTGGGCGACGCTGACGCTGCCGCTGACGCCACGCAGGACTCTTTTATCAAGGCCTATAAGGCCCTGGAAAGTCTGCGCGGGGAATCTTTCAAAGCATGGCTGCTGCGCATTGTCACCAATACGTGCTATGACCAGCTTCGCTCCGTACAACGGCGGCCAACGCACAACCTGGACGATCTGCTGACCGAGCCCGAGCACACCTGGCGCCTGGTCGAGCCGGGGGAGCGGCCGGACGAGGCCGCCGAACGCCTTGAGCTGAGTCATATGCTGCAGTGGGCGATCAACCAACTTCCTGAGGAACAGCGTCTGGTCGTCATTCTCTCCGACGTGGAGGGCCTGTCTTACGAGGAGATCGCCGACGCGATGGGCACCTCATTGGGAACGGTCAAGTCCCGCCTTAGCCGGGCACGCGCCAAGCTGCGGGACCTGCTGCAGCAGCGCCAGGAACTTTTGCCCCACCGCTATCGTCTGATGGGTGCAGGACCTAACTGACCCCCTTTGCGATTTCACTCATGACGACATTCACTTCTCCTGGCTCCGGCCACCCTGCACTCAGCGACGATCTCCTGTCCGCCTACCTGGACGGACAGGTGACGCCGGCTGAGCGCCAGCGTGTCGAGAAAGCGCTGGCCGAGGACCCGGCCGTGCGGGAGCGCTATATGCTGCTGCGGCAAACGGTGCTTTTGCTGCGCCAGACGCCGCGCCTTGCCGTGCCCCGCAGCTTTGTGCTGTCGGAGGCACAGGTGCTGGCCGCCGGTGGTCGTGTGGCAGGCGTCGAGCGACCGGGTCTGTGGGCCCGGCTGCTGGCCGGTCTGTCACGCGCGCTGCCGGTGGCGACCGCTGCCGTCGCCGTCGCCCTCCTGCTGGTGGTGGGCGTCGACGTATGGCGCACCCAGTTTGCGCCGGCAGCAAGCGCGCCGCCGGTCTTTTCGACCGAGGGGCAGGCTGCACCGGCCTCTCCCGCCAGATCGCGGGAGACCGCGACGGTGGCGGCTGTGGCCGCCCGCGCCCAACCCCAACCCACGCAAGCGCCATCGCCTGCGTCGGCGCCGCAGCCGGAAATCACCGCCGTGGCGCTGCCAACCCAGATGCCTGAGGAAGCGCCGGCCGCAGTCGCGGCAGCGCAAGCACCCCCTGCGCCCGCGGCGAAGGCAGGCGCGCCGGCAGGCGGTGCGGCAGAGCCCTCACCCGCCCTGTCAGGCGAACAGGCGCCCGCGGCCGCAACGGAAGCGCCGGCGCAGCCTGCCCCGACTAGCGCCCCGGCCGCTGCCCCCGCCGCCAAGGCGGCAGTCACGGAGGCGACACCGGAAATGGTAGAGCCGGCGCCAGCTCTTGCCGCCGCTGCCGCGCCTGAGCCAGCGCCGGCCCTGGCCGCGGCGGCTGCGGCTGCCTTCACCGAAACCGAACGGGCCGCGCTGACCGAAGCCGCGACGACATCGACCACCCTGATGATGTCGGCCACAGTGCCTATCACCGCGGAAATCCGGGAGCAGGAGCCGGACGTGGCCGAGACTCCTGCCTTGGCTGCGGCAGAGGCGCCGGCTGCCGCGCCCGCCGCCGACCTGGCGCCAGCCAGCGCTGCCGCCATCGAGGAAGCGGCGCCAGCGCCCACCGACACCCCGGCAGCGGAGGTGACACCCCTGGAGCAGCCTGCGCCTACGCCGGTTCCGCTGGTGCAGGTCTTGCCGACAGCGACGCCCCTTGCTACGCCGGTTGCACAGCCGACGCCTGCGGTCGTCGTCCGGGCGCAGACGCCGGCCTCTAAACCAGAGGCGGCCAAGATCGCCGCAGCGCCTGCGCAAAGCACAGCGGCCCCGGCCGTCGTCCGGGCCGAGCCCCAGGCTGCTTCCGCCGCGGCGCCTGCACCTGCGG
This sequence comes from Chloroflexota bacterium, assembly GCA_029782215.1. Lineage (GTDB taxonomy): Bacteria > Chloroflexota > Anaerolineae > J102 > J102 > SSF26. Next base: position 79,381 of record JAKOVD010000002.1, read on the forward strand.
CACCGCCCGCGGCCTCACCTGTGACCCCCAGAATGGGCCTGCGTGCGGTGGAGATCGGTCTGGTGGTGCTCCTGCTCGTGCTCGCCGCCCTGACTCTGTTTGGACGCCGCCGGCCAGCCTGAAGGCGCCGTCCGCGCCGCCGTTGAACCTTCCCAACATGCCTCCGCCGTGGAGACGGCGGTTTGCACCCGAAAAGCGGCGAGATTTGACAGCCTCGCGCGGCGCGCATACAATGCCCGCCAGATGTCGATCCGAGATAGTCAGGTTCCGACGCAAACCGACCAGAGGCCGGTTGGTCAGGACTGCGACACGGAGAGGCTGTTGTTATTCCGGCGTAGCTCAATAGGCAGAGCATCCGGCTGTTAACCGGAGTGTTCTAGGTTCGAGTCCTAGCGCCGGAGCCTTGAGAACCTGGCCCAAAAGGCCAATGATCCTAACCAAGCCGCCCTCAAGGCGGCTTTTTTTGTGCGTGCCAGACCGGATTGGCGATTGGCCTGGCGGCATACATCCCCTCACCCACTCTGACATGACGCCCCTTCCCGTTGAAGTGCGGCCCGCTCAGTCCCTTGATCTCGAGTCGATCCAGGAGATGCAGCGGGTTGCTGGCCATGCCTTTATGCGCATGGGCTATGAGGATCTTGTGCGTATGGTGGCGCATGACTACTGTTTGGTCGCAGGGATGGCCACCGATCCGCAGCGGCATTTGTGGGGATTCGTATGCGCCACCGTGCGCCAGCCGGGTCTGGCCCAGCTCCGTGGCCTGGGCCTGGTGGATGGCTGGCGCCTCGATGCCGGCGTTGATTCACTCCTGGGATCGCTGGAAGCAGTGCTGGCGCAGAGTGGGGTTCGTCACCTCATGCATGTGGGCGTTGAAGACTGGGCCGTGGGTCCACTGCAGCAGCGGGGTTTTGCGACCCCCGACCACATTCTCACCTTCGAACGGGGCGCTCCCGTCCAGCCTCTCACGCCTGAGCACCGTACGGTCGTCGCAACGCTGCGGCCGGTGGCGCCGAATGAGATCGGCCAGTTGGCCGCCTTGGACCAAAGGATCTTTCCCTGGCCCTGGCAGTTCTCAGAAACCGAGTTGATCCAGCTTCTCCTGACGAGCAGCCGGCTTGTCGTGCTTGTGTACCAGGGCCTGCTCATCGGCTACGCCTGCACGGACGTGGTGGGCGAAAGCGCCCACATCGTGCGTCTGGCCGTAGACCCCATCTATCAGGGGATGGGCTTCGGTCGCTACCTTCTCGCCGACGCGCTGGATTTTGCGGCGGCGCTCAAGGCGCGTCGCATCTCGCTGAACACGCAGGCGCAGAACCGGGTTTCCCAACGGTTGTACCAGGGCTTTGGCTTTCGGGCGGTGGGCAAACGGATTCCGATCCTGATCAAGCCGCTCGAAGTCCGGCGGAACGGCCAACCCCATGATTGAAGCTGTCATCTTCGATTTCGGCGGCGTTCTGCTCACCGATTTCTATGCGCGCCGGCGGCTGGCCGAGTTCGATGCCCTCTTGGGCTGGCCCGCAGGCACGCTCTACGAGCGCCTCTACAGCGGCGCTGCCTGGGAAGCCGTTTCGACCGGACGCTGCGCCCTGGAGCAGTTTTGGCAGGAAGCAGGCGCGGCGCTCGCGCCTCGCCTGCCGGCCGATTTCGCCGGCTACCGCGACAGCTTCTGCGGCGAGCGCCTGGATGAAGGAGCCGTGCACCTGGCCTGGCGGCTGCGCAGCCGCTACCGCATCGCCCTGCTTTCCAACGCTACGATCCTGCTGCCCCAGAGCCTGCAAGACCCCCGCCTGGCGGGGCTCTTCGATGTCACGGTGATCAGCGCCCTGGAAGGCATGCGCAAACCCGATCCCGGCATCTACGAGCTGACATGCCGGCGTCTTGGCGTCCGTCCGGCAGCATGCGTCTTTGTCGATGACAAAGTGCGCAACACCGATGTGGCGCAGGCGCTGGGCATGAAGGCCGTCACCTTCACGGATGCCGCCGCGGCGGCGCCTGAGCTGCGCGGCCTGGGGCTTGCTTTCTAGGCCAGGTAATCACGCAGCTTGCGGCTGCGGATGGGGTGCCGCAGCTTCCGCAGGGCCTTTGCCTCGATCTGGCGAATGCGCTCGCGCGTGACCCCAAACTCCTGGCCCACCTCTTCCAGGGTGTGGCTTGTGCCATCGTTTAGGCCAAACCGCATCTCCAGCACCTTGCGTTCGCGATCGCTGAGCTGTTCGAGGATCTCCTGCATTTGCTCCTTAAGGAGCTGGTGCGAGGCGGCATCCGCCGGCGCCGGCAAGCTGTCGTCCTCGATAAAGTCCCCGAGCGAGCTGCTGTCCTCATTGCCCACCGGCATTTCCAACGACATGGGCTCCTGAGACACACGCGTGATGCGGCGCACCTTGGCGGCAGCCCGTTTTAGCGAACGCTTCTGCATGGCATCGAGGGGCCGGTTCTCAGCAATCGCCTTCTTGATGGCCAGCCGTTCCTCCTCTGGCTCAACGAAGTCCATCTCGAGCGCCATTTCTTCCGCGGTCGGCTCGCGCCCCAGCTCCTGCGTCAGCCGCCGCTGGACGCGCAAGAGGCGGTTAATGTTCTCCACCATGTGGACGGGGATGCGGATGGTGCGGGCCTGATCGGCAATGGCGCGGCTGATGGATTGGCGAATCCACCAGGTGGCGTACGTACTGAACTTGAACCCCAGCTCATAGTCGAATTTCTCGACCGCGCGCATCAACCCCAGGTTGCCTTCCTGGATCAGGTCCAGGAAATTCATGCCTCGACCGATGTAGCGCTTGGCAACGCTCACCACCAGGCGCAGATTGCTGCGACTCAGCTCCTGCTGCGCCTCGCGACCGGTCGCTACCAGCGCCTGCAGCTCCTCGACCTCTTCTGGCGGCAGGTCATCGGCTTCACGCAGCCTGGCCTCAGCATCCTGCCCGGCGCGGATACGCTTGGCAATAGCGACTTCTTGCTCGCCAGTCAGCAGGGGGTGCTGGCCGATTTCACGCAGGTACTGCCGCACCGGATCGTTGATGCTGACATCATCGACGATGCGCTCGACAGGCAGTGAAGCTTCGGCTTCGACTGCCGCTTCAAGGTCGCGGTCCCGTTCGAGGAGGGGAAGCAGATCAGAGTCGTCTTCGCCTTCGAGTTCGAGCAAGGGGACATCGGCGAGTTCATCGTCCTCGTCCTCCAGTTCTTCCTCTTCTTCTTCCTCATCGTACTCGTCGTTCTCGCGTTCTTCGTCGCTGTCGTAGAAGGCGAAGTCGTCGTATTCGCTTAAGTTCCTGGCGGAGCGGGAAGAACTCATGTGTTGGCAGGGGCCAGAGTGTAGGCTTTACCAGGTGATGCGCTGCTGATCTTTGATCCAGCGGCCGGTGTGAGAGCGTGCATGGATGGCCCGCTCAACCAGCTTCTGCTGCTGGGTGGAGTGAACAAGCTGTCTTCCCAGTTCACCCTGTTCCGGATCGGCTGGATCGCTGCTGCGGAGAAGCAGTTCCAGGTCGCGACATGATTTGCGGAGGCGCTGGCGTCGGAGCCGCAAAATGCTGTCAACAAGGTCTTTCCGTCGTTGTTCGTCGCGCAAATCCTCAAACTGGACAATAATGGACTGCAACTCTGCCACACGCGCCTGAAGGACAGCGTCAAGATGTTCGGCCATGCCACCGGGGGCATAGCCCACGCTACTGTACAAGAATTCCTGTTGGGCGTCAAAGATCGCCCGGTTCGCGGCCTCTTCGAAATCATCGGTACAGAGGGGGTCGAGATGGTGTTCGGCCAGGTCGCGATCGGCCCAGGTGAGCAGGTCGGAGCGAGCAAGGAGATGGGCGAGGACATGTCCTTCGAGCTTGTCTGCAGGTTCAGACGGGGCGGCTGCGCCGGCTCTTACGGCGCTCGTGCCCTCCAAGGCCGCCGGGGGCGGGGCTTCATCATAGGGATCGTCGAACTGAGGAGGGAACGCGTCCGGGGGCGGGGGTGAGGACGAAGGGGCGGTGGCGCCGCGCGCCTGGACTTGTCGCCGGGAACGTTGGCGGGCAAAAGACTCAAGCTCGAAATCGATCTCACGTTCGGTCACGCCAGCCAGGCTTGCCAGGCGGCCCACATAGTGCCGGCGCTCCACCACATCGTCGATCTCGCTGATCGTGGGCACCAACTGTCGCACCAACTGAGCCTTGCCGTGCGCAGTCTTCAGATCAACGCTCTCCGCCGCCTGGGCAAAGTAAAAATCGAGCAGCGGCACTGCCTCGGCGATCAGCCGTTTCCATTCCGCCGGATCGCGGCGGAGGACATCATCGGGGTCCTGACCGGCGGGCATGAAGGCGATCTTGACTACGGCCGCCAGCCGCGTTTCGTAACGCACGTTGCCGCTGGCCTGGGGAACGGGAACCGAGCTGTTGGCAAGCGCTTCCCGCGCCGTTTGGATGCTGCGCAGCGTGGCGCTCATGCCGGCCGCATCGGCATCGAGGGCAAACACGAAGTTGCGGGTATAGCGACTGAGGCGCTGCAGATGATGGGCCGTGACGGCCGTGCCCATGGCCGCCACGACGTTCTTGAAGCCTGCCTGGTGGGCGCTGATCACATCCATATAACCTTCGACAATGACGGTCTGATCGCCGGAGGAAATCGCGCGCTTGGCCTGGTCAAGGGCGAAGATGACGCTGCTCTTGTCGAAAAGAGGCGTTTGGGAGGTATTGAGGTACTTGGGTTCGCCGGCCTCCAGGATGCGCCCGCCGAAGCCGATCACGCGTCCCTGGCTGTCACGGATGGGAATGACAAGACGATGGCGAAAGCGATCGTAGACGCCGCCGTCATCGCGCCGCACGACCAATCCCGCCGTCTCCATCTGGTCGGGCGTGATGTTGCGGCTGCGCAGGTAGTTGACCATGCTGTCCCAGTGGTTGGGAGCGTAGCCCAGGCGAAACGTGGCCGTGGTCTCAGGGGTGAATTGGCGGCGTTCGACGTAGGCGCGGGCTACCGCCCCTTCCGGTGTGTTCAGAAGCTGGTGTTGGTAGAAGCTCGCCGCCAGCTCGTTGATCTCCCGCAGCGTATTGAGCAGACTGGCGACCTGCGGGTTGCGTTCGCGCTCCAGGTCGACGCCCGCACGGCGCGCGAGCACTTCCAAGGCCTCGCGGAAGTCAAGGTTCTCCTTCTTCTGGACAAACGTGATGACATCGCCGCCGGTTCCGCAGGCGCCAAAGCAGTGCCAGGAGCCGCGGTCGGGAAAGACGTAGAAGGAGGGCGTCTTCTCGTGGTGGAAGGGGCAGACGGCCCTGAAGTTGCGGCCGGCCTTCTGCAGCGGGATGTAGCTGCTGATGACGTCGACGATGTCGAGCCGTTCTTTGATCTCGTCAATGACCGAAACGGACATGAGGCTGGAAGAAGGAAAGAAAGCAACTGGCGGGTGGAACTTCGGTTGCCAAACACCTGATGCGGCGGTGTCTATCGCCTGCACCTTGTCCCCTTGCGTTGTCGCTGCTGGCGTATTATAGGAAAGACGATGAAACCGTGTCAAAGCGTTTGCCTGATCCGGCTCTGGCTCTAAAAAGGGTCGGGGCCGGGCTGGAGATGGGGTTGGGCGTTCCTACGCCAAGCTGGGGCTCGGCGCTCCCAAGGACGAAGCGAAGATGAAAGCGGCATTGGTGCGAAGACGGCGCAATTCGCTATAATCACCGTGATCTTCCATCCACCGGCAGGGCACGGCGCTCTGCCTCACCTCTTTGGGACCGCCATGCAAACCTATCCCGCAGTCGTATTGGCAGGTTTTTCGACCGATCAGCCCGACCCATTGGCAGTGGCGATGGGTGGGCGGCGCAAGGCCCTGCTGGAGATCAATGGCCGTCCTATGGTGCAGTGGGTGGTCTCGGCCTTGCAGCGCAGCAGCCGGGTGGGTCGCATCGCCGTTGTCGGCATGGGTCCGGAAGATGGGATCGATCTTGGCCCCAATGTCATGTTCGTCCCCAACCAGGCGCGCCAGTTCGACAATGCCCTGGCCGGCATGCAGGCGCTCCAGGAAGTTGAGCCAGGTCTTGACTGTCTGCTCGTCTGCTCAAGTGACATTCCCGTGCTGAAACCGGAAAGCGTCGACTGGTACGTCGGCGCGGCCGAGGCAATGAACGTTGACTTCGTCTACTCGATCGTGCGCAAGGAAATCATGGAAGGGCAGTTTCCTGGCGCCGCCCGTTCCTACGTTTCGATGCGGGAAGGGCAGTTCTGCGGCGGCGACCTTTTCCTGGTGCGGGCGTCGGTCGCCCGCAACAACGAGGAATTGGTTCGTGAGCTGATTGCCCGGCGCAAGAGCGCCTTCCAGCAAATGCGCCTGGCAGGTTTCGGCACCGTGATCAAATTCATCCTGCGGCGGTTGACCATCGCCGAGGCCGAGGCGGTCGGCTCCCGCCTGCTGGCGTGCCGCGCCCGCACCATCGACTCTCCCTATGCCGACCTGGGCATGGATGTGGACAAACCGCACCAACTGGAAATGGCGCGCCGGGTGTTGGGGACGCAGGCGTGATGGGTTGGCTGACGAGGCTTGACGCCTGGGACCAGCGCTGGAGCCAGCGTCTGCGGGTGGATGACCGCCCGCTGGGGAAACGAGTGGCAACGGTGGCGGCCCATTTCGGAGATGGGCCGCTGTGGCTGGTGCTGTGGGCGGCGGGCATTGTGCTGCTGCCGGCGCCGGGCCGGTGGCGGGTGCTCGTCTGGCTGCTCGCCTCGCTTGTGGCGGCGGTCGTGACGTATGCCATCAAGTTCACCCTCAAACGGCCGCGGCCCTCGGAGATCGACGGCTTCTACAGCAAGAGCTACGACCGCCATGCTTTTCCCAGCGGTCACGCCACGCGCATGGGCACCCTGCCGGTGATGGGCGCCTGGGTATTCCCACCGTTGGCGCCGTTATTCTGGTTCCTGTCGTTGGCGTGCATCTGGGCGCGGGTGGCCCTGGGGATTCATTTCCTTGGCGATGTGGTGGTGGGTTGGCTGATCGGAGCCATCGTCAGCCTGGTGATCCTGGTCGTGCTGGCCGGCACCGGCTGGGTTCTTTAGCAGGCGTTTTGCGGCACCTATTGACGGGCGTCCCTAGAACGCGTAGAATTCAGGTACCGTAGCATCCATTCTGAGGTCGCCCCCTGCCGGCCGGCATAGCGGCAGCGGCGCCGTTGGCGGTGCATCCGAGGTTCATCGGGTGCAGGAGGACAACGTGAGAGCCTGGGTCATTGCTGGTCTTCTGGCGGCAGTGGTGTTGGCGCTGGCGGTGAGCGCCGTTCTCTTTGCGCCTGCGGCAGGCTCGGCGGCCGGAGGCGACGGCCCTCGTGTCGTCCCGGCACGGGTACAGCTCGATGCTGAGCAGGCGCGACAATTGGCTCACGCTGCCCCCGTGCAGCAGCCGCGGGCAGTGGTGGGTTGGAGCAACCTGATGACCGAGGATTTCGAGGGAACGTTCCCGGGTACCAAGTGGCAGCTCGTCGACAACCCGACCTGGGGCAAAGTCACCTATCGCAAATACGGCGGCAGCTACAGCGCCTATGCCGTGGGCGGTGGCAGCGCCAAGATCAATCCTCCGGGACCCTATTCGGCTAACAGAGATACCCGGATGGTCAGTGGGCCCTATAATCTCTCCTCGGCAACGGACGCCAGGCTGGACTACTATCATTGGACTCGCCTCGAATACACCAGTGACTACAAGAGCGACGACTTGGGCGTGCTGGTCTCGATCGATGGCCGGAACTTCTATGGCGTGGCCTATACCGGCGACTGGACCAGTCAACCTGGGAATGTGCAGGGATGGATGCCGGGAGAGCTTGACCTGAGAGACGTGTCACCCTTGGGCAGCCTGGTTGGCAAGCCGTCCGTGTGGATCATGTTCCGGTTTGTTAGCGATGCCAGCCTCCAAATGGAGGGTACCTACCTGGATGACGTGGCGCTGCGCATCTATACCGGCCCGACCCCCACGCCGACGGCGACACCGACGCCAGCTTCTACCTGTCCAGGCGCCAGCAAGAGCAGCTACTTGACCACCGACGATAACGAAAACAATGCTCTGACGCACCAGGCCGACAACGATATGTACTCGGCTCCCTACAACCAGCTCTGCTACTACCGCGACGATCCCAAGGTACCCATCGAGTTCCGCGTTATCGCGAACAATCCGCCGGGTATGATCGACAAAGCTCAGTTGAACCTGCGCGTCTACGATGTCGACGAGCAAGACCCGACCTGCGCCGAAGTCGATACCGTCCTTTTCAACAGCACCAACGTCGGCAAGCTCACCGGCGCCGACAAGCAGTGGAGTACAACATCCCTCAACCTGACGCCCAGTCTGGTGAAGACGGGCGACAACCTGGTGCAGGTGCTAATCAACACCCTGAATTGTCCCGATCCGCTCCAGCCCACGAATCCACAGGGGCGCTGGTGCACCTCGGTGGATTGGGGCGAATTGGCCCTGGAGGGAGGGCAGGGCGCCGCTTCCATCCGCTCGGCGACCATTGCCAAGAATCCGGCCTGCTACCCGCCCGGAAGCAGCGTCCCCCTGCAGGTGGAGGTGGACAGCAGCATGGCCAGCCAGGAGGTCCGCACCGAGGTCAACATTCTGGATGCCAACGACATCAACCTGGTGGGCCGGACGCAAGTCAAGACCATCCATAGCAACCAGGATGACCCCTTCAGCTTTGATCTGCCTCTGCCGGCGGACGCCGCCACCCAGGACTATCGCGTCCAAATCATCGTGGTCGACACCTGCAGCGAAACCCAGAACGCCTATCGCGAGCTGCCGCTGACCATCGACCCGGCCTGCGGCACGCCAACCCCCACGCCGACACCTACCCCGACGAGGACCGCCACGCCGGGACCCACAAGGACCGCGACGCCCACTCCGACGGCATCCGCCACGGCGCCGGCGGTCCCGCCGCTGTTCATGCCGCTGATCTTGAGATGATGGCTCCTGCAAGCACAAAGTGGCAACTTCAGTCGCTGCTTTGGCTTTTGGCCAGTTCCTCTTCCACCAGGACGCGGCGCAGGAACTTGCCCACCAGCGACTTGGGCAACTCAGAACGGAACTCGACCCGGCTGGGCGCCTTGTACGGGGCCAGGCGCTCGCGGCAGAAAGCAATGAGCTCTTCAGCCGTCGCCGTCTCGCCAGGTTTGAGGACTACATAGGCCTTCACCGTTTCACCGCGCCGGGCGTCGGGGATGCCCGCCACCACCGCCTCCTGCACCTTGGGGTGCTCGTACAGCACCTCTTCCACCTCGCGCGGGACGATATTGAACCCAGAGGCGATGATGATGTCCTTCTTGCGGTCGACGATGTAGAAGTAGCCGTCTTCATCCATCCTGGCGATGTCGCCGGTGTAGAGCCAGCCATCGGCGTCCTTGACTTGCTTCGTTTCTTCGGGTTGGTTCCAGTAGCCGATCATCACCTGCGGCCCGCGCAGAACCAGCTCGCCCACTTCGCCCACGCCCAACACCGGAAAGGTTCCATCAGCAGCGGGGGCGAGAGAGACGATGCGGGCCTCGACGTCAGGGAGGGGAAAGCCGATGGAACCGGCCTTGGACAGACCATAGATGGGATTGCCATGCGTCACCGGTGCAGCTTCGGTCAGACCATAGCCCTCACGCAGTTGACCCCCTGTGATCTGTTCAAAGCGTGTCTGCACCTCCACCGGCAGCGGCGCCGCACCGGAAAGGCAGCCGGTGATCGAATGCAGGTTGTACTTGCCAACATCAGGGTGATTGTTGATGGCGATGTACATCGCCGGCACACCGGGAAAGATGGTGCAGCCCTCGCGTTCGATTTGGGCCATCACGGAGCTCACGTCGCGGGGATTGGGGAAGATGAAACACTCAGCGCCCAACTTCAACGGGAATAGCATGGCCGTGGTCATCCCGTAGACGTGGAAGAAGGGAATCGCGGCGACGATCTTCTCGCGACCAGGCGTTACCCTGGTGAACCAGGAGATGCACTGCAGGATGTTGGCGACCAGGTTGTGGTGGCTGAGCATGGCGGCCTTGGGGACGCCGGTGGTGCCGCCCGTGTACTGGAACAGGGCCACGTCATGGGGGCTGACATGGACTTCGGGCGGGTTGGGCGGGTAGTGGGCCAGCAGGCTGGTGAAATGGTCCACACCCACTTCCTCGGGGATATCCACCCAGTCTCCCTCCTTCTTCCGCGACCGCTTCACCAGGGTCGCAAAGGGCTGAGGGACAAGATCGTGCAGGTGGTAGATAACCACGTTCCTGACCGCCGTTTCCGCCTGGATCTCCTTCAGCTTGGGATAGAGCTCATTCCAGATCACGATGGTCGTGGCGCCGGAGTCCCGCAGTTGGTGGCGCATCTCGCGCGGTGTATAGATGGGATTGGTATTGACGATGACAGCGCCCATCTTGATCGCGGCCAGGAAGGTGATGACGCCCCCCGGTGAGTTCGGCACCTGCAGGGCAATGCGGTCGCCTTTCTGGATGCCCATGCCCGCAAAGGCGTTGGCCAAACGATCGACCTTGTCCTGCAACTGGCGATAGGTCAGACTGACGCCGATCCTGAGACCCAGCGGCAAATAGCGCAACGTCATCGTCAGCGCCTTGTGGTCGGGAAACTCTTCAAATGAGGTCCGCAGCAGTCCCCAGATGGACGTGTTCGGGTAGACGATCGTCTCCGGGACTCCGGGTTCGTAGTGCTTCAGCCAGGGTTTGTCCAGTGTAGCCTCCGTGCGCGTCTTCTGTCCATACGATGCTCATTATATGCATGTGTGACGCACCGCCTGCAAGCAGGCGCATCCTACACAGCGAGGCTGCGAGAACGAGGCCGCTGAATGACCTGGGCGCCCGCAGGTGGAAATCTGCCGAAGTGCTCTGGCGCTCACAAGGCAGGAATTCAGCCCAGGTCGGGGTCTTGTGCTAGAATCACAATTCGTTCCCCACTCCCTGCGACCTGCCACCGGCTACCTGCTCCCTGCCACCGGCTACCCTCATGCGCCCTATCGACCAGTTGGCCGCCCTGCAGGCCATCGACAGCCAGTTGGATGCCGAACGGCACCGTTACGCCGAGATCCAGGCCGCCCTCCAGGAGCCGGAGTCGCTGCGCCAGGCGCGGGAGACGCGCAGCCAGGCCCAGGTGCAGTGGGAGCACTGGCAGCGAGAGCGCAAGCTGCGGGAAACAGCCGTCAGCGACCAGCAGGCGCGCATCAAGGCCCAGGAAGACCAGCTCTACAAGGGCAAGGGCAAGGACCCGCGCGAGCAGGTAGCGCTGCAGAAGAACGTAGAGTCGTTGAAGAGGCACCTGCGCGGGCTTGAGGATGAGGTGCTGGAGGCGATGGTGGAGGGCGAGCGCTGGCAGGGAAAGCTGGCGCAGGCCGAGGCAAGCCTGGAGGCAGCAGACGCCGCCTGGCAGCAGACGCAGGCAGGCCTGCAAAGCGAGCGCCAGGCCCTGGTGGGACGCGCCCGCCAGACCAAGGCACAGCGTGACACGGCCGCGGCCCAGCTCGACACGGCCCTGCTGCAGCGCTACGAAGGACTGCGCCAGAAGCGGTCCGGCGTGGCCGTGGCACACCTGCAGGGCGGCAACTGCGGCGGTTGCGGCGGCGCCATCCCCACCGCTGTGCGCCAGCAGGCCCACGGTGATGCCCTCATCGCGTGTCCTCTCTGCGGGCGCCTGCTTTGCGGTTGAGGTAGGCCGGGAAACCAGGGGCGGCATGGGGCGGTTTTGCGCGAAGGCGCAGGACCGGGTAGACTTGCAATCCTGTTGGTGATGCGCGGTCAGCGAGTCGGCGTTGACCGTACTCAATGCAATATCGTCCGGTTGCGTGGCTGTCAAGCCGCAGGCATTTTTGGCGCTGTTGCCGATCATTCGTTGCCCGAATGCGCTGGCATTGCCTGTGTTGACGCCCGTTGGGCCGGCAGAGGCTTGCAGGGATCTGCAAGTGTTGTTCAAGGAGGTGTTTGTCGCGAACAGCCCATCTGATCTCGTTCTTACACACCACACGTACGTACAGCTTCTATCGTTCAATCGGTTGTACCACATGAGTCTATGGAGGTCTTCCATGAGAAGTCGCTTCTCGATTCTGATGATTGTGATGCTGGTGTTCAGCGTTCTGGCGCTGCCAGGCATCTCCAGCGCCCGGGAGATCGGGGCCGACACCCCGCTTGCCACAAGCCCGGCCTATTCGCACCGGCTGATCGTCGAGCTTCAGTCGCCTTCGCTGGCCGAGGCCTGGTCCTCCGGTGCGCTTGTCTCGGCCAGTTCGGCTGACGGCAAGCTTGACGTCGCTGCACCCACGGCCCAGCAGTACGTCCAGCAACTCCAGGCCGAACAGCAGAGCTTCGTGGCTGCCATGCAGGCGGCCATTCCCAGCGCCCAGGTGGCCACGTTCCTGAACGAGTCCGGACAGAGCCGGTCCGAAACCTACCAGGTTGTGTTGAATGCAGTGGTCGTCGATGCGGGCCAGAAAGCCGATGTGGCGGCTTTGGCGCACCGCCTGAGCCGGCTGCCCGGCGTCAAGCGGGTCTCGCGCGATCGCGCCATCGAGCCCGACCTTTACGCCAGCCTGCCGCTGATCAATGCCGCTGCCGCCTGGAACAATGCCGCTATCGGCGGTAAGAGCAACGCTGGCGCCGGCGTCAAGTTCGCCTCCGTGGACGGCGGCGCTCATCACGCCGCCCCGATGTTCGACGGCACCGGCTACACCTATCCCGCCGGCTACCCAAAGGGCGACCCAAAGAACAACAACGGCAAGATCATCGTCAGCCGCGCCTATTTCCGCCCGTGGGATCCCCCGGCGCCGGGTGACGAGAACACTTGGCCGGGCGTGAACGGCACCCCGCACGGCGTGCACACCTCCTCGACTGCCGCTGGCAACGAGGTCGTTGCCAACTACCGCGGCGTCACCGAAACGATCAGCGGCGTGGCGCCCCGGGCCTATGTCATGAGCTACCGCGTGTTCTACGCCAGCAAGAACGGTCTGGGCAGCTTCTTCGAGGCGGAGGGCCTGGCGGCGCTCGAGGACGTGGTCAAGGACGGCGCCAATGTGCTGAACAACTCGTGGGGCAACGGCCCTGTTCCCTCCAACAGCGACTACGACCCCATCGACCATGCCCTTGTCAACACCTGGAAGGCCGGGGTCTTTGTCAGCATGTCGGCGGGCAACTCCGGACCGGGCCTGGGTACGGGCGATCACCCCTCCGATGAGTACATCAACGTGGCCGCCAGCACCACGGCCGGGACGTTTGCTTCCGGGCGATTCAACGTGACGGCCCCGGCCCCGGCGCCCGACAACCTCAAGGGCCTCTCGTATGCCGCAGCCGAGTTCGGCGCCGCCCTGCCCGCGGGCACGATCATCGGACCCTTTGACTACCTGCCGGCGGCGGTCGTCAACCCCGCCAACGCCAACGGCTGCGCCGCCTTCCCTGACGGCGCCTTCACCGGCAAAGCGGCGGTGATCATTCGCGGTTCCTGTGAGTTCGGCGTGAAGGTGCTGAACGCCGAGAAGGCAGGCGCCAGCTTCGCCGTCATCTACAACAGCGCTGCGGGCGGCGACGGCTTGATCAACATGGCCCCCGGCGCTGTGGGCGACCAGGTCACGATCGGCGCTATCTTCATCGGCAATGCCAACGGCAAGAACGTCGTCGACTGGTATACCGCCAATAACGCCGGTTCTTTCAACATCGACACCACCGCCTACCAGGCCGGAAACACGCCCGACCGCATCATCAACTTCAGCAGCCGCGGTCCCAGCGTCAACAACACCCTCAAGCCCGACATCGCCGCGCCCGGCGTCAACATCCTGGCGCAGGGTTACGGCGACGAACCCGGCGAGGCCAAGAACCTGGGATACGGGCAGGCTTCCGGCACCAGCATGGCGTCGCCTCATGTGGCTGGCGCCGCCGTGCTGCTGCGCCAGATTCATCCGAATTGGGGCAACGCCTGGATCAAGTCGGCGTTGATGAGCACCTCCAAGTACCTGGACATCTACAACTACGACGAGACGCCGGCGCAGCCCCTGGACATGGGCGCCGGACGCCTTGACCTGACCAACGCCGCCGATCCGGGCGTCATTCTCAACCCGCCCAGCCTCAGCTTCGGCCAGGTGGTGAGCGGCACCGTCGCCACCAAGACCCTCCAGGTCACCAGCGTGGCCAACGCCGCCGAGACCTACGCCCTGAGCACGGTCTACACCGGCGCCGGCTTCGACAAGTTGGCGCCCATTGCCGGCATGACGGTGACGCCGGCCAGCCTGACCCTGGCGCCGGGCGAGACCAAGACCGTGACGGTGACCTGGGACACGGCGCAGTCGCTGGGCTACGGCGATAACCAGGGCTTTGTCGTGCTCGACGGCAGCAGCCACGATGCCCATCTGCCCGCCTGGATGCGCGTGGGCTATGCGACGCCGGGCGCTGACGTGCTGCTGATCGACAACGACGGCAGCAGCAGCGGCCGCGGCGATGACTACTCCGGCTACTACACCCGCACGCTGGAAGCGCTGGGTCGCAGCTACGAGGTGTGGGACGCCGACGCTCATGCCAGCGGCGCCAATTCGATCCCGGATGCCACAGTGCTGTCGCGCTATCCCAACATCGTCTTCGAGACCGGCGACAACTACCGGGGCAACCCGCTTACCCAGTCGGACCTCGATCGCCTGAACGAGTACTTCAACGGCGGCGGCCATGTGATCGCCTTCGGCCAGGACCTGGCGAGCGCCACCGGCGGCGCCGTGACCGATCCCAACTCCTACACGCAGTTCTACAACCGGCTGTTGGGCGCCACCTGGCTGCAGGACAGCGTCAACGGTGAAGCGGTCTACACTGACACGGCCCAGTTGATCACGGGTGTGCCGGGCCAGCCGTACACCAACATGAGCTTCGACATCAGCGCCCGCGGCGACGGCGCCGGTAACCAGGGCTACGTGGACGAGATCGCACGCGGCTTCGCCCAGGACGCCGAGTACCTGGCCCACACCTCCTGGCCGCTCTTGAAGTACGCCCAGGGTGGCAACAACGTCCAGGATGGCTATGTGGCGGTGACCAATCGCGACCAGCCGACCCTGGAGCGCCCCGGCACCACCATGGCCGGACGGTCGCTGTACTTCTCCTTCGGCCTGGAAGGCGTCAACGACAACACGGGCTTTAACACCCGCGAGGACCTGCTGGGCTCCGCTCTGAAGTGGGCGAATGACAGCGCCACCGTCGCCATCGACGCCCAGGTCAGCGGTCTGAACGCCGTCAGCGTCTTTACGGCGACCGTCACCTCCAGCTTCGGCGGTGGTGGGGTCAGCTACCGCTGGGACTTCGGCGATGGCTCGGACTACACGCAGCCGACCGGCAGCCGCTTTGGCGGGCACACCTACACCAAGGCCGGCACCTACACGGTGCGGGTGCAGGCGACCAATGAGCTGGGCACCACGGTGCTGGGCCAGACGCAGATCACGATTGCCCCGGCCACGCCCATCACCGTGACCTTGCCGCTGATGGCGGATACCTGGGTCAACGGCGGTGACCCGGCGGTGAACTACAACACCTTTGCCGCCCTCATCGGCCGCACGACGGGCCTGGACAACATCCTGCTCACCTTCGACCGCAGCGCGCTGCCGGCCGGGGCGGAGATCGTGGGCGCTGAACTGGGCGCCAACTTCAGCGGCCAATCGGGCCAGTTCGGCAAGACGCTCGTCGCCGCCAACGTCAATGCCTTCACCCCGGCCACGGTCACCTATGCCACGGCGCCCCTGGTTTACAACCCCGGCGCCGCGGTGGCGGTGCCCAACGCCGCCGGCCCCGTGACCTTCGATGTCACGTCGCAGGTGGCGGCATGGGACGCAGGCGCTGCACAGGCGGCTGATGGCAAGGGGAACCTGGCCATCTTGGCCGCAGGTCCTGGCGGACGTGTGATCCTGGACAGCCTGGAGACCTTCCAGGGGCATCCGGCCACGCTTACCGTCATGTATCGACCGCAGTAGAGGCGCAGTAGGGGCGAAGCGTGCTGCGCCCCCATTCCCTGAGGGATGACAAGGCCGGGGTGACCATGCCCCGGCCTTGTCGCGTCTTCGGGCAGGACCGGAGGGCGCTGCCAGGCCGCGCCCTGTGATCTTCGTTACATGATGGTTGACAATGCCTGGCTTTGAGACTAGACTACCTGGCCTATGTAAGATTGATCTCTCGGTGTTGACGACTGGCCCCGCACCGAGGGTTGACATCTCCACTCCACCGGATCTCAATCACCAACCTTGTCCTGCAACGATGTTGTCGCAATCCGGACGCCAACCCGCCTGTGCCGATGTGGAAGGGAAGCTCAGGCGGCACATATCGAGCCGGAATAGCGTGTGCACAGTCCATGGCCCTGGGCCAACAGCTCTTGTTCCCATGATCAAGGAGATGCCTCTGAACTAACACAGTACAGTCCATCGAGGTGCGCTGCCGCGGTCGCCAACACGGCCAGTGGGCACGCATTGTCAACGTCTTCTGCTGTTTCATGCTCATATCGAGGAGAAACCCCATGTACAGACGATTCAAGATTCTTTCCATGCTTGTGGTCATCGCCATGCTGCTGGCTATGGTCGGGCCGGCCGTCCTTGCCGAGGGGCCGGGCGGCGACGGCGAGATCGTGCAGCGCAAGAGCGGCGTCCAGCCAAAGAAGTTCGCTCCCCTGGATCAACCGGACCAGCAGATGTATCAGCAGCGCCGCCAGGTGGAAGGGGCGGTGTTGTCAGGTAATGCCGCCGCACAGCAGGATTTGACACTGACAGGCGAAGGCAAGGCCCTGGTGCTGCTCCTGGACTTCGCCGGCACTGATGTGGTCACCTGGAATCCCGGCGACCAATGGGACCCCTACGGCAAGGCCGAAGAGGTTGACTTCGAGGATTTTGGTGACTGCTCCAACATCATCACCCAGACCAAGACCTTTACCTACACGCCGACCCTGCACGGCAATGTTGCGGTGCCCCCCACCGCCGATGCCGCCTACAAAGGCGGGGATGAGAACCTCTCCTTTGGGCTCTATTCGCCGGACACCAGCCGCCAGCATTTCGAGAACCTTGTGTTCGGTGATGGCGTTGCCTTCAGCTATAACGCTGCTAACGGTGAGCCGGTCAACGTTTCGATCGATGAGTCGCTCCGCAAGTACTACGAGAAGCTCTCGGCCGGCAAATTTACGGTCAGCGGTGATGTGGTCGGCTGGATTCCGCTGCCGCATTCGATGGCGTGGTACGGCGCCGACATGTGCCCCGGCGCGCTGTCGCAGAACGTCCAGAATGCCGGCGGCGCTGACGGCTACTACAACTTCAATCCTGACCGCCAGCGGCAGCTCCGCGTCGACTACGGCACCCCCAAGGCTGCTGTCATGGATGCCGTGGACTGGATCAACGCCAACATGCCGGACTTTGACTGGTCCAAGTACGACGCCGACCACAACGGCGTGATCGACACCATCATGCTGGTGGCGGCTGGCGTTGACGAGGCCAACACGGGCGCCGATGAGATGGCCATCTGGCCGCACAGCTCGAGCGTCAATTACTGCGCCTCCGCGGGTCCCGACGGCCAGTGCGGCACGGCGGATGACATTCGCACCGGCGCCTACATCGTACAGGGCGAGACCACCGGCGTTGCCACCTTCACCCATGAATACGGCCACCGCCTGGGCGCCGATGATCTCTACTCCTATGGCTACGGTGAGACCTCGGCCGGCATCTGGAGCAACATGTCTGATGACCGCGGTCACGGCCTTCCCTGGGACTCCGGTTCCGTGGGCATGGATCCCTGGCACAAGCTGGGTTGGGGCTGGCTCAACCCTGTGGTCATGAACTACGACGACCCGGCGCAGGTGGTCACCCTGGGCCAGGCGGCGGACGTGCCGGCCGGAATGAACGACGCCATCCTGGTCAAGCTGCCGGACTCGCGGGAACAGATCGAGACCGCCCACAGTCCCACGCACATGTGGTGGGGCGGCCGCCAGAACCTGATGGATAACCTGGTCTATCGGCCCGTGGACCTGACCGGCGCCACCGCCGCCCAGCTCACCTTCTGGAACAAGTTCGATATCGAGCCCAATTGGGACTTCGGCTTTGTCCAGGTCTCGACTGACCAGGGCGCCACCTGGACCAGCCTGGCCAACGACCACACGACCGATGAGCATGACCCTGGCGCCATCGACTACGTGGTCGCCAACCTGCCCGGCCTCACCGGCACGATCGATGATTGGCGCCAGGAGAGCTACGATCTCAGCGCCTACGCCGGCAAGGAGATCTGGCTGGGCTTCCGCTACGCCACGGACTGGGCGACCCTGGGAAATGGCTGGTGGGTCGACGACATCCAGGTGACCAAGGACGGGGCCGCCGTCTTCTCCGATGACGTCGAGAGCGGGCAAGGGTCCTGGGTGGTCGCGTCTGGTGTCGACCACTGGAGCATCTCCGATGGTGTCTTCACGTATCCCCAGTACTACCTGTGGGAGTGGCGCAACGACGCCGGCATCGACCACAACCTGGCCATTGGCCGCTGCGATGTTGAGAGCTGGGGTCTGCTTGGCTGGTACATCAACGACCACAAGTACACCGCCAACGAGATCTACGACTACCTTTCGGACGTGCCCAGCTTCGGGCCCAAGGGCAAGGCGCTGGTCATCGACTCCCACCCGCAGCCGCTGCGCGACACCACTTCAGTGAATGCCCACAATGCCCGCAGCAACACCGCCTACCGCTGCTACGGCATGCGTGACGCCGCCTTCGGCCTCCAGGAGCTGCCCTCCTTCAAGGTAACCCAGCCGCCCAACAACCCGAGCCGCTGGGGCAACCCCGACTACACCTATCCGGCCCAGCCTGCGGTCAGCGCTTTCCATGACAGCATGAGCTACTACCCCGGCCTGGAGTACACCAGCATCCGCGCCAGCAATGACCCGCGCGGCCCGCGCATGTACTGGACTGCAAAGGAACGCGACGCCAGCGTCGTGGTGCCGGCCAAGGGCGTCTACAGCGTCAAGGCCCCCGGCTACGAGGAAGGCACTGGCTTCCTGCAGTGGATGCCCGAGGAGTCGTCCTGGTACGGGTTCTGGGACTGGAAGGGCGGCACCGGCAACCCCGGCGATGAGCACCTGCAGTATGGTGTTCACGTCCAGGTGGTCGACCAGGCCGCCGACGGCAGTTGGGGCAAGATCAAGGTCTGGAACGCCCTGAACCAGTTTGAGGGCGCCGTCACCCAGACCCCCAGCGCCAACCCGCTCATGCACGGCGATACCGTGAACGTGGAGTTCATGGGCTCGAACATCGGCGGCGCCGTCAACGGCTGGTTCGTGATGCCGGTGGACAGCGACCTCGAGTTCGTCAGCGCCAGCGGCGGCGCCGTGCCGCTGACTGGCCCCGCCCTGGCTCAGTTGGCAGCCAGCCGTGGCGCCGACCTGGCGGCGGCCTTGGGCGCCAACGCCGCGGCGGCGGGCGACAAGGTCGTGGCCGTGGCTTGGAGCGGCGACGTCGCCACCGGCGACGAGGTGGAGTTCGGCTACACCGGCAAGGTGGTCAGCTACTCCGGCACCGTCCATACCGGCGTGGCCCTCTTCGACGGCAGCAGCTACTTCCAGGGCGTGAACAGCACGGACCTGGCCATCGTCGACGACGGCATGCGCAGCGTCGAGCTGCCGCTCGTGGCCGACACCTGGGTCAACGGCGGCGATCCGGCGATGAACTACAACTCATTCGCCGCCCTGATCGGCCGCACCACCGGCCTGGACAACGTGCTCCTGTCCTTCGACCGCAGCCTGCTGCCCGCGGGCCAGCAGATCGTCAGCGCTGAGCTGGCAGTCAACGTCACCGGCCAGTCGGGCCAGTTTGGCAAGAGCCTGGTCGCGGCCAACGTCAATGCCTTCGACCCGGCCAAGGTCACCTATGCGACGGCGCCGTTGCTCTACAACCCCGGCACGGCCGTGGTGGTGCCCAATGCAAATGGCGAGGTGGCCTTTGATGTCGCCTCGCAGGTGACAGCATGGGACGCTGGCGCTGCTGATGCAGCGGGCGGCGCGCAGGCGGCCGACAGCATGGGCAACCTTGCTGTTTCGGCGGCAGGCCCCTGGGGTCGCGTGATCATGGACAGCCTGGAGTCGTTCCAGGGTCATCCAGCCACCCTGAAGATCACGTACAAGATCGTCGAGTAGGCTCTCGGCTGGGGTGCATCTCGCTGCACCCCGCCACCTCTAACCGCACGAGGCCGGGGCGCTGACGCCCCGGCCTCGTCGCGTTTGCGGCCAAACCTCCGGGAGCTACTGGCGCCTCCCGTAGGTTGTCTCTTTTGCCATCGATTTGACTGCGAGTACAATACCCTTCACCCAGTCGAAGCTCTGGCCAAACCTGGGCGTACCCGATTTATGGACTTGGGTGGCATGCCCACCCCGACAAAGGCGCCGTGATTGCCGTCCCTTACCTGGAAAGGAGGTGCTTACCGGACCACACAAGGAAGTGCGGGTTTTCTACTTCGCGTTTTCCATTCCAAGCAGGATGCTCCTGAGGAGGAGTCTTTCATGAAGCGTTTTGGTGTACTACCCATCATGGGGGCCGCCCTGGCAGTGGTTGCGGTGGTCCTGCTCGTGGGCGCGGGCAGTGCTTTGGCCCGCGTAGACGACGGCGGCAGCGCCGTCAAGCTCTGGCAGGTGAAAGAAGCCAGCGTCAATCCGAAGGCCCTGGTGAGCATGCGCATGCCGCCGGCGCGCACGGTGCAGGACTGGCTGGTCAAGGATGGCTCGCTGCCGCTCAACGCCAGCGAGGATGAGGTCAACGCAGCCGTGGCCTCGTGGTATCAGAAGTTCCAGAAGCAGTACTACACCGGACCGGATCCGGTCGCCTACCGCAAGCTCATGGCGCGGGAAAAGGCGCTCCTCAGCGGCGACGCAAAGGCAGCCGAAGAGCAGTTGCCCACGCCGCAGAAGAACCCGCTCTACATTAAGGTCGAGTTCGAGGGCACCGACGTCATCACCCACTCCGTTCCCAGCGATACGGCGCCGGGGTGCGTGAGCGTCACCGACACCTTCACGCCGACCATGTACGGCGAAGTGCCACCGCCAGGCCCGATGGACAACGGCACCTTCTGGCTGCCTGACTTCGCCGACCACTACCAGAGCGTCATTTTTGGCGAAGGTCCTGACGCCCCCGGCTACGGCACCTACAACCATCCCGTCCTTGGTCCCATCGACCTCAAGGGCCTGACCCTGCAGAACTTCCTGTTGGAGATGTCGCATGGCACTGCCCGCATGGGCGGTGGCATCCTGCCGGATTCCATCAAGGTGAACCACTCGCACGAGTACTACGGCCTCCAGGAGTACGGCGAGGACGCCGATGGCAACTGCGTGGCGGGCGCCCATGACGCCAAGGCGGGCACCTTCGCACGCGATGCGGCGCAGGCACTGAAGGACACCGTTGGCGCCACGACGGATTGGAGCAAGTATGATGCCGACGGCGACCACATCGTGGACGTCACCGTCTTCATCCATGCCGGCGCCGACCAGGCTTCGTCCAACTGCGACAACTGCCTTTGGAGCCACAGCTCGGCCTTCCCTGGCGATGGCTTCCAGGTAGCAGGGCAGAACACGCCCAACGACCCCAGCGACGACTACTTCCTCAAGGGCTACAATGTTGATCCGGAAACCCTTGACCTGGGCGTGCTGGTGGAAGAGTATGAGCATCAGTGGGGTCTGCCCGACATCTACACCACCGACGGCTACACCGACTCCGCCGAATGGTGGTGCTCGCCGCACACCGGCGGTGTCTACGGCGGCGCCATGGCGGGAACCAAGCCCTCCGGTCACTGCCTGTGGCAGGATTATATGCTGGGCTGGCGCACCCCCAAGGTGGTCAACTACAACGATCCGGCGCTGGAATTGACCCTGGGTCGCCCGCGGCAGCACCCTGCGGGCACCGAAGACGGCCTGATCGTCAAGCTGCCGGCGGTGACGAAGGAGAAAGGAAATCTGGCCGGCCAGGGCAAGGGCTGGTGGTCCGGCGCCGGGGATATGGTCGATAACCGGGTCTACCGCAACTTCGACCTCACCGCCGCCACGGGCCAGATCATCTGGAGCTTCGACTCCTACTGGGACATCGAACAGGACTACGACTACGGCTACCTCGAGGTCTCGACCGACGGCGGCGCCACGTGGACCAGCCAGGAAGACATGGATGGCGTGTTCACGGATGCGAATCCCAATGCACAGAACCTCGGTTGGGGTCTGACGGGCGCCTCCAGCAAGGCCACGAGGTTGCGCTTCGATCTCTCGGCCTTCGCCGGCAAGACCATTGGCCTGCGCTTCCGGTACATTACCGATGCAGGCGTGAACAAGCAGGGTTGGTTTGTGGACAACCTGTCGCTGGACGCCGGCAGCGTCAACCTGTACAAGAACGACCTGGAGACGGACTTCAGCGACTGGACGAACGAAGGTTGGGAGGTGGTTCCCTTCTCGCAGACCTTCGAGAAGTACTACCTGGCGGAGTGGCGCGATGTCAACGGCCTCTTCGATACGGCCCTGAATGACCCTTACCAGACAGTGTACAGCGACAGCGATGAGTGGGTGATCGACCACATGGCCTTCAACCCCGGTCTCGTCGTCATGCTGCGCGATACCGAGCAGCCCTTCGACTATGAACTGGGCAGCAATCTGACGGCGGGGCCCAGCTTTGGGGCCAAGCATGGCTTGCTGACGGTTGAGTCGCACTTCATGCCCAAGCGGTTCGATACCAAGTTCCCCAACGTGTCGGGTGGCTACGTAGGACCGAACCTTAACGGTCGCGTGCTGCCGGGCGATGGCTCCTTCGGGTTCAACACAACGAACACATGGACCTCGCGCCTGGGTGTTGACTATGCCCAGGGCATCTATGTCTGGCCGCCTCTCGAGACCAAGACTTGGGCAGGCGATCCCGGCGTGCCGGCGTTCCACGATAGCATGGGCTACCAGCCTGGTTACTTCTACCCCGGCAGCGGTTCACGCGTCTATTCCAATGACACGGATGCCAGCGCCGTGGTGCCTGCCAAGGGCAACTACACCACCAGGATCACGCGCATCAACGGCAGCCCCTTCTACCAGCTCTACGGCGTCGATCTCGGCACGACCGTCCTGGGCTCCGGCAACCCTGGCGATGACAACGTCCAGTACGGCGTCCATGTGCAGGTCGAGCAGCAGGCGAACGACCAGGGCACGGTGAAGTTCTGGAATGCTCTGTACGATGTCGACGCCAGTGGCAGCGTTTCGGCGTCCACGGCGATGGTCGGCGATGAGGTCGGCTTCGACTTCTCCGCCACCAACATCGGCGGCGCCGGCAACTGGTTCTTCATGATCCCGCTGCCTGCCGGCACGACCTATGTGGACGGCAGCGCTAGCGGCGGCCTGGTGCCTGTCAGCGATATGGGCGCTGCCGCCGCGGCGGTGCGGTCGGGCGCCAACGTGGCGGCCCTGGCGGCGCCGGACGCTGGCCAGGTCACCGGCTTCGTCTGGCTCTACTATGTGCCCACGGGGGAGAAGGGCGACTTCGGCTTCAAGGTCAACGTGGGCGATGGGGCTGCTGGCACCGTGCTGGCTGCCACCGCCACTGCGTACGACATGTGGAATGACGACACGTACCTGCAGGCTTACCGCACCGTCACCGCCGGCGACGTGCGCGTGGCCAAGACCGTCAGCCTGCCGTTGAAGTACGACACCTGGGTCAACGGCGGCGATACGGCGGTCAACTACAACAGCTACGCCGCCCTGATCGGCCGCACCACCGGTTTGGACAACGTCCTCCTGAGCTTCGACCGCAGCCTGCTGCCGGCCGGACAGGAGATCACGGCGGCCACGCTGGGCGTGCACGTCAGCGGCCAGTCGGGCCAGTTCGGCAAGAGCCTGGTGGCGTCCAACGTCAACGCTTTCGACCCGATGACGGTCACCTACGCCAGCGCGCCGCTGACCTACAACCCCGGCTCTGCCGTGGCGGTGCCCGATGCCGATCCTGAGATGGCCTTCGACGTGGCCTCGCAGGTGGCGGCGTGGGACGCTGCCGGCGCCCAGGCAGCAGACAGCATGGGCAGCCTGGCAGTCTCGGCCGGCGGTCCCTGGGGCCGTGTGATCATGGACAGCCTGGAGACCTATCAGGGCCATCCGGCGGAGCTGACGGTCACCTACCTGCCGAAGTAACTCCAACCCGGGTCAGAGCGCAACCAGCGCCATCCTGACCCGCCCTCTTCGACAACAGACCCTAAAGGTCTTGAAGACCTTTAGGGTCTGTCCTTTTCATACACCCGCGGCCTGGAAGGCAGCGCTGACGATCGCCTGCGCCTCCGCCTGAACCTGGCGCAGATGGTCGGCGCCTTTGAAGCTCTCGGCGTAGATCTTGTAGACGTCCTCGGTGCCGGAGGGACGGGCGGCAAACCAACCGTTCTCCGTCACCACCTTGAGCCCGCCGATGGGGGCGTTGTTGCCGGGCGCCCGCGTCAACTTGGCCACGATGGGTTCACCGGCCATGGTCGTCGCCGTTACCATCTCTGGCGACAGGTTGGACAGCACCGCTTTCTGTTCGCGGTTGGCGGGGGCGTCCATGCGCTCGTAGACCGGGCTGCCGAAGCGATCTTCGAGGTCACGATAGTGCAAGCCGGGGTCGCGTCCCGTGACGGCCGTGATCTCGGCGGCCAGCAGGTCCAGGATGATGCCGTCCTTGTCCGTGGTCCAGACGCTGCCATCGCGGCGCAGGAAGGACGCCCCGGCGCTTTCCTCGCCGCCGAAGCCGAAGGAACCGTCCACCAGCCCATCCACGAACCACTTGAAACCCACGGGCACCTCGGCCAGCCGCCGGCCCAGGTACGCGGCCACGCGGTCGATCATCGAGCTGGACACCAGGGTCTTGCCCACGGCGGCGTCCGCCCGCCAGCCGGGCCGGTTCTGGTACAGGTAGAAGATGGCGACGGCCAGGTAGTGGTTCGGGTTCAGGAGACCAGAACTGGGCGTGACGATGCCGTGCCGGTCAGCGTCGGGGTCATTGCCGAAGGCGATGTCGAAACGATCCTTCATATCGATCAGGCCGGCCATCGCCCAAGGCGACGAACAGTCCATGCGGATCTTGCCGTCCCTGTCGACGGTCATGAAGCCGAAGGTGGGGTCGACATAGCGGTTGACCACCTCGATGTTGAGACCGTAGCGCCCGGCAATGGGCTCCCAGAAAGCCAGGCTTGCCCCCCCCATCGGGTCGACGCCGATCTTCAGGCCCGCAGCCCGCAGGGCTGGCATGTCGATAACGTTCTCCAGGTCGTCCACATAGGGCGTGACATAATCGTGGGGTTGCACCCCTTCCGCCTGCAGCGCCCGGCTGATAGGCATACGCGCCACTTCGCGCAGGCCGTTCTGCAGGATGGCGTTGGCCCGCTCCTGGATGATCTTGGTGGTGCCGGTGTCGGCGGGACCACCGCTGGGCGGATTGTACTTGAAGCCGCCGTCACTGGGGGGGTTGTGGGAGGGGGTAATGACGACGCCATCGGCCAGACCGCTCGTTCGCCCGCGGTTGTAGGTGAGGATGGCATGCGAAACGACGGGGGTCGGGGTGTAGCCCATCCCGGCCTGGTAGCGCACCTGGACGCCGTTGGCGGCAAAGACCTCGATGGCCGATATCAGCGCCGCCTCGGACAGGGCATGGGTGTCCATGCCGATAAACAGCGGACCCTGGGTGCCCTCCTGGGCGCGGTACTCGCAGAGCGCCTGGCTGATAGCGAGAATGTGGTCTTCGTTGAAGCCGGCGGCGGTAGAGGTGCCGCGATGGCCGGAGGTGCCGAAGGCCACCTGCTGCGCCGGTTGGCTGGGATCGGGGTGTTGGGTATAGTAGGCCGCAATCAGGCGGGGTACGTTAACGAGCAGTTCACGAGGGGCAGGCTTGCCGGCAAAAGGACTGAGGGCCATGGTTGGACTCCCGAACAAGAGTGAGGCAGAGAGGTGCGGATCAGAGGGTCATCAAAGTGCAGGTGGCCTGGGCAATGGCAACGAGCTTGCCCGCCGGATTGAAGACGCGGGCAGCGAGCAAGATCTGGGTGCGGGTGCGCTCCACGACGGTTCCTTCCACATCGATGCCCGCATTTGCGCCATCAGAGCATCGTTCATAAGGCTTTGTTCTCCGCTAGAGCGGCTGGACCGGGCCAGACTGGGTGGCCGCCGGTTCGGGGCGCGTCGCCCATTCCAGCCACGCCAGCAGCGCCAGGGCCTCGTCGCGATCGCTGCCGCAGATGTCCGGCGCCGGACGCAGGTTGTTGCAGACGGCAGGACGCTCCGGCCGGCCGTAGATGGCGCAGCGGTAGTCCGATGTCAGGTGGACGCAGTGCCTGCCTGCCGGTTTGCCATCCGGCATGCCGGGAATCGGAGAGGAGATGGAAAGGGCGATGCAGCAGGCCCCGCAGCCGGTGCGACAGTTCATCGGGAATCCTCATTGCCGCTGTCCGCCAGCCTGCGCCGCCGGCGACACGGAGCACGCCACACGCAGCCCATCCTACTTGCGCTGGTAGGCGCCCATGAGCTGGCCCTGGTCGAGAATGTGGCCGCGCATCGCCTGCAGCAGGTTGGCCTTGGTGGCGCCGGCGGCGAGATCGAGCCGCCTGTCAAGAGCGTAGAGCTTGAAGAAATAGCGGTGAGGGGTCCCACGCGGGGGACAAGGACCATTGTACCCCAGCGTGTTGAAGTCGTTCTTACCCTGCAGCGCCCCGCCGGCCGGTGAGAGCGTTTTGGCAACGCCCTCCGGTAGGGTGGTCGCATCCCCGGGCAGGTTGTAGAGCACCCAATGGACCCAGTCGCCGGCCGGCGCATCTGGATCGTCCACGACCAGGGCCAGGCTCACCGTGCCCACCGGCGGCTGGCTCCAGGCCAGCGGCGGCGAAAGGTCCTCGCCCTGGCAAGTGTGGCGCGCTGGGATGGCAGCGCCGTCGGCAAACGCGGAACTGGTCAGCCTGATGGTCATCGAAGCCTCCTGCGAAACGGACGCCGCCGGCGCAGGCGCTGGGGTGCAGCCGGCGCATGCAAGACAAATCAGTGCACAGAGGGTGCCAAGGAACAGCGGAGCCGCATGGCGGTGCACGGGCATCTCAACCGGCAGGATGGGCGGCATCCCTGCGGGAGCGCAGCAGCCGCCAGCCAACGGCGGCGACCAGAACGACGCCGACGCCCACCAGGCCGATGGGCAGCCAGTTGGGGCCGGCCGGCCGCACCGGCAGGATGAAGGTGGCTGTGCCCGTGCCCGCAGGGCCAGCGACAGCGAGGCTGAACTGCCACTCGCCGGTCGCTGGCAGCTCCATGTCAGCCTCGTAGAAGATCGGAACGGCGGCGTTGGCGTGGGTGGCGTCTGCCTCCACCGCGGGGCCGCCGGCCTGGGCTGCGGTGACATGGATGGCCGGTTCGGTCACGGCGGCGCCGGAGCTGGCGTCGGCCAGGGCGGCCGTGACGTGCACTTTCCCGACCACGGCCGGGTCGGGGCTGGTCCACGCCGACAGCAGGTATGCGCCCACTGGTTCATTGGTGAGCTGGGGCTTGCCGCCACCGTGCGCGAGCACCGGCAGGCCGGCGAGGAAGGCTACTAGAACGCAAACGGTGATCGCCATCAGCAGACGTCGCATGGTCTCACGCCTTGTTCAGCGAATGCGGTTCCACAGGATCTGGCGGCGTCTCGAAGCCCGGCGCGCGCAGGGCGTCTTCGGTCGCCCACATGCCGGCGGGGAGCGGCGCTTTGGCCTCCTCGGCCTGGAAATGCTTGGCCACCAGCACCAGCGCCTGCACCATGTACATCATAGTGGCTTCTTCCAGCATGATGACGCCACCGTAGATCTGGTCCGTCATGACCGAGATGCCCCAGATGCGCGGCACTGTCGTGTAGTAGACGAACAGCGGTTCGGACGAGAAGGTGATGGCGAGACCCAGAATCATGTTGGGCACCGCCGCCGATAGGGTATAGCCTGCACGCTTCAGGTAGGGCATGGGATGGTGCAGCCAGGGGGTGGCCCCGGTGACGATCCATGCAAACAGCATGCCTGCAGCGAAGAAGTTCAGATGTTCGAGGTCATGGACATAGCGGTTCTGCAGCGTCAGGCTGTACAGGCGCCCGTCGTGCCAGACCCAGACCGTTGCCGCCAGAAAAATCCAGATCGTGGCCGGCGTGATGATGCGGCTGAGCGTCAGGCGGAAAGGTGATGAACCCGCCATCAGCCGCCCGGCCGGCCGGCGCAGGCGCCGGGGCAAGCCCCACATCAAGAAGGGATAGGGATTGCCCAGCCAGAGCAGCGGCGGCACAAACATGATCAACAGGGTGTGTTGGATCATGTGGACGAAAAAGAGCAGCGAAGCGTACAGGTCCAGCCCCGAGGCCAGGGCGAGGATGAGCAGCGCCAGGCCGGTGAAATAGGAGACCAACCGCCAGGGTGAAGCCAGCCGGCGCTGAGTGCTTTGCATGATGCGGCCGCCGGCCGTCACCTGGCTGTACTGCTGGCGGGCGTGCCGGACACTCGTCGTCCTGTAGATGGTCAGCCATCCTCGCAGGTAGACGATGCCAAACAACGCCGGCACGATCAGCACCGGAAGCCGCCACTCCCAGGTGGTGAACATCGCCGTCAAGAACTCAATCATGGTTTCAAGTTTACCACTTGGGCCAAAAAAGAGCGGGGTGGCCCTATCGAGCCACCCCGCCTGTGACAGCAGATGCGGAAGCGTTTAGTGGGCCATCGGGCCCACCGCGGTACCCATCAGGTACAGCGCCGGGTAGAAGAAGATCCACACCACATCGACGAAATGCCAGTAGATGGCGCCGGCTTCCACGGCGAAGTGCTGCTCGGGCGTGAAGTGCCGCTTGTAACCGCGGTAGGCGAGGATGAGCAGGAAGATGATGCCGGTAAGGACGTGGAAGGCATGCATCCCGGTCATGAAGAAGAAGACGCCGCCGTAGATGCCAAACTCACCCGGCATCGAGGGCCGGACCGGCGCCGAAGGCCACTCGACGAAGACCACGCCGACCAAAAAGGCGGTGCCCAGGACGATCGTGATCAGGATGCTGCGCAGGAACTCCCCGCGATCGCCGAAGCGGATCGCCATCTCCGCCCGGTTCATGAAAAAGCTGCTGAGCAGGAGCACGGAGGTGACGATCAGGCCGAGGGTCTGATCCAGGTGCGGCCGCGTCGCGCCCCAGAGGTAGAAGCGCGAGGCCAGGATGCCGGCGAAGAGAAAGGTTTCGGAGAGGATGAACAGCCACAGGCCCAGACGGTTCATGACGAGCCGCTTGGCCGGGGAAATGGTGCTGACGTGGGCGTGGGCTTCGGCGGTCATGAGTGTGCGGTCTCCTCGCTGGCGAAAACCTCAGAGATGTGCATGAAATTCTGAGCGATGATCGCCGCCTTGATCAGAAGAATCACAAACAGAATCGTGATCGACTGTAGTTGGATGGCGATGTAGAGTTCGACGATGGTGAGCAGGGCCAAGACGAGCAGAACAAGCCAGCCGCGGCGGAAGGCCAGTTTCTCGGTGAGCGCTTTGGGCTTGATTTCTCCCATGAGATGGCTATCTCCTGTGTTACTGGGCAGCGGGCGTGGCGACGGGGGCAAGACCGCCCTGGGCCGGGGCAGCGTCGTGACTTGAATGCGAGGGCGTCATGTTGACGTAGGCCGAGCCGGGCAGGCCGTAGTCATAGGGCTCACCGATCACTTCGAAAGGCTGCGCGTAGCTGTGCTCGGGGATCGGCGAAGGGATCTGCCATTCGGGCGAACGCGAACCCCAGGGGTTGGGGACGGCGACCTCGCCCCGGCGGGCGCTGCGAAGCAAGCCGATGACGCCGATCAGAATGCCGATGAAAATGGTGAAACCGGCCAGGGTGATGATGATGTTGCCGCCCTGGACGCCCAACGAGGGGTCGTAGTCGGCGATGCGGCGGCGCATGCCCAACAGACCGATACGGGCCATCGTGAGCGACATCACGTAGAACCCGGCGGTCTGCATGGCGAAGTGGACACGGCCGAAACGCTCGCTGTACATGCGGCCCGTGATCTTCGGGAACCAGTAGTAGAGCGCCGCAAAGAAGGGGAAGACGAACCCGCCGAACATCGTAGCGTGGAAGTGGCCGACGACGAAGTAGGTGTCGTGCATGTGCAGGTCGGTGGGCACCGTCGCCAGCGGGGGGCCGGTGAGACCGCCGATAAGAAAGACCGCGATCGAGGCCAGGACGAAGAGCATCGGTGTGGGGAAGAAGAGCTTGCCGCGCCACATCGTGCCCATCCAGCTAAAGAACTTGATGCCGGTGGGAATAGCCACCAGCATGGTGGTGTACATGAAGGCCAGCCGCATGCTGTTGGGCAGGCCGGCGGTGAACATGTGGTGCGCCCACACCAGGAAGCCGAGCAGGGCGATAGCCAGGCTCGACAGGGCGATCCACTTGTAGCCAAACAGCGGCTTGCGGGAGAAGACAGGCAGGAGCTCGCTGATGATGCCCAGGCCGGGCAGGATGAAGACGTAGACCGCCGGGTGCGAATAGAACCAGAAGAGGTTCTGGTAGAGCAGCACGTTGCCGCCCTGGGCGGGGTTGAAGAAGCCCAGGCCCAACTGCCGCTCAACGACCACCATCAGGAAGGAGAGGCCGATGAACTGGGTGGCCGTGAGCTGGATCAGCGAGGTGGAGAGTACGGCCCAGACGAAGATGGGCATGCGGAAGAGGGACATGCCCGGCGCCCGCAACTTTAGCGTCGTCACGATCACGTTCAGCGACCCCAGGATCGAGGAGAAGCCGAAGAAGAAGATGCCGAGCATGAAGAAGTTCGTGCCCAGGGCGCCGCGCACGCTCAGCGGCGCATAGCCCGTCCAGCCCGTATCCCAGCCGCCAAAGAAGATGGCCATGATGATCATGAGGGCGCTGGGGACGGTGATCCAGTAGGCGAAGCCATTCAAGCGCGGAAAGGCCATGTCGTTGGCGCCGAGCATCAAGGGCACCAGGTAGTTGGCCATGCCGCCCACCCCCAGCAGGATCGAGGCGATCATGATGATGCCGTGCATGCTGATGAGGGTGTTGAACGTGTTGGGTGTGACCACCTGCATACCCGGCGCCAGCAACTCAGTGCGGAAGATCATCGCCAGCGAACCGGCGAAACCCATGACCAGGATGCCCGTGATCGTGTACTGGACGCCGATCACCTTGTGGTTCTGGTCAAAGCCGAAGTAGCGGAACCAGCCGGGCTTGCCGGGAGGGGGGCCCGTCTGTTCGGGCGTATGAATGCCGACCACCCACTTGAGCCAGTCGGACAGGGCGCCGAGGAAGAGCAGGAAGAACAAGGGGGCAAGGACAGCTCCCGACGTCCAGGCCGCCGCCGGATCCCACGGGGTCATGCCAAGGGCGGTGCGGATAGCCATGTTGCCCAGGATGCCGACGATGAAACCGAGTCCCATGCCGACCAGGCCGCGGGGCAGGCCGAGGTCCTTGTCGATAGCGAACATGAGGCCGATCAGACCGGTGATGAATCCCGTCACCAGCAGCGGCATCAGGTTCGCATCGACGGGCGGAATCCCGATAATGGCGCGCATCGCGGTCAGCACGACCACGCCGGCCAGGGCCCCGATGAGGAAGCCGATTAGAACACGAACATAACGCATAGATTGCTCTCCTGGATGAAGGAGGAAGGAGTGACGGGTGCTATAGAGGGTCGGGGCTACTTCAAGGTCTTGATGTAGGCGATGATGCCCTTGATCTCATCGGCGGTGAGCACATCCTTGAAGTTCTTGGGCATGACATCCGGGTAACCCTGCACCATCTTGGCGCCGGGGTTGACGATGGATTCTTCCAGGTAGGCGTCGTCGGCGGTGACGGTGCTGCCGTCCGCCAGGGTGACGCTTTCACCAGCAAGGCCCTTCCAGGTGGGACCGACGATCTTGCTCCCGTCGATGGAATGGCAGGCGACACAGCCGGCGCTGCTGGCGACCTTCTTACCCACGGCCACCGGGTCTTCGGCGGCGGCGCCGCCACCGGTCCCCGTGCCTTCGGGCTCCTTGTAGATGCCCAGCCGCTTCTGCCGCCAGATCTCGAAATCAGCCGCCGAGAGCACGTTCACCGGCGCCGTCATGTAGGCGTGCGAGGTGCCGCAGAGCTCGGCACACATCAACTGGTAGCTGCCCAGCAGCGTAGGCGTGATGCGCAGCTCCTTGTCCTGGCCGGGCACCAGGTCCTGCTTAAGCCGGAACTGCGGCACCCAGAAGGAATGGATGACATCCTCGGACCGCAGGATGAAATGGGCCTGCTCGTTGACCGGCAGGTTCAACTCGGTGGAGGTGATGCCCAGGTCGGGATACTCAAAGGTCCATGCCCACTGCCTGCCCGTCACGATCACCTTCATTTCCTTGGCGTCGGCAGCCGAGACCTGGCTCAGCACACTGGCACCCAACACGGCAAAGATCATCACGACGATGGTGGGAACGATGATCCAGCCGAGCTCCAGCTTCGTGTTGCCGTGGAAGTACGAGCCTTCGCTGTCATCGCCCCGCCGGCGCCGGAAGGCGAAGACGCAGTAGAGCATGATGCCGTTGATGAGCACATAGAGGAAGGTGATGATGTCCATGTGCAGACCGAACAGCCAGTCTACGGGTCCAGCCGCGGTGCTGGCAGCAACCGGCATCAGGTGCACCCTGTTGAGCACAAAAAGAAGACCCACGGTCGCTACGATGATGAGTATGGTAACGTTGATTACGTGCCGCATGCAGGTGGCTCCTGAACAGTTCTTGCGACTTAGAGTGAAAAAGCGTACGAGTAGGTCATCGGGCTAGAAGCAATAACGCCAAGCGTTATATATGAGATCGCTACAACTTAAAAACGCAAGCTAAGAGGAAGAAGTGATCTTCATTCCTCTTGAAACGTAAGCTTGTATTCAATCGTGCGCACCACACAATCACCGTCGGTTTGTGTAGTTGTGCACAAGCACACGGCCATCAAAAGCAGGCCGAAAACGCTGCGAATTCTAGCACCACGCAGCGGACGCGCACAAGACCCTATTTGAGCATCAAAGTGATCTGTCTACCAATCAGCATCACGTGACTGCTGCCA
Organism: Chloroflexota bacterium; assembly: GCA_029782215.1. GTDB lineage: Bacteria > Chloroflexota > Anaerolineae > J102 > J102 > SSF26. Next base: position 112,356 of record JAKOVD010000002.1, read on the forward strand.
GCCCGGCAACTGCGCCTGTGCCGCCTCATAGCCGGCGGCGATGATCTGGGGATAGGCGGACCAGTCCAGGCCATTGAAGCTTTCAACCGCCGGTTCGATAAACAGGTCGGCCATCTTCGATAGGCGGTGTTCTGTCTGGTAGGCGCTGTTGACTTCGAGCGAGCGCAGCAAAAGCCCGGTAATCGATGGCACTGCCTTGCGCTTGCCAAAGGGATTAGCCCGGCTCATCAGCACCTTCCAGCCTGAGATACTGGGGCCAAAGCTATAACTGCGCAGCCTGGCCTTGCGCGGACTGGCATTCACCGCAATCACCGCACCGGCTTCAAACTCGCGCCGCATCACGTCCACCGGCAGGTTGTTCATCAAGCCCCCGTCGACGACCAGGTTGCCCTGGTAGAGCACGGGCGAAAAGATGCCGGGAATCGCCAGGCTGCAGCGCACGGCCTCCCAGAGCAGACCCTGGCGGTGAAGGATGGGTTCGGCGTGGGTGAGGTCGCTCGAGACGCAGAAGAAGGGCCGCCACAGGTCCTCGATGTGGACATCGCCAAACAGGGATTGCAGGATGCGTGTGACCTTGGCGCTCTCCATCATGGCGGTGAGGGGCAGCGTGCGATCAAAGATGCGGTCGGCTGACCCCAACACCTCGCTGTGAGCGTACATGGTGGGGTAGTCCCAGTCCATGGCATAGACGCCGGCCATGAGAGCGCCCATGCTGGTGCCGCCGATCAGGTCAACGGCGACGCTCGCTTCTTCCAGCGCCCGAATCACGCCGATGTGGGCAAAACCGCGGGCGGCGCCTCCGCTCAAGACAAGGCCCACCGCACGGCCGGTCAGACGCCGGTGCAGACGGCGCCAGCTCTGGGGCTCCGCCAGGCTGACATGATGGTGCATCCCCACCTTGATCTGCTCCAGCCAGGCCAAAGTCCCCGAGGGCCGTTCAATGCCTGCCGGCTGCAGCAGCACCAGCTCAGCGCGAGGCTGGATGCCTGCGGCGGCCGCGGCGGAGGCGATGGCGTTTTCTCCGGGTGTGGCCGCCGCATCGGCGACATAGAGGATGCGATCGGCCTGGCGCAGACAGCGCTGAGTCCACGCTGACCAGGTTGTGTCGGCCTGATAGACAACGTGCGCATGGGCCATCTCCATCCCACTCAACCAGTTCACGAGCTCCGCGTTCTGGCTGTCTTCCCCGGTGATCTGGGCCGCACCGGTCTGGCCAACTCGATCGTCGAACCGGTCCCCGTCCAGCCAAAGGGTCGAACCGTCCTTCTCCAGCTCCTGGCAGAACCGCTCGGCAAAAGCTGCCACCGGCGCCCCGGGATGGGCCGGTGCGAGGGCGATCGCGGTGACCGCCGGGGTGGAAGAAGACCCCCTGAGAACCCGCTGCAGGCGGGCAACCAGGGTGCGCGTCATCTGCATCAGCGCGCTGGGGCTGGCCACGGCGAGCCGTTCGAAGGTCTCCCGCGGCACCTTGACCACCCGGGTGTCGCGTATGGCGCGCACGGTGGCCGAACGAGGTGCATCCGTCAGCAGCGCCATTTCGCCCACGATCTCGCCCCGCCCGATCTCGCCGACCGCCTCGGCATCGCCGTCACGCTCCACATAGGCACGAAGTCTGCCGCTGATGACGATGTACATCGCATCACCGGCGTCGCCTTGACGCATCAGCGTGTGCCCGCTGGGCAGCAAGTGCGTTTCCAGGGCCAGTGCGCACACCTCGGCAGCTACGGTGTCTCCACTTGGCAGGAACCCGGCTGCCTGCAGGATGCCAAGGGCTTCGTTGGTGGTGGCAGCATCAACACGACTCACGGCAGTCTCCTTGCAACAGAAACAGGGTTTTGAACGCAGCGCCTCCCTGCATTTTCGCAGGCGCTGGTCCGCTGCAAATGGAGGGGTGCGACGCACTTTCTAAGTGCGTCGCACCTCCATTGCCCCGGTGGCCTTGAAGACGGCGGCGAACTCTGGCATACTCTGAGCGACGGCGGCGCTCCTGCCGTGCTCAGCTCGGGAACCGTTCAAATGCCTATCTACGACTACCACTGCCAGGCCTGTGACACGGCGTTTTCACACCTCTGGCGCACCCTTGCTGCCGCCGCCGGCGCCGCGCCTCCCTGTCCGGCATGCGGCAGCGTGGACACACAACGGGTCGTCTCCCAGGTCACGGTCGTGGGCGGCCTGGGCGGGCTGACGCCGGCTGAGAAGACGGCAGAGAACGCTCACTGGGAGCGCGTGGCCAAGATGACCCCGAAAGAGCAGATCGACAAGCTCCGCGCCGGCAAGAAGGGGCCGGCTTAGCGCTGCACCTTCTTCAGGAGGCTTGCGCGGTGGGGCGTTCACACCCCTTGCAAGCCATGCTATAATCGTAAGCAGGAAGACGTTGCGGGACGAGGGCGCCTGCACCGTATCATGCCCACTATGGAAGTGATCCTGACGCACGAGCACGCCGACTTTGATGCGACCGCCAGTCAGTTGGCGGCGAGCAAGCTGTTTCCTGGCGCCGTGCCTGTGCTGCCCCACAACCTCAACCGGAATGTGCGCGATTTTCTTGTGCTCTATCGCAGCAGCCTGCCGTTCCGCCGCGCCGACGAGCTGCCGCGCACGCCTATCGAACAGGTGGTGCTCGTCGATACGCAGCAGGTCCAGGCCATTCGCGGCATGACGCCGGGGACGCTCGTCCGCATCGTCGACCATCATCCGCGTGAGCGCGACCTGCCCAGCCAGCACCACTATTGGGGCGAGTCCGTCGGGGCCACCACCACCCTGCTGCTGGAGCAGATCATCGCCCGCGGGCTCACGCTGACCCCCATCGAAGCCACCCTCCTGATCCTGGGCATCTACGAGGACACGGGCGGCATGGTGTATGCCAGCACCACGGCGCGCGACCTCCGTTGCGCTGCCTGGCTGCTGGAACGCGGCGCCAACCTTGAAGTCGTCAACGATTTTCTGCACCATCCCCTCACCCCCGCGCAGCAGCGGCTGCTCAGACAGTTGCAGGAACGGGCCGAGACCTTCGATATCGCCGGCCACACGATCATCATCGCCACCGCCGCCGTCGACGAACAGGTGGATGAGATCAGCACGCTGGCTCACAAGCTGCGCGACTTCTTTGACCCCGATGGGCTTTTCCTCATCGTCGACCTGCGCGATCGCATCCAGTTGGTGGCCAGGTCGACGACAAGCCTGATTCACGTCGGCGCCATTGCCGAGGTGTTGGGCGGTGGCGGGCACGCCCGCGCCGCCGCGGCGCTGATACGCCAGCAGCCCCTGGCGGCGGTGCGCTCGCACCTGTTGGACATCCTGCACCAGAAGGTCCATCCCCCCATCACGGTCCGCCAGATCATGTCCTGGGGGGTGAACACACTAGAACCGGAAACGACGGTGATGGAAGCCTCGCAGCGCATGCGCCGCCTCGGCTACGAAGGCTTTCCCGTTGTGGAGAATGATCAGCTATTAGGGTTGATGACCCGGCGGGAGCTGGATCGGGCGATGCAGCACAAAATGGGCAAAGTCCCCGTGCGGCGGGTGATGCGGGCGGGAACCTTCACCGTCGGCATCGACGAGTCGGTGCAGACCCTGCAGAAGCGCATGATGGAGTCGGGCTGGGGACAGATGCCGGTGGTGGACAGGACCGGCGTCATGGTGGGCATCGTCACGCGCACCGATCTGCTCAAGCTCTGGGCCGCCCCCGAGGCGGCGCTGGCGCCCATGTCGGCGGCGCTCAAGATGCAGGCGACCCTGCCGGAGGGCCTGCTGCTGCTGCTGCGCCAGGTGGGAGAGGCAGCGCAGCAGCTCAACAATCCGCTCTATACCGTCGGCGGTTTTGTGCGCGATCTGCTCCTGGGCTACCCCAACTTCGACGTCGACCTCGTGGTCGAAGGGGATGCCTCGACACTCGCCCACAAGCTGGCCGCACTCTACGGGGGCCGTGTGCGCAGCCACCGGCGGTTCGGCACGGCGAAGTGGATCCGGGATGACGCCGCCTTTGCAGCCGGTCTCCCCTTGAGCGACGATACCCCGTCCAGCCTTGACTTCGCCACGGCCCGCACCGAGTTCTACGAAGAACCCACGGCCCTGCCGGTGGTTGAGAGCTCCAATGTCAAACTCGACCTGCATCGCCGTGACTTCACCATCAATACGCTTGCCGTCCGCCTCGATCCCCCGCATTGGGGCGAGCTGCTGGATTTCTACGGGGGGGAACGCGACCTCGAGGAAGGCGTCATACGCGTGCTCCATTCCCTCAGCTTCGTGGAAGACCCCACGCGCATCCTGCGCGCGGCCAGGTTCGAGCAGCGGTTTGGCTTTCGCATTGAGCCGCGCAGCGCCGAGCTGATCGCCGAGAGCGTCGATCTGCTCGCCCGCCTCAGCGGCGGCCGCATTCGCCATGAGTTTGACTTGCTCTTCCTGGAGCGTGAACCCGAGAACGTCCTGCGCCGGCTCCAGGAGCTGGGCGTGCTGGCCATTCTGCACCCCGACCTGCGCTGGAGCGACGACCTGGCGCCCAAGTTCAAGAATCTGCGCCTGGCCCTGACAGAGCTGCCGGCGCCGCCCGCCAGCACCGATCGGCTCTACGCCGCGCTGTGGCTGCGGCGCCATCCTGCCGGCGTTCAACGCCATTTTCTGGGCCGGCTGCACGTCACCTCCGCCACCCACGAGCTCATCGAGGAAGGCATCCGTCTCGTGGCCCTGGAGCCGGACCTGTCCGTGCCCGACCTGCTGGCCTCGCAGCTCGACGCGCTGCTGGCGCCTTTCAGTGATGCCGCCCTCTTGGTGGCGCGCATCGGCGCGGATGATTGGGTGATCAGCAAGCGCATCCATCACTACCAGGTACATTTGCGCCCACAGCGCATCCATCTCGGCGGCGACCACCTGCGGGCGCTGGGCCTGCGGCCGGGACCGGAGTATCGCGACATCCTACAAGCGGTGCGCGCTGCCGTGATCGATGGACGCATCGGCACGGCAGCCGAGGAAGAGGAACTGGCGCGCCGTCTCATGGCGACGCCAAAGGAGGTGAATACCACCTAGACCCGGATCTCTGCGCCTTGATTGCTCGATGCCTGCGCCGGCATGCAGCCGGCGCCTGGACGCCAATCGAGCGATCTCCTTCTCCATGTCTTGCGAGTGTGTCATCATGAGCCACAAACTTCGCGAGGACTTCCGGCTGCTTTGGCGTGGTCTGTTCCTTGAACCTGAGGCGTACCACGAAGCCGCCGAAGAGTCCAATCCTTTCGTGCACGGTTTGTTCCTGATCGTCATCGTTGGCGTCATCGTCGGCGTCGCCAACATGATAGGGGTCATGCTGGATTGGGCCATCACCCCTGATCTCCAGCAGTTGAAGGAGACCATTCTGAATGGCCTGCAGGCCATGCCCTGGTTCCAGGCCATGCGCGACAACCCCGTTGCAGCCAACGCTTTCCGCCAGCAGTACGAATTCGGCTGGCAGATTGCCAACCTCTTCACCCCCAAACCAACGAACGGCTTTCTGACGCTGATCACGACTCCCGCCATGCTCATTCTGAGCTGGCTGTGGTTCAGCCTGATTGCCCATGCCACTGCTCGTATCCTGGGCAGCAAAGCCAAACTCGGCGAGACGTTGGGTGCAAGCGCCCTCGCCTTCGCCCCCGTTCTTCTGAACGTCTTTGGCTTCCTGCCATCGGTGGTGGTCGCCGGCATAGCGACCTGGACGCTCCTGGCGCGCTACGTCGCCATCCGACGCGTGCATGAGAATCTCACCTGGGTGCGTTCTCTGATCGCCGTGTTCGTTCCACCCATCCTGCTTCGCCTGGTCGTTGTCGTACTGATCATCCTGGCCATTCCCGTCATGGGCGTCTTGTTCCGAGGTATGATGCCATGAGCACCTCCACTGAGTACTCTCAGTCCTTTGCTTCTACCTGGTTTGCCACCGCTCGTGATGCATTGGCGCTCAAGCCTGAGCCCTACGCGCGCCTGGGACACGGAAAGGCGTCCATCCGCCAGGGCATCGCCATCGTCGTCGTGGTCGGCTTGATCATCGGCCTGGTGGCGGCGCTCGTGGCGCTGCCGGGGTTGTTCCGCAGCCCGGCGGCGGAGGTGGATAACGCCCTCAACCGCATCACCCAAATGCTGCAGCAGTATCGCTCCTTTGGCGGCCAGACGTCGCCCGAGATGCAGCAGTTCATGGATGAATACAGGCGGAGTATCGAGACCTTCCGGCCGTTCATCGACCAGATCCTGGCCATTCACGCGCCGCTGCCTTCCTTCTTTGAACGCTTCTTCCGCTGGATCGCCGTCCTGTTCACCAGCCCCTTCGCCCTCCTGGCCAAATGGCTGAGCATCTCCATCTGGATCATGCTCTTCGCCCGGCTCCTGGGGGGGCGGGGCGGCGCCATCCACTATCTGAACGCCTCGGCCCTGTCCGTCATCCCGCATCTGCTCGGCGTGCTGACCTTCATCCCCTGCATCGGTGGCCTGTTGGCGCTGGTCGGGTCCATTTGGGGGCTAGCCATGCAGTACAAGGCCGTCCAGGTGACGCACAACATGAGCCAGGGGCGCGCCATCGCCGCCGTCCTGCTGCCGTACATCCTTCTCCTCCTGCTCGTGGGCCTGATTGCCGCCCTGCTTGCCATCGGCATCGCCGCTATGGTCAGCAGCGTCACCAATCCCGGTTCATCACAAATGTGAGTCAAGACTGGTCGGGGAATCCGGGCGCCCGGATTCCCCGGCGGCTGCTGGCGATGACGGCAGCAGCACAAGCGTGGTTTTCTGCACAAGTGCATTTGCTTGCGCCGGCAACTTGTGCAAAAGCGGCGGATCGTACATAATTGGAGGTGGTAGTCGCACATCGTGTGATGGTGACGCCGGTGGTGAAACCCATTTGATCCTGCAAGGCGCAAGCACGTTCGGTCTCGAACGCCGAACCTTGCCGATGCAGGGCCTCGGGTAGAGCATCGTATACCCAAGGCCTTGTTTTGCCAGAGCAATTGCTCAAGGCATGGTTGACTTTGCAGGCGCTGTGGTAAGTGGCAGGCCCGGCCTACGCTTCACCGCCAGGCGTACGCAATCATAGAACCCGTGACCTCACTCCTGACGCGACGCGGACTGGTTGCGCCGTTTGGAGACAGCTTCCGGCACAGGGCGCCCTCTGTCCTATGCCGTGACCGTGCTTGGTCCGCTTCCCTTCATGCATTTAGTTCTTCACCTCCATTGGCGTCCTCCTCAGCGCTCCGCTGACGAGCCCGTCCTCCTGTTCTGGGCGGAGACGCATACGGCGCTGCCGCCCGCGCGGCTGCGGGGCCGGCCAGCGGACCAGCCTCACCCCAAGCCCCATCCCTTTGCGGTCGTGGACGGCAATGAGCTGCGCGGGGCTTTGCAGTCGTTCGAATCGGGTCTGCTTAACACCGGAACCGAAACGCTGGTTCTGCAGTTGCCTACGACCCGCACGGGACCGCTTCCGAGCCCCCAGCTCATCCACAACTGGGAGCTGGACCGTGCAGAGCCGCGGCTGGCGCCCTGGGAGATGACGGCCCTGCGCCTTCCTCTGACCAGCGCCGCTCGCTTATTGAGCATCCTGCACGCCAATCCCTGCCCGGAGCACTTCACGTTTGGCGCCGATCTCAACTACTGGCATTCCGCCTTTGGCCTGGTCCTGCAGGTTTTAGCGCAGCAGGACTACGTGCCTGCCCTGACGGGGGCGCCGGTGGGCGGTTATCGTTCCCGCTGGCAGCCCGTGCTGGATGGTGAACCCAGCCGGGACCAGATGTTGGCTTTGACGACAGGCATGCCGCCCCTGTGCCGGAGCGAGGTGGCGGCGGCAGAGCAAGCGCCGCAGCCCTATGACTTGCTGCACGACTTCGTCTGCTACATGGTGGATCATCTCATCCGCACGTGGGGCATTGAGGCGCCTCACCGCCTGGGCTATCTGCACAGCCGCAGCGCCCTGACGGCCTGGCTGCGCGGTCTGGTGCTGCCCAGCCCGAACCTCGAGGAGTCGGGCAGCCAGGTTGAGTCACTGTCGGCAAGTCTGCGGGTCTGGCAGCGCAACCTGGCGCCGATTGGCGATGCCGCTTTTGCCATCGCCCTGCGCCTGCTGACGCCTCCCAAGGCGGCTGCGGACGATCAGTTCTATGTGCCCGAAGGTGGGTGGCGCCTCGAATACCTGCTGCAGGCGCGCGATGAGCCTGATCTCCTCGTGCCGGCGGAACAGGTTTGGCAGACGCAGACGGACAGCCTCATCTTCCAGCAGCGCCGCTTTGATCGTCCCCAGGAGAAGCTGCTGGAAGGCCTTGGCCGTGCAGCGCAGATCTTCCCGCCCATCGAGCGCAGCCTCCAGGCGCCGACCCCCCAAGGGGTCGATTTGAGCACGACCGAAGTCTATCGCTTCCTGCGCGAGGCCGCGCCGGTGCTGACAAATACCGGCTTCAGCCTCGTACTGCCGTCCTGGTGGGAGGCCGCGGGCGCCCGGCTGGGCCTGCGCCATTACCTGACACCCCTGACGCCGGAGCCGCCTGACGTGGTGGCCCATCCCGCCAGCGCCGAGCGGCCCATTGCCTACCGTTGGGAGCTGGTGTTGGGCGACACCGTCTTGACCCGCGAGGCTTTTGCCGACCTGGTGGCATTGCGGGCGCCGCTCGTGCAGAAGGACGGGCATTGGCTGCGTCTGGACCCCGAACAGATCGAGGCTGCGACTCGCTTTTGGGAGCGAGCCAGCTTCGAGGGCCGGATGGACCTGCGCCAGGCCCTACGGACGGCGCTGGGCCTGGACACCAAGATCGACATCGCCGGCCTTCCGGTCGTCCAGAACATCGCCGAGGGCTGGCTGCCTGCGCTGATCCAAACGCTGACCGAGGGGGATGATCGCTTGCACAGCGCCGAGCAGCCGTGGGATCTAAACGGCAGTCTGCGTCCCTACCAGCGCTATGGTTTTGCCTGGCTGCACACCCACCGCCACCTGGGCCTGGGAGCGATTCTGGCGGATGACATGGGCCTGGGCAAGTCGGTGCAGGCGATTGCCCTCCTGCTGCAGGAACGGACCGAGCAAGGCAGGCTTCCCGGACCGACGCTTTTGATCTGTCCGACGTCGCTGCTCGGCAACTGGCGTCGTGAGATCAACCGCTTCGCTCCGCAGCTTCGCGTGTACGTACACTACGGACCCGATCGGCCGCGCAATGGAACGTTTGCCTCGGTGGTCTCCCGCCACGACGTCGTGCTCAGCAGTTATACGCTCGCCCGCCGCGACGCCGATCTCTTTGCCGGGCAGACCTGGTATGGACTCATTCTCGACGAAGCGCAGAAGATCAAGAATCCCGACATCCAGGTCACACAGGCCATCAATCGTTTTCCGGCGGCGTTCCGGCTGGCGCTCACAGGCACACCGATCGAGAATCAGCTCACGGAGCTGTGGTCCATCTTCAATTTCCTCAATCGGGGTTACCTGGCCAGCGAAAACAGCTTCCGCAAACACTATGCCTTCCCCATCGAGCGCTTCCACGATCCTGTGGTGACGGCTCGTCTGCAGCGCATGGTGCGTCCCTTCATCCTCCGGCGTCTGAAAAGCGATCCTGCCGTGATCCAGGACCTGCCGGAGCGGCTCGAGATGAAGGTCTACTGCACCCTGAGCGATGAACAGGCCGAGCTGTACCAGACGGTGGTGAATGAGGGCTTGCCGCGTGTGCGCGATCTGCACGGCCGCGCCCGCAAGCTCCACATTTTCAATTTGCTCACCCGGCTCAAGCAGGTGCTGAACCATCCGGCCCTGTACCTGGTCAAGCGCGAACACGGGGTCATCGACGGTCATTTTGCGCCGAGCGAATCCCTGACGCGGCGCAGCGGCAAGCTCGACCGCTTGACCGAGATGCTCTACGAGGTGCTGGCGGTTGGCGATCGCGCCATCATCTTCACGCAGTTCGCCGAGACGGGTTTCCTGTTGACCAGCCACCTGCAGCAGCAGTTTGATCGGCCCGTTCTCTATTTGCACGGAGGGGTGCCGGTCAAACAGCGCCAGGAGATGATCACGGCCTTCCAGGAAGACCCCCATGCACCGCACTTGTTCGTCATGACCCTCAAGACCGGCGGGCTGGGACTGAACCTGACGGCGGCCAATCACGTGTTCCACTACGACCGCTGGTGGAATCCTGCCGTCGAAGACCAGGCCAGCGACCGCACTTTTCGCATTGGCCAGACGCGCAACGTGCAGATACACAAGTTCATCACGGCCGGCACCCTGGAAGAGAAGATCGATGAGATGCTTGAACGCAAGCACAACCTGGCCGACCTCATCGTCAGCGGTGACGAGAGCTGGGTGACCGACCTCTCCGACGACGATCTGGTTGAAGTGCTGGCGCTGACGAAGGAGCGGGTCTAGTCCTGATGGCGATTACCCTGGAATCGACGCGTTGGTCCGAAGCCTGGCTGCAGGCCCTGGCGAGCTTCTCGCACCCAGGACGTTTGCGGCGCGGCCAGCAGTTCGCCGACAAGCGCAAAGTCAGGCGGCTCGAAGTCAAGGTCGGAGAGATCACGGCTGACGTCAAGGAAGACGACCGTTGGTATCATGTGACGATTCACCTGCCGCCGCTGGATGACGCCACGTGGGACCAGATCGTCGAGCGCCTGGCCAGCCAGGCCCTTTACAGCGCTCGCCTCCTGCAGGGCGAGATGCCGCCGGAGGTGGTCCAGGTGTTCGCCGAGTGCGGCGCTCCCCTTCTCCCCGAGGCTGCCACCCTCACCGCAAGCTGCACCTGCCCCGACTGGGAGGTGCCGTGCAAGCACATTGCCGGGGTCTATTACCTGTTGGCGGAACGTTTCGACGATGATCCCTTCCTGTTGTTCCTGGTGCGCGGGCGCAGCCAGGAACAACTGCTGACCATGCTGCGCCAGAGGCGCCAGACGACGTCCGGCCAGGAAACGGCGGCCGATGATGTCTATCAGGCGCTGCCTTTAGAGCAGTTGCTCGAGAGCTTCTGGGATGCAGGATCCGAAACCGATCAGGTCGTCTTTCATATCTCGCCTCCCCCCACCTCCTTGCCACAGCTCAAACGCCTGGGGCCTGAGCCTTTTCCCACCGTGAACCTTCAAGATCTGCTTGCTCCGATTTACGAAGCTGTGACCGCCAAAGCTCTGGAATGGGCCTACCAAGTGCCTGGACAAGAACCATGACCGAAACCGCCGCCAAGGCCATCCAAGAACAACTGCTGCGTCACTTCACCCGGTTCGACATCGTTCCCCTGCGAGCGCTGCTCGAGATCGTCGGCCATCCCAACCCCAGCGGCTTGCGTCGCGACGAAGCCATCTTCTATCTGATCGACCAGCTCGGCAGCAAGGGTTCTCTGCGCAAGCTGTGGGATCGGCTCGACCCGGTGACGCAGCAGGCGTTAAGCCTGACCGTTCACGTCACCAACGGCGTGTACCAGCCCGACACCATGCAGCTTCGCTACGGGCACCTGCCGCCGCCGCCGCAGCGACATTGGGCGGGATACCGGCCCACGGAGCTCGACCTCTTCCTGGATGAAAACCAGACCGTCCTGGGCGAGCTTTACCCGATTCTGCGGGTCGTTGCACCCAAGCCGGAGCCGTGGAAGATTCCCACCCAACCGGAGCCGCCGCCTCGCTATGAGGCGTTCGGCTTTGAGCGCAGCCCCGGCCCCGAAGTGGGCCTGCAGGACCTCACGATGGTGGTTGCCCTGATCGGCCAGGGGCGCATCCTGGTCAACGACCGCATGCTGCCTACATCCGACAGCATCCAGATCATTCTTGAGAACCTGGTGGACGGCGACTTCTTCGCCCTGACCTCAGGCCAGGACCTGTCCGAAACCATCCGCCCCGTGGGCCTGGTGCGGTTCGTCCTCGGCAGCGGCATGGCCGAGATGGGTCCGCGCAGCGGCTACAATCAGGTACTCAAGCTCAAGCCGCTTGGCTGGGAATGGCTCACCCGGCCCAGCGCCGATCTCATTTTCGACGCCCTCGAGACATGGACCAAGACGGACCTTTTCGACGAAATCGAACGCATCCCCCATCTGCGGGGCGCCCAGCGCAAGACGGACGAGCCCACGGAACCGGGCAAACGGCGTGATCGCATTCTGGAGGCGCTGTCATGGGCGCCGCCTGACGTTTGGCTGGGCCAGGGGGATTTCTTCAAGGCCATCAAGCTTTGGCAGTTTGATTTCACGATCGAGCGCGAGGAGGAGCTAAGCAGCATCGATGACAGCACGGGCCGCAAGCTTGACATCAGTGAGCTGCGCGACCCCTGGCGTGCCGTCAAAGGGGCCTACACCCTCAACGTCTTGTGGGAGACCCTGGGAAGCCTGGGCGCCCTCGACCTGGCGTACACGGAACCCCAGCACGCCCCCCCTCTGCTTGAGACCCCGACTGAGAACTGGCAGCGCCCGATCCATCCCTACACGCGCTATGACGGTCTCGCGTACATGCGCATCAACGAGCTTGGCGCCTACCTGTTCGGCCATTCCAAGCGTTACACGCTGCCGCGCAGCATCGCAGCTCCGTTCTTCTACATCAATGAGTTCTATGTGCTGCAGCCGTCGCGCCTGACCCTGCTCACCTATCAGAAGCAGATACTGCCTCTGCTGGGCGCGATGGGCGAGGATGGAAGCTGCCGCCTGGACAAGGCCGGCTGGCTGGTGGCGCAGCAGGACGAAGGCACGCTCAAGGAGCGACGTGAGCTGCTGCAGGCCCGGCACGATGGGCCCCTGGCGCCCGTCGTCGAGGATTGGCTGGAACAGGCCGAGAACGACAGTACGGCGCTCCGGCGCGGCCGCACCATGCTCACGATCCAGGTGCGCAACCTGGAGGTGCGCGATGCCATCCTCAATGACCCTGAGCTCAAGCGCTACTGCCGCCTGATGGATGACCGCACCCTGCTGATCCCCAGCTCACGCGAACACGCCTTCCTGCGCCGTGTCCTCGACCTGGGCTACGGCATGGTCGGAGGTCCGACGAGCAACGGAAAATAGGCGGCGTGACCGAGCGTTCCCGTGGGAGCCGAGCTGGGGCTCGGCGTTCCCAGAGCAGCGCTTATTTCCGCGACGCGATTTGCACTAGTTGCTGCCCTACCGGGCTGTAGACCAGACCGAAAACCAGGGTGCCGGCGACGGCAACGAAAAGGGCGATGGCTGACGAGTCGGGAAGGCGCCGGGAGGCCACCGGAGAAGGCGCCGCATCGGGCTGTTCCGTCTCCGGCGCGACCATGAACATGGCCACGGTCACGCGCAGATAGTAGTAGGCACTGATGACGCTGTTGAGCACGCCCACCACCGCTAGCCAGATCCAACCGCTCTGAACGGCGGCGCTGAACAGATAGAGCTTGCCAAAGAAGCCGGCCAGGGGAGGGATGCCTGCCAGGGAGAGCAGGAAGATCGTCATGGCCGTCGCCAGCAGGGGGCTGCGCGTAAAGAGCCCATTGGCGGCGCTGATGTCGGGGTCTTGCGCGTCATCCGGCCCGCGACCTTCCAGGAGCGACACCACCGCAAACGCCCCCAGGTTCATGAAGGTATAGGTGACCAGGTAGTAGACCAAGGCGCTCAGGCCGGCCGGCGTGCCAGCCACCAGCCCCACCATCATGTAGCCGGCCTGGGCGATGGAGCTGTAGGCCAGCATGCGCTTCAGGCTGTGCTGGCGCAGCGCTGCCAGGTTGCCTACGGTCATGGTGAGTGCGGATAGGATGGCCAGGGCGCCGGCCCACACTTCGGTGGGAACAGAGGGCACAGCCTGGAGGACGCGGGCGAGCGCGACGAACGCGGCCGCCTTGGTCGCCACGGACATGAAGGCGGTCACCGAGGTGGGGGCGCCCTGGTAGGCGTCCGGCGTCCACATGTGGAAAGGCACTGCCGCCACCTTGAAGCCAAAGCCGACGAGCAAGAGCGCCAGTCCGGCCAGAACGAAGAACCCTCCGGTGCCCTTGGCGGCGATCTCGTTAAGGAACGTCGTGCCGGTGTCGGCGTAGAGCAGGGCGGCGCCGTAGAGGACGAAGCCGGAGGCAAAGGCGCCCAGCAGGAAATACTTCATGGCGGCTTCGCTGCTCGATGCCCGGCGGCGGTGAAAGCCCGTGAGAATGTACAGCGAGACCGACAAGATCTCCAGGCTGACAAACAGCGTGATAAGCTCGACCGATTTGCCCAGGAACATCATACCCGCCACAGCAATGAGCAGGAGCGCGTAGTACTCGCTGTGGAGGGTGGTAAACCTTGTCAGATAGTCCCAGGCCAGCAGCACACCGAGGAAGGCAGCCAGCAAGATGATCAGGTTGAGGACGCGACTGAGGTTGTCGGCGCGAACCATGCCCTGGAACTCGACCGGGGGCTGGCCGATGGTGACGATGGTCAGCAGTGCGGCAACCGCCAGGCCGGCGAGCGTCAGCAGTCCTGCGATCGTGTGGCGCCGCCGCGTGGGAAACGCAGCGCGCGCCGCCACCTCGCCCAGAAGCACGGCAAGGGCGGTGGCCATGATCACGACCTCAGGCAAAATGGCGGCGAAATCCATACCGTTCAACATGAAGGCTCACTCGCTTAGCACATAGCAGACGGCTGGTAGCAGATAGCGGGTGGCTGATCGGATTCTGGCTACCTGCCACCTGCTACCGGCTACTTAACGATCTGTACCACGGCCGGTGCGCCCACATCCTGCAGCAGGGCATCGACCGAAGGGTTGATCTTGGCGAAGAAGAGGTTGGGGAAAAGACCGATGACGAAGAACAGGATCACGATGGGCACCAGAACCCATGTCTCACGCCGGGTCAGGTCTGCCAATTTCTGATTCTTGGGGTTATCGAGCGGTCCGTAGAGCATGCCGCGGGCGGCCGTCAGCAGATACCATGCCGCCAGAATAACCCCGGCAGTGCCCAGAATGGCCCAGACGGGCTGGACGCTGAAGGTGCCCAGGAGGATCGTGAACTCACCCACGAAGCCGTTAAGGCCCGGCAGGCCTACCGAGGACATGACCACGATGATGAAGAAGGCGCTGAAGATGGGGATCTGCTTCCACAGCCCTCCGAACTCCGACAGCAGCCGGGTGTGGCGGCGGTCGTAGATCATGCCTACCATGAGGAACAAGGCCCCTGTGGACAACCCGTGGTTGACGTTCTGGAGCACGGCCCCGGACAGACCCTGGCGGGACAAACTGGCAACGCCCAGCATCACGAAGCCCAGGTGGGCCACGGAGCTGTAGGCGACGAGCGACTTGACGTCACGCTGCACCAGGGCCACAAGGGCTCCGTAGAGGATGCCGATGATGGCCAGCACGGCGATGAGAGGCATCAGCTTCCCGACCGCGTCCGGGAACAGAGGCAGGCAGAAGCGCATGAACCCGTAGGTGCCCATCTTGAGCAGGACGCCGGCCAGAATGACCGAACCGGCGGTGGGCGCCTCAACGTGCGCATCGGGCAACCAGGTATGGAGCGGGAAGAGCGGCACCTTGACGGCAAAGGCCAGGGCGAAGGTCACGAACGCCACCATCTGCAGGGTGGGATTCAGGGGAACGGTTCGCAGCACGCTCCAGTCGAAGCTGCCGGCGTTCCAATACAGCACAAGGATGGCGACCAGCATGAGCGCCGAACCTGCCATCGTGTAGATGAAGAACTTCAGTGCCGCATAGACCCGGCGCTCACCACCCCAGCCTCCGATCAGGAAGTACATCGGGATGATGCTGAGCTCCCAGAAGACGAAGAACAGCACCAGGTCCAGCGACATGAACACGCCGAGCATGCCCGTCTGCTGCAGGAGCATGAAGAACAAGAAGGCCCGCAGGCGCTCGCGTACGTTGGTCCAGGAGAACAGCACGATAATGGGACCCAAGAGGGTGGTCAACAGCACCAGGAACAGGCTGATGCCATCCACCCCCAGGTGATAGTTGATGTTCAGACCGGGGATCCAACGGATGTACTCTTCGAACTGCATGCCGCCGTCCGGCGCCCACCCGATCAGCAGTCCCAGGGACACGATGAAGTCCAGCAGCAGCGTGATCAGGGCCACGATCTTGACGTTGCGCTCGCTGAAGGTGACGAGCAGCAGCAGCGCCCCCAGCAGTGGCAGCCAGAGGATAATGGACAGGAGGGGCAAGGAAGTGATGTCCATGATTTCAGCGGATTAGCAGGAAGTAGCCGAGCAAGGCGACCACACCGATGAAGAGTGACAGGGCATAGAGGCTGAGGACGCCGTTTTGCAGGCGTGCGACCCCGCTGCCGACCACGGCTGTCACCCTGCCGGCGCCGTTGACGGCGCCATCGACCAGACCCTGGTCGACCACGCGGAAGAAGAAACGGGCCAGCGCCCGCAGCGGCCGCACGAGGACCGCCATATACAGCTCGTCGACCCAGTACTTGTGTTCCAGCACCGGCTGCAGAGGCGTGAGCATGCGCTGCAGCGCCAGCATCGACTGTGACTGCTTGACGTAGCGGGCGTAGGCCAGGTAGATGCCCAGGAGGGCGACCAGGCCCGAGAACAGCAGCAGGCTCACTTCCAGGAAGACGGTTCCGTGCTCCGGCGCCATTTCGGCGAACACCGGTCCCATCTCCGATTCCAGGAGATTGATGTGAGCGATGCCGCCCATTTCGCCCAAGAAGGCAGGAAGGCCAATGACGCCGCCGAACACGGCGCCCACCGCCAGCAGCCACAGGGGCCACGTCATGCCTTTGGGCTGTTCATGGGCATGTTCGTAGAGATGATGGTCGCGTGGCTCGCCGTGGAAGGCGCGATAGACGGCGCGGAAGCTGTAGAAGGCCGTGAGGAGCGCCGTGAAGGCGCCGATGGTGTAGAGCGTGTACGAATGGAGATAGGCGCGGTAAAGGATGGAGTCCTTCGACCAGAAGCCGGCAAGCAGGGGAAAACCTGCCAAGGCCAGCGCACCGATCAGGAACTGCTTGTAGGTCGTCGGCAGCTTCGCCCGCAGCCCGCCCATCTTGTCGATGTTGAGCTCGCCGTGCAGAGCGTGCATCACCGAGCCGGCCGAAAGGAAGAGCAGCGCCTTGAAGAAGGCATGTGTGATGAGCAGGAAGATGCCCGAGGCCCAGGCGCCTACCCCAACGCCCAGGAACATGAAGCCGAGCTGGGAGATGGTCGAATAAGCCAGGATGCGCTTCAGGTCGGTTTGCACGATGGCGATGGTGGCGGCGAAGAAGGCCGTCAGGACGCCGATCCAGGCGACCACCTCCATCGTTGCCGGCGCCAACACGAACAGCGGCGATGACCGGGCGATGAGATACACGCCTGCCGTCACCATGGTAGCAGCATGGATGAGGGCCGACACAGGCGTGGGGCCTTCCATGGCGTCCGGGAGCCAGACGAAGAGAGGAATCTGCGCCGATTTGCCGGTGGCCGCCAGCAGGAACAGCAGAGTCACCCCGGTCATGGCGGCGATAACCGCCGGCCCCGCACCGGCCACGGCGCTGAAGACGTCCGTGTAAGCCAGGCTGCCGGCCTGCTTGCCCACCAGGGAGAACAGCCAGAAGATCGCCAGCGCCAGCCCGAAGTCGCCCACACGGTTGACGAGGAAGGCCTTCTTGCCGGCATCGGCTGCCGCCGGTCGGTGATACCAGAAACTGATCAGCAGGTACGAACAGAGCCCCACGCCCTCCCAGCCCATGTACAGGAGCACATAGTTGTTCGCCAGCACCAGGATCAACATCATGAGGATGAAGAGGTTGGTGTAGACGAAGAAGCGTGCGTACCGGGCATCGTCCAGGGGCCGGTGCTCGTCATCCAGCTTCATGTATTCGGCGGCAAAGACGTGAATCAGGAAGCCCACCCCCGTCACCACCAGGGCCATGGTCACCGACAGCTCATCGATCAAGAAGGCGAAGTTGACCCGCAGGCTGCCAATGTCGATCCAGCGCCACAGCAGAACGTCGATGCTGCGGCTCCCAAGCGGCAGCGCCAACAAGCCTATCTGCATGACGACCGCGACCACAAAGGCCAGTCCCACCGCGCTGCAGGCGACAAAGGCCGCCCGCCGCGGCCCCAGGCGTCGTCCGAAGAAGGCGTTGATCAGGGTCCCCAGGGCGGGAAACAGGAGGATGAGGGCGCTCACGGCGCTGGCATTTGGGAGCATATTGAGCAGTTCGCAGCGGTGATTCCGTCGCAGGTTTCAGACCAAGGCGGCCTGGTCTCTGCTACTGTTTGAGAAGGTTGATCTCGTCGACGTTGGTGGTGTCCTTGTGACGGACGATGGCCATGACGATGGCCAAACCGACTGCCACTTCCACGGCCGCCACCGCCATGACAATGAACACAAAGACCTGGCCGGTCAGATTGCCCCAGTAATTCGACAGCGCGATCAGGGTCAGGTTGACGCTGTTGAGCATCATCTCCACGCACATGAAGATGACGAGGGCATTGCGGCGAATCAAGACGCCCAGGGCGCCCATGCTGAAGATGACGGCGGCAAGCAGCAGGTAGTATGTCGTGGGGACCATGCGCTACTCCTCCTGGTGGCTCTTGATGCGACGGGCAAGCACCACGCCGCCCAGCATTCCCGCCAGCAGCAGCATGGATGCCAGCTCGAACGGCAGGACATAGGTGGTGTAGAGCTGGGAGCCAATCGCCTGCACCGACCCCGAAGAGGGCGCTCCGGTCGCAGGCGCCGACATGGGCAGGTTCGCGGCAAGGCCCAACACCATCGCCAGCATGAACACCGCCATCAACACCATGGCAAGCAGGCGTCCATAGCGCCTGCTGCCGCTCATGATGGAGCCGATATTGCCGCCGATGAGCATCACGACGAACAAGAAGAGCACGACAATGGCCCCTGCATAGACGATGACCTGCACCACTCCCAGGAACTGGGCGCCCAACATGATGAACATCACGGCAAAGGCAGCGAAGTTGATCAGCAGGGCCAGGGCGCTGTGCACCGGGTTGCGGCTGATCAACACGCCTGCCGCGCCGAGCAGGGCAAAGAGGGCCAAGCCAGCAAAAAGCAGCAATTGCATGGTGATTCGCTTCTTCGGGTGAAGAGGGTGGGGCCGAAACGCATCACCCCGTGGGCCGGATGATGGTGTTCGGAGCGGGAGGGTTCAGCAGCTCTTGTTTGGTCAGAATGAGGTCGCGACGGTGGTAGCTGGCAAGGTCGATATAGTGGCCAAGAACAATGGCCTCCACAGGGCAGGCGGCTTCACAGTCGCCGCAGAAGATGCAGCGCAGAAGGTTGACCTCATAGACCTTGGCATGGCGTTCGCCGGGTGAGACGGGGTGCGCGGGATCGTTTTCTTCCGCTTCGACGTGAATGGCGCCGGTGGGACAGGCCGCCTCGCACAAGCAGCAGCCGATACAGCGCTCCATCCCATTCTCGTACTTGCGCAGTTCGTGCCGCCCCCGGAAGCGTGGATAGATGGCCATCGGCTCATCCGGGTATTCGACCGTAGAAGGGCCCTCCAGGAGCACCTTCATGGTCACTCCCATTGCTCTGGCTATCTCGCGGGAGCCTTCGTAGACGTCTTTGATACCGGACATGGTGAAGTTGAAAGTTGAAAGTTGAAGGTTGAAGGTTGAAGGTTCAACCGTCTAGTCGGAGGTTCAGGCAGTGAAAACTACCAGGACGGCCGTGATGGCCAGGTAGAGGATAGAAACGGGTACAAGGAACTTCCAGCAGAATCTCAGTAGTTGGTCGTAGCGGACGCGGGGCGTGCTGGCGCGCACCCAGATGTAGATGAACAACAAGACAAGGATCTTGACGACAAACCAACCAAAGCCGACGAAAGGACCGTACCAGGTGTTGGGTGTCGCCAAAGGCCCGTGCCAGCCCCCAAAGAACAGCGTTGCCATGATGGCGCTGCCGGTGATCATGCCAATGTACTCGGCCATGTAGAACAGGGCGAACTTGATGCCGCCGTATTCGACCTGGAAGCCGGCAATCAGCTCGTTCTCGGTCTCGGGCAGGTCGAAGGGGCTGCGGTTGTTCTCCGCCAGCATACAGATGAAGAAGAACGGGAATGCCAGCCACAGCCACAGCCACAGCCACCAGGGTCTTGACTGGTCGACGATGGCGGACAGGCTCATGGTCCCCACGTCGCGACCGATGTTCGTGGTCAGGATGATAGCAACCATCAGCAGCCCAAGCGGCAGCTCATAGCTGATCATCTGCGAGGCCGTGCGCAGCGCTCCCATCAGCGAGTAATTGTTGTTGCTGCTCCAGCCCGCCAGGACAACCCCGTAGGTGGCCACGCTCATGATCGCAAAGAGATAGAGGACGGCGACATTGACGTCGGCGACCTGGAAGGTGATCGGGTAGCCAAGGACCGTCACCGGTGGGGCAATGGGAATCACTGCCCAAACCACCAGGGCCGGGATCAGCGCCAGCGCCGGAGCCAGGAGATAGACCACCTTGTCGACGTGACCCGGAACGATCTCTTCCTTGAAAATGGCCTTGACCGCATCGGCGATGGGCTGCAGCAAGCCAAGCGGACCGGCGCGGTTGGGACCCAGACGCCCGGCAAACCGCGCCAGCAGCTTGCGCTCGTAGTACGTCAGATACGCAAAGCCCACGAGCAGCAGGACGATGAGGACCAGGCTCTTGATGAAGGTGCTGATGACAAGGGCCATTATGCCGATACCTTGCTGATAGCGACGGAGGTGCGGGGGCCGGCGGCGTCGAACAGGCTTCCCACCGGCGCTCCGGGAAGCGAGAAAGGCACAAAGAGGGTGCCGGGGCGTACGGCAGGGTCAAAATGCACGGCTGTCCGGACCTGTCCGGCCTGGGAGCGAATCTCCACCGGATCGCATTCCTGCAAGCCCAAACCGGCGGCATCGTCGGGATGGAGGTGGGCGGCCTGGATCACCAGGCCCATCATGGCCGGCGTGGCGGCAAAGACCGTGCCGCCATCCCAAAGCAGGTTGCCGGTCACCAGGCGGAAGGGATAGCCCTCGACTTCAGGCAACGCCACCTCATCATGGGGCTGCAGCTCCCGGTCCACCAGCAGGGCGTCCCACGCCCATTGCCGGCCATCGCCGTCGAGCGAGTCCCAGGTCATGCCGGCGTACTGGGGGACGGCCTCGGCGATCTCGGCCAATACGGCCGCAACCGAGGGGGTGTTCCAGGCTGCGGTCTGGCCGGCGGCATAGTAGCGGGCCAAGTGCATGAGGATGTTCCAGTCAGGGACGGACTTGGCCACACTCTGCACCGCCTGCGGCGCCCGCTGCACCCGGCGATCCATGTTGGTATAGGTGCCGTCGCCCTCGGCGTAAGAAGAGGCGGGCAGCACCACCGTGGCCAGTTTGGCCGTTTCGGTCAAGTACAGGTCCTGCACCACAAGGAAGTTCAGGGCTTTCAGCGCGGCGGCGTCGGCAGGCTTTTCGGCGGCGGGGTCCGCGCCCATGATGTAAAGCGCCCGGATCTGGCTGCGGACGTTGGCGATCATGGCGCCATAGTTCAAGCCGGGTTCAGCCGGCAGGCGGGTCTGCCACAGCGATTCCAGGCGGCCGCGGCTGCCAGCATCGGCCAGCGGCGCATGGCCAGGCAGACGATCGGGCAGCATACCCATGTCGGCGGCGCCCTGCGCATTCGCCTGGCTGTGCAGGAAGCCCAGGCGATCGCCGTGCCCGGCGGCAACCACCCAGTTGGTGAGCGCCGTGACGATGGCCCGGGAGCCATGGCCCCAGGCATAGTCGGAGCCGTAGGCGACAAAAGGCCGCTTGGCCGCGGCCAACAGCTCCGCCGCCAGGGTGACAGCTTCGGCAGCAGCGCCGGCAGCCTTGACGGCGGCGGCGAAATCAGGCAGCCAGGCAGGAACGGTCTCCCCGCCGGCTTTGAGGGTGGCAAGCGTCAGGGCGTCAAACAGCGCTGCTTCGGCGCCGGGCGCAGGCTGGAAAGCCACCCCGGCGTAGCGGCTGAGTTCGATGGCGCGCGGGTGCACGATGACGATCTTGGCGCCCTTGCGCGCTGCCGCGCGCTTGAGGAAATTCGCCAGCACCGGCGCCTCTTCCGTGGGGTCGCAGCCCATGAGGACGATGAGATCGGCCTCGCGGGCTTCCGCCAGGGAGGGAATACCGCGCGGGTCGGCATGCAGGGCGGCGCCTTCGCGGAAGTCGAGGTTGTTGCTGCCCACCAACGCCCGCATGAACTTGCCGAGCAAGTAATTGGCCTCGTTGGAAACCTTGGCCGAGCCAATGGCCCCGATCGCGGAAGGGCCATACTTGATGCCAATCGTCTTGAGCTCCTGGACCACGCGCTCGATGGCCTGCTGCCAGGTGACGGGCTGCAGCTTGCCGTCGATGCGCATCAACGGCTCGGTCAGACGGTTGGCAGGCGCCGAGATGCCGGTGGCAAAACGGCCCTTGTCGCAAATCCATTCGTCGTTGACGGCGGGGTTTTCCCGGCCCACATGACGGCGCACCAGGTTGTCACGGGCATCGATGCGCAGATTGCAGCCTTGGGCGCAGTGCGTGCAGAGGGAGTCGGTATGGTCCAGTTCCCAGGGGCGATAGCCGAAGCGTGACAGCCGGTTGGTCAGGGCGCCTACCGGACAGAGATCGATGATGGAACCGCTCGTGTAGGCATCGAGCTTGCCATCAGGAAACTTGTCGATGACGGTTTCGCCGCCGCGGTGGAACAGCCCGAGCTGGGGTTTGTCTTCCCACTCCTGCAGATAGCGAATACAGCGCCAGCAGACAATGCAGCGCTCCTGGTCGAGCAGAACCAGGTCGCTCAACGGGTAGTTCTTGGCCTTGTGGGTCTTGATCTCCCAGAAGTGCGATTTGCCCGGACCGTGCTCCATGGTCTGGTTCTGCAGCGGGCACTCGCCGCCCTTGTCGCAGATGGGACAGTCGAGCGGATGGTTGATCAGGATCAGCTCCAGCGTGCCCTTGCGGGCATCGACGGCCCTTTCGGAGGCGTAGAAGTACTTGGCGCCTTCGGCCACGGGCGTGGTGCAGGCCGTGATCAAGGCCCGGCCGCGCGGACCTTCCATTTCGACCAGGCACATCCGGCAGGCGCCCAAGGGGTCCAGCTTCGGGTGGGAGCAGAACACAGGAATGGCGATGCCGGCGCGAGCGGCGGCGTCGGTGAGAAGCTCGCCTTTCTTGGCCTGAATATCAATGCCGTCGATGGAGATGTTGATCCAGTCGGTCATGAGGTCGCGTTGCAGGTTGAACGTTGAACGTCACAAGGCGGCGTGTCTGAAGCTAGTCGTCCAGGACGTTTTCGACGATCTTGCCGGTGTAGGGCCGGTAGATGGGCCGCACCGGGATGTCCGGCTTGGCCTCGTAGGGGTTGGTTTCGGCGATGAAGGCCTCGAATTCGGGCCGGAAGAGCCTCAACATGCTCTGCAGGCCCCACACCGACGCCGGTCCGAAGGGACAGAACGACTGCTGATCGATGTACTTGGTGATGCGCACCATGCGGTCCAGGTCGGCCGGTGTGCCGCCGCCATCCTCGATGCGTTCCAGCGTCGTCTCCATCCAGCCGCTGCCTTCACGACAGGGAGTGCATTTGCCGCACGATTCCTCGCGGTAGAAGCCAAGGGTACGCCGGGCGACGGAGACGATCGAGGTGCCCTCGCAGATGACGATGATGCCGCCCGAACCCAGCATCGAACCGGCGCCCGCGATCGACTCGAAGTCGATGCCGGTGTCCAGCTTGTCCGGCAGGATGTGGGGCATCGACAGACCGCCGGGAATGATGCTCTTGATGGGGCGGTCGCCCTCGGTGCCGCCGGCATACTCGAAGATGAGCTGGCGCAGCGTGGTGCCGTAGGGGATCTCGTAGACGCCGGGCTTGCGCACTTCGCCGCTCAGGCAGACGAGCTGGAAGCCCGGACTCTTCTCGGTGCCCCACTGCCGGTACCATTCGGCGCCGTGCTCGACCACGTGCCTGACGTGCGAGATCGTCTCGACGTTGTTGATGATCGTGGGTTTGGAGTACAGCCCAGCCACGGCCGGGAAGGGGGGCTTGAGGCGGGGATGTCCGCGGTTGCCCTCCAGGGAGGTCAACAGCGCCGTTTCTTCGCCGCAGATATAGGCGCCAGCGCCGGGATGAACCACCACTTCCAGGTCAAAATCGGCGCCGAAAATATTCTTGCCCAGGAATCCGTGCGCCTTGGCTTCAGCAATGGCATCCTGCAAGCGCTGGAAACCAAACATGTACTCGCCGCGGATGTAGATAAAGGCGTAGTGCGCCTGGATGGCCCACGAGGCACAGATGATGCCTTCCAGGAGCTGGTGCGGATCGTACTCGACGATCAGGCGGTCCTTGAAGGTGCCGGGTTCCGATTCGTCGCAGTTGACCACCAGGTAGCGCGGGTAGACGTCCTTGGGGAGGAAGCTCCACTTCATGCCTGCCGGAAAACCTGCCCCGCCGCGGCCCCGCACGCCAGCCGTTTTCACCATGTCGAGGACTTCCTGCGCCGGCATCCCGACCGCCTTGCGGGCCGCCTGGTAGCCGCCATCCGCCAGATAGGTGTCGATGAGGTGGCTGTCCGGCTGGTCGATGCGCTTGAGCAGGAAGTTGGTGTCAGGGTGATGGTCGTGGTGGTAGGGCGCCGCCCCTTCCGGGCCCAGGCGCGACATCGGCAGGTCAGGCGCCGGTTCTTCCACCGTCGCCAACAGCTCGTCCAGCATGGCGTCGGCGGTTTCGGGCGACAGGTTCTCGTAATACCTGCCCCAGTTGCTCTGCGTGCGCCGCACGAAGCACATCGGCGCCGTCGCGCACGAGCCCAGACACTCCATGTGGTCGAGCGTGAAGTTGCCGTCGGCTGTGGTTTCCCCCAGCTTCACGCCCAGCCGTTCCTGCAGGTGTTCGGCCAGCTTCTCTGAGCCGCGTAGCATGCAGGGGACGTTGGTGCAGACCTCGATGTGGAATTTGCCGTGCGGTTCCTTGTACAGCATGTTGTAGAACCCGGCGACGGCATAGACTTCCATCGGCTCGATGTCAAAGAGACCGGCGACTTCGTCGAGCGCTTCATTGGGCAACCAGCCGGCCTCTCGCTGCGCCACATACAGCGCCGGCACCAGGGCCGAGCGTGGTTTCGGGTAGCGCGCCATGAGCGCCTGGATTTCGGAACGAGCTGAGTCGGAGAGCATAGCTTGAGACTAAAGAAACGAGAGACTGGCGATGTACTAGCGGTCGACGTCGCCCAGCACGATATCGATCGTGCCGATGACGGTGACAAGGTCCGAGAACAAATGGCCTACGGACATCGGCTCGACTGCTGCCAGGTTCGAGAAGCTCGGAGTGCGCACACGGCAGCGGTAGGGATGGGCACTGCCGTCGGAAACCAGGTAGATGCCCATCTCACCCTTCGAAGCCTCGATGCCGTGGTAAGCCTCGCCCACCGGCGGCCTCAGGCCCTCGGTGAAGAGCTTGAAGTGGTGGATGACGGCTTCCATGCTTTGATCGAGCAGCGCCCGTTTGGGCGGCGCGATCTTGGGGTCATCGATCCAGAAGTCCCCTTCCGGCAGTTGGTCAATGGCCTGCAGGATGATGCGCCGCGACTGGCGCATTTCCTCGATGCGGACCATGTAACGGGCGTAGCTGTCGCCTTCGGTGTAGCAGGGAACCTCGAAGTCGTACTTGTCGTAGTCGCAGTAGGGCTGGGCCTTGCGCAGGTCGTACTTGACGCCGCTGCCGCGCAGCATGGGGCCGGTGACGCCCAACGAAATCGCGTCCTCTGCGGGCAGCATGCCGATGCCTTCCAGGCGCCGCCGCCAGACCGGGTTGTCGGTCAGCATGCGCTCGTACTCGTCGAAGCGCGGCACCAGACGGTCGAGGAATTCACGCAGCTTGGGCACAAAGGCAGGGGGCAAGTCCCAGTTGACGCCGCCGACCCGCAGGTAGGAGGTGGTCAGGCGGGCGCCGCACACCATCTCGAACAGGTCGATGATCTCCTCGCGCTCGCGGAGGGCATACATCAACAGGGCCAGCCCGGTGCCGCCGACGTCCAGGGTGTGCGTGCCCAGCCACACCAGGTGGCTGGCGATGCGCTGCATCTCACACACGATCACCCGGATCGCCTGACCACGCGGCGGCGCCTCGATCCCCAGCAGTTTCTCGACCGCCAGACAGTAGGCCAGGTTGTTCTGCATGGCCGACACGTAGTCCATGCGGTCGGTGTAGTACACGAAGTCCTTATAACGGATGTTTTCGCCCTGCTTCTCGAAGCCGCTGTGCAAATAGCCGAGGTCCGGCTGGATGGCCCGGATGCGCTCACCGTCCAGTTCGACGATCAAGCGGAGCACGCCATGGGTGGCCGGGTGCTGCGGGCCCATGTTGATGATCATGTGGCGTTTGTCCATACGGGCAGGCACCGGCTCCGGGAACTGCTCGGGCTTCATGATCTGCTTTCCGAAGTTCGTGAACTCCTCATCCTCCCAGGTCACCGTAAACGGCACCCTTTCGCCGCCCAGCGGCTGGTCTTTGCGCAGAGGATGAGTCGTCCAGCTTTCCGGCATCAGGATGCGGCGAAGGTCAGGATGGCCCTCGTAGCGCACCCCGAACAGGTCGAAGGCTTCCCGCTCATGCCAGTTGGCCGTGGTCCACAAGCCGGTGACGCTGGAAACGACGGGGTCGTCACCGCCGTCCATGGGCACCTTCAACTGCAGCAGGGCGCCCTGGCGCTGAACGGAGCGAAGCTGGTAGATGCCGTGGAAGCGAGCGCCGTAGGACAGGCCCGTTGCGCCCTCGTCCAGCTTCAGGCGGTCCACTACCGTCAGATCGCTGAGCAGCTTATAGCTCAATTCCGGATCGTCGCGCAGGAAGCGGCCGACAGCCAACAGGCTGTCAGGGGTGACCGTCAGGATGGGAGTATCCCGGTAGACGGTGCTGTCGAGCACCGCATCGGGGAAGGCCTCGCGTACTGCTGCAATGGGGTCAGTCATGAGTCAGAATGCGGAACGAGGGCAAGGGATCAGGGGAGCGGCGGCAGCTCGCTGAAGGGTGCCAGTTTGACCACTTCGGGCGTGACATAGTGGTCGGTCAGGTGCTCTCTGCCGATCTTGGCCTGCAGCACCGTCAAGGCGTAGAACAGGGCTTCGGGCCGGGGCGGGCAGCCGGGGACGTACACATCCACGGGAATGATCTTGTCCACCCCTTGCACGATGGCGTAGTTATTGAAGGGACCGCCCGCGCTGGCGCAAATACCCATGGCGATGACCCATTTCGGTTCAGCCATCTCGTCGTACAAACGCTTGATCACGGGCGCCATCTTGTTGCTTACGCGTCCTGCGACGATCATCAGATCAGCCTGGCGGGGTGACCCCCGGAAGAGCTCGCTGCCAAACCGGGCGATGTCGTGCCGGGGACCGCTGGTGGTGATCATCTCGATGGCGCAGCAGGCCAGACCGAACAGCAAGGGCCAGACGGAGTTACGGCGACTCCAGTTGACGACATACTCCAGGGAAGTCGTGATCACGCCAGCGTTGGAAGCGTATTTTTCAAGACCCATGTGCTAGAACTCCGATAAGGGGCCGATTGAGTTGTTGTAATACGTAATACGTAATGCGTAATGCGTGCAAGGTAGTGCGCCTAATCCCACTCGAATGCCCCTTTCTTCCAGACGTAGAAAAAGCCGACAAGAAGAATTCCTACGAAGATAGCCATCTCAATCAGGCCAAACAGCTTCAGTTGGCCAAGGATCACCGCCCACGGATAGAAGAAGATAACTTCAACGTCGAAGATGATGAAGAGCATGGCCACCATGTAGTACTGCACCGGAAACCGCCGCCAGGCGCCCGAAAAGGGAATCATCCCCGATTCAATGGGCTCCTGTTTCATCTTGTTGGGGTTTCGCGGCCCCAGTACCGATGGCAAGATGATGGCGATGGCGGCAAAGACCGAGGCGATGAGGATGAGGATGAGGATCGGCAGGTAGTCGAGAGCCATGATCGCGTCACCGACACAGAGTATGGAACAATTCAATACCAAAGTCCGTGCATTCTATCACGAGCAAAAAACCACTGTCAATTCGTTCCCGTCGCAGACCCACCGCGTTTTGACCCCCGGTTGACGGGACGAATGGCGCTTCCCCTGCTGCATCGTCGCAGCATGGCGGCGTTTCCAGGGCGCGCCGATGCTTTCCCCTGGCTGCATCGCTACCCAGGAGATGAGGGAGGGGTCACTTGCTGACGGTGACCTTGCCCTTCATGCCTGAGTCGTAGTGAACCCCGTCGAGCTTGAAGCACCCCATCTCCCACTCGCCCACCATGCCCTCGGTGACGGGGAAGGTGATCGTCGCCCCCTTGTCGCCTGGCGGCACGACGACCATGACGCCCGAGCCGTGCTCGTGAGAATCCATATTCATGGGTGCAGCGACCTGGCTCACGATCTTGGGCGTCACGCCCCCGGCCTGAAACATATCCGTCTCATAGCCGTTCGGCCGGCCGTTGTTCGTCTTGAGGCCGCGGCCGAACATGACCTCGTGTTCGAGCTTGCCCGAATTTGTCAGGGCGATGGTGACAGTCTCACCCACCTTGAGATTGAGCTCGGCGGGCTTGTAGGCATACTCGGTCATGTCGAGGTTGACCGTTCGCGTTCCACCTGCGCCCGACCCGCCACACCCCATCAGGATGGCGCCTGTCAGCATAAGGACGAATAAGAAAGTGAAACGTTTCATGCGGTGCTCCTGGGCAGCATTTATCCGGCTTTCGCCAGGATAGCAGCAAGAGCAGCGTTTGTTTATGAGCCAGGTGACAGTTGCCCCGGCGCCGTGTTCGATGGCAGGTCCCCAGGCCGATCGATGTCATACAGAATCTCGGGGCCGCCTTCGATCCAACTCACCTGCTCCGCATGCCTGGCGAACAGCGTCCGGCCGCCGGCGTCACCCTGCACGGTGAGCAGCTCACCAAAACAGCCGCGGTCGAAGAGCACGGGGTTCCCGCGCCGTCCCTGGTAGCGCGGGGCAGCGATGGGTGCCAGAGTCCGGCGATGGGCAGCAACCAGGCGCTGGAAGAGCCCTGGCAGCAGAGCCGGCTGATCGCCCAGAACGAACAACGCAGCCTGGGTGCCGGGCCGGAAGGCTGCCAGCGCCGCCCTGACGCTTGCGCTCTGGCCTTGTTCCCAATCGGGGTTGTAGACCACTTCGACGGGCAGGCCTTGAAGGGTGGCGGCGATATCCTCGAAATGCGCGCCCAGGACCACGATGACCTGCTGCACCGGCGCCGCCAGGGTTTGCACGACCACATGCCGCAGCAGTGTCTGGCCCTGCCAGGGGACAAGTTGTTTGGGCGAGCCGAACCGCGTGCTGGCGCCTGCGGCCAGAACCACCGCCGCCACCTTGCCCATGCTGGCAAGAACGGGCGATGCTTCGGCCGCCTCAGCCAGGAGGACAGCGGTCGTGCCGGGCGCCGCCGCCAGGCGCTCGGCCAGGGCCCCTGCAGCATCCGGGGCTCCGGCGGCGCCGTTCAGGAGAAAATAGCGCTCGGCCCCTGGCGGCGCGCCCCGGGCGGGACCGTCGGGGTGCAGGAGCAGCCGCGCCACAAGGGCCGGCGTCACCGGCTTACCCCACCGGGCGCCGGTCAGGGCAACAAACCGCTCGGGGCGGTGAATGATCTCCGGTCCTATGGGGCGGCCGAGCGCCCCCAGATTGGCAATGCAGACCAGGTGCGTGGTCGACGCCGGCACCACCGGTTCGCCTGGTCCCGGCGCTTTCAGGAGCAGAGTGCGGCTACCATCGCCTTCCACCAGCACCACATCGGCAAGAGGGCGGAAATCGGCGATGTGTTCCGGGGGATAGCCCACCACCTTGTCATGGGAGTGGTCGAGGCCGCGTGCCACCAGGACAAAGCGCTGGTCTGCCAGCGCCGCTGTGATTTCCTGCGGCGTCGGTTCCACCAGAAAGATAGGGAAGAGCTGCAACTGATCGATCCCCAGGCGGGTGGTCGTGGTAGCCAGCACCCGCAGCCCCTGCCCGGCCAGTTCCTGTCCCAGGCGGACCATGGTCGTTGTCTTGCCGCCGGCGCCGGTCAGGGTCACCACGCTGCCGGCGCTGAGACGGAGGGCGGAGCTGAGATTCATGCCGGGCACAGGGGCGCTGGGTCCGGGGCCGTCATCGGATCATCTTCGACATCAGCACCAGATCATCGCGCG
Organism: Chloroflexota bacterium; assembly: GCA_029782215.1. Taxonomy (GTDB): domain Bacteria; phylum Chloroflexota; class Anaerolineae; order J102; family J102; genus SSF26. The sequence continues at coordinate 142,338 of JAKOVD010000002.1, forward strand.
GCTGCCAGTCCAACCGCCGCCAGAAAGTGCGGGCGTTGGCGTTGGTGGCGTAGACGAAGAGATGGCACTTGTCGATGCCTTCCTGGCGAAGCGCGTCCACGCAGCGCTCAACCAGCGCCTGCCCTATCCCCTGTTTCTGATACTCAGCTTGCACGGCCAAGTGGTGGATGAACCCACGGCGCCCATCGTGCCCGCACAGAACGGCGGCGATGATCCGGCTGTGCATCGTGGCGACAAAGCTGAGACCGGGATTCCGGTCCAGATAGCGGGCGATGGCAGGCCTTTCGTCGGCCTGGCTGAGTCCGACGCCTTCGGTCTCTCGCCAGAGAGCGAACACAGCATCGTAGTCGTCGATGTGAAAGGGCCTGATCTGGTAGATGTCCATCGCGTTGCGTGGGGGCGTTCAGGGATGCGTTTCAGGCGCTCCGGTTCAGCCAGGTCAACACGGCGACGAGCACGGCGCCGCCAATGGCCAGCGACTTGTCGCTGATGGTGTCGATGGCGGTCTGATCAAGACGCGGGTCGATATCGCCGAGCTTGGTATGGGCGGCCACGACCAAGCCTGAATGCAGGAGGCCGCGCACGACACCGGTCAGGGACGCCATCACGGGTGTGACAGCCGCCTCCGACCGTATCTCGCCGATGACCTGGTCCTTCGCGACTACGTCGCCAATGGTCACGTGGGCCGCAAATTCTCCGGCCGCCGGCGCCCGCAGAAGCCGTTCCTGCCGGTAGCCAGCAACGGCGCCGGGAATGCCCGTATCGGCTTCGGTTGCGCCTGACCAGAGGACGCGTCCCAGGCGATGGCCGCGGTTGGTCTCAATGGCGGCGTGGCAGTTCTCGCCTGCAGCAAAACCCGGTCCCAAGCCAATGACGAGCGGGGCCTGGTCACGGTGCGTGACCTGGGCGCGCTTGAGAAGACGCGCATCGACCAGGACGACCGGCTGTACGGCGGCGATCACCTCATCGCGCGGGTCAGGCAGCACCGGCAGGTCCCCGCGCTGCGCCATCCCGATCGCCGCTGCCAGGTCGTCGACGCGGTGTGCGGTGACGCCTTCAACGCTATGGCTGCCGTCAAACACAGCCTGGGCGAAAGCGACCGTGCGCCTGACGACCATGGGCTGTGCGGTTTCGGTGGCGATGACGGGGAAGCCGGCTTCGTGCAGACGGTAGATGACGCCCGTAGCAAGGTCGCCCGCCCCTCGGACGAGAACGAGCGTGGTTGGAAAGAGCATAGGAGAGAAACTGCTCTGCAAAATGGACTATTGCGACGCCAGCCGCAGCGCTACCCGTTCAGGCGTCATCGGCAGGTCGTCAAACCAATGGCCCGTGGCCGCGCGGACGGCCGCGGCAATGGCAGGGGCGGTGGGCACAAAGGGCATCTCCGCCATGCCGCGAGCCCCCAAGGGTCCCTGGGGATCGGGGACCTCCAGGATCAGAGGCTTCACCTCCAGCGGCACGTCAAGGACCGTAGGGATGAGATAGGTACTGAGCTGGTCGGTGAGGACCCGGCCCTTGTCCTGTTTGAGATCTTCCAGGATCGTCCAGCCGACGCTTTGGGCGACGGCGCCTTCGATCTGACCTTCCACCATCCTGGGGTTGATGGCCAGCCCGACATCGTTGGCGGACCACAGGCGCAGCACCTGGATGTGACCGGTATCGAGATCGACTTCGACCTCGGCCGCCTGAGCGCAGTAGCCATAGGTGATGTTCGGGTCCGACTCGCCGGTGTCATGGTCATAGGGCGTGGTGCGGCGGGGGACGTAGCGATAGGTGGCGATGCAGGGCCGTTCTTCCTCGCTTTCCCACATCGCCTTGGCCTGGTGGGCGGCGCCAAGAATGGCGTTGCCGGCCATGAACGTCATCCGGCTGGCGCTGGTGCTGCCGCTGTTCGCGGTTTGGGCGGTGTCCGACACGACCATCTCAACGCGGTCGACAGGGATGCCAAGCGTGTCGGCGGCAATCTGGGCCATAATCGTATGGGTGCCCTGGCCCACGTCAGCGCCGGCATGGCGCACGATCGCCCGTTCAATGTCCCCTGTACCGTGCAGCTCCACGGTCGCCCAACACTCGTCGACGTAGCCAAGGCTGAATCCGACGTTCTTGTAGCAACAAGCGATGCCGATGCCGCGCGCCTTGCGGCCGGGTGCGGCGTCCAGGGAAAAGGCATGATGCAGGGAAGACGTGGGCGCAGCCGTCGCCTCGCCCTGGCGCCAGCCGTGCGGCGTCGGCGCCCATCCTGCGGCGCGGGCGCAGGCTTCCAGCACAGGGGTGATGCTCACCCCGGCAGGAAGCGGCGCACCGGTGGCCTGGATATCGCCCTCGTGCCAGACGTTGCGCAGGCGCAGTTCCACCGGGTCCATGCCCAGGGTTTCGGCCAGGTGGTTCATCTGCATTTCGGCGATCCAGTGACCCTGAGGTCCGCCGAAACCGCGGAAGGCGCCGGCGGCGATATTGTTCGTGTAGACGGTGCGCGAGTCGATCCACACATTGGGGATCACATAAGGCCCCAACGAGGCCAACGTCAGATTGCCGAGCACCTTGGTCGATGTATAGGCGTAGGCGCCAGCATCCGTGCTCACGTCGATCTGCACGGCCAGGATCTTGCCCTCGGCAGTGGCGCCCAGGCGAGCGTGCGCCACCATCGCATGGCGTTTGTGGTGCCCCCGGATCGATTCGCCGCGGCTCCATTGAATCTTGACAGGCCGGCCCAGCTTACGGACGGCGAGGGCCAGGATGATCTGGACGCTCATGTCCTCCCGACCGCCGAACGCCCCGCCCACGGCAACGTAGCGAACCACGATCTGGTCGACGGGCAAGTTCAGGGCGTGGGCGATCTGCTTGCGGTCTTCGTGAAGCCACTGGCCAGCGACGATCACCTCGATGCGGCCGTCAGGCAGGAGATGGCCCAGCCCGGCTTCAGGCTGCAAGTAGGCGTGTTCCTGGGGATGTGTGTAGTAGTCATGCTCGACGATGACGGCAGCCTGCTTGAAGGCGGACTCGACATCGCCGTGACGGATGCGGTAGCTGAGCAGGACATTGCTGTCGCCGTGCTCGGGATGGACGCGCGGCGCCCCCGGCGCCAGCGCCTCTTCGATGCTGTAGACCGAATCCAGGTCCTCATACTCGACCGCGATCAGCTTGAGCGCCGCCTCTGCCTGGGGCTCGGTCTCGGCCACCACCAGGGCCACCTGATCGAGAATGCAGCGCACCACGCCGCCCACACGCCCAACCAGGACCTCCTGGTCAAGCTTGTTCAGGCCATACTCGTTGACGGGTACGTCATCGGCGCCCAGAACCGCCACCACACCCGGGGCCGCCAAGGCCCGGCTGACATCGAACCGCGTGATGCGGGCGTGTGGCCGGTCGGGCCATAGGATTCTGGCGTGGAGCTGGCCAGGCAGGTTGATGTCGGCCGGGTAGGGCGCCTGGCCGGTGACTTTGTCACGGCTATCGAGTCTGGAAAGGGATGAACCAACTGCGCGCATGGGTTGCTCAGGTAATGGGGTCAGGGTGGTCAGGATCGTTCTGCACCGGCGGCGACGATGGCATCAAGGATCTTGGTGTAACCCGTGCAGCGGCACAGGTTGCCGGCAATGGCTTCGGCGGCCTCGCCGCGTCCGGGTTGGTCACGTTCGTCCAGCAGGTTGGCTGCCGACATCAGGAGCCCCGCTGTGCAGTAGCCACACTGCACAGCCCCCGACGACGCGAACGCCGCCTGCACCGGATGGAGGTCGCCCTGGGGTGCAAGTCCTTCCACCGTGACGACCTCGGCGCCGTGGGCGCGGGCTGCGGGCACCAGGCAGCTCATCACCGCGATGCCATCCAGCCAGACGGTGCAGGCGCCGCATTCGCCCTCGGCGCAGCCTTCCTTGGTGCCGGGCAGAAGCGCGCCTTCGCGCAGGGCGTCCAGCAGGGTCAGACCGGCGGCCTTCGGCAGGACGGCGGGATGACCGTTGAGGGTGCAGTGAATGTCGGCGCCCGCTGGCAGGTCGAAGCTCGCTGCCAGGTTAGGGTAGTGACCATCAGTCTTGCCCCAGAGCATGACCGGCTGGGCCAGCCATCCCTCCCGTTCCCGCCCGCTTGCGAGCTGCTCCAGGGCGCGACGCGTGATGACGCCCGCCAAATGTCGGCGATAGGCAGCCGAGGCGCGCACATCGTCAATCGGGCGGATCGCGTCCTGGATGAGGCGGGCAGCCTCAGCGATGGCAGCGGGCGTCAGCGGGCCCCTGCCAGCCAGGATGGCTTCGGCTGCCTCCGCGCGGACAATGGTGGGGGCCACGGAGCCAAAGGCGATGCGAGCTTCCACCACGTCATCACCGTCGAAATCCAGCAGGACGGCAATGTTGACCAGGCTGATGGCCTGGGCACGCCGCAGCCCTGCCTTGATAAAGGTGCCGCGCGCAGTGGACGGGGGGACCTTGAAGCTGATGTCGAGGATGATCTCGTCGGGCTCCAAGGCCGTCTTGCGTACGCCGCGGAAGAACTCCGGCAGGGGCAGCGTGCGGCGCCCGCGCGAAGAAGCCAGGGTCAGACTGGCCCCCAATGTCCAGAGCGGCGTGATGGTGTCGTTGGCCGGAGAGGCCGTCGCCAGGTTGCCGGCGAGGGTGCCTCGATTCCGGATCTGCGGTGCGCCTACTTCCCAGCAGGCACGCAGCAGGGGCCAGCCATGCTCACGGATGAGCGGATGGGCGACCGCCTGGTTATGCGTTACCAGTGGGCCGATATGGATCCGGCGCTCGGCATCGAGGGTGATCTGATCCAGCCCCGGCACCCTGGATAGGTCGACGAGGGTAGCAGGAGCGGCAGCTCCATGTTCGAGTTCGACGAGGATGTCCGTCCCACCCGCCAGGACACGGGTGCGACCAAGTTGGACATGTTCAGCCAGCGCTGTCAGTGCGTGTTCGAGAGTAGCGGGTATGAGGTAGTGCGAACAGAGCATGGATCGGGATCAACACTGCAAGCGGAGCGGAGGATAGAATCGCGAGCGTTCAGAAACCGTAGAAGGTGTCAGGCTGATTCAGCTCGCGTTCTTTGAAGTCGAGCAGCCGTGCGCCTTCTTCCACCGTGTCAACCTCGCCTAAATCGACCATGTCGCGCAGAATCTGCCATTCCTCTTCTGTCAACAGGCCGTTGGAGAGGCGGTCTTCCCAAGTGTGCGGTGTGCGAGACACTTCTGTACCTGTCGCCATCATGGTAGCCTCCAGGGGGTGAGTGGTGCCTCCAGGGCGAATGCCGGGCGCCATCGTCCCAGCCACCCTCATTCTAGCGCACACGCGGCCGTTCAACAACCCCTGGCCCGGACGGCTGGCTCTCACGCCTCGGAGAGCGATGCAAGCCGAAACGCCTGTGGGCATAAGGCGCGGATTGGGGCAGCCAGGGATTGTGCCGGCGACGTTGCGGCTATTGGCCGATGGGCAGCCGGCTGTGCAGGTAGTCAGTCACTGGCTCCCACGTCCCGCTGCGAACCTGGTAGAGCTTGGTGGCGTCGTTGCCGCGATGGTCGGTGGGGCTGAAGGTGAGAGGACCGGTCACATTGCCGGTGTCGAAGTTCTGAAGCCCTTCCAGGTTGGCCCGGATGTTCTCACCTGTCAGGGGCTGCTTGGCATCGAGGGTGCGTTTGATGCCCTCGGACATTGCCGCCATCGTCCACCAACCCTGCAAATAGCGCAGCCCCACATCCTGGAGAAGACTGCCTTTCAAGCGCAGGAAGTCCGATACCTCCTTCGCGCCGGCGACGTTCAGGTCAGGGCTGAAAGGTTGGACACCTATCACGCCCTCTGCCGCTGCGCCTGCCAGCTTGACGAACAGCTCGTCAGCACACCAGTTCAGGCAGATGAACTGCATGGTATTCTTGGCGTCAGGCAATTTGGCGGCCTTGACCAAGCGTGAGGCCGGCAGGGCTGTGTTCTGGATGACGGCATAGTTGACGCCCTGCGCTGAAGCCTGCGCCAACAGCGAAGTCAGGTCCTGCGCCTCGACGGGGGGCATAACGTAGTCCGAAAACGTGATGCCGTTCGCCGCGGCATAGGCTTTGCCCGCGTCGAGGGGGCTGGTCCCGAACGGGCTGTCGCTGTGGAAGACACCCACATTGGGCGCCACCCCCTTCTTGGCAGCGTCCTCTTTGATCCACTGCAGGGTCATGACCATTTGATCCGAATAGGTCGTCCCCACCAGGAAATTGTAGGGTGCGAACTTCGGGTCTGCCAGCTCCAGCGCATAGGCCGCCGACATGAAAGGAACCTTGTCGACCGCGACTTTCTCGCGCAAGGCTTCGGTATCGCCGGTACCCCAGCCCTGCACGGCGACCACCTTGTCTTGTTTGACCAGGCGGTCGTAGAGCTGTTCCGCTTTGTCCGTCTTGTAGGCATAGTCATCGTAGACCAGCTCGAGAGGCCGGTTGTTGATGCCGCCGTTGAAGTTGACCCACTGGATGTATCCCAAGACGCCTTTCAAGTAGGGATTGGCCACATCAGCCGTCGGGCCGCTCAGGTCGAAGATACCGCCGATCTTTATCGGCTCTCCCGTCGGCTTCTTGCCCTCCTCAGGACTGCCGCCACATCCCGCGAGCAACATGACTCCGACCACCAATGCAGCCAGTACAAACAGCTTTTTTGACATAACAATGCCCTTTGTAAGAGGTATGACGAGAATTTTGACAACCAACCCGCGGCGTCAGGACACGAGGCAAATGCCGGCCTGCTGGCGCTGGCGGATGTCCAATACTTCCACATCGCTGGCTTGAAGGGCAGCAACCAGGTGCTCGGCATCGGCGCCCTCCTCCTTGACCAGGATACGCTTGTGTTCGCCATCGTCTTCATTCACGGTCACGATGGTGACGATGCGCCCGCCGTGTTCGTAGACCAGTTGGCTGACTTTGAGAACAACGGCCCGCTGCCTGCCACCGCGCAGCTCGAAGCGCAGGCCCGGCACCTGAACACCTCCGCTTAGCATGTCCACGAACACGCGGAAGATGTCACTCTCGGTCACAATCCCAACGAGCGCGGCGTCGTCCAGGACAGGCACGGCGCCGATCCTCTTTTCGATCAAGAAGCTGGCCACATCTTCAAGAGCACAGTCGGGTGAGGTGGCGTAAACGGGGCTGGTCATGAAGTCTTTGGCCTGGAGCTTGTCCAGGAGCGAATCGCTCTCCCACCGGCTCAAGGTTGACGCCACGGACGGCATGGCGGCAGTGACGTCACTCTGGGAGATGATGCCAACCAGCTTGCCATCGTCAAGAACCGGCACGCGGCGAATCTTGTGCTGGCGCATGAGGCCTGCGATCTCGGGCAGCCTGGTGTCAGGACTCACGGTGATGGGACTGCGTGTCATGGCATCGCGGACGAGCATGGCTCAGTGTCTCCTTACGACGGCGGATAATGGGAACATCGCTCACAACACAGTATAGCGCGCGGCATGAACCATTGGCAATCGCGATCGACTATCCTGCTCGGCGGCCTTCGCAGCCTGAGGTAACATCCAGGCAGTTCAACGCATCCCACACAGCACAGACCGCAGTTCAGCACACTTTCCCGGGAGCGCTACCGCATGTTCGACTTTGACCCCATACGCCGCCATGAGATATCCCTGCCTGACCACGTGGCGGGGGCAGGACTCCAGAGAGAGGACCTGGTGCGGTTCACCAACGAGATGATCGACACGCAGCTTCGCTTGATCGACGCCATCGCGGATGCCGATGTGACCTTCGTGCCCAGCGATCCGGACGCCGAAGACCCGTTTGCCGCCAACGCCGAAGAAGCTAGCATCGCCTGGACGCTGGGGCATGTCATCGTGCACGTCACCGCCTCCAGTGAGGAATGCTGCGCCCAGGCTTCTTTGCTGGCCCGCGGCGTGACCGTATCGGGCCGCTGTCGCTATGAGGTGCCCTGGACCGACATGCAGACGGGGGCCGATCTGCGCCATCGTCTGGAGGAGAGCCGGCGCATCCGGCTCGCCTACCTTGCCGCCTGGCCTGATACGCCTCACCACGACCTCACCTATACGCCCTACAAGGCGCCGCATAACTGCATCACCCGCGTCATGGCCGGGCTCTACCATGACGACGAGCACCTGCAGCAGATCGCCGAGATCGTCCGCCAAGCCCGCCTCGCGGCGTAGCGCCTGCGCGCCCTGCGCCCGCGGTTCCTGCGCCTTCCTCAGCGCAGAGAAGGATCGATCTCCGGCTGGACAATGCCGACGATTTGAGGCTGCGGCTCGAAGCCAATGGCATCGCGCACGATGTACAGGGGCCGGGCCTTGACCTCGTTGTAGATGCGCCCCAGGTATTCGCCGACAATGCCCAGGGAGATCAACTGGATGCCGCCGATGAACAGAACGGCGACGAGCGTCGACGCCTGCCCGTAGAAGGCCTGGCTGCCTGAGAGCCGCAGGATGATGGTGATCAGAATGCCGAGGACACTGAAACCGGCAATGATGAACCCCAGGTAGGTGGCAAGCTGCAAGGGCAGGTGCGAGAAGGAGGTGATGCCATCGAGCGCGAACCGCAGCATCTTGCGGAAGGGGTACTTGGTCTCACCGGCAAAACGTTCTTCGCGCACGTATTCGATGCCGATCTGCTTGAAGCCGATCCAGACCGCAAGGCCGCGCATGAACCGGTGGTGTTCGCGTACGGTGCGCAGGGCCAGGACCGCCCGCCGGTCGAGCAGCCGGAAATCGCCGGTGTCAACCGGAATATTGACGCCAGTAATGCCATTGATCAGCCGGTAGAAGAGGCTGGCGGTAAAGAGCTTAAACCAGGTTTCGCCCTTGCGCTGCGAGCGCACGGCATAGACGACCTCATAGCCTTCCCGCCATTTCTTCACCATCTCGGCGATCACGCTGGGGGGATCCTGCAGATCGGCGTCGATGATGACAACCGCGTCCCCCTGGGCGTAGTCCAGCCCTGCGGTGATGGCAAGCTGGTGGCCAAAGTTGCGCGAGAAATTGACAATGCGGACACGACCGTCCGCAGCGTGCAGCTCGCGCATGATCTCAAGGGAACGATCGAAGCTCCCATCATTGATCAAGACGAGTTCCCACGACTCGCCCAAGCCGTCCATGGTTGCCGAAATGCGGCAATACAGCTCGTGCAGGATGGGCTCCTCGTTGTAAACCGGGGCCACGATCGAGATAACGGGTCGGTTGGCAGTCATGTGTGGTCCAATTTCAAAGGATCAGCATGGCGTCGCCGAACGAGAAGAACCGATAGCGTTCGGCGATGGCTTCGACATAGGCATTGTCGATTAGGGTCTTGCCGGCAAAGGCAGCCACCAGCATCAACAACGTCGAACGGGGCAGATGGAAATTCGTCATGATGGCGTCGACGGCCCGGAAACGATGGCCAGGAAGGATGAAGAGGTCGGTCTCACCCGTCCACGCCGTCACGGTCTGCCATCCGCAGGCGACCGGGGCCTCAGAATCGGCATCGCAGGAGGCCGCGCCCCGGGCCATCCTCGCCGCGCTCTCGAGCCCGCGCACGCTGGTCGTGCCAACCGCCACAATGCGTCCTCCACGAAGCCGTGTGTCGTTGACCAGCCGAGCGGTCTCGGGTGATACCTGCAACCATTCACGGTGGATGGCGTGCAGGCGTGGGTTCTCTTCGGTGACGGGCCGGAAGGTGTCCAGACCCACGTGCAGCGTCAGGTAGGCGGTGCGGACGCCCCTCTCGCGCAGGGCCAGGAGCAGCTCCGGCGTGAAGTGGAGCCCGGCCGTCGGCGCCGCCACCGAGCCCTCCCGCCGTGCAAAGACGGTCTGGTAGCGCTCGGGGTCCGCCAGGGGCGTGTGAATGTAGGGTGGCAGAGGCACCTGGCCCAGCTCGTCCAGGAGCGAATCGATGGGATGGTCAAAGGCCACCGTGCGCAGCGGGCCTTCGTGAGCGGCCATGATCGTCGCCCAGACGTGTGACCCATCCGGTTGGCCCGCCAGTACCCGTTTGCCCGCGTCCAGGCCCTTGCCTCCTACCAGCGCCTCCCAGGTGTTGTCCTGGAGCTTGCGCAGGAGGAAGATCTCCGCCTGGCCCCCGCTTTCCTTGCGCGCCGGCAGTCGCGCCGGAATGACGCGCGTGTCATTGAGCACCAGGAGATCATCCGCCCGCAGATACTCCGGCAGATCGTAGATGTGACGGTGGGTAAACATACCAGTGGGCCGGTCCACCACGAGCAGGCGGGCGTGGTCGCGCGGCTCGATGGGCGTCTGGGCGATCAGATCCGCCGGCAAATCGTAGTCGAAGTCACTTGTCTGCAGCGGCTGTCCTTCCGCGGCTGTCGTGGTCAAGGCGTCCGGACGTCCCCTGGCGCCGGGCGTTTCGCCGGCAGCGGCTGCATCAGGAGGCAAAGACATCATCACCATTGCCATCAAAAAGCGAGGACTGGCCGCTGTCCGCCGCCGGAGCGCGATTGTAGAGAAGGCCCAAATGCTCGTAGGCGCGGGGTGTGGCCATGCGGCCGCGCGGGGTGCGCTCAATGAAGCCTAACTGCAGCAGGTAGGGTTCCACGACGTCCATGATCGTGCCGGATTCCTCGCTGACCGAGGCCGCTATCGTCTCGAGGCCAACCGGTCCGCCACCGAATTTGACGATGATGGCCTCCAGAATGGTGCGGTCGAGCGTATCCAATCCCAGCTCGTCCACCGCCAGGAGCTGCAGGGCTTCGGCGGCGACCGGCGCCGTGATCGCGCCCCCGGCGCGCACCTGGGCGTAGTCGCGGACACGCCGGAAGAGGCGCAGCGCCACACGAGGTGTGCCGCGCGCGCGCCGGGCGATGGCTTCGACACCCTCAGGAGTGATCGGGGTCTGGGTCAGTTCGGCAGCCCGGCGAATGATGTGCTGGATAGCGTCAAGGTCATAGAAGTCGAAACGCAGGACGACACCAAAGCGTGCCCGGAGAGGCGCCGTCATCAGCGCCAGGCGCGTGGTGGCGCCGACGACGGTAAAGCGCGGCAGCTTCAGGCGGATGCTGCGGGCGCTCGGCCCCTTGCCGATGACGATGTCAAGGGCAAAGTCCTCCATCGCCGGGTAAAGTATTTCCTCGACGGCGCGTCCGAGGCGATGGATTTCATCGATGAACAGGATATCGCCCCGGCGCAGATTGGTCAGGATCGCAGCCAGGTCACCCGCGCGCTCGATGGCGGGTCCCGAGGTCACCTTGAGATTGACATCCATCTCATTGGCGACGATATGCGCTATCGTGGTCTTGCCCAGTCCGGGCGGGCCGTAGAGGAGGATGTGGTCGAGCGTTTCTTCCCGCTGCCGGGCGGCGGCAATGAGGATGTCAAGGTTGTTGCGGACGTTTTCCTGCCCGCGCAGCTCGGACAGCCGTTTGATGCGCAGGGCGGCATCAAGGCTGTCTCCAGGCTGTGGCTGCAACGAGAGCGGGCGTTCGTCCATACCGGCAGCATTATAAAAGGTTTTGTCCCACGACGCCTGTTGGCAAGAGCGGCTGCCGGCACGTAGGTTCGAAAACCTGCTTGCAGCGCTCCTTCATTCCCGCACCTGGAATTGACGTACCATGACAAACGTGGTAAAAAATCGCGCCGCCATTGGCGCCACCGTATTCCGGCCCACAGATTGGTCTGGTGCAGTCTGGTGCTCATAACTCTCGGAGAGATATTAACCTTCCCCATGGACACAGCACAGGAAGCGCTTGAACGAGAACAGCTCCTGCTCCAACGCCAGGAGCTTCAGCAGGATATTGTCCTATTGCAGGAGTCGCTGCGCGGCGAGGTCGACGTCGATCTCGACGAAGGCGACCCTGACGTCGTCGAACGTGAGAAGAGCGTCGCTCTGCTGGCGGCCTTGGAAGTCAAGCTGGCATCGATCGAGGATGCTTTGCGGGCCATGGAACGCGGGACCTACGGTGTATGTGAACGCTGTGGCAAGCCCATTCCCGCCGAGCGTCTCGAGGTCAAACCGGAAGCGACGATGTGCGTCACCTGCCAGGCCGAAGTTGAGCGTTTGCTCAAGCGCGGTCTCGTGGTTCAGAGACCCCGGTGGGGCCTGGATGCCGAGCCGGGCATGGAAGAGGAGTAGGTCAGGCCGCAGCCCGGTATGCAGTAGGGCGCGGATTGGATTCGCTGTCTGCCGCCCTCTCCGCTGAGTCCTTATGGCCTGAGCACGGTGCGTCTGTGCTCAGGCCATATCATAATGCGCTCTGCCTGACCCTTCCTGTGGGCGGGCCGGAGGCAGTGTTGCGGCGGCGCCTGGTAAGAGAAGACACACCTGGCGGCGTCTAGGATTTACGAGTGAGAACGTACTCATTGCAGGCTGTTCGTCGTCTATCTTGTAGGCAGTGAGTTGAACGTCTGGTATAATGTAAGCAGCGCAAACGTGATCTTGGAGTAATCCCTGTGAATCCGAAGTGGTCCCGCAATGCCTTCGTCTACCTTCTCATCCTGGTAGCAGCGGCGGCGTTATTCCTAAGCATTCTTCCTTCCGCCAACCAGCGGCCAGAGTCGCGCGATCTTTCGGCAGTGGCCGAGCTGGCAAAGTCCGGCGATGTCAAGTCCATCACCATCAGTGGGGATGATCTGCGGGTAACGCTGAAAAACGGCGACACCTTTGTCTCGCGCAAGGATGCCGGTGTCAGCCTGCTGGAGACCCTGTCGGCGCTGGGCGTAACGTCGCAGCAGATACGCAGCTTCGAATTTGTCGTCGAGCCGCCCAGCCAGGCCGGAAACTGGCTAGCGCTGGCAGGCAGCCTGATTCCACTGTTGTTCGTGGGGGCTCTCTTCTTCTTCCTGATGCGCCAGGCGCAGGGCTCGAACAGCCAGGCCATGAGCTTTGGCAAGAGCCGCGCCCGGATGATGACGGGTGACAAGCCCACGATCACCTTTGACGACGTGGCGGGCTGTGACGAGGCCAAGCAAGAGCTGGCCGAGGTGGTCGAGTTCCTCAAGGAACCGCAGAAGTTCGCCTCCCTGGGCGCCCGCATCCCCAAGGGCGTGCTCATGGTCGGGCACCCCGGCACCGGCAAGACCCTGATGGCCAAGGCCGTGGCCGGCGAGGCGGGCGTGCCCTTCTTCTCGATCTCTGGCTCGGAGTTCGTGGAGATGTTTGTGGGCGTGGGCGCCAGCCGCGTACGCGACCTCTTTGACCAGGCCAAGCGCAACAGCCCCTGCATCGTCTTCATCGACGAGATCGACGCCGTGGGCCGTCACCGCGGCTCAGGCCTGGGCGGCAGCCACGACGAGCGCGAGCAGACGCTGAACCAGATCCTGGTGGAGATGGACGGCTTTGACACCGACACGAACGTGATCATCATCGCCGCCACGAACCGACCCGACATTCTCGACCCGGCCTTGCTGCGCCCCGGCCGCTTTGACCGCCGCGTCGTCCTCGACCGGCCCGACGTGCGCGGCCGCCGCGCCATTCTTGGCATCCACGTCAAAGGCAAGCCGATGACGAGCGATGTCGACCTGGATGTCATTGCCCGGGCGACGCCTGGATTCGTGGGTGCGGACATCGAGAACGTGGTCAACGAAGCGGCTATCCTGGCCGCCCGGCGCAACAAGCGATCGATTGGCATGCGTGAATTCGAGGAAGCGGTCGAACGCGTGGCCTTGGGCGGCCCTGAACGCCGCAGCCGGGTCATGAGCGATGCCAAGAGGCGGCTGGTTGCCTATCACGAGTCAGGCCATGCCATCGTGGCCAAGCTTCTGGATCCCAAGAATCCCATCCAGAAGGTGACGATCATCCCGCGCGGGCAGGCAGGCGGCTATGCCTGGCGGGTGCCTGAGGAAGACCAGACGCTCTACGGCAAAGATGACTTCATGAACAGCATCGCCGTGGCCCTGGGCGGCCGCATTGCCGAAGAGATCGTGTTTGGTGACATCTCCGACGGCGCCAGCAGCGACCTGGAGAAGGTCACCCGCACGGCGCGCGACATGGTGACACGCTATGGCATGAGCGATGAGCTTGGCCCCATGGTGTTTGGCCGGCGGGACGAGATGGTTTTCCTGGGCCGCGAGATCCACGAGCAGCGCGACTACAGCGAAGACGTTGCCGAGGAGATCGACCGCGAGGTCCGTCGCATTGTCGATGCGTGCTACCGCCAGGCGCGTGAGGCGCTGGAGACCCACCGCGACTTGCTGGACCTGGTGGCCACGACGCTGCTGGAGCGCGAAACGCTGACCCGCGAGGAGTTCGCCGCCTTGATGGAAGGCCGCGAGCTGCCTGAGCTGCCGCCTTCCCCGCCCCCGGCCCGTCCTGCCGCGGCCGAGGAGCCACGCCCCAGCACCAGCCGCGAGACAAGCCCCAGCAAGGGTTCCAACTCACCCCCGGCGCCTGCCCCGGCGTGAGTGACTTTCCATCGCGTTCAGAGAGCGTTTGCACCCGCAGGCCGTGGCCTGCGGGTGTTTTCTTGTCGATAGAACAGGCTTGCAGTGCCTCTGCCGTTAGGCGCTGCCTTCTGGATGAGCTTGTTCTTGACCGATCTCATGCCCGCAGTAGCGGCACACCTTAGCATCGGCCATGATCCATTCGGCACAAAATGGGCACTTGATCCGTTCATCGGTCTTGGCGTTTCTCGCCGTGCTTCGTCGAAGCAACCAGACGATAGCAACGACGATAGCAGCGACAACTGCGAGCGGTAGGCCACACATAACAAAAGCGATAATCAGTTCAGGGACTCCTATATCTGGCATGGCTTCACTCTCTACTTGCCCAGAATTCGAATCGCTCACTTAGCTGCTGAACACACTCGCACCGCACGTCGACTCGGAATGGCTGCTTGCGTGTTGTCGGTCTCTGTACTCCTGACCTTGGCATCCAGTATAATTGCATCGTCCTCAGTCCCGAATGCTCCATCTCTTGACTCTACCTTCCATGTCCATCCCGCTCGTTGGCGCACCAGGTTGCACGCAGCACCGATGGATCTCGGCGGCCACAGGCGTCATGGGGGACCTCCCCCACAGAGCCTGACCTCCACCGCCGTTTGAGACCCGCCCTTCCGCCGCGGGTCCTGCCTTCTTGCTGCGTTCATCCGTCCTGGTTCCTTACCAAGGAGCTTTTTTTATGCCAACGAACTCCTCACCCCAACGCATTCTCGTCTGCACCGCCTGGCCCTATGCTAGCGGCGACCGCCACCTCGGCCATGTGGCTGGCGCCTACCTTCCTCCTGACATCTATGCCCGCTACCAACGCCTGCGCGGCAACGACGTCTGCATGGTCTCAGGCTCCGACACCCACGGCACGCCCATCACCGTCCGCGCTGCCCAGGAAGGCGTGACCCCCGCCGACATCGTGGCCCGTTATCACGGCCGCTTTGTGCAGTCCTTCAAGGACCTGGGGCTGAGCTACGACCTCTTTACCCACACCGACTCCCAGAACCACTGGGACGTGACGCACGAGCTGTTCCGCAACCACCTGGCCAATGGCTACATCTACCAGGACCGGCAGCAGCAGCCCTACTGCCTGATCGACCAGCGCTTTCTGGCCGACCGCTACATCGAAGGCACCTGCCCGATCTGCGGGTATCATGACGCCCGCGGCGACCAGTGCGATAACTGCGGCAATACCCTGGACCCGGTGGACCTGATCGGCCCGCGCTGCAAGATCTGCGGCCAGAACCAAATCGAGATTCGCGAGACCGAGCACTTCTTCTTCGACCTGGGCAAGGCCAGCCCCGAATTGGCTGTCTGGCTCAGCCAAGGCAAGGAGCACTGGCGCACGGCAGTCATCAACTATGCCCGCCAACAGGCCGAGAGCGGCGATCTGCGCGGCCGCGCTATCACGCGCGACATCGATTGGGGCATCAGCATCCCCCTGCCCGGCTTCGAGGACAAGGTCATCTACGTTTGGTACGACGCCGTGATCGGCTACTTCAGCGCCACGCGTGAGATCTGCGCCCTAAAGGGAAACCCGGACGCATGGCGCGAGTGGTGGCTTGACCCGGACGTGAAGTCGGTCTACTTCATCGGCAAAGACAACATTCCCTTCCACTCCATCATCTGGCCGGCCATGCTCATCGCCGACGGCCGCGGCCTCAACCTGCCCTACGATGTGCCCGCCAATGAGTACCTGAACATCGAGGACAAGAAGATCAGCACGTCCCGGCGCTGGACGATCGACCTGCCCGACTTCCTGTCACGCTACGATCCCGATCCCTTGCGTTACGCTCTCACCATCAACGCCCCCGAGACCCGCGATGTGAACTTCACCTGGGAAGAGTTCGTGCGGCGCAACAACGACGAATTGGTGGCGACATGGGGCAACCTCGTCAACCGCACGCTTGGCTTCGCCTTCAGCCGTTTCGACGGCCAGGTGCCTGCGCCCGGCGCTTATGACGAGGCCGACCTGGCCCTGTTGGCTGCCTCTGAGACCGCCTTCACCGAGGTAGGGGCGGAACTGGAGGCGGTGCGCCTGAAGCTGGCGCTGATCAAGGCCATGGAGCTGGCGCACGCCGCCAACCGCTACCTGAATGACAAGGCTCCCTGGTCCCAGATCAAGGAGGACCCGGCGGCGGCGGCCACCACGATCTATGTGAGCCTGCAGGTGATCGACCGGCTGAAAGTGCTGCTCAACCCCTTCCTGCCCTTCACCACCGAACAGCTCCACGGCTTCCTGGGCTACCAGGGCACCATCTTCGGCCATTCCTATATCGAAGAGGTCACCGACGGCCGCGGCAGCCGCCCGGTGCTGCGCTACGACGGCAGCCAGATCGAAGCTGCCTGGGCGCCCGGCATCCTGCCGCCGGGACAGCGCCTGCAGAAGCCAGCCGCCCTCTATAAGAAGCTCGATCTGAGCGTCGTCGACGCCGAGCGCGAGCGTCTGCTGGCCCACCTCGGCCAGGCAGGCTGAACCGCTCGATCCACGCGACCAACCCTCTACGGCGCCGGCTGCTTGCCGGCGCCGTAACCTGCAATGCCGGGCTGAGCGGGCCGAGCTGGGGCTTAGCGCTCCCAGGGCGTCGGTGGGGCTGAGCTGGGGCTTGGCGTTCCCAGGCGCAGCGTTCTTGGAAGTGGTCATGGGAAAGGTGTATGCTTGCAAAGGGCCGTGGGCATCATAGCATGCCGCCAATAGGCCGGGATTTCCTCCTCATGTCACGACAACTTCCTCTCATTTTGCTTGTCCTTGTTCTGCTCTTGTGCACGTGCGCGGGCGGCGTCGGCATTGGCGCCTGGCTGACCGGGCGTGCGCCTTCTCTGGCCGTGCTGGGCGGAGACCGGCTCCGTGAACCCAGTGTGACCCCCGCACTCGCTGCCGTTCCTCTCCCGACCGCCACGCCCGAGCCGCCTCCTGTGGTAAGCACAGACGGCGCCGTGGACTCCGAACAGAAGCTGATCCACCTCTATAAAGCGGTCAGTCCGATGGTGGTGAACATCACCACCCAGGTCATGCGGCCGGACTTCTTCTTCGGCAACGTGCCCGAGAGCGGTTCCGGCTCCGGCTTCGTCTGGGACAACCAGGGTCATATCCTGACCAATTACCATGTCATCCAGAACGCCCAGAGCATTGTGGTTGCCTTTGCCGATGACATTGCCCTGCCCGCCGAAGTGGTGGGCAGCGACCAACCCAACGACCTGGCCGTGCTCAAGGTGAAGTCCCTGCCGCAGGGCGTGCAGCCGCTGCCGTTGGGCGATTCCTCGACCTTGAACGTGGGACAGGTCGCCGTGGCCATTGGCAACCCGTTCGGGCAGTTCAACCGCACGCTCACGGCGGGCATCATCAGCGCCCTTGGGCGCACCGTGCAGTTCGAGGATGGCAAGGTGCTGCGCGGCGTCATCCAGACCGATGCCGCTATCAACCAGGGCAATTCGGGCGGCCCCTTGCTCGATTCGGAGGGGCATGTCATCGGCATCACCTCGGCCATCTACTCGCCCTCAGGCGTCAACGCAGGCGTTGGTCTGGCCATTCCGATCAACAAGGCGAAGCGTGTGGTGCCGGTATTGATTCAGACGGGCCACTTCCAACATCCCTGGCTTGGCGTCGAGCAGTTGGGTTACGCCTTGACGCCCACGCTGGCGCAGGCGCTCGACCTCCCCGTCAACGAAGGGCTGCTGATCGCCCAACTGTACCGCAACTCGCCTGCCCAGAGTGCAGGCTTGCGCGGGGCCACCGACGAGAAGATCGTCGGCAATCGCCGCTGGTTGGTCGGAGGCGACATCCTGACGGCCATCGACGGGACGCCTTTGCAC
Organism: Chloroflexota bacterium; assembly: GCA_029782215.1. GTDB lineage: Bacteria > Chloroflexota > Anaerolineae > J102 > J102 > SSF26. Next base: position 160,467 of record JAKOVD010000002.1, read on the forward strand.
TCGTGGGACGACCTGGATGCCTATCTCCAGGAGCACACCGAGGTAGGCCAGCAGGTTACACTCGACCTGATTCGAGACGGCAAGCCCATGCAACTGCAGGTGGCCGTCGGCGAACAGCCGGGTTGATTCACCCACCGGCGCGGAGAACCTTGCTCACGCGAATGGGCTGGTTTCTTGTGACCGCGTCCGGCGGCGTGCTACCATGCGTTGCTGCTTTGCATGACTTTTCTGTTGGCTTCTTGCACAACCCTCTCACATGACATCATCTGACTCCAACGGGCACACCCCAACCCAGGCGGGCGAACGCCCGCGCGTGTGGGTGATCGGTCTGGATGGCGTGCCCTGGACGCTGCTGCAGCCCTGGATCGATGCCGGATACCTGCCGGCCCTGGCCCGTCTCCAGACAGGGGGCGCCTATGGGCCCTTGCGTTCGACCCTACAGTTCCTGACTGCGGTGGCCTGGTCCAGCTTTATCACCGGCATGAACCCGGGCAAGCACGGCATCTTCGATTTCTCGCGGCGTGTCCCCGGTAGCTATGACCAGGAACTGACCAATGCCGCCCGGCGTTCAGGCCGCAGTCTCTGGCGCATCCTTTCTGATGCCGGACGGCGAGTCGGCGTGGTCAACGTGCCCATGACGTTTCCGCCCGAGCCGGTGCAGGGGTTCCTCATCTCAGGCCTTGATACGCCCGGCTTGGACTCACCCTACACCTATCCACCTGAGCTCAAGCCCGCCGTCAACGACGTTCATTTCATCGCCGTCAGCACCGTGGGCAAGTCGCATGCCCATTACCTGGCCGAAACGCTGGAAGGCGTCGACAAGCGTTTCGAGCTGCTCTGGCGCACCATCGACCGTGAGCCGCTGGATTTTTACATGTGGGTCGAGATGGAGACCGATGCCATCCAGCACTGCTCGTGGCATCTGATGGCCGATCCGGAACAGCCCAACCACGATGCCATCCTCCAGGTCTACAGGCGGATTGACCAGCATCTGCAGCGCCTGGTGGATGAACTTCCTCCCGACGTGACCCTGGTGGTGATGTCGGATCATGGCGCCGGCCCCATCGTCAAGACGGTCTACCTGGACCGCTGGCTGGCGCAGAACGGCTGGCTCCACTTCCGGCGGGGGCATGAGCGGAGCCTGGGCGATCGCGGCCGGCATGCAGCGCGCCTGGCGGTGCGCCAGACGCTTTACCTGGCGCAGCGCTTCCTGCCCGTGGGCGTCAAGGGCTATCTGAAGCGGTTCACCGGCGCCCATGCCGCCATCGAGACCTTCATCGACAAGGCCGAGGTGGACTGGACGCAGACGCGCGCCTATGCAGCCGGGAACCTGGGCAACATCAACCTGAATATCAAGGGCCGGGAGCCGCAAGGGGTAGTTGACCCGGCTGAGGTCGAGGACGTGATCCAAAGCATCACGAAGGCCCTGATGGAGCTCCGCGATCCCGATACGGGGGAGCGCATGGTGATCGAGGTCCTGCGCCGCGAGGAAGTCTACACGGGTCCGCTGCTGGATCGCGCTCCGGACCTGCTCATTCGCTGGACCGACGACAAGTACATTGCCACCAAGGACTATGAAGGCAGGCCGGACGGTCCCCTGTTTGGCCACAAGCAGAAGTTCGGACGGCATGGCGCCGCCTATGCCCTGGATCAAACCGGCACCCACATCATGGAAGGCATGTGCATCCTCTATGGCAATGCCATCGTCAAGGGCGCACGCCTGGTCCAGGCCCAGTTGATCGACCTGGCGCCCACCATCCTCCACCTGCTGGACGTGCCCATTCCGCAGGCCATCGATGGCCGCGTGCTGACCGAGGTGCTGACTCCTGCCTATGCGCAGCGTCCGGTCAAGCGCGAGGGGCAGAGCGAGGAGGTAAGCGCCGTGTCGGAATTCACTCTGAGCGCTGAGGATGAGGCCGAGATTCGGGAGCGCCTGCAGGGCCTGGGCTACGTGGCCTGAAACGGCGGCCTCAGCATGGAGACCGGTGCCAATCAGACCGTGAACGCAGGCAGTGCTGCGGCCCCAGGGCAGCGGCCAGACGTTTCCGTCGTCATCGTGAACTGGAACGCTGCCGCCTATCTGGCCGGCGCCCTGCGTTCCCTGGCGTCGGCTTCCGGCGGGTTGGCCGTCGAGACCTGGGTCGTTGACAATGCGTCGAACGATGGCTCGTTGGCGCTTCTGCAAAGGGATTTTCCGCGGGTGCAGGTGATCGCAAACGACGATAATCGGGGGTTTGCCGCCGCCAACAACCAGGGCATCGCACGGTCTGGTGGGCGCTACATTCTCTTGCTCAATCCCGACACCGAGCTTCCTGTGCGGGGCCTGGAACAACTGGTGACCTATCTCGATGAGCACCCGGAGGCCGGCGTGGTCGGGCCACGCCTGGTCGGCCAGCGGGGCAAGACCCAGGGGGGAGCGGCAGGGTTCGACCCATCGCCTCACACCATCTTCAGTTATGCCACCTTTCTTTACCGGCTGTTTCCGCACCGTTTCCGGGGTCTTTGGCTGCCCCAGGTCGTCTATGAACGCGGGACGCCGCTGCGCGTCGATTGGGTCTCCGGCGCCTGCATGCTGGTGCGCAGAGAAGCGGCCCTGGCTGCTGGCCCTCTTGACGAGCGCTACTTTATGTATTCTGAGGATGTCGACTGGTGCCGACGCATGCGCGACGCCGGCTATGCGGTGGTTTGTGATCCAGCCGTGAGAGTGATCCATCACATCGGCGGCAGCACGCGCCAGCGCGGACCCGGGATTCACAGCCTCAACATCGATTCACTGGACCGGGACCTGCGCTCCCGCTACGGCGCCTTGTCCGTGGCATCGATGCACCTTGTCGGCGCCGGCGGCTTTCTCCTGCGCTACCTGATCTACGAAGCACTCTGGCTGCGCTGGCGCGTGCCTGTCTTTGCTGAGCTGCGCGATCTCTGGCTCGTCTGCCTCAAGACGAGCCTGCAGCGCACGGTCCGCCCGGTCGACGGTCAACATTCAACGTTAAGCGCTAAACGCTAAACCCCCTGATGTCGACTTCCCGTTCTGCGGCGCGCAACACGATCTTCCTCAGCCTGGCCCAGGGCATACGCATCGTCCTGGGTTTTGCCCTGATCCTGTTCATTGCGAATCGCTTTGGCGCCACCTGGCAGGGCAAGTTCAGCATCTTGCTGGCTTTTCTGAACATCTTCCAGGTGATGTCGTCGTTTGGGCTGCCACGGCTGATCACCCGTGAGGTGGCACGCGTCCATGATGAGAGCAACCGTTACTTCTGGGCCGGGTTGGTGGCGCAGGGGTCCACGACGGTGCTGTTCGCGGCGGCGATGTTTGTCATCATTGCCTTGATGCCCTATCCCGACGACACCAAGGCCATGCTGCGGCTTGCCATCGTGACGCTGCCGATGTTCCTGCTTTATTCGCTGTCGGCGGCGCTGCTGCGGGCGTTCGAGCGCATGCAGTACCTGGTCTACGCCGAGGTGCTCAGCTCGATCGCCCAGATCACCACGGCCGTCATCGTCTTGACAGTTGCCCCCAGCGTCATGGCCCTGGCTGCCATCCGCATCGCCGGTCTCTCGCTCTCGGCCCTGGTCGTGTTGGCGAGTGTGCTCCGCATGCGCATGGTGCGGGCGCCGGCCATCCACCTGCCGTTCGCCTGGGACCTGCTGCGCCGCTCCGGCGACCTGTTTGTCCTGGCGTCTCTCGACGCCATTCTGCAGCAGTTGGATATTCTCAGCCTGTCCATCGTGGCCGGCGAGTCGGTCACTGGCATCTATGATGCGGCGTTCCGCCTTGTCCAGGTGCTTCTGACCCTGGTCATGTCGTTTACCGAGGCGATGTACCCGATTCTGTCGCGGCTCTATATGGAATCGAGGCAGCGCTTTGGCGCCGTGACGGGCAAGGCCCTGCAGTATGGCATGGTGGCGCTGCTGCCCATCGCCGTGGGCGCAACGGTCCTGGCGCCCCAGATCATCGCCCTGCTCTATCGCAGGCCCGACTATGCCGCTTCGGCCAATGTGTTGGCGGTGCTGAGCTGGGGGGCGATTGTCTACTTCGTGATGAACTTGCTCAGCCGCACCCTGGTCGCCGGGGATAGACAGCGCGTGTCGATGTGGACCACGGTGATCATGATGGTGACCGGTCTCATACTGGTGCCGGCGCTCACCCACCTTCTGGGCGCGGTGGGAACCGGCCTGGGACTGAGCCTCATGTTCGCCACGGGCGCCGCGGTCGCCTGGTACTTCAGCCGTGACTTCGACCTCACCTTCGACATGGGCTGCGTCGCACGTCCGGCCCTGGCGGCGGCCATCATGGGCGCCACCCTCTACTTCCTGCCCCAACTTCCTCTTGTGGTTGCCGTGCCAGCCGGCGTCCTTGTCTACGGTGTGTTTGCGTATGGGCTGCGGGCCTTTGACCGCAGCGACATCGCCTTGTTTCGGGGGATGGTGCGGCGCTGAGGAGATGATACGTGATACGTGATGCGTCGAACCGATCACGTATCACGTATCACGTATTTCGTACTGCGTAAGGGGCGTGGTCGCGATCAGGCGGCCATGCCGAGCAGGCTCTTGGCGTGACGGGCGGCGCTGCCGGCATCCGGCGCGAATCCGTCCGCTCCCACCTTGTCGGCAAACTCCTGCGTGATCGGCGCACCGCCAACCATCACCTTCACCTGGTCGCGCACGCCTGCTTCCTTCAGCGCCTCGATCGTGTTGATGATCGACTTCGTCGTCGTCGTCAGCAGCGCCGACATGCCCACGATGTCCGGCTTGTGCTC
>JAKOVD010000013.1 GCA_029782215.1 Chloroflexota bacterium
AGGTCGGCGAGCCGAAGATGAAGCCGTCGTAGTCGACGAGTTGGTCAGGTGTTCGCGTGATGTCTTCGGCCCTGACGAGGTGGGCATCGATGCCGTGGATCTCCGACGCGCCGGCATGCACCTGCCGGGCGATGAACTCGGTGTGCCCGTGGGCGCTGTGATAGACGATCGCAAGCTTGCTCATGAGTGGGTCTCCAGGAAGGTTGAGAGGCTTCGAGAGTCGGCGGCGGTTCACGCGACGACGCACGCCAGAACAGCCGCCGCGACGTACAGGCCGGCGCCGAAGACAGCGTGGTTGGCCAGGTTGCGCAGGGCGTTCTTCAGTGGCGTGGGCGTCTTCAGGGCCAGTACGCCGGCCCCCATCGCCGGTTGCATGACGAACCAGGGCGCAGCGACGGTCAGGACCCCGAATACCAGCGCCGGCAGCGCCGTGGGCTCTTCGAGCCACGCGGCGCCCTGCAGGCTGACCAGCAGCATCGCGTAGGCGATGCCGATGAGGTAGTGGGTCACCCAGCCCAGGCCGAGTTCGAACGGGATCGGCGCGGCCTTCGAGATCGCCGCATGGGCAAACTCGCCGCGGGTGAAGTGCCCGACCCACCGGCCGACCATCGCGAACCCGGTGGTGGGCACCCCCAGGCGCGACAGCAGCCAGAGCCACGCGTCCATCAGCGCCGTGGCGCCGATGCCGACGAGAACGAGGTGGGCAACGAGGGTGAGGGAGGGCATCTGGATCTCCTGAAATCGGTTGACCTGCCGAGGCAGTGAAGGCATCATAAAAGTTGAAGTCAACTTCAAGTCAAGCGATATCGATGGACATCTCGGAAGTCGCCAGGAAGTCGGGCGTGGCCGCCTCGGCGCTGCGCTACTACGAGCGCAAGGGGCTCATCCACTCGCTGGAGTCGGAGGGCGCCCGGCGAAAGTTCGCGCCGGCCGTGCTCGATCAGCTGGCGCTCATCGCGCTCGGTCAGGCGGCAGGGTTTTCGCTGGACGAGATCCGGGTGATGTTGACCCCGGGCGGGGAGCCCAATATCGACCGCGCGATGCTCTCAGCGAAGGCCGACGAGCTCGAGCGCATGGTCAAGCGTCTGAAGGCGATGATCGAAGGATTGCGGCACGCGGCGGCCTGCCCCGCGCCGAGCCATGCGGCCTGCCCGTCGTTCCAGCGACTGCTGAAGGCCGCTGCCGCCGGAGCCCTGGAGAGCCGCCAGCGGCGACTCGCGCCACGAAGAGGCGCATGATCCAGGCTGACCCGCGCGGGGTGCGCGTCTACCTGGCTTCGGCACCTCGGCTCAAACAAGATTGGGGAACCCGATGATCGGTCAAATCCTTGCCCACACGCCGGCCTGGGTGTTCGCGCTGTTCCTCGTGCTACTCGTGTTCGGGCTCATGCAGACGAGGACGCGAACCGTGCGAAGGATTCCTGCGCTACTCCTTCCCGCCGGCATGATTGCCCTGTCGCTTGC
>JAKOVD010000020.1 GCA_029782215.1 Chloroflexota bacterium
TCAAAGTCTCCCCCGGGGGCGGACCGGCTGGCCGCCCCCGTCAGTCACGCTTAGCTGACCACGCTGCGGTCCCAGCTCAGAGGCTCCTCCACGGCGATGCCGTAGATGAAGCGGATCTTGTAGGTCAGCGCGTCCACCTCGAACTCGTCTTTCGTGAACAGCTCCGGCTGCTGGCGCCCCTGGAAGAAGCCCACCTCCAGCGTCGGCGCCCCGGCCGGGTCCGCGCACAGATACCAGTCGTTCGGATCCGTCCAGAACGGCACAACCAGCACGTTGTAGGCGCCCAGCCGGTGGAAGTTCGGCTCGGTCGCGTCGAAGTTCGTGGTCTGCACCATCACCGGGCTGTTGGCCAGCCGCCAGGCCGTCTCTTCCAGGTCCGGCGGCACGATGATGACCTTCGGGATGATCGTCCCGGCGTCCATCCTGTTGCCGCCGATGGTGTTGCCGAAGGTCGCCCGCTTCAGCATGTTCAGCCGCCTGGCCGCCAGACTCGCGCTGGAGAGCGCGGCGGAGCCCTGGTTTCCGCTGTCGGCCGTGCTGCCGTCCCCTCCGCGCAAAGTGCTGGTGGGGTGGAACAGGGTGACCCCGTCACCCATCGTCGGGTTAGTGGTCAGCGCGGCGAACACGTCACGGTTCAGGGTCTGGCGCGCGGCGCGGCCCATGGCCACCGGGATGTTCCGGATGGTGCGCAGGTCGTCGTTGGCGATCGTCTCCATCGTGATGGAGAACAGCCCGCCCCGCTTGGCCAGCGCATAGGACTCGCCACCGTCCAGCGGGTTGTCCAGCGGCTGATAGGTGCCGTTCTCGGTCACCACCGGCAGCACGCCGAAGCCGCCGTACTTCACCAGATACTGCGTGCGGAAGTCAGAGACGCTGCTGATCGTGCTCGCGATCTGGCGCCACTCCTGGTCCGCGTCCGCCCGGTTGAACTCGGCGATCAGGCGCTTGTGCATCCGGTCCGCGAACACCGTCGCCCAGGTGGTGGACAGCAGCGCCTCCACGCTGCGCTCGCTATCGTACCCGCCACCGTGCGTGTCCCGCAGGATCTCAAGCGGGCTCGTCAGCCAGTCCTTGCCGGTCCAGCGCACATACGCCTCGCGGAAGCTTCGGAACGCCGGAACCCCGTCAATGTCCCGGCCCTCGAACATCCCGTCCAGGGCCTTGATCATCCGGTCCCGGCTGTCCTGGGTCACCTGGACGCCCAGGCCCTTCACCCGGCCGCTCTCGGCGGCCTCGTCCAGCGCCTCTTTGAGCGCGCGGATGCGCCGGTCCAGCTCGCCGGGCTCGAAGACGCGGCCCGCGAACTCGGAGCGCACCAGCTCCGCGGCCCTGGGCGGAAGCTTCGCCTCCGCCAGTCGCGCCTCCAGCACGGTGGCGCAGCGCTCCAGATGCGCCTGCTCCACCAGGCGGGTGATCTCGTCGGCCTCGCTTTGGCGGGGCTGCTCCGGCGCGGCCTCCTGCGCCTCGTCGCGCTCCCGGCGCTCAGGTGCCTGAAGCTCCTCGTGCAGCGCCTCGATCGCCTCCACCAGCTTCGGATACTTCTCCGCCAGGATCTCCTCCGTCAATGCGTTGGGATCCTCGACGGCCGCCTCGACCAGCCGCCAGAGCGCCGGCCGGGCCTTGATCTCCTCGATAGTCAGTTTCATCGGCTTCGTCTCCTCATATCGGGTCCACCACTCATCCGTGGCGGACTCGTACAGCCGGCCACCTGCAGCCGGATGAACCACGATGTCCACGCTGTTCGAGGGGTCCGCCACGAACCCCTCGACCTCGCGGATCAGCTGCCCGTTCTCCCGCACCACTTTCGGGCGGGCGGCCAGGTCAATACTCACGCCGATCAGGTCTCCGGCCTCCCTGGCCGCCCGGAGCACGGGCAGGTAATGCTCGAACACGTGCAGGTCTCCCCGGATGGCCCCGTCCTGGTAGCGCACGTTGCGCCAGGTGCCCACCAGGTTCCGGGGGTCGCTGCGGCCGGTCAGGTCCCCGGCCCGGTAGTGCCCGCTTCGCGCGGGCAGCCCCTCGATGATGGGATAGTCCCTGGCCAGCACCGCCTCGCTGTAGCGGTTGCGGTTCCGGCTTACGCCGGCGCGGATCAGCACGGCGTCCGGGATAATCCGCTCCTCCTCACGAAACGAGCCCGCCTCGATGACGGCGGACTCGCGGATGGTCTCGGTCATGGCTCGTTCTCCTCAGGCGGGGATGGCGGCCGCCCGGACCCGTAGACGGCCGCCGCGTCCCTCTGCCGCTCCTGGGCAAGCAAGTCTTCGATGTCCTCCGGCACGGGCACGCCGGCGGCGTTGTGCACCAAATGGCGCGCGGTCTCGCGCGTCATCAGCTCGGACGCCATCGCCAGCTGCGCCGCCTGCGCCATCCGCAGCGTCGCCTCCGCCACGGAGGCGTTATCGGATGCGGTCAGATCCGGAGCGGTGATGTCTATGGAGTCCACGGCGTCCACCGGCAGGCGGAGCATGCCGGCGTTGATGAGCAGCAGAGCCTGGATCTGCAGCATCGGGCGGATGACGCCGTCGAACCACTGCGTCTGCAGCACCTCCAGGTCGCGGATGGTCGGCTCGGAGGCGCTGCCGGCCGTGGAGCGGTTGACGTCCTGGGATGCGCCCACCCAGTGCTCCGGGAACCCGGCGCCCAGCGCCACATACTTCAGCACGGCCAGGTAGTCGCTCTGGGTGTCGCTGGCGTGGATGCTCGGCACCACGGCCTCCCAGCTCTCGCTTTCGTTCACCACCTTGACGCTGCCGGGCCGGGGCGGGCTGCTGCCGATCTCCAGGGCCCGGCGCTGCACCTCCGCCTCGCCGCCCGTCACCCGCACCTGCCAGATGAAGGCTTTCAGCAGGTTGTTCAGCATCATCCGGTCGTTCAGGAACTGCTCGGCCCGGTGGATCCAGTAGAACATCGTCTCGAGCACGCTGCGCCCGCGGCCCAGGAGCCCCTGCTGCAGCGGGAAATACAGCAGCCAGCTGGCATCCGGAGAGGCGAAATCGGCCAGCGCGCGCCCATCACGCAACCACTGCAGAACGTCCG
>JAKOVD010000030.1 GCA_029782215.1 Chloroflexota bacterium
GCGAGGCTGCGGCTGTCCTGCACCAGGTTGATCATGATGTTCTGGCGCAGCAGGTCCGCGGCGCCCTGGGCCGCAGTGGCGATCTTGGTCTTGTAGTAGGCCTGCTCGATCTGCGCGTCGATGGCCGTGAGGGCGGCGGCGGGCTCCAGCGTGGGGTTCAGCTGGAAGGCGAGGATCGATCGTGCGTGCGCCACCTCGGCCGGCAGGCGGGCGGCCAGGTAGGTGTAGGCGTTCGGGCAGGTGTCGACCTGCACCGGGTTGCCGTAGGTGGTGAAGCGCGCCGGGTTGGGCGTGCCCATCAGCGACCAGATATCGGTGCTGCGCGCGAAGGCGGCCGGATCGATCGTGCCGTCCTGCAGGTCGTAGGCGGTGCAGTTGTGAACGAACGCGATGAGGTCGGTGCGCAGCTGCGGGTCCGCCACGTTCGCCGTGCGGGAGGCCTGGATCAGACGGTTGCCGAACATGACGCCGTTCTTCTGGTACGCGAGCTCGCCGGGGAGCTGGGCGTTGGTGGCCGGGATGACCTGGAAGGCGGTCTCGAAGAACCGCGTCATCACGTCGCCCACCTTGCTGGTGGCGTGCCCGAAGAAGGCCACGCCGATCGGCACGTTGCCCACCGCCACCGGTGGCTGGCTGCCGAGCTTGTCGACGATTACCACGGTCGACTTGGGCAGGAAGAGCGCGTAGTAGACGAGCAGGAAGCCCATCAGCCAGCCCCAGCCGTGGAACTTGCCCGGCGTGAAGAGCCCGGCGAAGGCTGCCACCAGCACGCCGGTGATGGCGATCGCCTTGATGAGGCCGAAGTAGTCGGCCCCACCCATGATGGCGGCGATCGCGTTGAAGACCCCCGTCAGGGTGTCGACATTGCCGTAGGCGTAGATCTCGAACATGCGGGCGCGAGCGGCTCGTGCCCGAACTCAGGAGCCGCGGGCGCCGCTGCTGGCGCTGAAGTCGAGCATCGACTTCACCGACGAGGGCATCGAGCTCCAGAGCTGGCGCTCCAGCGTTTGCAGATCCTGGGTCATCGAGGAGACCGAGCGCACCTTGGCATAGGCGGCCTGCTTCTCGGCCAGGAGCTGGCGCTGGGCTTCCTGGGCGTTCTGTCGGATCGCGTCGATGTACTGCTGCTCGACGCCGGTGCGCTTGAGCGCCTGCGACAGGGCGCTCATCGCCTGGCGGATGGAGCGGTTGAGGAAGGTCTCCGCGTAGTCGAGCGCGATCACGTCCTTGTAGGTCTCGATCAGCGTCTCGGCGGTGCTCGATCCCGGCACGGCGTTGGCCACCGACAGCATCTTGTAGACCGGCTCGGTGGTGTTGTTGACGAAGCCGATGTCGGCCGGCGCCTGCGGGCTGCGCGTGGCGATGTTGTCCGACATGCGGCGCAGCCGCTCC
>JAKOVD010000031.1 GCA_029782215.1 Chloroflexota bacterium
AGCAGACGTTCCCAGCGTGACCGGCGTCAGCACGTAGCGCGGCCAGCCTCGGCTGCCGCAGTGCGGGCAGCGCCGTCGGGTCGGGAAGATGTGAGACTTGCCGCCGTCGTGTGGGATGAAGGTCATGTTGGCTACATCCCAATGCCCCCTGATCGGCTGGTATTTGCCAGGAGCCGCACGTTCCCCTTCGTCGACATCGGCTGTTTCCAGGTCTTCTTCCTGCAGCTCGACGGGCCCCCAGTCGCTATCGTGGTACAACAGCCACTCGTTGGGCTGGGACTCATCGTCAGAGGCATGATAGGTTTCGGGATAGGGAGCTAGCTGCCCTGCGCCATCGGCGGGACCGGAGAGGCGCAGAAAATCCGCCCCGCAGATGCGGCACAGATATAGCGGCGCAGTCGCTGAACCGCAGCGTGAACATTCGTTTTCCCCGCGTGGATAGAGCGCCCCGCATTCCGGGTTCACGCAGCGGTAGAACTGCCAGCCGCCGCGCACGAACCGATGCGCCCGGATGCGCAACGCATTCGGGTACTGCTCGCCTAATGCAGCGACGGCTGCACCGACCCGCAGACCAAGCTCCACCTCGGCGGCAATCTCATCATCGGACCAGTCTGCACGCTCCGGGACCTCTTTTCGTATAAACTCAACCAGCCGCGAGATTGGCTGCGCGCCCTGGGACAGCCAGCGGTTCAGGTCCCACAACAGGCGGCAGTAGTAGATCGCCTCGTCCAACGACACATCTGCGGGCAAGCCCGCCAGCGCGACGATCACCTGGCGCAAGTCCTCGGGATCGTCGAGATCGTAGGCGTGCACATCCTGCGCGAGATGCACCGCGCGCGCATACTGGGCCTCTGGTGGCACATCGACGCGCACCTTCGCCTCGCTGACGACGGTGATGCTGGCCGGATCTTCGCCCACCAGCCGCCCAAAGAAGTTCTGGATGGCAGCATCGCGCTGCGATTCATCAGACGCCGCGTCCTCGGCAATCGTGGCCGACGCGCCTACGAAGACCGGTGTATGCTGCGGATTGGAGCGCCGCAGATGCGCCTTCAGGCGGCGGACAAGCAGCGCCACGTGCGTGCCCAGCGTGCCACCGTAGGTGTGGACCTCATCCAGCACCACGTAGCGCATCCGGTGACCCTTGAACAGCGCCTCACGATCTGCCGGGCGCACCAGCAGATATTCGAGCATCTGGTAGTTCGTCAGCAGGATGTGCGGCGGCTCCTGGCGCAGGTGTTCGCGTTCTTCTTGCGAGGTGCCTCGGTTATACTGCGCCACGCGGACCGTACCATCCCAGCCGGACTCGCGCAGATACCAGTTGATACGCTCAAGCTGATCGTTTGCCAGCGCGTTCATCGGATAGAGCAGCACCGCTACCATGCCGGGGCGGTTTTTGGTTGCTATAGCATCCTCGATGGCCGCGTGCAGCACAGGCGCGAGGAACGCTTCCGTCTTGCCGGAGCCGGTGCCGGTGCTGATCACCAGCGGCTCCGACCCGCCCATCAAATGCTGGATGGCGCGTGACTGGTGCAGGTAGGAATCATTGCCGCCCGCGCGCTTGCGCAGCGCCTTCGCCAGCCGGTCATCCAGGCCGAATGCTTCCCATGGTTCGCCCGCCTCGAAGGGCGTATGCGCGCTGAAGAACGGCTCCTGTGCGAGGAACAACGGGCGATCCAGGGCTTCCAGCAGCGCCGCCTGGAGCCGTGCATCGCGGGCGCGGAACTCGGTGCGCAGGTAGTCGCGGTACGAGTCGATGACATGATCGAGCGCTTTGATCGGGTGCAGCATGGGGCGTACTCCTAACGTCTTTTCTTCTTTTTCGTATCGGGATGAATCACTTCGCCGAATAAGTTGGTGGGCAGCGGATCGCCGAAGAGATCGCGCGGCACGTCGGCACGCAGCGCTGTGTCGCCCGGCTCAGGCTGATCGCCGGGCAGCTTGAGGTCGATGACGGGCTTGGGCAGCGTCTCGACCAGCGGGATGTCGTGGTAAGGGTCGTACTTGCGCGTGAAGGCGTCCAGGCCGATGTCGTGCAGCTCGTCCCACTTCTCCAGGCAGATGCCTGTGTAGGGATTGGGGCCGCTGGCGCGGTCGAAGGAGCGCAGCACGTGCTCGTACTGATCGCGGTTCAGCCCGTAGGCCTGGGCCACGACGGCATCAATGGCGGCGCGCACGTTCCAGCGTTCTTCTTCGGTTGCCAGGACGGGCCAGGTGTGTTTGGGTTTTGGCTCGCGCCACGCGTCGCCAAGCTGCTCCTGCCACAGTGGTGCGTATCCGGCGTGGTTGCAGGTAAGGCGGAGGGCAGAGTGGACAAGGAAGATCCGCTGCGCATTCTCTAAGACGGGATAGCCAGTT
>JAKOVD010000046.1 GCA_029782215.1 Chloroflexota bacterium
GGGGGCGATCGCGTGAGCGACCCGCTCAATGACATCCTGGTAGAGTGCTGCAAACTCCGCGGCTGCTATCCGCTGATGCACCGGACGCTGCACGAGTTCAATTGGTTTTGCTCCTGCGTTATCTGGGGGGCTGGTCCGTTTATCGACAGCGAGATCGCGCAGGCCGAGGCTGACGGCGACGAGGCCCTCGCGAGGGGGCTCAAGGACCGTCGGAACGAGGAGAACGGGATCCGGGACAGATTCAATGAGAGGTATCGACACGGCTCAGATGAGCTGATCCTGCTCGCCGAGGCGTTCCGTGAGTGGTGCCGGGAGCAGTATGGCGACGAGGAGGTGCGGCCATGACCGCGAACACCCCCGCCTCACGCAAGGCCAAGGGGCGGCGGCTGCAGCAGGCGGTCCGGCAGGACCTGGTCGACCGCCTCGGTATCGACCCGGGCGACATCCTGAGCACAGGGATGGGGCAGTCTGGTTGCGACCTCTACCTCTCGCCGGCGGCCCGCGAGCGGTTTCCCTTTGCCGTCGAGTGCAAAGCGCAGGAACGGATCGCCTTGCCGGAGTGGTGGCAACAATGCACCGCGAACGCCGAGAAGGAAGGGTTGACCCCGCTCCTCCTGGTGAAGCAGTCTCGCAAAGAACCTCTCGCGGTGCTCCGGTGGTCGGACCTGCTCGCCTTGCTCCAGCAGGATCATCGCTGGGAGAATCTCGCCGAGGGACTGATGGGGGGCGAGCAGCCATGACCTATCCGATCACCTGCCCAAGGTGTGGTAGTCGCCGGGTATCAGTCGAGAACTTCTGGGCAGACTATGATTATACGATCCCGATCCCTGGCCGGGATGACCGCGGTCCGGCAGTCAAGGGGGCATGGTTCTCCTGTTGGTGTCAGGATTGCCGAGCAGGGTTCGAAGTCCGAGCAACTGGGTTTGAGGCATCCATCGAATCCACCATGCCAGAGAGTGCCGCGAAAGACGCCGTATACTCTCTATCAGAGGGTGAGCAGCCATGACCCGCCTGATCCGCATCGAACTCTGCGACGAGTGCCCTTACGCCGCCGGCTCCCGGAGCTGCCGGGCAAGCCAGTGGTGCGATGAGGGTGGCATCCTCCGCTGTCGAAAGTTCACTGACTTCCCCCTCATCCCAGACTGGTGCCCGCTGGAGCAGGTCGCCCCTGACTGGAAACCCCCCGCGACCATCGACCTCAACGGCCCGCCGAGCTACACGCGAGGTATGGCCGACGGCACCTCAGCCTCTAACCTCGACTGGAGGCGGTCGCCGTGAAGGTCCTCTACATCAGCGGACCGTTCAGCCACCCCGACCCGGTGCACGGCATCAGCCGAAATATCCTGCAGGCCTCCGAGGTAGCCCTCCTGGCCGTGCTCCGGTGGAGCGACCTGCTCTCGCTGCTCCGGCACGATCACCGATGGCAAAACCTCGCCGAGGAGCTGATAGGAGGTGAGGCCGCATGATCACCGAGCAGCCCCCGGCCGCAGCAGCCCCCTCTGCCCCCTCGTTCCTCGAGCAGATCGCTCATGACGTTCTCGCCTGGGAGCGGGCGGAGGGCCTTGAGGTCCTGCAGGCCTGGCTGAGCGAATGGGGGATCTGGTGCCTCGACTGGCGGAAACCGGCCCGGAAAGGGTCCCGGGACCGCTACGAGTACGGCCGTGTCTATG
>JAKOVD010000052.1 GCA_029782215.1 Chloroflexota bacterium
ATCCATCCCGCCAGCTGCTCGCGCAGCACGAGCAGTCTTCAAGCTCAGCGTAGCGCTCTCTGCCCCGAGAATGCGGCCTAACCCTTCGCTCGAGGCGACAGCCACCGGCTTGGCACTTGGCCCGCGAGCCGCTCACTGTCATCATCCGCCTCGCGGGCCAAGCGCCAATCCGGCGTCTGCGCCTCAGCTCAAACGTTAGGCCTCACAACACACGCGCTGCTGCCGATCGCGCACCCGGGTCATGCCAATCGTCGATGTCCAGGTAGTCGTCGCCGAGGGAGCCTCAGTTCCTGCTGGCGCCCCACAGGCCTTGGCCAGCGCGCTGGCAACGGTGTTTGCTTCGCCGCCTGGCCGAGTCTGGGTCCGTCTGGCGCTTCTGCCAGCCTCCTTCTACGCAGAGAATGATGAACCAGCCACGGTGCTGCCGGTCTTCTTGCGAATCCTTCTCGCCGATCTCCCGTCGTCCGAGGTCTTGTCTATCCAATCCAAGGCAATCGCCAACGCCGTCGCAACTTGCCTGAACCGTCAGCCAGAGCTGGTGCACGTTGAATACGCGCCGCCCGGGCGCGGTCGAGTGGCGTTCGGTGGTGAACTGTTGGAGTAGGCGTGCTAGCGGGCGCCGGCATCAAGAGTTCAATGCTGGCGCAACACACCGGTGAGGCCTAACCCTTCGCTCGTGGGGACTGCCACCGGCAAGGCGCTTGGCCCGCGAGGCGCTCACTGTCATCATTCGCCTCGCGGGCCAAGCGCCTTCCCGGCGTCAGCCCCTCAGCTCAAACGTTAGGCCGCACAGTCCACCGTCTTGCATCAACTCGTCCGGGTTCATCTCGCCCCTTGCCGAGCGGGTGTGCACTGAGAGTGCGAGTCGACCTTCATCCGAAGTCACGTATGGCAGAACTAATCTGGTTTCGCTGTTTCATTGAAGGCCAGCACTTCCCGGGAGTCCTGCTCAACGAGAAGGGTACGGTCGGCTTCTACACCACACGCTTCGTTCAAGCCGAGGGGCCTGAACAAGCGGAACTTGAGGCCGTTGCACTCCTAAAGCGCGAGGGCGAACTAGAGTTGCCTCCCGGCACTCCAAAGCCAACGAGCGCTCGCGTCTTCGTCACCGAGATCGAAGAGATCCAAGCGTCACAGGTGCCTGAAGTACAGGCGGGCTTCTCGTTCTTCGTCGAATAGCCGGCCAGCGGGGGCGCGGAGTGCGGCCTAACCCTTCGCTCGAGCGGACCTCCGCCGGCTTGGCACTTGGCCCGCTTCCCGGAGTGGTTCATCATCCGTCCAGCGGGCCAAGCGCCAACCCGGCGGGGTCCGCTCAGCTCAAACGTTAGGCAGCAGGTTGCAGCGCTTGGGTGCTCGCCATCACCGCTGGGCGGCAGTCGCCGCCGAAGACCGAATGCCCTTCTTCCCCTCGCCGCACCGGCAGTTCGCGTCAGCAAGGGCTTGTCTCTTTGGCTTCGCGGCCAAAGCGTTCGCAGCGTTGGCGTGGTCTCAGGGTGCTTCGCGCGCAGCAATGTCTTCACTCGCCTCGCGTTGTCAGCTGCTCCAGCGTTGGCTCTTCGGTCCTCGCCTGCAACCAGTGCTCACGGGCGCTGCCCTCACTTCCAAGTCGTCGGGCGATTCCTCAAGCGCGGGCGCGTCTGCAAGCAGCGGCACGTTCAGCGCTGGTGGCGGTCGCTCCCCGCATCGGGGCTTCAGCGGTCGCTGCTCAAGTCATCGCTTGCTCGGCAGCAGCCCTGGCTCCCACCAAAGGCTGCTGCCTAACCCTTCGCTCGTGGGTACTGCCACCGGCAAGGCACTTGGCCCGCGCACCGGCCAGTGTCATCATCCGTCGCGCGGGCCAAGCCCCTTCCCGGCGTCAGCCCCTCAGCTCAAACGTTAGGTTTCACCGGCGTTCCCTGCGCCCGGCACAGCTCGCCAATCCAGTTGCCCCTCGGGGTTGTCGTAGATACAATAACTGGGTGCGCATCTCCTACGACCCGGCCAAACGCGAGAAGACCCTCGCCGAGCGTGGGCTGGACTTCGAAGACGCTCCCTTGGTCTTTCAAGGCCTCACGCTCGAGGTCGAGGACACGCGCAAGGAATACGGTGAACGCCGAGTACTGTGCTTCGGCCTGCTGGTAGGCAGGCTGGTCGTCGTCGGCTACACCCCGCGTGGCTCGGTGCGCCACATCTTCAGCATGCGAAAGGCCAATGATCGTGAGCAAACCCGCCTCGCGCCGTACTTTGGGCTCTAACCTGGCTCGCGTGGATGCACACGTCATCAAGCCCGCCGAGTACAAGGAGCTTCCCGAACTCACCGACGAAATGCTCGCCCGAGCCGTCGTAAAGCGCGGTGGTCGCCCGCGCTCCGCGAATCCTCGTCAACTTATCAGTCTGCGCCTGCCGGCAGAGGTCATCGCCCGCTGGCGCGCCACCGGCCCCGGTTGGCAAACACGCATGGCCGAGCGCCTGGCCAGGTCGCCCGTGCCACGGGCAAAGAGTGAAACCTAACCCTTCGCTCAACCGGACACGCCACGGCATGGCACCCTGGCCGCGAGGCGCTGCGTCTCATCATCCGCCTCGCGGCCAGGGCACCACGCCGCACCGTGCCGGTTAGCTCAAACGTTAGGCCTCACCAAAGATGCCTCGGCAGACTCTCTACAAGCAGCCCAATCCCCAGAGTAAGCGTCCGGCGAACCCATCTTGAACGCTGCGGCCGCGCCAGCCAGGATGGTGTCCACCAAACGAGATAGGTGGACACCATGCCAGACGCCAAGCCGGACACGCGCCGGCGCCACGACCCGGAACTGAAGCGGCAAGTCCTTGCTGAATGCGCGGCACCTGGTGCGTCCGTGGCCAAGGTGGCGATGAGCCATGGTTTGAATGCCAACCTCGTCCACAAGTGGCGGCGCACGGTGGCCCATGATCGAGGCGCCGCTATCGCCGACCCGTTCGTGCCAGTGAGCGTTGTACCGGCGGCGCCACCGACGGTCGAGGCACCGCAGTTCGTCGAGGTGGACCTGCAACGGGGTTCGGTCACCGTGCGGGTGCGCTGGCCAATGGCGAGCGCGGCTTCTTGCGGCGCTTGGCTTCGTGAGATGCTGCGTTGATCCGGGTGGATGCGCTGTGGCTCGCTGTCGAGCCGCTGGACATGCGCGCCGGCACTGAGGCTGCCCTGGCTCGCGTGGTGTCGGTCTTCGGCGCGGCACGGCCACACCACGCCTACTTGTTTGCCAACCGCCGGGCCAACCGGATGAAGGTGCTGGTCCATGACGGGATTGGTGTGTGGCTGGCCGCACGGCGCTTGAATGTCGGCCGCTTCGTCTGGCCTCGCGATGTGAGCGGCACCTTGAGCCTGAGCCGCGCCCAGTTCGATGCCCTGGTTCTGGGGCTGCCCTGGCAGCGCGTCGGCGAGGCAGGAGTCATCACGCTGCTGTAGCCGCGCGTGCCGTAGGCCCGCGTGCAATTGCGGCATGTGCCGATGGCGCACTTGGCGTCGGTTCGGCACGATGCCTTCTCGTGATCGCCGACGACCTCGACACCCTCGATGCCCAGCAACTGCGCGACGCCTTGCGAGCGGCGCGCTCCGAGGTGGCATTCAAGCAGGCTGTCATCGACAAGCTCACGCACGAGAACGCGATCCTCAAGCGCTTGAAGTTCGCTGCGCAGAGCGAGCGGTACAGCGCCGAGCAGAAGAGCCTGCTGGACGAGACGCTGGACGCTGACCTGGCGGCCGTGGCCGCCGAGATTGAAGCATTGCAGCCCGCTCGGGCCACTGGCGAGCGCCAGCGGCCCCGGCGCGAGAAGCTGCCAGCGCACCTGCCGCGCCGCGACGTTCGCCATGAACCCGAGAGCACCACCTGCGGCTGTGGCCAGGCCCTGCAGCGCATCGGCGAGGACGTGGCCGAGAAGCTGGACTACCAGCCCGGCGTCTTCACGGTGGAGCGACACATCCGCGGCAAGTGGGTGTGCAAGTGCTGCGAGCGCATCGTGCAGGCGCCGGTCGCGCCGCACGTCATCGACAAGGGCCTGCCGACGAGCGCCCTGCTGGCCCAGGTGCTCGTCGCCAAGTATCTCGATCACCTGCCGCTGTACCGGCAGGAGGCCATCTTCGAGCGCGCCGGGCACGCCATCGCACGCTCGACGCTTGCCCAGTGGGTGGGCGAATGCGGTGTGCAGCTGCGGCCGCTGGTGGATGCACTGACCCGGGAACTTCTCGGCCAGGGTGTGCTGCACGCGGACGAGACGCCGGTGGCGATGCTCAAGCCAGGCCACGGCAAGACGCACCGCGCCTACCTGTGGAGCTACTGCACGACACAGTTCAACCCGCTGCAGGCCGTCGTCTTCGACTTCGCCGACAGCCGCGGTGGCCAGCATGCCCGCGAGTTCCTGGGACTGCCGGGCACGCCTTGCCAGCCCGGCTGGCAAGGCAAGCTCGTCTGCGACGACTTCGCCGGCTATAAGGCCTGCTTCGAGCTGGGCGTGACCGAGGCGGGCTGCATGGCGCACGCACGGCGCAAGTTCCACGAACTCTGGGCCAATCACGGCAGCCAGGTCGGCGAGCAGGCGCTGAAGTTCTTCGCGCAGCTTTATGACTTGGAGCGCGGTGGCGCCAATGCCGACACACAAACCAGGCTCGATGCCAGACAGGCTGCCCGGCCGTTGGCGGACGCGCTGCGCCAGTGGCTGCGACAGCAACGCCAGCGTGTTCCCGATGGATCAGCCACCGCGCGGGCTATCGACTACAGCCTCAAGCGCTGGGTGGCGCTGACGCGCTACCTCGACGATGGCGACCTGCCCATCGACAACAACTGGGTGGAGAACCGCATCCGGCCTATAGCGCTGGGTCGGCAGAACTGGCTGTTCGCTGGGAGCTTGCGCGCGGGCAAGCGAGCCGCAGCAATCATGAGCCTCGTGCACTCGGCTCGGCTCAATGGCCACGATCCCTACGTGTACCTGCGCGATATCCTCGAGCGCCTGCCGACCCAGCCAGCAAATCGGATCGTGGAACTTCTGCCGCACCACTGGAATCCTGCCGCCACCTAAATGCGGCCATCCCGGTGGCCAAGCTGCTGTCGGCATCCACCATTCGTGTGCTCAGAGTTCCACTAAACCGTCAAAAGGGGCGGGCGATACCCTTCGGCTCGAGGCGGGGCATTAATGGCTTCATACGGCCAGACCCAATACAGTCGCTGAATGAACATGAATTACGTTTATCTCGGCGTTGCGATCATTGCGGAAGTCACTGCCACCAGCTTCCTCAAGTCATCGGAAGGCATGACAAAACTATGGCCTACGCTTGCCAGCGTGACAGGCTATGCGGTCTCGTTCTACTTCCTCTCCATCACCCTCAAAGTGATACCAACGGGTATAGCCTATGGCATCTGGTCGGGCGTCGGCATTGTGCTGGTGTCGGCGGTCGGCTGGCTGTGGTTCAAGCAGACACTGGACGCCCCCGCGCTCGCCGGAATCGGCATGATCATGGCCGGGGTGCTGACGATCAATCTGTTCTCCAAATCGGTGGCCCACTGATCAGGTGGTGTTCACCGGACGCTTACTCCCCAGACGGAGCCTTGGCCACCGGAGCGGCCCGAGCCCGGGCTGCTGAGTGACGAGCCTGCCAGAGACGTCTATCGAGCAGCATGCGCACGGCTCGGCCAAGCGCTTGAGCCCCTTGGCTTCAAGTACCTGAAGAGCAAACAACGATGCATCGCACGAAGGTCGCGATTCACAAATGAGGTAGCGTTTCAGTCAAGCCACTACAACGTCTCTGGCAGGCACGTGCAGCTCTGGATGCATGCCACGGTAGCTTCCGAAGAGCTCCAAGTTTGGCGAACTCAGCGCTTGCCGACTGAGCTTTCGAGCGCACATGTCGCTGGCGGCATGGTCCACCTGCTCGGTACAAGGTTTGCACTGATTCAATGGGAGCTGGCGGATCCACAAGACCGAGAGCAGACCATCCGAGACGCCGTTCAGTACATCCACTCGGAAGTCTTGCCCTACTTCGAGAGATTCGAATCAGTCGAGACTCTTCTCGCCGAGCTTGCATCTTCAGCGGTCCCCGCCTTTGACTTGGTGCCCTCGGTGGTGTTCTCGTATTGCTTTGGCGGCCCTGCTCAGGCTCAAGCGACACTTGACCGATTCCTCCGCGATCGCCCGGATCTTCACGCCGCCATCGCGGCGGAGTCGGCATCGCCATCGCTGGCTGCCTTCACTCGCCCAGGAGGCTATGCGCAACAGGTTGTCTTTCTGCGCCATCACTACAACCTGCAGTGAGGCCTAACCCTTCGCTCGTGGGGACTGCCACCGGCAAGGCACTTGGCCCGCGAGGCGCTCACTGTCATCATCCGCCTCGCGGGCCAAGCGCCTTCCCGGCGTTAGCCCCTCAGCTCAAACGTTAGGCCGCATGCAATCTTCCGCTGTCCTTCGCGCGCACTTCATCCTGTATGTGGCGAATCAAGACAACAGCACTCGCTTCTACTCGGAGGTGCTGGCGCAGCCGCCACAGTTGCACGTCCCAGGAATGACGGACTTCGCGCTTCCAGGTGGCACGATTCTCGGCCTCATGCCTGAGTCCAGCATCACTGCGCTCCTTTCGCCGCATCTGGGCAGTCCCGCAGCGGCCAGAGGCATTGCGCGAGCGGAGCTCTACCTCGTAGTGGAAGAACCAAAAAACTTCCATGCTCGCGCTCTGGCCGCCGGTGCATGCGAGCTGAGTCCGCTGCTCCCTCGCAACTGGGGCCATCTGGCGTCGTACTGCACAGATCCCGATGGCCAAGTCATCGCGTTCGCGTGTGAGGTCAAGTAGGTCAAGGCTGAGGCCCAAGCTTTGTCGCTATCGGAGCTTGGTTGCTAAGCCAACAATGCGGCCTAACCCTTCGCTGGAGCCGACTCGCACCGGCATGGCACTTGGCCCGCCTCCCGGTGTGGTACATCATCCGTCCGGCGGGCCAAGCGCCATTCCGGCGCTCGCGCCTCAGCTCAAACGTTAGGCGGCATGAACGAGAGTGCGGCGCTCGCGCTTATGTCTTCTGCACTGCTCGCGCTGAGCATCTGGCGCCTTGGCTTGGTTCGCCCAGGCTACAGCCACGTCAGTCACACCATCAGCGAGCTCGGCGAACTTGGAGCTCCACGTTCCAGGCTGGTTTCCCTCGGTGTGTTCCTGCCGTTTGGCGTGTCCATGCTTGCTGTCTACTGGCTAAGTCGGCCAAGCAATCCTTCCGCTGCCAATCTGGCGGCATGCGTTGGCGTGGGTTACCTCGGCGCAGCGCTGTTCCCCTGTGACCCAGGCTCTCCCTTGGTCGGCTCCTGGCGTCAATCGCTGCATAACTTGGCCGGTGCGGTTCAGTATGTCGGCGGTGCCGCAGTCCTCTGGGCCCTTGGCTCCGCCCATCCCCTGTTCTTCGTTCCTGCCGTAGCGGTCGGCGTCACCGCGGTAGTGCTGTCGCTTCAGGTCGCCAGCCGGTGGCGGGGAGGCGTCCAGCGGGTAGCCGAGGTGGCTCTTCTCTCGTCTCTGCTTATCGCCCTCGGCTCAGGCAATGCCGCCTAACCCTTCGCTCGAGCCGACTCGCACCGGCGTGGCACTTGGCCCGCGAGGCGCTCGTTCTTATCATCCGCCTCGCGGGCCAAGCGCCGCACCGGCGCTCGCGGCTCAGCTCAAACGTTAGGCGTCGCAGGCAACCACCAAGCGCCTCTTCACCGTGGCTGCCAGCCTTCATTGAGAGATCGAGCGTGCCTCAGCAAGATCAGATCCCACGCATCACCATCCGACCGCCGGACCTCCTGGCAAGAATTGAGTTCCTGCGAACGGATCAAGGTGGCCGCTCTGGGCCGGCACGCTCTGGCTACCGGCCCAGTCACGACTTTGGACTCCCTGGCACCCTGAATGACGCGGCCCATGAGTACGTCGGGCAAGACTGGGCTGCCCCCGGGGAAACAGTCATCACAAAGCTGTGGCTGCTTGCGCCTGAACTAAACCAAGGTCGCCTGTATCCGGGCTTTGGCTTCACGGTTCAAGAAGGCTCTCGCGTCGTTGGCCGAGCGGTTGTCCAAGAGGTACTGAACCCGCTCCTACGCAAAGGCGACGCCTAACCCGTCGCTGGAGCGGGACCTCCACCGGCATGGCACTTGGCCCGCGAAGCGCTGGTTCTTATCATCCGCTTCGCGGGCCAAGCGCCATTCCGGCTCCGGCCCCTCAGCTCAAACGTTAGGCATCGAAGGCAACCACGCTGCCAAGTGCAGGACCAGGGTTGTGGCAAGCTATAGCCTTCAGTCCCCCGGGGAGAGTGCCATGCCCGTACCAGTCGAAGTTCTTACTCAGCAGGTGCTGCAGTTGCCCGCGTCGGACCGGGCGCGCCTGTTGGATCAGGTGATCACTAGCCTCGATGCAGACCGCGCACGAGATGCTCGCTGGAACGAACTGGCCGCCAAGCGCGATGCCGAGGCTGACGCGGATCCGGCCGCGCTTGTCTCAGGCCCGGAAGCCGTTGCACGCATTCGCGCCAGCCTCGGATGAGCTACAGCCTCCACAGAGGCGCAGAACTTGACCTCCTTGAGGCAGCGCGGTTCTATCGCCAAGAAGGGGGCGCAAAGCTCGCGAACCGCTTCCTGAACGAGTTCGAGCGCGTGGCCAAGCTCCTGATCGAGTTTCCAGGCATTGGTACTCCTGCAGATGATCTGCGGCGAGTGCACCCGCTGCACGACTTCCCCTACTCCGTGATCTACCGAGAGATCGGCGGTCACATACGAGTCTTGGTCGTTCGTGGCCACTTCCGCGACCCTGAGCACGGCGAATCACGCCGCTAGTAGCGCATCGAGGGCGATGCCTAACCCTTCGCTCAACCGGACACGCCACGGCATGGCACCCTGGCCGCGAGGCGCTGCGTCTCATCATCCGCCTCGCGGCCAGGGCGCCATGCCGCGTCGTGCCGGTTAGCTCAAACGTTAGGCGTCACAGTGAACCGCCCGCTCCGACTCCGAGATCTGCTCGTCATTCTTGGCGTGTTCGGCCCACTCATTGGCTACTGCGCATATGGCGCGCTCAGTGGGAGCTTGTACATACCATCTCGTCGTGGCCCGGGCGGGGCCTACTTCACGGGGCTAAGCGCATGGCTCTTTGTGCTCAGCCTCAGCGTCATCCTGCTGGCCATCCTCATCCGAGAGCGGGTACTCGGACACATGAGCGATCGAGCACGCACAGCGACGGAGCTGATACTGCTCTTTATTGGCGTCGGGCTGCTGTTTGTGCCTCGCGGTCAGCACACCGAATGCGCCAGCAAGTCCTACTCGCGCGAAGTCGCAGCAACCAATCCAGCGCCAAGTCCTTGCGGCTATCCATAGCGCAGCTTCATGGCCGAGCAGTGACGCCTAACCCTTCGCTGGAGCGGGACCTCCACCGGCATGGCACTTGGCCCGCGAGGCGCTCGCTGCCATCATCCGCCTCGCGGGCCAAGCGCCATACCGGCGTCGGCCCCTCAGCTCAAACGTTAGGCCTCGCGGTCACTCCGCTGGCGCTGTTCTGGCAGCAAGCGCCCACGGCCCATGCCGGGAAACGGTGCCTTCTTCGTTGCCCTGGTCTTCCCTCCCCCGCCTCCAGTCAGTCCGTTGGCGGCATGCCCGCTCCACGGTCACTCTGCTGCCCCTGGCTGCCTCGGTTGCTGTCGCGGTCACGCCTGTCTAGTCAGAGCAACAACGCCGCCCCGAACCGCACCAACCGTTGGCGCTACACGCAATCAGCGGCTCCACGCAGCACCTTGTTTCGGGGCGGCGGCGCTTCGGGTTCCTCTTGCGGTCAAGAGTGCCAAGCGCTGGTTCACCGTCTCCGCCAAGTCTTCCTCCACCTTGCCGGAGAGCCTAACTTCCACTGGAGCGGACAGCCTCCGGCAAGCCGCCTTGGCCGCGTGGCGCTGCTGTTCTATGCTGCGCCTCGCGGCCAAGTCGCCTTCCCGGCGTCTGCCGCTCAGCTCAACGTTAGGCCTCACAAGCGGAACCGAAGGCGTCGCCCCACTCGTGCCTATTGCTCAAAGTTGACGCGTCATCCGAGATGAACCTGTTCCTGCGCGTCTTTGCTGACTGTCAGACAACTGAAGATGCGGCATCGCTTCAAAGCCAGCTGCTTGCGGCCCTGGGACAATGGCGGCCGCGGCCGCGTGCTGAGCCTCAGCAGTACTGGAAGATGCCCCAGTACTTCGAGTTCACTTACAACCTGGTTCCACCATCGCAAGAGGCTCTCGAGGCGATTCACTCCCAGGCTCAAACTGGTTGGCACGACACGCACTCACTCGGGGAACACTCGTGTGTCTGGAACAGAACTCCTGGCACTCAGTTCTTGGTTCCCGCGGTAGCCTGGGCCGAACTGGCGCTGCACCAGTGAGGCCTAACCCTTCGCTCGAGCGGACCTCCACCGGCTTGGCACTTGGCCCGCAAGGCCGTGCTGTCTATCATCGTCCTCGCGGGCCAAGCGCCAACCCGGCGGTGTCCGCTCAGCTCAAACGTTAGGCCTCGCGGTCACTCCGCTGGTCACGCTCTGGCAGCCAGCGCGCACGGCCGGCGTAGGGAAACGGTGCCTCCCTCGTCACACTGGCCTTCCTGCTCTCGCCTCCAGTCAGGCCGTTGGCGGCATGCCCGCTCCACGGTCACTCTGCTGCCCCTGGCTGCCTCGGTTGCTGTCGCGGTCACGCCTGTTTAGTCAGGACCACGACGCCGCCCCGAACCGCATCAACCGGTCGCGCTACACGCAATCACCGCATCCACGCAGCACCTTGCTTCGGGGCGGCGGCGCTTCGGGTTGCGCTTGTGGTCAAGAGCGCCAAGCGCTGGTTCACCGTTGCCGCCAAGTCTTCCTCCACCTTGCCGGAGCGCCTAACTTCCACTGGAGCGGACAGCCTCCGGCAAGCCGCCTTGGCCGCGTGGCGCTGCTGTTCTATGCTGCGCCTCGCGGCCAAGTCGCCTTCCCGGCGTCTGCCGCTCAGCTCAACGTTAGGCATCACCCAACAGCCACATGCCTTCGCTGGACCACAAGATCCCACCTCCGATCGTCGGTGCGTTGGTGGGTTTGGGCATGTGGCTCGTCGCCTCCATCGGGCCAGCAGCGTCAGAGAGTCCGTGGGTCAAGTACATCGCTACGACCTCCCTTGTGGCTGCTGGCGTCGCGTTCGACCTTCTGGGCCTACTTGCTTTCCGCGCGTCACAGACAACCGTCAATCCTCTGCGCCCTCAGCGAGCTTCGGCTTTGGTCACCGGTGGCATCTATCGGGTCACCAGGAACCCTATGTACGTCGGCATGTGCTTTCTCTTGCTGGCTTGGGCTGTCTATCTGTCAGCGCTTCTGCCCTTCGCCGGTCCTGTCGTCTTCGTGCTCTACATCACCCGCTTCCAAATCAAGCCCGAGGAGCTGGCGCTTCGTCGGCTGTTCGGCGAGCAATACACCCAATACACGGCTCAGGTCAGGCGCTGGCTGTGATGCCTAACCCTTCGCTCGTGGGGACTGCCACCGGCAAGGCACTTGGCCCGCGAAGCCGTCGTTCTTATCATCGGCCTCGCGGGCCAAGCGCCTTCCCGGCGTCAGCCCCTCAGCTCAAACGTTAGGCGCCGGCGCTGGCGGCGTGCGCTCAAGTCAGCGTCTTCACCATCCTCGCGGCTTGCCCATGCCGTTTCGGCGTCGCTGCTGCCTTCGTTCACCGCTTGTGCGCCGGCATGCGCAAGCTGCTGCAGCTGCGCTTCGCGGCTCATGCATGCACCGAGGCTGGCGCGGCCCCGAATTCAGGCCGGCATTCACCTCTGGCGCGTCTGCCCTCGCTCTGCAGCCGGCCGGGCCGCTCCAGGCTCCGCTGTGCCTCGCGGTTTCAAGCATCACCTTCGGCGTGTGCGCCGGGCGCTCATGCCATCCGCCCTCAGGTCTACACCGCTCGCGGTTGGTCTCGCACGTGCCTTCGCTCACCGCCACGCCTAACCCTTCGCTCGTGGGGACTGCCACCTGCAAGGCACTTGGCCCGCGCGCCGGCCAGTGTCATCATCCGTCGCGCGGGCCAAGCGCCTTCCCGGCGTCAGCCCCTCAGCTCAAACGTTAGGCGTCACACGAGCCACCAAGGCGCTTCATGAGTACACCCGGTCCTCGCAAGTTGCACTTGCTGAACACCACAGTGGAGCGACTCGCGCTTGACTACGTGCCCTACCACTGGCCAGAACTGGGCAAGTTTGCGTTTCAGGGTGGCTTCTCGGTGAGACCACCATGGGAGGGATTCAGGGAGAAGAAGTGGTACGCGACTGAGTTGCGCCGCTACGAGAACTTCAAGCCGTTGGTTGAGCCCTACACGGACGAATGGGTAGAAGCTGATTGCATCGCCGCCCTGGTACCAGATGCCGCCGGGCAAGTGTTCACGGTGCACATCAACGGGGTTGCGCTAGAAGAGCTCTCCGAGTCCTTCGGTTTCCGCAAGCGCATGCTCTTGCAGAACCTTCCAATACGTGTCACCACTTGCGCGGCACGCCTCACCGGCGGCGGAAGCATGCGGCACGGCGAACCGAGGAGCTACAGCGTCTCTCTAGACATCAAGCCGTTCTCTCGGTAGGGGCAGTGACGCCTAACCCTTCGCTCGTGGGGACTGCCACCGGCAAGCCACTTGGCCCGCGCACCGGCCAGTGTCATCATCCGTCGCGCGGGCCAAGTGGCTTCCCGGCGTCAGCCCCTCAGCTCAAACGTTAGGCCTCGCGGTCACTCCGCTGGTCACGTTCTGGCAGCAGGCGCCACGGCCAGCGCCGGGAAACGGTGCCTTGCTCTATGCACTGGCCTTCCCTCCCCCGCCTCCAGTCAGTCCGTTGGCGGCATGCCCGCTCCACGGTCACTCTGCTGCCCCTGGCTGCCCCGGTTGCTGTCGCGGTCACGCCTGTTTAGTCAGAGCAACGACGCCGCCCCGAACCGCATCAACCGTTGGCGCTACACGCAATCAGCGGCTCCACGCAGCACCTTGCTTCGGGGCGGCGGCGCTTCGGGTTGCTCTTTTGGTCAAGAGCACCAAGCGCTGGTTCGCCGTCTCCGCCAAGTCTTCTTCCACCTTGCCGGAGAGCCTAACTTCCACTGGAGCGGACAGCCCCCGGCAAGCCGCCTTGGCCGCGTGGCGCTGCTGTTCTATGCTGCGCCTCGCGGCCAAGTCGCCTTCCCGGCGTCCGCCGCTCAGCTCAACGTTAGGCCTCACCAGCAACACTGTGCTTTCCAGCGCACGGCCCTGCCCCGCCAAGCCCGCTTCTATCCAGTCTCACGAGGGCGCTTCGCGCCGCGTCACATTTGGCAGCGTCGAGCAAGCAGCGCCAAGGTCGGTTCGCCTTCGGTCACCAGGGCGGCAGAGTCTCCCCGGATCGTTCGCTGTCCGCGAGAGGAAAGTCTCCAGTTCGCCGGCCTGCAGCGTCAGCGCGGCACCGCAAGAAGGCAGTCCGTCTCTCGCGGCACTCGCGGTCCACGGAGCGGCAGTCGTGCGGGGCCAGCGCTGGCTCATCAATCCCGCAGCGGAGCAGAAGGCTGTGTCACTCGCTGCGCAAGCCTTCGGCCCAGGCCTCCAACGTTGCGTCCGGCAACTCCCTGCCTGCTCCACCAAGTGCGGCCTAACCCTTCGCTGGAGCCGACTCGCACCGGCATGGCACTTGGCCCGCGAGGCGCTGGTTCTTATCATCCGCCTCGCGGGCCAAGCGCCATTCCGGCGCTCGCGCCTCAGCTCAAACGTTAGGCGTCACAGTGAACCGCCCGCTCCGACTCCGAGATCTGCTCGTCATTCTTGGTGTGTTCGGCCCACTCATTGGCTACTGCGCATATGGCGCGCTCACTGGTAGCTTGTACATACCATCTCGTCGTGGCCCGGGCGGGGCCTACTTCACCGGGCTAAACGCATGGCTCTTTGTGCTCAGCCTCAGCGTCATCCTGCTGGCCATCCTCATCCGAGAGCGGGTACTCGGACACATGAGCGATCGAGCACGCACTGCAACGGAGCTGATACTGCTCTTTCTTGGCGTGGGGCTGCTGTTTGTGCCTCGCGGTCAGCACACCGAATGCGCCAGCAAGTCCTACTCGCGCGAAGTCGCAGCAACCAATCCAGCGCCAAGTCCTTGCCGCTATCCATAGTGCAACTTCGTGGCCGAGCAGTGACGCCTAACCCTTCGCTGGAGCGGGACCTCCACCGGCATGGCACTTGGCCCGCGAGGCGCTGCAGGTCTATGCTCCGCCTCGCGGGCCAAGCGCCATCCCGGCTCCGGCCCCTCAGCTCAAACGTTAGGCAGCGCAAGCCTCTACTTGCGCCCGTGCGAGCGCATTTCGCGCCGCAGGCCGTCAGTTCGTCGCACGCACCTGGCAGCGTCGCGCGCACAGCGTCAGAGTCTCCTCATCGAATCACCCACCGGAGACTGCTGTGCTCGCTTCCATCCCTGTCTGGGTTCCCGTCTTGTTCCTCGGCCTCGTCTTTCTCGGCTACCGGCAGTCACTGCCACGCGCGGTCAAGCCGGGCACGCTGGTTGCCGTCGCGTTGGCAATGTTCGGCTTCTCGCTCTACGGCGTGGTCGGCACGTTTGGCGCTGAGCCGTTGGCTCTGCTGCTGTGGGCGGCGGCCTACGCGATCGCCGTGTTCCTGGGTGCCACGTTCTTCGCTCCGCGTGGCCTGGCGGCTGTGGGCACTTCGGTGCACGTGCCTGGGAGTTGGGTACCGCTGGTGCTGTTGCTCGCCATCTTCGCCGCCAAGTTCGCGCTCGGGTTCGCTGCTGGCGTGCGTTCGCCGCTTCTTCATCACTTCGGGTTCATCACCACCATGAGCGCCGTTCTGGGCGCCCTGAGCGGGGGCTTCGGGGCGCGGGCGGTCGCCGTTCACCGCTGCGCTACCGCCACCAGCGCTGCCTAACCCTTCGCTCGTGGGGACTGCCACCGGCAAGGCACTTGGCCCGCGAGGCGCTCACTGTCATCATTCGCCTCGCGGGCCAAGCGCCTTCCCGGCGTCAGCCCCTCAGCTCAAACGTTAGGCCTCGCCAACAGCCGTGTGCCACCCTTCGCTCATCGCGGCAGCTCTGGGCCTTTGCGCGTTCGGCGCTTCCGCGGAGGAACTGCGCAACTGGTTTGGCGACCCGTTCTTCCAGGGCACATCAGGCGTGCCCGACTGCCCGGAGCCTGCCGGCCCGCGAGTCACCGCCTCGGAGCGTCAGGCGCAGTCCCACCG
>JAKOVD010000068.1 GCA_029782215.1 Chloroflexota bacterium
GGCTTCTGCAGCAGGTCGCCCGTTCCGCCCGTCTTCGACAGCCATTCCGAAGGCTGGATCGAAAACGCCGAGAACGCCGCCTTCGACAGGAAGGCCGGGTCCGGCTTGCACAGACTGAACTTGACCGTCAGCTCGTCGACGGCCTGAATCTCCTTCAAAATGCCGCCGTACTCGCAGTCCTTGGCCTTCATGTCCATCAAACCGGCTGCGGCCGCGGCTGGCTGTGCCTCTGCGGCCGGAGCGCTGAACCATTTCTTGTAGATGGCGTCGTACTCGCCGGAATCGCGGACGGCCTTCAGACCCTTGTTGATCGCAGCCAGAAGCTCAGGGCGCTTCTTGCTGACGGCGATGCCGTAGAACTCATCCGTGAACGGCTGGCCAACCAGCTCCGCGTTCATCTCGGGGTTGGCGTTGATGATGTTCATCGAGACGGGAGCGTCATTGACCACGGCGTCGATGTCGCCCTGAGCAAGGGCCTGGAAGGCCAGCGTGATCTCGTCGTAGCGCACGACTTCGCCCTTGGAATTCTCAGTCGACCAGATGTCGCCGGTAGTGCCGAGCTGGACGCCAATGCGCTTTCCCGCCAGATCGGCCGGGGTCTTGATCGAGCTGCCCTTCTTCACCGCAATGGTCTGGCCGGCGTTGAAGTAGGGGTCGCTGAAGTCGACGGTCTGTTTGCGCTCGTCGGTGATGGTGGCAGCCGAAGCAACGGCGTCGAACTCGCCGCTCGCCAGGGCCACGAAGATGCCGTCCCAGCGCGTGTTGACGAATTCGACCTCGAAGCCGGCAGCCTTGGCAATGGCACTCAGAAGGTCCATATCAAAGCCGACGACCTTGCCGTTCTTGTCCACGGACTCGAACGGGGCGAATTCGGCATTGGTTCCGACCTTGACCTTACCGATCGGTGCCGCCTCAGGAGCCTTCGTGGCTTCCGGAGCCTGGGTCGGTTCCGGCGCCTTGGTGGGCTCGGGCGCCTTCGTGGCTTCCGGGGCCTTGGTTGGCTCCGGCGCCGCCGTGGGCGCGGCTGCTGGCTGCCCGCCGCACGCGGCGACCACGATTGCCACCAGCGCCACGACCATGAGCAGAATCCAGTAACGATGTTTGTTCATTTGAATCTCCTCCTACAAGAGAAACGAAAGTGGGGTTTGAGTTGCCTCAACCTTCGAACTACGACAGAAAGTGGCAGACCTGCAACCGGCAAACGAGCTGGCCCTCCTGGCGGTTCCGCCTTCAGTCCAGCCGGATGCGCGGGTCGAGAAAGGCGTACGACAGATCGACAACCAGGTTTACCACAACGTAGCCAATCGCAATAACCAGGGTGAAGCCCTGAATGACGGGATAGTCACGCGCCGTGATGGCTTCGTAGAGCATGCGTCCCACCCCCGCCAAGCCAAAGATGGTCTCGGTCAGCACGGCGCCGCCAAACAGAAGGCCCAGTTGCAGACCGACGATGGTGACGATGGGAAGCAGGGAGTTGCGAAAGACATGGCGGGAGACCACCGCTCGCTCGGAAAGGCCCTTAGCCCGCGCCGTGCGCACGTAATCCTGCCCACCTGCTTCCAGCATGGCCGATCGGGTCATGCGGGCGATAATGGCCAACGGGATCGTCGCCAGAGCGAGGGCCGGCAGAATCAGATGGGATACCGAGTCCTTCAGGACCACCCAATTGCCGGTGATGATTGAATTGAGAACATAGAAGTTCGAGACGAACTCAAGGAGGCGGCCACCGGCACTCCCCGGTGCGGCATTCAGGTGATAGACCTCGTAGAACGGTGTGGCCACCAGGCCTGCCGACAAACGGCCGGTAGGCGGCAGCCAAAAGGGCGTATCCTTGAGCAGTAAGGCGAAGATATACGCCAACATCAGGCCGAGCCAGAAAACCGGCATCGATACGCCGATGTTGGCGCCCACCATCACCCCAACGTCGACGCTGGAGTTGCGGCGGATGGAGGAAACGATGCCGGCCGGAATGCCCACCAGCACGGCGAGGAACAGAGCCGTGGCGCCCAGCTCGATCGTGACAGGCAGCCGTTCGATGAGAATATCGACCACCGAGCGATTGAAGCGAATCGAATTGCCCAGCTTACCCTGCAGCACATCGGACATGTAGATGGCCAACTGCACCGGGATAGGCCGGTCAAACCCCTTCTCGTGCGTCCAACGCGCACATGTCTCCGCCGTCGCCTTCTCCCCCAGGATCGCTTTGCAGGGATCGCCCGGGATCAGGCGCGCCAGGACAAAGGTGACAATGAGGATGCCCAAGAGCACCGGTAGCGCAGCGATGAGGCGGCGGATCAGGTAGCGAGTCATGAGCTCTACCCGTTCAGGGTTCCGATCTCCTGGGGGCACGGCGGGTTGCCGTGCCCCCAGGAAGTGTCAGTGACTGCCCAGGCTGCTCTTACTGCGCGGCCGGAGGCACGTTCATCAGGCCCCACAGCGTCGAGAAGTACTCGAAGGCGCCGGTGTTGCCCTTGTGCAGGGGGTTCGCCGCATCCCAGGCGATGCCCCAGGACATGACGACGTCGTTCGCGTCCA
>JAKOVD010000095.1 GCA_029782215.1 Chloroflexota bacterium
TGCCGTCGGGTCAACACCGGCATGGCCAAAGCGGTCGTAGGCAGCGCGTTTCTGAGGGTCGCTCAAAACCTCGTAGGCCTCGTTGATCTCCTTGAACTTCTCCTGCGCCCCCTCTTCCTTGTTAACATCCGGGTGGTACTGGCGCGCCTTGGCCCGGAATGCCCGCTTGATCTCCTCGCGCGTGGCGTTCCGGCTGACGCCGAGCACTTCATAGTAATCACGTTTAGCTGCCATACGCCGCTAATTCCATTATCGGTCTGCGTGATGTATCAACTGTTTGCAAACTCAAAGAGTTATTATAGCGAACCATGCCAGATGCTCAATCCGGCAAGCGAGCCGGGTAAAGCCACCTGTGGCATCACCCTCATAGCTGCTATACTATCTGGCCGTATCGCGGGAGCATCGCTCCCTATTTATTTAGGCCATAAGAGACGGACGTGACATCCACAACCGAGCAACCTGCCAAGCTGTTCCAGCGCATCGCCTCCGGGACGCTGCATCTCGGCATCGCCCAGTATGGCTCCATGGCGATCGGGCTGATCAAGATGCCCATCCTCGCGCGCCTCGTCGCCCCGGAGATTTTTGGCGTCGTGGCGCTTGCCACCGCATGGACCTCTTTCATGCAGATATTCCGGCTGGAGCTGCGCGAGGTAGTCATCGCAGACCCGCAGGGTCACGCCGCCCGGCTGAACACCCAGTTCGTCATCGAGTTGATCTCATCGCTGCCGGGCATCCTGATCGCATTAGTACTGTACCTTGCGTGGCCCGGCCTGGCGACCACCGCCGCCTGGACGGCGATCTTCGCGATCCTCGGTATGCGGATCATCCACGCCGCCACCTCGACGCCCCTATACATCCTGCATCGGGACATCCGTCAGTCAACCATCACACGGCTGACGCTACTCGGCTTCGGGCTTGGCTTCGCCGCGAGCGTTATCCTTGCCTGGCAGGGCTACCCACTGGCCGCACTCATCGCTGACGCCATTCTGCCGTCAATCACGGTGGGCGTTGGCGCATGGCTGGCCACCAACTGGCGCCCCTCGCTTGCCTGGGACCCGGACGTCGCCCGCGACGTGTACGGCTTCGCGCTCACCCTCTGGACAAGCGCCCTGCTCCAGAAGATCATGTTCGAAGGGGACGACTGGTTCGTTGGGCGCTTTGCCGGCAATCAGCGGC
Source organism: Chloroflexota bacterium (assembly GCA_029782215.1). Classification (GTDB taxonomy): domain Bacteria; phylum Chloroflexota; class Anaerolineae; order J102; family J102; genus SSF26. The sequence continues at coordinate 1,177 of JAKOVD010000095.1, forward strand.
TCGGCTTCTATTCCCGCGCCTATGCCACCGCCAAGATGCCGATGGACGTGTTTGGCGGGACGATAGGCGGTATCGGCCTCACGATGTACGCCAACGCACGGACGATTGGCCGCGACTACTTGAGCCGCGTTTACGCCTTTGCGACCTGGTTGCTCACGCGCATCGTCGCCTGGTCAAGCATCGTGTTCCTTGCCGCGGCGGACGAGATCGTCGCCGTGCTGCTCGGCCCGAACTGGGGGCCAGTGCCGCTCATCCTGCGCCTGCTCGCCCTGTACATGCTGGGCCGCCCGCTGTGGCAGAACAACTCGCAACTGCTGATCGCCATTCGCCAGGAGGGTTCGTACCGCCTGACGCTGGTGCTCCAGGCCGCGGTGCTGATCCTCCTGGGCATTCCCACCATTTACTTCTACGGGGCGGAGGGAGCCGCGGCAGCGTCGAGCATCATGATGCTGCTGGGGCTCATCGCCTCACAGCGGCTCGCAGCACGGCACGTCAGCGCGTCGCTGTGGGAGCTGTACGGGCTGCCGCTGGTGCTGGTCGTCGTCCTCACCCCCCTGGCATACTGGCTCGGCGCCATGCTTGAGGTCAACACCATCATCACGCTGCTGTTCAAGGGCGCGTTTGTCACGCTGGTGTTTGCCGGTGCGGTTCTCCTGTTCGAGCCCCGCCAGCGCGACCAGATCATCCGCATGGTCCGCGCCTTTCTGCACAGGGAAGGTGCTTAGCTCGCCCGGGTTCGCTGGTAGGGGCGGCTCCAATGATGCGGTCGATGCGGAGCATCGCGCATCACAGCCGCCCATGGGCCGGTCTCAGACCGGCCCCTACCAACCTCTTGGCAGATCCCCCAGCCTCACATCGAGCGCTGCGCCTCGATCAAAACAGGGGCACAGGTCCCCCTGCGCCCCTGCCGTGAATGTCCCGCCTATCCGCAGGTCGCAGAGGCTTACTCCTCGACGACCTCGCCCTCGACGACGTCCTCTCCGCCCCGGTCACCGCCTGACTCGCCACCAGTCGTGCTGCCTGACTGGTACATCTGCGCGCCAAGCTGCTGCACCTCGCGCATCAGATCATCCGTCGCGCTGCGGATGCGAGCTGCGTCGTTGGAATCCATCGTCTTGCGCACCTCGTCGATCTTCTCCTGCGTGCGCTTCTTGGCGTCCTCCGGCAGGCGGTCGCCGTAATCCCGCAGGAGCTTCTCGGCAGAGTACACGGTGCTATCGGCCTG
>JAKOVD010000122.1 GCA_029782215.1 Chloroflexota bacterium
AAAGCGGCACAGGGCATGCCGAGGCGCCTTTTCCTCGTAAATCCATTGGCAAAACCACAAACGCCAACGACGAGCGTTTCGCTCTGGCCGCTTAAGGCCTAAGCCGCTGCACCGGGTCGCCGATAGCCCGGGTTCCGCAAGGAACAGCAGCGTCATTCATGTCGGATCGTGCCGCGCCGGGTCACTTGGTGCGGAGCTAAAACCAAGGTGACTGGATGCAGGTCGGCCTGTCGACCGGCTAAGCCTGCATCGAGATCCAAATAGATCGACTACGCATGTAGAACTGGTCGTAGAGGACTTGCGGACGCGGGTTCGATTCCCGCCGGCTCCACCAATCACAAGGGCCTGGATAGTCTCCAGGCCCTTTTTCTTTGCGCGTATCCCCGCGTGGCGCGGGGTTCCGGGCGTTCGCCCTGCGGGTGCCATGGTGGGAACGCCCAAACCCAGTAACGACGCCACTTTCCCGGTTCCCGGCGATTTCTCTCTAAAGAGAGAGGGTGAGCATCGGGAATGCTCACCTCACTCGATTGCAATGGCTGTCCGGACATGGGAACGGTGCACGGATAAGACGGCACGGGTCCTTCCTGGCCGGATTCGTATACGGGGGGCGCGAGCGCGCTGCTCGTCTACCGTCAGGGTGCAAACCGAGGTTTGCAGGGTTTGCGGTTTGCACCCGCCGGCCTCGACCCGCTCCAAAGGCGAACAGGTAATCCTGAAGCCAATGGGGCAACGGCAGCGGCTGTTACCCCATTTCCTGTGCGCCGAGAAGATCACTGCTAGCGACAGATACTATCCGCATCTGATAGCATCTCGAAACCACATCGGGGAAATCGAAGCATGCGCACAGTGATTGGCATCCGGCCGGCCAAATCCGGCCGTCGGGCAGTCGATGACGCCAACGGCCCCACACCCACCGTCTGGTTCGATTCCTGGCGGCAGTTGGCCAGCCTGCTGTCGGACGAAAACCGCGCGCTGCTGCGCCTGATGCAGGAGCGGCAACCGCGCACGGTGCTGGAGTTGGCCGAGTGGTCGGGCCGGGCGGCCAGCAACCTGTCGCGCACTCTGCGTCATTTGGAGCGTCACGGCTTGGTCAAGATGCACCGCAGCCCGGACACCCGTGCTGTGCGCCCGGAGGCGCTGGCCACCGAGTTTCTGATCGTGCTGGATTGATCTGAGAGGATTAGAGATGAAGTTCGAGGTGTATTGCGACGAAGCCAATCCGGATGTCCTGACATCCGCGAATCCCCGTGCGCGACACCTCATGATCGGCAGCCTGTGGCTACCCGATGAGCTGCGCAACGAAATCAAATCACGCGTCGGCGCGCTGCGGGAACGTCACCAAGCCTGGGGCGAGATCAAATGGAGCAAGGTGTCGCCCAACCGCCGCGACTTTTACGTCGAACTGATCGATCTGTTCTTCGCCTATGGCGACAACCTGCGTTTCCGCTGTATTGCCGTTGATCGAACCCAGCTCAATCTTGCTCTGCACGACAACGACGGCGAGCTGGGCTTCTACAAGTTCTATTACCAGCTGCTGCATCACTGGATTCTGGACTTCAACGCCTACCGGATCTTCTGCGACGTCAAGAGCAACCGCGACCCGAAGCGGCTGCCTGTACTGACCAGATGTCTTGCACGTGCGAACCTCACGTCGAGTATCGACGGCATCCAGTCGCTGCCGTCTCATGAAGTGGTACTGATCCAGTTGTGCGACTTGTTGCTGGGCGCGGCCAGCAGCCGCATCAACGACACCCTGCGTAACGGCACGGCCAAGGCCGCCGTGGTCCAACGCCTCGAATCAGCACTGGGTCGGCCGCTCGCCCCGACCCACAAGGGCGAAGAGAAGTTCAACATCTTCAAGATTCGCCTGCAGGGAGGCTGGTAATGGCGTTACCGCCTCTCGTTCACTACGCCACGGTTGCTGAATACCGTTCGCATTACGAGCGGGTCTACTGTCGGGGCAACATCCTGACATTCGACGGCATCCGGGTATTCTTCGGTGCCGGTAAGTTCGGCCACATGTTTTACGAGAGCACGGCGCGGGATGGCCGCAAGGATGTTTTTTCCCCGGTGCGCGCACAGCGCATCGATTGGATCAAAGCGACTATGGAGCACCCCACGGCCGCCCTGTTCGAAGGCTGGGACAAGGCGTCACGCCAGTACGACGCAACGCGCCGCGTAGCCGTCGTCTACGAGGATTTCGTCGTTGTGGTAGCGATGGGACTGAAGCAGGATGGTTCGCTGAAAGCCAACTTCGTGACCTGTTACCAGGCCGACAACAGCATCGGAAAGATCAGAAGTTCGCCGGCTTGGTCCCGGGCTGCATGCCTCCGCTTGCTGGGAGGTGGCCCGTAATGGCAGCCCAGAAAAAACAAAGGCCGCTGATTCGCTACGCGGGTTCAGCGGCCGAAACCTCGATAGGTTCAAAGCCGATAGGCAGTGAACTCAATACTAAAGTCTATCCCAAGCGGCATTTTTGTCAAGCCGGCCTGGCTATGGCTCAAAGCCGGGCCTATCTGCCTGACTTGGGCCAAAGACACGGGCGATACGCCCGTGCAGCCCAGATAAATCAGAGACTTGTATCTACCACTTCTGACTCGACAGGGTCGATAGCCGCACAACCGAACCCGCAGCCATGACCAACAACAGCACACCATCGACTGGCAGAAGGCCCGAATGACGAACAACAACAAAGAGACCGAACGCGCCGAGCTGCACAAGACCATCTGGCGCATCGCCAACGACCTGCGCGGCAGCGTGGACGGGTGGGACTTCAAGAGCTACGTGCTCGGCATGCTCTTCTACCGTTTCATCTCCGAGAACCTCACCGGCTACCTCAACGAGCAGGAGCGCCGCGCCGGTAACCCCGATTTCGACTACGCCAGCTTGAGCGACAAGGACGCCGAATTCGGCCGCGCCGAGACGGTGAAGGAAAAGGGTTTCTACATCCTGCCCTCGGAACTGTTCGCCAATGTGCGCCAGCGTGCCCGCCAGGATGCCAACCTCAACGAAACCCTTTCGTGCATCTTTGTCGACATCGAGGCCTCCGCCAAGGGATCGGACAGCGAATACGACTTCAAGGGCCTGTTCGACGATCTGGACGTCAACTCCAGCAAACTAGGCCCCACCGTGGCCAAGCGCAATGAAAAGCTGGTCAAGCTGCTGGATGCCATCGGTGACCTGCCGCTCTCCAACGGCGCTGGCAGCTTCTCGCGCAACAGCATCGACCTGTTCGGCGACGCCTACGAATACCTGATGCAGATGTACGCCTCCACCGCCGGCAAGTCCGGCGGCGAGTTCTACACCCCGCAGGAAGTCTCCGAGCTGCTGGCCCGCCTCACCGTGGTGGGCAAAACGGAAGTGAACAAGGTCTACGACCCGGCCTGCGGCTCCGGCTCGCTGCTGCTGAAATTCGCCAAGGTGCTGGGGCCGGACAAGGTGCGCCAGGGCTTCTACGGCCAGGAGGTGAACCTCACCACTTACAACCTGTGCCGCATCAACATGTTCCTGCACGACATCAACTACGAGAAGTTCGACATCGCCCACGGCGACACCCTCACCGACCCGCACCACTGGGACGACGAGCCCTTCGAGGCCATCGTCTCCAATCCGCCGTACTCCATCAAGTGGGATGGCGATGCCAACCCGCTCCTGATCAACGATCCGCGCTTCGCCCCGGCCGGCGTGCTGGCGCCCAAGAGCAAGGCGGATCTGGCTTTCACCCTGCACATCCTGTCGTGGCTGGCGGTCAACGGCACCGCCGCCATTGTCGAATTCCCCGGCGTGCTCTATCGCGGCGGCGCAGAAGCCAAGATCCGCCAGTACCTGATCGACAACAACTACGTGGACGCGGTGATCCAGTTGCCACCGGATCTGTTCTTCGGCACCACCATCGCCACCTGCATCATCGTGCTGAAGAAATCCAAGCACGACAATGCCACCCTGTTTATAGACACATCGAGCGAATTCACCCGCAGCGGCAACAAGAACAAGCTCACCGCCGCCCACCAGCAAAAGATTCTCGACGCCTACACCGCGCGCAAAAGCAGCGACCACTTTGCCAGGCTGGTGGAGAACAGCGCGATTGCGGAGAACGGCTACAACATCGCCGTCTCCAGCTATGTGGAGCAGCAGGACACCCGCGAGGCGGTAAACATCAAGGCGCTCAATGCCGACATCGCCCGCATCGTCGCCCGGCAAGCGGAACTGCGCACGGCCATCGATGCCATCGTGGCAGATCTGGAAGGAGAGCGGGCATGAGCCGGATTGAGGAGTTGATTGCGGAGTTGTGTCCGGATGGGGTGGAGTTCAAGGAAATCCAAGAACTATTCATCACAAAGAATGGCTATACGCCATCGACGACGAACAAAGCCTACTGGACTGCCGGGACAGTGCCATGGTTTCGGATGGAGGACATCCGCGAGAATGGTCGAATTCTCAGCACTTCGTTGCAACAAATCACGCCGGAAGCCGTTAAAGGCGGCAGGCTTTTTCCTGCAAACTCAATCATCGTTGCGACTTCGGCAACTATTGGCGAACACGCACTAATCACTGTCCCGCATCTATCCAACCAGAGGTTTACTTCGCTTGCTTTGAAGCCGGGCTTCGCTGGACGGCTCGACATGAAGTTCGCCTTCTACTACTGCTTCGTGCTCGATAACTGGTGCCGTAATAACACCACGACATCCAGCTTCGCCTCAGTCGATATGACTGGCTTCAAGAAGTTTCGATTCCCCATCCCACCCCTCGAAATCCAGCGCGAGATCGTGAAGGTGCTGGACACCTTCACCCAGCTGGAGGCGGAGCTGGAGGCGGAGCTGGAGGCGGAGCTGGAGGCGCGTCGGCGGCAGTACCGGTACTACCGCGACGCGCTGCTCAGCTTCGATGAGCGCATGAGCGGCGCAAGCAAGCAAGCAAGCATAAGGTGGATGACCTTGGGTGAGATTGGAACGTTCATGCGCGGCCGTCGATTCACCAAGGACGATTATGTCCAGGAAGGAATCGGTTGCATCCACTACGCCGACATTTATACCCGACACGGAACATCAGCGTCGCAGGCTGTTTCCCATGTGCGCCATGACATGGCATCGGGCCTGCGTTATGCGCAGCCAGGCGACATCGTGATCGCTGCGGTCGGCGAAACAGTTGAGGATGTCGGCAAGGCGGTTGCTTGGCTGGGCACCGAGCCGGTAGCGATTCACGACGACTGCTTTACGTTTCAGCACCCGATGAATCCGAAGTTCGTGTCGTATTGCCTCCAGACGGAACGTCTGAATGCAGAGAAGAACAAATTTGTTGCCCGCGCAAAGGTCAAGCGCCTGTCTGGCGAGAGCTTGGCAAAGCTCACCATTCCCGTTCCGCCCATTGAAGAGCAGGAGCGCATCGTCGCCATTCTCGACAAATTCGATGCTCTGGTGAACGACATTTCCAGCGGCTTGCCTGCCGAGATCCAGGCGCGCCGAAAGCAGTACGAGCACTACCGCGACCGGCTGCTGAGCTTCAAGGAGGCCGCGTGAGCGAAGACCTCAAGCCGCATCGCTATGAAGCCATTGCCCTGTCCAGCGAAAGCACGGTGGTGGCCGAGTTCGTGCCCGAGCAGGGGGTGCGCGAGCCGGGCTACCAGAGCGAGGCGGCGCTGGAGCGCGAATTCATCGCCCAGTTGCAGAAGCAGGCCTATGACTACCTGCCCCTCACCTTCGAAGCAGCGCTGATCGCCAACCTGCGCGCGCAACTGGAGGCGCTGAACAAGATCAGCTTTTCCGATGCCGAGTGGCAGCGCTTTTTCGGCACCTGCATTGCCGGCGCCAATGACGGCATCGTCGAGAAGACCGCGCGCATCCAGGAAGATCATGTGCAGCTGCTCAAGCGCGACGACGGCAGCACCAAGAACATCTACCTCATCGACAAGCAGAACATCCACAACAACCGCCTGCAGGTGATCAACCAATATGAGGCACCGGCTGGGGAGCAGGGAGCCAAGCGCGCTACCCGTTTCGATGTAACCGTCCTGGTCAACGGCCTGCCCATGGTGCATGTGGAGCTCAAGCGCCGGGGCGTGGACATCCGCGAGGCCTTCAACCAGATCAACCGCTACCAGCGCGACAGCTTCTGGGCCGGCTCGGGCCTGTTCGAGTATGTGCAGTTGTTCGTGATCAGCAACGGAACCCTGACCAAGTACTACAGCAACACGGTGCGCGATGGCCACTTGGCCGAGCAACGCAGCAAGCGCGGCAAAAGCAAGACCTCCAACAGCTTCGCCTTCACCAGCTGGTGGGCCGATGCAAAAAACCGGCCCATTACCGAGCTGGACGGCTTTACCCGCACCTTTTTCGCCAAGCACTCGCTGCTGAACATTCTTACCCGCTACTGCGTGTTCGACGTGGACCGCAAACTGCTGGTGATGCGGCCCTACCAGATCGTCGCCGCCGAGCAGATCCTGCAGCGCATCGCCACCAGTACCAATCACCGGCAGCTCGGCAGCGTGGCGGCTGGCGGTTATATCTGGCACACCACCGGCAGCGGCAAGACGCTGGCCAGCTTCAAGGCGGCGCAACTGGCGCGCGGCCTGCCGGAGATCGACAAGGTGCTGTTCGTGGTGGACCGCAAGGATCTGGACTACCAGACCATGCGCGAGTACGAGCGCTTCGAGAAGGGCGCGGCCAACTCCAACACCTCCACCGCCGTGCTGCAGAAGCAGCTGGAAGACCCGAACGCCCGCATCATCATCACCACCATCCAGAAGCTCAGCCGCTTCGTGGCCAACAACAAGAAGCACCCGGTCTATGACCAGCATGTGGTGGTGATCTTCGACGAATGCCACCGCAGCCAGTTCGGCGACATGCACGCCGAAATCACCCGGGTGTTCAAGCGCTACCACCTTTTCGGCTTTACCGGCACGCCTATCTTTGCCGAGAACGCAGGCAGCGGCGGCAACCCGCTGCGCCGCACCACCGAACAGGCCTTTGGCGACAAGCTGCACACCTACACCATCGTCGACGCCATCAACGACAAGAACGTGCTGCCGTTTCGCATCGACTACATCAACACCATCAAGACATCCGAACACATCAAGGACAAGCAGGTACCCGCCATCGACACCGAGCGGGCGCTGCTGGCGCCTGAACGCATCGTGCAGGTGGTCGGCTACATACTCGAGCACTTTGACCAGAAGACCAAACGTGCCGCTTCCTACAAGATGCACGGCAAGCGGCTGGCCGGCTTCAATTCGCTGTTCGCCACCGCCAGCATCGAGGCCGCCAAGCGCTACTACGCCGAGTTCAGGGCGCAGCAACAGGACCTGCCCGAGGCGCAGCGGCTCAAGGTGGGCCTGGTCTACAGCTTTGCCGCCAACGAAGACGATCCCGATGGCCTGCTGGGCGAAGAGGAGTTCGAGACCGGCGGGCTGGATGCGAGTTCACGGGATTTTCTGGACGCCGCCATCCGCGACTACAACGCCCTGTTCTCGACCTCCTTCGACACCTCCGCCGACAAGTTCCAGAACTACTACAAGGATCTGTCGCAGCGTCTGAAAACCCGCGAGCTGGATCTGGTGATCGTGGTCAACATGTTCCTGACCGGCTTCGACGCCACCACCCTGAACACTCTGTGGGTGGACAAGAACCTGAAGGCCCACGGCTTGATCCAGGCCTATTCGCGCACCAACCGTATCCTTAATTCGGTTAAGACCTACGGCAACATCGTGTCCTTCCGCAATCTGGAGGACGCTACCAACGATGCCCTGGCCCTGTTCGGCAACAAGGACGCCAAGGGCATCGTGCTGCTGAAGCCCTACGCCGAGTATTACACCGAATACCAGGGCAAGATCGCCGAATTGCAGGCGCTGTTCCCGCTGGGGCAACCGATTGTCGGCGAGGCGGCGCAGAAGGCCTTCATCAAGCTGTTCGGCGCCATCCTGCGGCTGAAGAACATCCTCACCGCCTTCGACGATTTCGCTGGCAATGAAATTCTCAGCCAGCGCGACTTTCAGGACTACCAGAGTGTCTACCTGAACCTCTACGCCGAATTCCGCAGTGCCTCGGAGGCCGAGAAGGAGAGCATCAACGACGATGTGGTGTTCGAGATCGAGCTGATCAAGCAGGTCGAGATCAACGTCGATTACATCCTGATGCTGGTGGAGCAGTACCTGAAGAAGAAGGGTACGGGCGAGGACAAGGAAATCCGCGCCAACATCGAGCGCGCCATCAACGCCAGCCCGAGCCTGCGCAACAAGAAGGACCTCATCGAGCAGTTCGTCGATGCCGTGTCCACCAAGGGCAAGGTGGACGCCCAGTGGCAGGCCTTCATGGCCGCGAAGAAGACCGAGGAACTGGAGCGCATCATCGCGGAAGAAAACCTCAACGCCGAAGCGACCCGCGCCTTTGTCGACAACGCCTTCCGCGACGGCGCCATCCCCACCGCCGGCACCGCCATCACTAAGGTACTGCCTCCGGTTTCACGCTTCTCGAAGGACAACGGGCATGGGCGCAAGAAGCAGACCGTACTGGACAAGCTGGCCGCCTTCTTCGAGCGGCATTTTGGGTTAGTGGGCTAATTGCTTGTGACCCTAGGTTCATCTGCATGCAAGCAGCGGGAGGCGACCTGATGCAGTTCAGCCCAACGTGGTACCTCTTGGAACAGGAGGGGCTACTGGCCCAGGCCTGCCTCTGCAATGGCCTGACGGCCCTGCGTCGCGCCAATCTGGGGGACAAGAAGGGGTTGTTCTATTCGGCGTTCTTCGAACTGTCGATCGGCTTCGAGCGGGTGCTGAAGCTGGTCTTGATCCTCGACCATATGGCACGAAATCAGCTGGTTCCTCCCGACAGCAAGACCGTCGAGGATTACGGGCACAAGCTTCGCGCCATCTTCGACGCCGCAAAGGCCGTTTGCACCGCGCGCAACGTGACTGCACTGGATGGATTTCAGGCCGATTCGTTGCCCATCATGATCCTGGGCTTCCTGGACGATTTCGCACACCCTGGCGGGCGCTATTCCAACATCAACAAGCTGACCGGCCACAGGCATCAGGCGATGGCCGACCCGATTGCACGGTGGGGCGAGATTGCAAGCCAGATCATGCAAACGCAGGCTACGCCCCGGGAACGCGAACGCGCCCAGATGAACGGACGGATGGCAAGTATTGCATTTGGTGATGCCGCAGCCAGCTTGATGAGTGATCTCGACCAGCAACACATGGATGTGGCGCCGCTGCACGTCCGAGCGTCGGAACTCGATACTGCTGCCAAGTACGCCATCTACGCACTGGTCGTCCTGATCGCCGCGTTGCGCGATGTCATCGACGCGCTTTGTGACAGTGCGTGGGCGGTCAATCGGGCCGCTCAATCCGGCGCGGCTGAGGTGCCAGCCATGAAAGAGTTTTTCCAGTTTGCCTGGGCGGACAAACAGTACGTGATGCGGAAGCGGCAGTGGCCATGAGTTCGATGTTCGAAAGCGATGAACTGACCGCACTGCGTGCCGAGAACACGCGCCTGATCGCGTTGCTCGAATCACACGGCATCGAGTGGCGTCCACCGTCAAAGCCGGCAGCACCGCCAGATGAACCGTCCAGGCTGTCCACTGAGAAAAAGGTTGCGCTGTTTCGCCGGTTGTTCCGTGGTCGCACCGACGTATACCCCGTCCGTTGGGAGAGCAAGACGACGGGCAAGTCGGGCTACGCGCCGGCCTGCGCGAACGAGTGGCGTGCTGGCGTGTGCGAGAAGCCGCGCATCAAGTGCAGCGACTGCAGCAATCGCCTTCTGATCCCGCTGTCGGACAAGGTGATCTACAACCATTTGGCCGGTGAGCATACCGTCGGCGTCTATCCGCTGATGGAGGACGATAGCTGCTACTTCCTGGCCGTCGATTTCGATGAGGCGGAATGGCGGGATGACTCGCGCGCATTCATGCATTCCTGCGATGAACTCGGCATACCCGCCGCGCTGGAAATTTCGCGCTCCGGAAAAGGCGCACACGCATGGGTATTCTTCGCCGGGCGTGTCTCGGCCCGTGATGCGCGGCGGCTAGGCACGGCCATCATCAGCCATACCTGCACACGCACGCGGCAGCTCCAACTCACCTCCTACGACCGGTTGTTCCCCAACCAAGACACGATGCCCAAGGGTGGATTCGGCAACCTGATTGCCTTGCCGCTGCAAAAGGCGCCGAGGGAGACGGGTTTCAGCGTTTTCGTCGATGCTGATCTGCGCCCCTATGCCGATCAATGGGCCTTTCTCGCTTCGATCCAGCCCATGGCATCACACGATATCGAGCCGACTATCCTGCGGGCCACAGGTGGCGTCCATCCGTTGGACGTCACCTTTATCGACGACGAAGATTTGGCGACGCCTTGGAAACGCGAGAGTCCTGCGTCGAAGAAGTTGGCGGGAACCATGCCCCGCTCAATGACGGTCACTCTGGCCAACCTGATTTACTTCGAGAAGGCGCAGTTGCCGCAGGCGTTGGCCAACCGCCTGATCCGCCTGGCAGCCTTCCAGAACCCCGAGTTCTACAAGGCACAATCGATGCGAATGTCGGTGTGGGACAAGCCGCGCGTCATCGGCTGCGCAGAAAACTATCCTCAGCACATCGCACTGCCTCGCGGCTGCCTGGATGCTGCCCTGTCATTGCTCCGCGACAACGGCATCGCCTGCGAACTGAAAGACGAGCGTTTCGCCGGTACACCTCTGGAGGTAGCCTTCGTCGGCACCCTGCGCATTGACCAGGAGACGGCTGTCTCGGCGATGCTGCAACACGATGCCGGCGTGCTCTGCGCGCCGACCGCATTCGGCAAGACCGTGACGGCCGCTGCGATGATTGCGCGGCGGGGAGTGAACACCCTGGTGCTGGTGCATCGCACCGAACTGCTCAAGCAATGGCAGGAACGCCTGCAGGCCTTTCTTGGCGTCGGCAAGGGGGTGGTCGGCACCATCGGCGGCGGCAAGGCCAGGCCTACCGGCAGGATCGACATCGCGGTGATGCAGTCCTTGTCCCGCCAAGGCGAAGTGAACCCTCTGGTAGAGGGCTACGGGCAGGTGATCGTCGACGAGTGCCACCATGTCGGCGCGGTGTCGTTCGACGCCATCCTGAAGAGAACTTGGGCGAAATTCGTGCTCGGCCTGACCGCGACCCCGATCCGTCGCGACGGTCAGCAGCCGATCATCTTCATGCAGTGCGGGCCAATCCGCCACACGGCGGCCACGCCAGCCGGTGCTCCCCAGGATCTGGTAGTCGTGCCACGCTCTCGCTTCGCACAGATCGAACTGCCCTCCGAGGCCGGGATTCAGGATGTGTTCCGTCACCTGGCCAACGATCAGGAACGCACCAACGCGATCGCAGCAGAGATTCAGGAAGCTTTCGCACAGGGCCGCAAGGTACTGGTGCTGACCGAGCGGACTGAGCATCTCGACGCCATTCGTGCCGCGCTCGATGGGCATGAGCCGGGACCGTTCGTGTTACACGGCCGAATGTCGAAGAAGCAGCGTGGTGCCCTCATTGGTCAACTGGATGCCCTGCCACCCGACGCGCCGCGCATCCTCTTGGCGACGGGGAAGCTGGTCGGCGAGGGTTTCGACCATCCCCCTCTCGATACCCTGGTACTGGCGATGCCGGTTTCCTGGAAGGGAACGCTGCAGCAGTACGCCGGCCGCCTGCACCGGGAGCACGCATCCAAGACCGGGGTTCGGATCATCGATTTCGTCGACACCGGCCACCCGGCATTGCTCCGAATGTGGGACAAGCGCCAGCGCGGGTACCGGGCGATGGGTTACCGGATCGCTGCGGAAGTGGGCGGTTCATGAACCGGTCTCCGCGACATTCCGCTGGCGTTCGCACCGCTCCGAACCGGCTGACCGAGGACCCAGCTCTACGGTCAACCGTCCACCACCATCCACCCGGAAACCCGCGCCGACGCTCGCTCGGCGCGGGTTCCGCATTCCGGCGTGGGCCGCCCCGGACTGCGCCGCCGGGCCTGGCGTCGACAAGCACGCTATTCGCTTCACCGCGCGTCCGGGTGCGCGAATCGCCCGTCCCGGTCAAGCGGCGCCCCGGGTGTCGGCGTCGCGCCGCGCGACGAGACAGGTCGCGCGATGGTCGGGCGGCCACGCGGTGCGACCTCGTCCGGGCACCTTCCCACGCTCGGCTTCCCGACGACACGATCCACCCGCTGGGGCTGCCTGGCCCGAGGCGCTGCCGCCCGCCAGCGCGCCCCTGGCCGACCCGCTCCTGAACGCCGAGCACCTCGGCGCCTGCACCGGACCTGGCGTGGCGCCGACACGGGTGCCCGCTTCGCGAGGGTCCTGCGCGCCGGCTGCAGCGGATCGGGCCGTGCGAAGGACGATGCTTGACCTTCCCACGGTGGCAAGCCCGACGATGGCCGCATCGCAAACGACATCACCCTCGGGAGTCCCCATGAACGCAGCGTCCGGCATCGCCATTCCGAAAGACTTCGAGCTGCAGGTCGACGGCATGACCTGCGCCTCGTGCGTGGCCCGCGTCGAGAAGGCCCTGCTGAAGGTGCCCGGCGTCTCGGCGGCCGCGGTCAATCTCGCGACGGAAAGGGCGACGGTTCAGGCTTTGCCGAAGGTCACGCTGACCGAACTCGCGGCGGCGATCGAGAAGGCCGGCTACTCCGCCAGGGGCGCCCGCGAGCAGCCGCCCGAGCGCCCCTCGCGCCTGCCCGAGTGGTGGCGGCCGCTGCTGAGCGCGCTGCTCACGCTGCCGCTTCTCGCGCCGATGCTTCTGCAGGGCTTCGGCATCGACTGGACGCTGGGCGGCTGGACGCAGCTGGCGCTGGCCACGCCGATCCAGTTCTGGATCGGCTGGCGCTTCTACCAGTCCGGCTGGAAGGCCGTGAAAGCCGGGGCCGGCAACATGGATCTCCTCGTCGCGCTGGGGACGTCGGCGGCATACGGGCTCTCGATCTACCTGCTGCTGCGGCATGACGGGCACGGCGCGCTGCACCTGTATTTCGAGGCGTCAGCGACCATCGTCACGCTCGTCCTGCTGGGCAAGTGGCTCGAGACACGCGCGAAGCGCCAGACCGCAGACGCGATCCGCGCGCTCGATGCATTGCGGCCGACGACGGCCCGCGTACTGGTCGACGACGAAGAGGTGTCGGTGCCGATCGAACGGGTCGCGGTGAACGACGTGGTCGTCGTCCGGCCGGGCGAGCGCATCGCGGTGGACGGCGAGGTCATCGCCGGCGCCAGCCACGTCGACGAGTCGCTGATCACCGGAGAGAGCCTGCCCGTGTCGAAGGCGGTCGGCAACAGGGTCACTGGTGGGTCCGTCAATGCGGAAGGCGTCCTGCGCCTTCGCACGGTGGCCGTCGGCGCCGAGACGACGCTGGCGCGCGTGATTCGCATGGTCGAGTCGGCGCAGGCCGCCAAGGCGCCGATCCAGCGCGTCGTGGACCGCGTCAGCGCGGTCTTCGTCCCGGTCGTGCTGGGCATCGCGATGCTGACCTTCCTCGCCTGGTTCGGGGTCAGCGGCGACTGGGAGCGCGCGCTGGTCAACGCGGTGGCGGTCCTCGTCATTGCCTGCCCGTGCGCCCTGGGGCTGGCGACGCCGACCTCGATCATGGCCGGCACCGGCGTGGCCGCGCGCCGCGGCATCCTGATCAAGGACGCCGAAGCGCTCGAAGTGGCGCACGCGGTGGACACGGCCGCATTCGACAAGACCGGGACCCTGACCGAAGGCAAGCCGTCGCTGGTCGCGGTCGAAGCCGCTGCCGGCGTCGGTCGCTCCGAGGTCCTGCGGCTGTCCGCCGCGTTGCAGCGAGACAGCGAGCACCCGCTGGCACGCGCGGTGAGTGATCGGGTCCGCGAGGAGCGGATCGCCGTCCCCGAGGCCCGCGACGGCAGGGCCTTGCCGGGACGCGGGGTCGAGGCGACGGTGCGCGGCGAAGCGCTCGCGCTGGGGAGCTCGCGGCTGGTGCGCGAGCTGGGACTCGAGTCGGGCGCGCTGGGCCCGATCGCGCAGGGCCTCGAACAGCGAGGCCTCACGATCTCGTGGCTCGTCAGGCGTGCGGCGGGCCGACCCCAGCTGCTGGGCCTGCTGGCCTTCGGCGACACCGTCAAGCCGTCGGCGCGCCAGGCGGTATCGCGGCTGCAACGGCTGGGCATCCGGACCGTGATGCTGACGGGCGACAACGAGGGCAGCGCGCGAGCGGTGGCCGCCGAGCTCGGCATCGAAGAGGTCCGCGCGCAGGTGCTGCCTGGCGACAAGGCTGCCGTCGTCCGGGAGTTGCGCGCCGCGGGCCGGGTGGTGGCGATGGTCGGCGACGGAATCAACGACGCCCCGGCGCTGGCCGCGGCCGACGTCGGCATTGCGATGTCCACGGGTACCGACGTGGCGATGGAGACTGCGGGAATCACGCTGATGCGCGGCGACCCTCGGCTGGTGGCCGACTCGCTTGACGTCTCCCGCCGTACGTACGCCAAAATCCGGCAAGGACTGTTCTGGGCGTTCGCCTACAACGTGCTGGGCATTCCGCTGGCGGCGCTGGGACTGCTGAGCCCGGTCATCGCGGGCGGCGCGATGGCGTTCAGCAGCGTGAGCGTGGTGGCCAACGCGTTGACGCTGCGGCGCTGGCGCGGCGCCCCCGGCGGCGCCGACCTCGGGTGAGCCCCTCGCCCGCTCTCTCGGAGGAGGATGCGCACGATGAACATCGGACAGGCAGCCAGCGCCTCGGGCGTTTCGGCGAAGATGATCCGCCACTACGAGAGCGTCGCGCTGCTGCCCCCGGCATCGCGCACCGACTCCGGCTATCGCCAGTACGCGGACCGGGACGTGCACACGCTGCGGTTCATTCGCCGCTCGCGCGACCTGGGGTTCTCGATCGACGAGATACGCGA
>JAKOVD010000137.1 GCA_029782215.1 Chloroflexota bacterium
AGGGCGATCTGTTGCGGCGTTCCGTGCGCCTTGCTCAGTTTCTCCAAGGCTTGCCGTTCCTCAGTACTCAATGTGACGACGGGTGGTTTCGGTCCCTTCACGATGTGGCCTCCGCTGGCTGCAAGATGCCCCCATCCTACTGTGTCGCAACTCCGGCGTCAAACAACGACCTTACTGTTGCTCTAACTCAGCCACAGTGTACTAGAGGGTGCAGGGGTTGTTGGCGCGAACCTTGCAGGCGCCGTCAGGGCTTGGATAGGATATGGAGCCGGCGTTCGTGCAGGGCAAGCACGACAAGCGTGAGGAGTGTAAGTGGAATCACAAACCAAAGCAAGGCGCCGCGAAGGTGAGGCGCCGTTTCATGTTGGGAGGCATCGAGGAGAAGGTAGACAAGGTAGGCCGCATAGTAGGCCAGGAACAGCACGCCCTCCCAGCGGGCGATGCGCAGACCGGTAAACGCAATGGGCATGGCGGCGATGGCGACCGCAACCATGATGGGGAGGTCGAAGTCCAGTACACCCGGCGGCACGGCAACGCCGGCGGGCGCCACGATCGCCGTCAGTCCCAGCACCAGGCCGAGGTTGAAGAGGTTGCTGCCTATGGCGTTGCCCACGGCAATGTCACGCTCGCCGCGCAGCACGGCAGCAAGGGAGGTCGCTACCTCCGGCATCGAGGTGCCGATAGCCACGATCGTCAGACCGATCACTACCTCGCTGATGCCCAGCGCCCGGGCAAAAATGGTGGCGCCGTCGACGAGCCAGCGCGCTCCCAAGATCAACGCTGCGAGCCCAAGCAGGACCAGGACGCCGTGGCCCAACGTGGTGACGGGCGCCTGGTTCTCGGCACCTCCGAACTCCGCTTCGTACTCAGCCTCGACGGCGGCCTCCTCATTGCGTGCCTGGTGGATCACGAATCCGGTATAGAGGAAGCCGGCGGCCAGCAGCAGGAACCCGTCGAGGCGCGAAAGTCTACCGTCGAGGGCCATCACCACGACCGCCAGCGACAGAACGATCATGATCGGGATGTCCACCCTGACCAGGCGCTGCGCCACGATGAGAGTGACAAGGATGGCGCACAAACCCAGAAGGACCAGGATGTTAAAGATGTTGCTGCCGATGACGTTGCCCAGGGCGATGTCAGCCTGGCCGGTGCGCGCAGCCCGCACCGCGATCGCCACTTCCGGTGAGCTGGTTCCCACCGACACCACCGTTAAGCCGATGATGAGGGGCGACACCCCGAAGGTGGCCGCCAACCGGGAGGCGCCGCGCACCAGGAGCTCCGCGCCCAGGATGAGCAAAAGAAGTCCGCCAGGAATCAGGAAATACCAGGGAATCGACATCGTGTAGTCAAGGGAATCTGTGCAAAGCCATTGCAATACTGGTGCATGACCATAGCAGACACCCACTGGCATGTCAGTAGGATTGTTCGCACTTGATGGTTTCGCACCAGCCCTTGGAGCGCCGGGCACGATGCGGGGCGGCAGGTTCTGGTGCGCGTTTGACAGTCACCAAGCCGCCAGCTAAGATGCGCTGCAATGAAAGCCTACGAATTCACGGCCGAGATCACCGCTGAGGGCGCCATCCTGCTTCCGAGCGAACTGGCGCCTGTCCTGCCAGCGGGCCAGCCGCTGCGGCTGCTGATCCTGGTGCCCGAGGATGGGGAAGCACAGAGGGAAGAGGAGTGGCCAAAGCTCACCGCCGAGGAGTTCTACGCAGCCGTGGCCGGGGCCGGCGCGGAGGAAGAGCAGGCGCAGTAGGACATCGTGGCCACGCTCACAGGTGTCATTGAGCGCATTACCTACCATAATGAGGAGAACGGCTACACCGTAGGCCGGCTGCTGCCAGAGCGCGGGGGGGCTTTGGTGACCGTGGTCGGCAACATGATGGGCATCAACGTGGGGGAGTCAGTAGAGATGCAGGGTGAATGGACCAACCATCCTGACTATGGGCGGCAGTTTAGGGCCGAAACCGTGCGGACGGTGCTGCCCGCGACCGCCGCCGGGATCGAGAAGTATCTCGGCTCCGGACTGATCAAGGGCGTGGGTCCCGTGACCGCCAGGCACATCGTCCGCCGCTTTGGCGCTGACACCCTGCGCGTGATCGACGAAGAGCCGGACCGCCTGCGTGAGGCGCTGGGCGTGGGCAAGAAGCGCGTGGACATGATCAAGCGTGCCTGGGAGGAACAGCGCCAGATCAAAGAGGTCATGCTGTTTCTGCAGTCGCACGGCGTCAGCACGGGCCTGGCCGTCAAGATCTACAAGCAGTACGGTGACGATGCCATCAACGTTGTCCGCACCGATCCCTACCGCCTGCAGCGCGATGTCTACGGTATCGGCTTCCTCACTGCCGACAAGATCGCCCAGGCCCTGGGCATAGCCTCCGACAGCCCCGAGCGCGTGGCCGCCGGGGCTTCTTATGTGTTGGGCCAACAGGCCGACGAAGGGCACGTCTTCACGCCGCGTCCTGACCTGATCAAGGAATCGGTCGATCTGCTTGGCGTCGCCCCTCCCCTGGTGGAGGAGGCCATCGAACGCTTGCAGCAGGAAGAGCAGGTGCACGTCGAGGCCGTTGCCTACACGGTGGCGCCCGCGGGGGGAGCATTGGGCGAGACCGAGGCTGTGTACCTGGCCCCCTTCTATTACGGCGAGATCGGCGTCGCCGGGCGGCTGCGTAAGCTCAAAGAGACGCGGCTCCTCAGCGGCGCCACCCGGCTGCCGGCCTTCACCCGCTTCAACTGGCAGGCGGCTTTCACCGTGCTGCAGAAGCAGATGGGGCTGGACCTGGCCGCGGCGCAGCGGGAGGCTGTGCAGACGGCCCTCACCCAACCCGTCACGGTGCTAACAGGGGGACCAGGCACGGGCAAGACGACGACCCTGCGGGCCCTGATCCGGCTCGGTGAAGCCGCCGGCTATCGCGTGGGCCTGGCTGCGCCCACCGGCCGCGCCGCCAAGCGCATGGCCGAAGCCACCGGCCACGAAGCCAAGACCATTCACCGGCTTCTGGAACCGGTTCCGGCAGAGGGGATGCGCTTCCGCCGCAATGCCGAGAACCCGCTCGACCTCGACATGCTGGTGGTGGATGAAGCATCGATGCTCGACCTGCTGCTGACGAATCACCTGCTCAAGGCAGTGCCATCGGGAGCGCACCTGCTCCTGGTGGGCGACGTCGACCAGCTTCCCTCGGTGGGCGCCGGCAATGTGCTGTCGGACATCATCGCCTCCGGCGAGGTGGCGGTTGTGCGCCTTGAGATCGTCTTCCGGCAGGCGGCGGGGAGCTATATCATCACCAACGCCCACCGCATCAACAAGGGCGAGATGCCTCTCTTTCCGGCGGATGCCAACGACTTCTTTCTCTTTCAGATCGAGGATGTAGAGCGCTGCGCCGACATGGTCATCGACCTAGTGCAGAATCGCATTGCCACCCGTTTTGGCATGTCCTCCACCGACGTGCAGGTCCTCAGCCCCATGCACCGCGGCCCGCTGGGCGTGGGCGCTCTCAACGAGCGCCTGCAGCAGCAGCTCAATCCCGGCGACCCGCGCAAACCGGAGCGCACCCTGGGCGGCAGGCTGCTGCGCCTGGGCGATCGGGTGATGCAGACGCGCAACAACTATGATCTCGAGGTGTTCAACGGCGACATGGGCGTGGTGACCGGCATCGACCCCATCATGCACACCCTGACCGTCACCTTCGAAGGGCAGGGCGTGACGTACGACTGGGCCAACGCCGATGAGCTTGTGCATGCCTACGCCGTGTCGGTGCACAAGAGCCAGGGCTCCGAATATCGCGCCGTCGTGCTACCTTTTCATACGACGCACTACATGATGCTGCAGCGCAATCTGCTCTACACGGCGATCACCCGCGCCCGTGAGCTGGTGGTTATCGTCGGCACCCGGCGCGCCCTCGCCCTGGCGGTGCGCAATGACAAGGTGGCGGAGCGGCACTCTGCCCTGGCGGAACGGCTGAAAGGCGCCGATCAAAAACGGCTGCCGGCATGACGAAGCATGCGGGCAGCCGTCCGGAAGCGAAGGGGGGAAATCGGGCTTACGATAGATGGGGCTTGAGCTTGGCCACCAGGCGGTCTTTGGGCATGTAACCCACGATGCGGTCGACCGGCTTGCCGCCCTTGAAGACGATCAGGGTGGGGATGCTCATCACGCCATAGGCCATGGCGGTGCTGGGGTTGTGGTCGACGTCGAGCTTGGCGATCTTGATCTGGGTGTCATATTCGCCGGCGATTTGCTCAAGGATGGGCGCAATCATCTTACAGGGGCCACACCACTCCGCCCAGAAATCGGTAACGATGAGGTCTTGGCTCTCGAGTACCTTCTGCTGAAAATCCTGATCGGTGACCGCAAAGGGTTTAGACATGGAACACTCCTCTAAAGTCGATGAAGAACTGGATACATCCTACTGGCGAGGCCGGGCACTGTCAAACGACGGTATGGCGTCTGCGCCATTCACCAGACGTGGTGCAGCGCCATCCTCTTACACGATCTGCGGCGAAAAGCGCCTGCCAGGGCGCCGCCGATCGCTGCGCGGCGTGTGGGGCGGCTTCCCGTTGCGGGGTGATTTGGAAGGGCAGGGCGGCGACGCTATAATAGCCAATAGCTGTCGCCAGCGATGATCCCTGTGCATTGACCCGCTGGGCGTCAGCGGCAGGTTTGTGTGGCCAGCGTTGCCACTCTCGTTCCTGTTGAGGAGGCGTGTATCAGCACGATACGGTGAACTGAAGGCCCCATCCCATGATCGATTGACCTCATGATGCGGCCTGCCGGACGGTTTCGGCACATTTGCCCGAAGTCGGGTTGTTTCAAGGGCGCAAAGGCCACGGCGAAGCAAGGTAAGTCACCAAGCCTCCCGGCGTCCACCCCCGATCTCACGACCGCATAGTTCTGCCGGCAGGCGGCATCTCCAGACTCTTCGCTTTCTCATAAGGAGTCCTTTTGCATGGCCAGTGTTAGCTACGAAAACGTGTACAAGCGGTGGGGAGATGTGACCGCCGTCAACGACCTGAGCCTCGAGATCGCCGACAAGGAGTTTATGGTCTACGTAGGTCCCTCCGGTTGTGGCAAGTCCACAACGCTGCGCCTGCTGGCAGGCCTGGAGGAGATCTCGGACGGGACCATCCGCATTGGCGACCGCGTGGTGAACGATGTCCCGCCCAAGGACCGTGACATTGCCATGGTGTTCCAGTCGTACGCTCTGTATCCGCACATGAGCGTGTACGACAACATGGCCTTCGGTCTCAAGCTGCGCAAGACCCCCAAGGCCGAGATCGACGCCAAGGTCAAGGAAGCCGCCGACTTGCTGGGCATCGGCCAACTGCTCGACCGCAAGCCCAAGCAGCTCTCGGGTGGGCAGCGCCAACGCGTGGCGGTGGGTCGCGCCATCGTCCGCCATCCGCAGGTCTTCCTCTTCGACGAGCCTTTGTCGAACCTGGATGCCAAGTTGCGCGTGGAAACCCGCGCCAACATTTCCCGCCTGCATCTGCAGTTGGGCACCACCTTCATCTACGTCACGCATGACCAGACGGAAGCCATGACGATGGCCAGCCGCATTGCCGTGCTCAAGGATGGCATCCTGCAGCAAGTCGATACGCCGCAGTCGCTGTACGACCATCCCTGCAATGTCTTTGTGGCCGGCTTCATCGGCAGCCCCAGCATGAACTTCTTCGACGCCACCCTTGTCGAGGAAGGAGACACGGGCAAGTTGTTCGTGGATGGCGGCTCCTTCCGCCTGCTCGTGCCTGCCGACAAGGCCGCTATGGTGCGAGGCCACAAGGGCGAGCAGGTGGTCTTCGGCATTCGCCCTGAAGATATCCACCATGCGCAATATGCTCCGGCCGACATCCATGCGGCGCCCCTGGCGGCCAATGTCGACGTCACCGAGCTCATGGGCAACGAGATTCTGGTTTACGCCCTTGTCGGCGGCAAGCAGTTCATTGCCCGCGTCGACCCGCGCACGCGGGAGCGCGCCGGCAGCGATATCGGCCTGGTCCTGAACATGGACAACATGCACCTGTTCGACCCCAAGTCCGAAGTCGCCTACATCTGATCTCACTTCACCAAGGCCGTAATGAGGGGGATGGATGCCAGGCATCCATCCCCCTCATTCACGAGTAGGGTACAAACATGATTACCGATCACGCCATCTATCGTGAGTTGGCGCAAAAGAATAACAACAAAATCGTGCTGTTGGTCATGGATGGCCTGGGCGGCTTGCCGATGGCGGCAGACGGCCTGACCGAGCTGGAGACGGCCCATACGCCCGTCATGGATCGCCTGGCGCGCGAGGGTAGTTCGGGTCGTTCGATCCCGGTGCGTCCCGGCGTCACGCCTGGCTCCGGCCCGGCCCACCTCAGCCTGTTCAGCTACGATCCCGTGCGGTTTGAGATCGGCCGCGGCGTGCTGGAGGCTCTGGGCATCGGCTTCGCGTTGGGACCGGATGACCTGGCAGCGCGCGGCAATTTCGCCACCGCCGACGCCAACGGTCTCATCACCGACCGCCGCGCCGGTCGCATCGGCACCGAAGAGTGCATCCGTCTGTGCAAGAAACTGCAGGAACAGACCAGCCTGGCCGCAGACGGCTACCAGGTCTTTGTGGAACCTGTCAAGGAGCACCGCTTCGCCCTGGTGCTGCGGGGGCCGGGCCTGGGCGGCAAGCTCACCGAGACCGACCCCCAGGTGACAGGCAAGGCGCCGCTGCCGGTCGAAGATGAGAGCGGCACCGCTGAGGGTGGCCACACCGCTGCCTTGCTCAACAAATGGATCGCCCAGGCGCGCAAGGTGCTGGCGGACGAGCCCCGCGCCAACACGCTGAACCTGCGCGGCCTGGCCAAGGATCCCGGTCTGCCGCGCTTCCCCGACATCTACCAGATGCGGGCGGCGGCGATCGCGGTCTACCCCATGTACAAAGGCGTGGCCAAGTTGGTGGGAATGGACGTGATCGAGTTCGAAGGCGATCGGCCCCACCACGAGATCGCGGCGCTGGCACGCGTGTGGAACGACTACGACTTCTTCTTCATTCACGTCAAGAAGACCGACAGCTACGGCGAAGATGGCAACTTCGACGCCAAGGTGCACGAGATCGAGGAGGTCGACAAGGTGCTTCCCGACCTGCTGGCCTTGGGGCCCAACGTCCTGATCATCACCGGCGATCACTCGACGCCCGCCAAGCTGCGCAGCCACTCCTATCACCCCGTGCCCACCCTCTTCTGGGGGGTGGACGTCATGCCGGACGTTGTGCAGGCCTTCGGCGAACGGGCGGCGGAAGGCGGCGCCCACGGCTGCTTCCACGCCACCGAGATGGTGCCCTGGGCGATGGGCTATGCCGGTCGCCTGCAGCGCTTCGGCGCCTGATATCGCAAGGCCCAGGTGCGACGCACCTTCAAGGTGCGTCGCACCTGGTGATCCTTTAGCCCCAGTCCGCCATGCGCTCGTTGGTGAAGTTGTACTGGAAGTCAATGCCCGCCAGCGCCGCCGCCGCGAAGGGCCGCTGATTGCTGCCGTCGGGATTCATCTGCCACATCTCCCACTTACCGGTGCGGTTGGTCAGGAAGAGGAGGGTGCGGCCGTCGGGGCTGAGGGTGGGTGAGACGTTGTGGAAGGGACGATCCCGCAGCGCCGGCGGCGCCGTCAGCGCCACGGCGCCGCTGCCGTCAGCATTCCAGCGCCAGATGTTCCAGTTGTCACCGTTGCGGCGGGCGCCGTAGATGGCCTGACCATCGGGACTGTAGACGGCGGGGCCGAGCTGGTTCGGCAAGGACACCAACGGGCGTGGCTGTTCGTTGCTGGTGAGGCCGGTTGTGGCCATGCTGTCGTTATCAAAGAACAGGACGCTGCCGCCGCCGGGATTGAAGACCGGCGCGCGGCTGGAGTCGCTGGCGGCCAGGTTGCGGACGCTGCCGTTGGCCAGGTTGTAGCTGGTGAGCGCGGTGAAGTCCCGGGTGATGAGCGGGAAGTCTTTGATGCACAACGTGCCGAAGGAGGTCTTCATGCAGTCACCGCCGAGGCGGGCGCGAATCTCATCGTCGGTCAGGCAGCCAAAAGGCGTCTGCCGGCAGATCTTGCTGCCTGTCCACTCTTCTAGCACGATGGTGCTGCCGTCGGGCGACCAGGTGGGCGAACGGGGCCGATTGGTGCCGTACACCAGCCGTTCGCCGCTGCCATCGGTGTTGATGACCCAAAGGCCACGCGGTTCTTCCCAGCGTGTGAACGCCACCTGCTTGCCGTCCGGGCTCAAGGCCGGGTCAAAGCCCTGGGTGAGGCGCCGAAGGCCGCTGCCGTCAGCGTTCATGATGTAGATGTTCCCGCCGCCCCGATCCTCGAATACGATGTGGCCGCGTCCGGCGCCTGAGGAGGTCGCCGGTCGTGACGAACCAGAGGGCGTAGGCGCCGCCACCAGGGGCGTCGAGCCGCCGGCGCTCAGGTAGGCAGCAGCCGCCCAACCCTGGGCGCCGTCAGCCTTCTTGACCTGCACCCAGGCGCCGTCCGCTGAGCGGCTGATAAGGTCCACCTGGTCCCCCTTGGCGAGACTGCCGACAACGGGCTGGCCCGTTCCGGGACCGCTGCGCAGGTTGAGACGGTCAGCCAACACCGTCAGGGCGCCGCCGGTCGCCGCGGCGCCTTCGCCCGCCGAGACCGTTGGCGAGGCGGCGGCGCTTTCTGAAGGCGCACCCGCCACCGGCAGGGCCTTGAGGTCAGTGAAGGCGGTGACGGCGGCTGACCGCACCCAGCCCGCTTGCGCCGGGGTCCTGGGGTCCGGCTGGTAGAGCACCTGCAGCCAGGCGCCGTCGGCGTTGCGCCCCTGCAAGCCCACCCGTGCGCCTGCAGGAATGGGAGCCACCTGGCTGCCGCCCGGTTGGCTCAAGAGAGCGGTATCATTGATGGCATAGGCGCCGGGGAGCATGTCCGGGTCGGGGGCGCTGGGTGTGGCCGTAGGCGCCGGCGCTGTGGCCGGCTCCGGCGTGGCCGTCATCTCCGGTGCCGCGGTGGGAGCCACCGTGGGCGTCGGCGGAACAGCGGTGGGCGCGCGGGTGGGCAGCTTCGGCGGCGGCGGCAGCGTGGCGGCGGCGAGGGTGGGTGTGGGGCGGCTGCCGCAGGCTGTGACCAGCATCGCCAGCAGCGTCAGGAGCAGAGCAAGAAGCACAAGCGAGCGCCGGCTGCGCATGCGATAGCTTTGTGAAGGGGTGGCAAGGCGACTCATAGGATTACTCGTAACGCAGAGCGTCGATGGGATGGAGCTGCGAGGCGCGCAGCGCCGGATAGATGCCGAAGAAGAGGCCGACGAGGGCGCTAAAGCCCACCGCCAGGACGACCGATTGCACGGTGATGACGGCGCGAAGCTGGTCCGAGAGGCTGGCAAGGGCACGGGCGCCGACAAAGCCCAGCAACATGCCGATAACGCCCCCCATCAGGCTGAGAACCATGGCTTCAACCAGAAACTGTAGAAGGATATGGCGACGCTTGGCGCCCACGGCCTTGCGCAGACCGATCTCACGCGTTCGCTCTGTCACCGACACCAGCATGATGTTCATGATGCCGATGCCGCCCACCAGCAGGCTGATGGCGGCGATGCCGCCGAGGAAGGTCGTCAGCACGCCTGTGATGCTGCCAAAGATGTTGAGGATGTCGGCCTGATTGATGACGGTGAAATCATCTTCGTTCAGATAGGTGATGTCGTGGCGCTGGCGCAGCAAGTCCTCGATCTGGGCCACTACATCCTTCAGCCTGTCCTCACTGGCCGCCTTGACCAGGACAAAGCTGACCGTGTGCTCGCCGGTGGAACTGCGCAGATAAGGGAACAGGCGTGACTGCGCCGTGCTGACAGGGACGAAGACCTGGTTATCGAAGCTGCCGAAGCCGCCGCCGCCTTTTTCCTCCATGACGCCGATCACCCGGAACGGCAGGCCATTGATCTTCAGCGTCTGGCCGATCGGGTACTCGCCTTCCTTAAACAGCGTTTTGGCTGCTTTGCTGCCCAGCGCCACCACGCGGTTTTCGGCCACGACGTCTTCGGCGGTGATGAATCTGCCGTCAGCGACGTTGTAGTTGCGGACGAAGGTGAACTGTTCGTTCGTCCCGCTGACCTGCAGGCGGAGACTGTCGCGGCCACGTTCCACCGTCGCCGCCCCGTCGGCCTGGGGTACGGCTACGATGACATCCGACACCTGCAGAGGATCGTTGATGGCGCGGTAGTCGCTCATCGTCAGCGGCTTGACCGGCCGTGTCTGGGCGGGGCCGCCTGACATGCGGTTGTCCTCCAGGCTGCCGGGGATGACGATGATCAGGTTGGAGCCGGCGCTCTGGAGCTGTTCGGTGATCAAGGCCTGGACGCCCTGCCCCACGCTCATCAAAGCGATGACAGCGCCCACACCGATGATGATGCCCAGCATGGTGAGGATCGAGCGCAGTTTGTTGGCCGTCAGGGCGCGCAGGGCGATACGGACTAGCTCAGTGATACTCATAGCTGCTTCGGGGGCTCGCCGGCGTCTCCGGCGTCGTGATGGTCGGGCGGAAGGGGATGGACATCGGTGACGGTGCCATCAACCAGGTCGCGAGCACGGCGGGTGTAGGCCATGTCGCTCGCCCGGCGCGGATTCTTGACCGGGTTATCGCTGATGATCTGGCCGTCCTGCAGGCGGATAATCCTGCGCGTGTGCTCGGCAATGTCGGGCTCATGCGTCACGAAGATGATCGTGATGCCGCGCTCCTCGTTGAGGGTCTGAAAGATGTGCATGATCTCAGCGCCCGACCGGGAATCCAGGTTGCCAGTCGGCTCGTCGGCAAGGATGATGCTGGGATCATTGATGAGGGCGCGGGCGATGGCTACACGCTGCTGCTGCCCGCCCGAAAGCTCGTTGGGGCGGTGGTGGATGCGTTGGCCAAGTCCTACCATTTCCAGGGCGGCGATGGCGCGTTTGCGGCGGTTGTGGACGCCGGCATAAACCAGGGGCAGCTCGACATTGGCGACCGCACTGGTGCGCGGAAGCAGGTTGAAGTTCTGGAACACAAAGCCGATCTTGCGGTTGCGTACTTCGGCTAACTGATCGTCGGTCATGTGCGAGACATCCTGGCCGTCAAGCCAGTAGCTGCCGCTCGTGGGCACGTCCAGGGCGCCCAGGATGTTCATCAGAGTGGACTTGCCCGAGCCGGACGGGCCCATGATCGCGACCATCTCGCCGGGAAACACCTGCAGGGCGACGCCGTCGAGGGCATTCACTTCGACGTCTCCCATCTGGTAGACCTTGGTAACGCCGGAGATCTCGATAACCGGTTTGCGGTCGCTCACGGTTATCAACCTCCCCCGCCGAAGAACTGCTGGCGCAGCGCCTGGCCTGAATCCGTGCGCCGCACTGCCAGTTGGTCGCCGGCGCTGACACCCGAGATGATCTGGCTGAACTGCTCGTTGCGGAGCCCGACGACGATATCCGTGCGCTGGGGAACGCCATCCACGATCTTCTCAACATAGGTCTGGCCGTTCTGGCGATCAACGCGAATGACGCGATTGGGGATGACGACGCTGTCGCGCGCTTCCTCGGTGGTCACGACGACGGTTGCCGTCATGCCCGAGCGCAGCGGCAGATCGGTGGGGTCAATGTCCACCCGCACTTCATAGTTGACGACGCCACTGTTGGCGGCGTTCAGGCTCGAACTACCCAGGGCGATGGGAGCAATACGGCCCACCTTGCCGTTAAGCTGGGCGTTATTCAAGGCGTCCACCGTGACCGTCACCGGCTGCCCGCTGGACAGCTTGCCGATATCGATTTCATCGACGCTGAGATTGATGTGGAAGCCGCTGGGGTCCGTCAGCACAACGGCCGGTTGGCCCGGCGTGGGGATTTCGTTGAGACGGATGTTGACGGCGCCCACGACGCCGTCGATGGGAGCCACCAACTGGCTGTTCTTCATCGCCAGCGCTGCTTGTCTGATGGAAATATCAGCCTGTTCAGCCTGCGCCTGCAGGATCTCAAGGTCTTCTTTGGCGGCGCCCCGCGTCAGGCGGTCGAGGTTCGCCTCTGCTTGCGCTACGGCCGACCGGGCCTGCGCGATCTGGGCCAGGGCCTGCGCTTTCTGGCTGGCCGTGGCGGGCGCCTGGCTGTTCTCCAGGCTTGCCTTGGCCGCTTCGTAGGCGATCGTGGCCTGCTGCAACTGGAGGGCCTGAGGCATCATGCTCGCATTGGGCAAACCGGCGATCCGGTCGTAGGCGGCCTGCGCCGACTCCAGCGCCACCCGGGCGCTCTCGCGGTTGGCTTCGGCCATGCGGCGCTGGGCGTCCGTTGAACCGGCCAGAAGCTGCTTCAGAGCCGATTCCGTCGCCGTCATCCCGGCTTGCGCCGATTCCAGCGCTGCCTGGGCGGCGCCGACCTCGGTTGGCTCCGGCGGACGCTGTGCTTGCGCCAGCCGCGCCTGGGCCAGCCGTGCGCCTGCGGACGCCTGCTGCTGGGCCAATAGAAGATCGTCGTTCTCCAGGCTGGCGAGCACCTGGTCCTTGCGGACCGGGTCACCTACCTGAACACCCAGCGTGGAGACAGGGCCGGTGGCCCGGAAAGTGAGATTGACCTCAGCGGCGGGTTCCATGGTGCCGCTGGAGGTTACGGTGGAAGCGATATCGCCTTTGGCAACCGTATAGATTTCGTAGTCAGGGGGAGGGGGCTCTTTCTCTTGAGCGGTTGCCTGATAACCGGCCCAGGAGATTCCGCCTACCACGACGATGATGAGAAGGGCAATGAGAAGTCGACGCATGGTGAGTTTGTCTTAGCACGATGGCGCCAGCCTTGAGCGCGCGCCTTAGTTGGAAAAAATATGGTCAAAACGTGAACAGAGTGTACCGCGAAGTTCGACGGGACACAAGTAGGTAATACTACAGGATGGACAGCACCCGGCGGCCCAGCTTGTGCAGCCGGCTCCCTGGTTGCAGGCTGGAACGCAGCGCAGTTGTTCGGCTAGCGCGGTCCCATCACGCCGCCGGCCAGGGCCGGCAGCAGGCGCAGCCCCAAGCTGACAAGCGCATAGATGGCCGTGAAGACCAGGGCGCTGACCGTGCCCATGCGGGCCGCGACCCGCACCGCTACATAGACAAGGATGAGATGCCAAAGGGTAAAGAGATCGACCTGCGTGGCGGACACATAGAGCATGTTGCGCCGGTCGCTGGTGAGGTCACCTGTGGCCAACAGATAGGAGAGGCCCGGATAGTGGATGATCTGGCCGCCGTTGACCGCGCTCCAGGCAGCCTGGAAAAAGCCGCGCAGGGCGAAAGGCAGCCAGGTCCACACGACGAGGGCCCAGGCAGCGGGAGCAGGAACGGCATGCCCGGTCAGCGAGGCGCCAAAATAGAGTAGGCCGGTGGCAATGACCCAACCCAACAGCAGGCTGAGCACAATGGTGACGGCGCCGCTGCCAAACAGGAAGGCCGGCGCCGTGAAGCGCTCCATCATGGGTTTGGCGGCATCCGCCTGTTCAGGCGTCATCGTGCCTAGCTGGATTTGGATCTGTTTGGCAGCCAGGGCCGTGGTGGCATTCAACGACACCCCCAGATAGAGGAGCGCGGCCACCACGCAGAGCAGGGCGGGCAGCCACCAACTGCGTCGCTGCACGGTACTGATCCGTCGAAACGCCGTTGCCGGCGCCGCGATGACGTCGACAAGGTTGGCAAACGAGTTGACTGGCTGCAATTCGGAAGGCGACGCGTTCACTTTTTCACACTACGAAGGGAGACAGAATATGGTTTCACAGACTGCAAATCGGCTTACACACAGTCTAGGCGAAACACGCACACAAGTCCAGACTGCATTGCTTGCGGTGGCCAAACGAAGTTGCCCCTGCATGGAGCATGTGTTATGATTCACTAACTGACATTTCACAATCTATGCACAAACTTGGGTTTTGTATCGCCCAGGAATCGCATGTCTCCGGTATCATCGACGGAACGAAGGAGTTGAGGCATGACCAGTAACGCAGTGCCTGATATCGTGGTCGGTCGTCTACCGATCTACCTGCGCGTGCTGAACCATCTCATTGCAGAGGGACGGCAGATCACGTCCTCGCAGGAACTCGGCGATCGCCTGGGCATCAGCTCGGCGCAGATCCGCAAGGACCTCTCTCATTTTGGCGAGTTCGGCAAACAGGGAACGGGCTACAACGTTGCCTATCTGCGTGACCAGCTCACTGAGATCCTCAACGTGGATCGCGAGTGGCGGATGGTTCTGATCGGTGCAGGTGACCTGGGTCATGCCCTGGTGCATTACCACCGCTTTGCCGAGCATGGATTCCAGATCGCGGCTGTGTTCGACAATGACGCCGACAAGATCGGACACAAGCTGGGCGAATACGACGTCCACAGCATTGACGACCTGGAGAATCTTGTGCGGCTCCACCAGGTGGAGATGGCGATCATCGCCGTGCCCGTGGCTGCCGCGCGCGACGTTGCCACGCGCCTGATCAATCTGGGCATCAAAGCCATCCTCTGCTATGCGCCAGTGACGCTCACGGTGCCCCTGGGCGTACAGGTACAGTACATCGACCCCGTCGCCCAGCTCCAACACATGGCCTATTACCAGACGGTCGAGGCGCGGTAGCGCCTTTCTCACATCTGGTCAAGGCGCCAGGGGCAGCGGTTATCCACAGCTAGCCCACGTTTTCCCCAGAAATCGGGGAGTTATGCACAGGTGGGGATGCCTGCAGCATCCCCACGCCACGGAGGACAGGACGAAGCGCCTGTCCTCTTTTGTTCTTCGGGACGATGGCGGCTACTTACGCAGGCGCACACGCACCCGCTCCACACGACTGCGCAGCTCCACATCGTCGTCCAGGATATGGCTCATCTTCTCATAGCCGTGGATGGCCGTGGAGTGGTCGCGCCCTCCCAGAAGCTCACCGATCTGTGGGAACGAGAGCTGGCACATTTCCCGTAGCAGGTACATAGTCGCCTGGCGGGGCACGACGATATTGTGTGAGCGGCGCGGTCCCGTCAGCTCAGCAGGGGTCACCCGGAACTCCTGGGCGATGGCCTGGATGATCGCCTGCGGATCACGATTGAGCGCAGCATCGACGTCGCCCAAGACCTCCTGCGCCAGGGCGAGGGTAGGCGCTCGATGGTGCAAGCTCGCAAAGGCCAGCACCCGGTTCAGCCCTCCCTGCAGCTCCCGAATGTTGCTCTTGCATTGTTCGGCCACGTAGCGCAGGGCGTCGTCGGGCACAACCAGGCCGGCCGACAAAGCCTTGGTGCGCAGAATGGCGACGCGCAGCTCGAGGTCGGGAGGCAGCAAGTCAACGGTCAGTCCGCCGGCCAACCGAGAGCGAAGGCGGTCATCGAAGTCGGCAAAGACATGAGGGGGCCGGTCGCTGGCGAACACGATCTGCTTGTTTGCGGCATAGAGGCTGTTAAAGGTATGGAAGACCTCGGTCTGCGTGCCGGCCTTGCCCTCGATGAACTGGATGTCGTCGATGAGCAGAACATCGACTTCGCGATAGGTCTGCCGGAAATCGGAATTGGCCTTGTTGCGAATTGCCTCGATGAGGTCGTTTGTAAAGGTCTCGGCTGTGACATAACGCACAGCATAGCCGCTGCGGGCGGCGGTATTGCCAATGGCGTGAAGGAGATGTGTTTTGCCCAACCCGACGCCACCGTACATGAAGAGCGGGTTGAAGCGGTGCCCGGGGTCCTGGGCGGTCGCCTGGGCAGCGGCATAGGCGAAGCGGTTGCCCTCACCTTCGATGAAGTTCTCAAACGTCATCGAAGGGATCAGCGAGGACTGAGGGGGAGAGGGACTGGTGAACCGGCCGGTCTCGCGCTGCGGCTGCTGGAGCAGCGGCCCCGGGGCAACCGGCTCCACTGCCGGCGCCGTTTCGGGGCGCACGATGAACTCGAGGTCCACGGCGCGTCCGACGAGCCGCTGGACGCGCTGCTTGATCATGCCCTTCATCCGGTTCTCGAGCCATTCCTGCGCAAACGCCGTCTTGGCAGCCACGATGAAACAGCCATCCTCATAGGCCACTGCCACGGTATCGCGCAGCCAGGCGTCAAACACCGGCCGCTGTAACGAGAGCTGTAGTTCACCCAGGACCGCTTGCCAGATCGTTTCGGGAGAAGTCAACGATTCCACGGCAGTGAATCCTTGCGTTGCTGTCGAATGGTGGGCAGGTAGGGGATAGGGGGTCGTCATAAGCCCGTTGGGTAGGTAGAGCACCCTCGTTCGCAAGCCGCGGCCACGCACTATCCATTCGCGCGAATGCCTTGGCGATTGGGAACGGGAGGACTATGGGTGTTCCACAGGGGCTGGGGGGCGCCCCCTGGCCAATGATGCGCCTGTGACTCGGCGCTGGCCCGATGGGAGGAAATCATCGGTTGAAATCGGTGCCACTTGGCCAGATGCACAACGACCTGCTCAACCAACCGACAGGTGGCATCATAGCAAAGCAACGTGCGGACCTGCAATGCCGCGTCCGCTGGCGGAAAGGGAAAGGCGATGGGTCTTATGGTTAAGCACAAGCCGCCAACAAGAAATTCCCGCTGCCGGTCCTACTACGGCTAGTAGCCGGCCAGGTGCGGGACACGACATGGCCGCGGCTCGCGGGCGGCTCGTCCGAAGTGCCACGCGCAGCTCTTTTAAGGTCTGTTTTATGAGACCTTAATCGCCTATCGGCCAGTCGCCGCCGCGCAGGGATCGGGGATGCGGTGCAGCCTGCTGAGGTGCTGCTCTCACGTCACGGTGGACATAACCGTTTCGCATTCCATTCGCTCTCTGTTATACTCGGCACAGGTCAGTTCTGCTGCGGTTCGTCGTGGTTCCGCGCCGTCTGGCCTTGGTTTGGCCAGCGGATTGTGACGCTGGGTCGTGTTCCCTACCTGTCGCCCACACAGCTTTCTATTGGAGGTTGCGCCGTGCGCATTTCTGTTCTGCAGGAAAATCTGGCCAAGGGATTGTCGATCGTGGGGCGTGCCGTGGCCACCCGCAGCACGCTGCCGGTGTTGGGCAACATCCTGTTGGAGACCGACCAATCGCAGCTCAAGCTGTCGGCTATGAACATGGAGATCGGCATCAACTGTTGGGTTGGGGCCATGATTGAAGAAGAAGGCGCTATTACCGTGCCGGCGCGGCTGTTGAGCGATTTCGTGAATTCGCTGCCCAAGGAACGCATAGACATGGAGCTGCAGGTGCGCACCCAGACGCTGCACCTGCGCTGCTCCCGCTATGAAGCCAACATCAAGGGCATCGACGCCTCTGAGTTTCCCATCATTCCCACCCACCGTCGTGAGACGACCCTTCCTGCCGTGGAGCTGCCTCCCGCCAAGCTGCGGCGCATGATCGACCAGGTCGCCTTTGCCGCCGCCACCGATGAGAGCCGGCCCACGCTCACCGGCGTCTACACCCGCTTTGATGGCGACCGC
Source organism: Chloroflexota bacterium (assembly GCA_029782215.1). Taxonomy (GTDB): domain Bacteria; phylum Chloroflexota; class Anaerolineae; order J102; family J102; genus SSF26. Next base: position 17,388 of record JAKOVD010000137.1, read on the forward strand.
CTCAAGCTGGTGGCTACAGATGGTTTCCGGCTGGGCGTGCGCACCACGGTGCTGGAGGAGCCTGCCCTGGCCAGCGTGGGCGTCATCGTGCCGGCGCGGGCGCTCACCGAGCTGTCGCGCATCATCGGCTCGGTGGAGGTGGGGGAAGAGGACGGTGTGCAGGTGACCGTGACGGAGGCCCGCAACCAGGTGATGTTCCACCTGCCCGGCGTGGACCTGGTCAGCCAGCTTATCGAGGCCAACTTCCCGGACTATAACAAGATCGTTCCTACCAGCTACAACACCCGCGCCGTCGTGGACACCGCCGAATTTTTGAAAGCCGTGCGCCTGAGCTACCTGTTTGCCCGTGACTCGGCCAACATCGTCCGCTTCAACGTGGTGCCGGGCGATCCCGGCAAGCTGGTCCTGACCGCCAGCTCGGCGGAGATGGGCGACAACGAGGCCGTGGTGGACGCCCTGGTGGAAGGGGAGCCGCTGCAGGCTGCCTTCAACGCCAAGTTCATGATCGATGTGCTGCAGGTGGTGGACACGCCCCAGGTGTTGTTCGAGCTGATCTCCCCGGCCCGGCCCGGCGTTTTCCGCCCCGTCGGCGCTGGCGAGGAAGAGTATATTCACGTGATCATGCCGATGAGTCCGAAATAGGCTCGGGCAAACTCATCTTTTCCGAGGGGCCGGCATCCACGCCGGCCTCTTTTGTTGCTGGTCGGCGAGCAAACCCAGGTCCGTTCCGCAGATCGCTCGGGGCGTCCACTTGGGACAACAGCAGCGTTTGCGTAACATAGAGCGATTATGATGCGCTACGCCAGTCAGATGAGTTGGCGGAACACCTTTACCGCCCTCCGGTATCCCAACTACCGGCTTTGGTTTATTGGCCAGTTGGCCTCGCTGGTGGGCACGTGGATGCAGACCACGGCGCAGGGGTTCCTGGTCTACCAGTTAACGGGCTCGCCCGCCTATCTCGGCTATGTGGGCTTTGCCAGCGGCGTCCCCGTCTGGCTGTTCACCCTGTATGGAGGGGTGATCACGGATCGCATCTCCCGCCGCAAGCTGCTGCTGATCACCCAGACGGCGATGATGCTCCTGGCATTCATACTCGCTGCTCTGACCTTCACCGGCTTGGTGCAGGCCTGGCAGATCATCGTCCTGAGCTTCCTGCTCGGTACGGCCAACGCCTTCGATGCTCCAGCCCGCCAGGCGTTTGTCCTGGAGCTGGTGGAGCGGGAGGACCTTGCCAACGCTATCGCCCTCAACTCCACGATGTTCAACTCCGCCACGGCTGTTGGTCCGGCTGTGGCGGGCATCACGTATGCCCTGGTGGGTCCGGCCTGGTGTTTCACCATCAACGGTATTTCCTTTTTGGCCGTCATTGCGGCGCTGGCGCTGATGCACCTTAAGCCCTGGGTGCCGCCGCAGCGGACGAAATCGGCCACGGCCGATCTGGTGGAGGGCTTGCGCTACATCCGCGGTCACTTCGTGATCCGGACGCTGATCCTGGTGAGCGCCGTGGTCGGGCTCTTCGGCATGGCCTACGCCACGTTGTTCCCTGCCTGGGCGGTCACCGTGCTCGGGGGAGACGCCACGACCAACGGCCTGCTGCAGTCTGCACGCGGCTTGGGGTCGCTGATCGCCGCCCTGATGATCGCCTCGTTGGGACGCTTCACCTTCAAAGGCAAGCTCATGTCCATGGGCATGCTGCTGTTCCCCATCTTCCTGCTGATCTGGACGGTCGTGCGCTGGCTGCCGCTCTCACTGGCGGTGATGGTCGGCGTCGGCTGGGCCATGATGATCGTGTTCAACCTGATGAACGCCCTCATCCAACACCGGGTTGACGACGCCCTGCGCGGCCGGGTCATGAGCGTCTATTCCCTCAGCTTCTTCGGGTTCATGCCCGTCAGCGCCCTGATGGTGGGCACCCTGGCCGAAGCCACCACCGAGCCGATCGCTGTAGCTGCCACCGCTGCCGTCTGCCTGGCCTTTGCGATCTGGCTCTGGCTGCGCGTGCCTGAGATCAGAAAACTGAGTTAACCCCAAGGACCTGGTGGCCAGCCTGGCGCCATCTGTCTTCCCACCTGGGAGTTGTGACCATGCTGCTTCTTTGGCACATCTTCGCGTTGTTTGCCCGCGTCGCCTTGTTTTCGTGGGGAGGCGGTCCTGCGTCGCTGGCGCTCATGCAGCGGGAGGCGATCGCGGCCGGTTGGGTGACGACGGCCCAGTTCGCCGATGCCGTGGCGATCGGCAATGCGCTGCCCGGTCCCATCGCCCCCCAGGTGTCGGCCTACATCGGCTACGAGATGGCGGGTGTGCCAGGGGCCGTGGCTGCGGCCGCGGGCACCGTGCTGCCCACAACGATCCTGATGCTGTTCATGATCGTCTTTTTCTTTGGCATCAAGGACAGCCCGGCCGTCCAGGCCATGCTCAAGGCGGTGCGTCCGGTGGTGGTCGGCCTGCTGCTGTGGACGGCGTATGACATGGCCCAGTCCGTGTTTGGCTCCCGGTCGCTGGGTTGGGGACCGGCCCTCGCCGGGAGCATCGACAAGATCTTATTGGCCCTGGCGGCCTTCCTGCTGCTGACGATGACTAGGGTGAACCCGGCCCTGATCATCCTGGGCGCGGCCATCCTTGGGCTGGTCGTCTACCGCTGACGACCGCCACGGCGGGCCACTGGCGTTTTGCTCCTAACCTCTCCCTCACGGTCGGGGCTCGGAAAGAGGGGCGGCCACGGGAGAGGCGGGCGGCCATGGGCAGCCGCCCCTACGGCTATTCGCCACCTGCTACCCGCTACCTGCCACCTACACGTCCAGGTTCCGAACCTCGGCGGCGTGCGTCGTAATGAAGCGCTTGCGGGGCGCCACCTCATCCCCCATCAGCATGTCGAAGGTGCGGTCGGTGGCGGCCAGGTCCTCGATCGACACCCTGAGCACGGTGCGCTTGTCCGGGTTCATGGTGGTTTCCCAGAGCTGCTCGGGGTTCATCTCACCCAGACCCTTGTAGCGCTGCACCCCCGCTTTCTTCTCGCCAAAGCGGGCCACCAGGCGGTCCTTCTCGGCGTCGGAGTAGGCGTAAACCTTCTCCTTTCCGGATTGAACGAGGTAGAGGGGCGGCTGAGCGATGTAGAGATAGCCGTTGGTGATCAGCTCTTCCATGTAGCGGAAGAAGAAGGTGAGCAGCAGGGTGCGAATGTGGCTGCCATCCACGTCCGCATCGGTCATGATGAACACCCGGTGATAACGCAGGTTGTCGAGGTTGAACTGGTCGCCGATGCCGGTGCCCAGGGCCGTGATCAGAGCTTGGATCTCACGATTAGACAGGGACTTGTCCAGCCGTGCTTTCTCGACATTGAGGATCTTGCCGCGCAGGGGGAGGATGGCCTGGAAGCGGCGATCGCGTCCCTGCTTGGCGGAGCCGCCGGCCGAGTCGCCCTCGACGATGTAGAGCTCGGCCTTGCTGGCATCGCGCTCGGTGCAGTCGGCCAGTTTGCCCGGCAGCGTCATGCTCTCCAGGGCGCTCTTGCGGATGACGAGGTCGCGTGCCTGGCGAGCGGCGGCGCGGGCGCGGGCGCTGGTCGAGCACTTCTCGACGATCTTCTTGGCGTCGCGCGGGTTCTTCTCCATCCACTCGCCCAGCGCCTCGACCACGGCCGATTCCACCTGATTGCGCACCTCGTTGTTGAGGAGCTTGACCTTGGTCTGGCTCTCGAACTGCGGATCCACCAGCTTGACGCTGACGATGGCCGTCAGGCCCTCGCGGGTGTCGTCGCCGCTGAAGTTGGGGTCCTTTTCCTTGAGCAGGCTCTGCTTGCGGGCATAGTCGTTGACGCAGCGGGTGATGGCGCTGCGCAGCCCGGTCAGATGAGTGCCCCCGTCGGGGGTGTTGATGGTGTTGGCGAAGGCGAATACCGACTCGGTGTAGCCGTCGATGTACTGGATGGCGGCCTCGATGGTGGTGGTATCGTAGGCGCGCTCGACGTACACGGGATCGTGCAGCGCCCCGCGTCCGGCGGTGAGGTACCGGACGAAAGAGCTGACGCCGCCCTCGAAGTAGAAGCTCATCTCCTTGTCTTCGTCGCCGCGCTCATCGACCAGGGTGATGCGCAGACCGCGATTGAGGAAGGCCATCTCGCGCAGACGCTGCACAAGCGTATCGTACTTGTACTCGGCGTCTGCCTCGAAGATTGTGTCGTCAAACAGGTAGTGCTGCGAGGTGCCCGTGTCATTAGCCGTCGTCTTGCCGATGGTCTCGACGCCCGTGACGGGCTTCCCCCGCTCAAAGCGCTGGCGGTAGATGACGCCGTCGCGCTTGACGGTGGTCTCCATCCAGGTGCTGAGGGCATTGACGGCGCTGACGCCAACCCCGTGCAACCCCCCCGACACCTTGTAGCCGCCATCGCCGAACTTGCCGCCCGCGTGCAGCTTGGTCATCACCACCGTTAAGGCGGGCAGGCCGGTCTGTTTCTGGATGCCAACGGGAATGCCGGCGCCGTTGTCCGTGACCGACACGCTGTTGTCCTTGTGGATGGCAATGCGAATGCGGTCACAGCGTCCGGCCATTGCCTCGTCGACCGAGTTGTCGACGACCTCGTACACCATATGGTGCAGGGCCTTGGTATCGGAACCGCCGATATACATGCCGGGCCGGCGGCGAACGGCCTCCAGGCCTTCGAGGACCTGAATTTGATCTTCGGTATAGGTGCTTGGGGTATTCTGGGTATTGTTCTTAGCCACGTTCCGGCCTCAACAAGGTGTCAAGTTCCAGGTGTCAAGTGTCAGGTTCGGTTATTTCGGGTTTTGTGCTCAGGCCGAGCAGCGTGCCGGCTCATCACGCAGTACGCATCAATTCTCACGCCCTTCATCCCCGGATTTGCGGGGGGCGGCCACTGCCGAACGAATTCGCTGCCACTGCTGGTAGCGGGCGCGATAAAAGAACAAGGTCGCCGCCATCAGTCCGGCGCCGATGTAGGCGTTGCCCAAGACCCCGATGGGGACGCCCCAGGCATTGGTGCTCAGCCGCAGCCAGATGCGGATGAAGCCTTCACTCAGGATCAGGGAGAGGATGAGCAGTCCCAGGGTGGCAGGGAGATTGCGTCCCACGACGTTGAAACTGCGCCAGGTGGCGCGGGCGACATTCACGCGGTCGAGGACGATGGCGCTGACGACGAAGGTGAGCCCGATGCTCGCCCACACAATGGCAGCCAATGTGAGCAGCCAGGCAAAGCTGGCGATGGTAAGACCGGCTGAACCACCCAGGGCGACAAGGGCGAAGATGAACAGACCGAGCAGGCCGCTGATCGCCAGGACGGCGGCAACCAGCCCCAGGACGTAGAGGCCGATGTTAAGCCAGATCCAACCCGTGCGGCGCAGGAGGTCACTCCAGCGTCGCGGCTCGTTTTCCAGGGCCCTGGCCGTGAGTGCCAGCCATACGCTGCCGAGGAGCAGCCCCACGGGAATGATGATGGCAACGGCGAGCAAGACCTGGTGCACGGTGCCCAGAGTCACCAGCTGCGCGGCGGCGCCTGCGGCGGCGACATCGGTTCGCGCCAGATAGGAGGGGAGGTGGGTGATGGGACCGGCCAGCAGGGAAAGCAGGTTGAACTGGGCGCCCATGCTGCGCAGACTGTCGACCATGGCCAGCGATTCAGGCGGGATGGTCGACGGCAAATCAGGCTGGTTGAAAAGGAAGTCGAGCTGGCGGTTGACGATGCCCGCCACCGAAAGCCGCGGCGCCTGCCAGAGCACCAGGTCGACCAAGAGCGGGATGATCAGCAACCAGGGATGGTGATTGATGAGCGAGAAGCCATGCCCGATGGCATCGATGACGCCCAGAGGCTTGCTGGCGGTGTCGGGGGAAGCACTCATAGACAACTATTGTACCACAGAACGCCCCCTTTGGCTGCAGAAAGGTTCCCGCTGATTAGAACGTCTGTGCTTCTGACGCCTCCCCCGCTCGCCCTCTTGGGCGCCAGGCCGCCGTGCGTGATTTGACAGGATCTTCGGCAGCGAACTAGACTCACGCGCCATGAACTGGCGCATTTCCCGCCGCGCGGCGGGCCTGATGGGCGCCGCCCTGATCGCTTGCCTGGGTCTTCTCTTGGCAACAGGCGGTTTGGCTGCGGCCACCGGTGCCAGCTCCTGCCAGGTCACCCTGACGCCATTCGTCAGTTACTACTATGGGGCGGTCACGGTGGCGGGCCGTCCGGCGCCAATGGGCACGGTGGTGGAAGCGCTCAACCCGCGCGGGGAAGTCGTGGGCTGTTTTGAGATGGCCGAGGAAGGCGCCTATGGGCTGATGGGTGTCTACGGAGAGGATGCAGCCAGCTCGCCGCCCATCCCTGGCATGCGGGAAGGGGAGACGGTGAGCTTTCGTGTGGCAGGACTGCCGGCGGAGCCTGCCCTGCCGCCTGTCACCTGGTCGGGTGATCGCGATGTGCATGAGGTGCCGCTGGGCAGCGACGCCCAGATCTCGGTGCTTTATCTGCCCGCCGTCCGGCGTTGATGCCGGCGGGCGCCTCGTCCCAGGGCAGGTCGCTCCTCATTTGACATCACTGTCAGAGTGTGTCTATACTGTGTGCCTTAATACAATACTTCGCTTGACCGCAAGCGTACATCTCGCATAGAGATGGCCGGGGGAAGTCCGGTGGTCGGCGCTGGGAAATCCAGCGCTCGAGATTCCGGGGCTGTCCCGCAACTGTGAGGGCCTGCACGGCCTAAGCCAGAGTACCCGGTATTGCGGTCAGATCGGCAGCCTGCGCGGACAGGGCCCGGTGATTGCAGTTCGCTCAACCACCACCAACCCTCGCCAGCACAGCGAGGGTTTTTTGTTGGCCTCCTTCTTCATGTCACACCCACTCACTCAGTCACCCTTCTGGCGTCTTCTCATGCGGGCATCGCTGCTCGTGTTGGCCGTCGCCGGTCTCCTGCACGCGCCGGTGGTGAGTGCGAAGGCGGCGGCCGGCAGTCTGCCGGCGCGACAGGCCGCCGTGTTCGCGGCGCTGGGCTGGCTCCATGCCACGCAACTGCCTGACGGCCGCATCGGCGACAAGGCTCACCCGGACCAGATCATGTGGGGTCTGTCCTGCGATATGGCATGGGTGGTGGCGAAAGCCGGCGAAAACCCCGATGGGCCTGCCTGGACGCCGCAAACCAGCAGCCTGCTGGATGCCTGTGCAGCCGATGTGCCCACCTACCTGGCTCGCCGTGACACCGGCCGCATGGCAAAGGTGCTGCGCGCGGTCATCGCTGCCGGCGGCGACGCCAGGCATTTTGGCGGTCTCGACCTGATTGCCGAGCTGGAGACCAAGTACAGCCCGGCCACAGGTCTGTATGAGCCGGACTTCTTCTACCGGCACGCCCTGGCCGTTCTGGCGCTCACTGAGGCGGGCCGGCCGCTTCCACCCGGCGTGCTGCCGGCCTTGCTGGCGCAACAGCGGCCTGATGGCAGTTGGGGGTGGGCGGTGGAGAAGGACCTGTCAGACGGCTTCCAGACGCCCGGCGACCTCGACGCCACCGGCGTCACCCTGCAGGCGCTGCGAGCCGCCGGGCTCCCCCTCTACCACCCCGCCTACACCAGGGGCTTGAACTACATCCGGAGCTTGCAGCACGCCGACGGCGGCTGGGGGCTGCTCGATGGACCCACGAACTCCAATTCGACATCGCTCGCCATCGACGGCATCCTGGCCGCCGGGTGGGACCCGGAGGCGCCTGCCTTCCAGCGCAGCGGGCTGTCTCCCCTTGGTGTGCTCCTGGGCTTCCAGGAAAGCGGCGGCGCCTTTGTTTTCCGCTACGGCGCCGAGGAAAGCCGCTCCATGGCTGTTTACGACGCCATCGGCGTTCTGATGCAGTCCTTCCCCGGCGACAGCCCCAAGTCGCTGCGATTCTACCTGCCGTCCATTCTGGTTCGCGGTTAGCAGGTCGTAGCTTGTTGCGTTCAGGCAGGCAGCCTGTTTCTTCCACCTCACTCACAGGAGATGAAATGACCCCTCGCCGTCGACCCCTTGTCTTCCTTCTTGCCCTCATCGTTGTCATGATCCTGGCGACCACCGTTTCAGCCGAAGGCGGCAGCAAGCGCGTGGCCCTCGTCATCCAGTTTCCCGATCGCACCTACACCGAGATCGTGACCGTGCCGGAGGGCGCCACGACCGCCGATGTCCTGGAAGCGGCGGTGATCCCCGTGGGCATGGCCAAGTACTCGTGGGGAACCGGCCTGTGCAACATCAACGGCGTTGGCAACCCGGTGGACGACTGCTTTGCCGACCCTGCGCACTACTGGGCCTATTTCCACTTGAACAGCAGCCAATGGGAGGTCGGCCAGACCGGCGTCGACGGCTACAAGCCGGCAGACAAGGCCGTCGAGGGCTTCGCCTGGTCCGGGTTCGACGAGCAGTACAACCCCACGATCAAGCCGCCGGTGATGACGTTTGACCAGATAGAAGAGGCGCTCACGCCGCCCTCGCCCAACGAGGTGCCGGAGCCGGCCACGATCCTTCTCCTGGGAGGCGGCCTGACGGCGCTCGCTGGCTACGCCCGGAAGCGCCGCGCGGCTCGCGCTTGAGCGACCACCTCACATGATGCCTCGCTTTCGCCTCCTTCTGTTAAGCCTGGGGCTTGCGGCTGCCATCGTCTATGGCGCTTCAACCATCGCTGGCACGCGGGCGCAGGGCTCCGGCCCCAACCGCGCCGCCCTGGTCGTCCAGTTCGGCAACGGCGAGGCGTTTGCGTCGTGTGTCTCCTTCTCGGAGTCGAGCATTTCCGGCTACGACCTGCTGCGCCGCTCCGGTTTGACCGTGCTTGCGGAGCCGAAAAGCGGCATGGGCGCTGCCGTATGCAAGATCAGCGATGCCCGCCGCCAGAATGGCTGCGACTTTCCCGCCGACGACTGCTTCTGCCAGTGCACGAATCCGCTAGGCAACTGCAAGTACTGGGCCTACTACCACCAGCAGAACGGCGCCTGGGTCTATTCAGACGTGGGCGGCGGCGGCTGGCCGGTGAGCAACGGCATGATCGATGGCTGGGCCTGGGGTGAAGGCGAGTTCAACCGTTCCGGGGCGGTGCCGCCGTTGTTGAGCTTCGATCAGATCTGCGTGTCGGCGGAGTCGCCCACACCGACGGCTACGACCCCGGCCACAGCCACGCCGACGCCGCTGCCCACGGGGACGCCGACGCCAACCAGCACGTGGACGCCAACCCTCACGCCGACGCCCACAGGCACCATTTACACCTCGACGCCGACTCCGACTCCCCTGTACACCGCGACCCCGCTGGCAACGAGCACGCCCATACCGACGTCCACGGCCGCCGCCACATTGAGCATCGAATTCACCGCGCAGCCGGAGACGATCGGTGTGGGCTCCTGCACCACCCTGCGCTGGAATGTGCCCGGCGCTGAAGCCGTCTATCTCAAGGCGGGCGCGGGGGCAGAGCAGGCCGTGGGGGTATCCTCGGCGCAAAACGTGTGCCCCACCGAGAACACCACCTGGACGCTGCGCGGGGTGCGAGGCAGCGTCCAGCAGTCACGTTCGGTGGCGGTGCAGGTCCTTCCTGCGGGCACACCCTTGCCAAGTCCGGTGGCCACGGCCACCGCGGCGCTCCCGTTCACGCCAGAAGTCATCCCAACCGCTGCAGGCGGTGAAACACCGGCGCCGCTCTCACCGTCCCCCGCCCCGATCCCCACGGACGCCACTCCGCCCCCGCCTCCGCCGCCTCCTGGACCCACGACCGGGGCGCCACCCCCGCCACCCGCGCCCGGTGGCGGCGCCGTAGCCAAGCCGGTCACCCTCTTTACACCGGTTCCGCATCCTCCCCGCCCTTCGTCCTCGAGTTCGTCGAGCATCTTCCTGGGCATCGGCGGCTTCGCTCTGCTCCTGGCCGTCGTGGCGGGCGCCGGGCTGTGGGCGCTGTCGCGGCAGAGTGGTTCCCGCCGCCCGCCGGGCGGCTCTCCACCGCCAGCGGCCCCGCCTGGGCCCCCGCCTGGGCCCCCGCCTGGGCCCCCGCCGGCGCCGTAACATGGCCGAAGGCTACCATCCCTACACCTGGGTGGTCTGGCTGGCGGCGGCCACGCTGGCCACGCTCACCACCCGCAACCCCTTGTACCTGACGATCATCCTTTTTGCCGCTGGCTTCGTGTTTGCCGTGTTGCTTCGGCGTGATGCCGGCCAGGCAACGGGCAGCGCCGCCGCCCGCAGCACCCTGTGGAAGCCGGTTGTACGGCTGGCCCTCTTCCTGGGTCTGTTTACCATCCTCTTCAATACCCTGACCGTTCACTTCGGCGATCACATCCTGTTCAGCTTGCCGGCCAATTGGCCGGTCATCGGCGGCCCGATCACGCTGGAAGCCGTGCTCTACGGCGTCAGCACCGCCCTCAGCTTCATGGTCCTCATCCTGGTCTTCACCGTGTTCAACAGCGCGGTCGGTACACAGAATGTGCTGCGCATGGTGCCCGCCTTCGCTTACCAGGCGGGCGTGACCTTGACCATTGCCCTGTCGTTCATCCCGCAGACGCTGGTGGCCTGGCAGGAGCTGCGCGAGGCGCAGCGGCTGCGCGGGGTCAGGGTGCGCGGCCTGGCGGATGTTCAGCCTCTTGTGGTCTCGCTTCTGGCCATCGGCCTGGATCGGGCCATCCAGCTTGCCGAATCGATGGATGCACGCGGCTTTGGCGGTGTCATGACGCCACCGCCTGCCCGTGAGCGGCGGCTGCTATCAGCCGGCACGGTGCTGGGTCTGCTCCTGCTCCTGGCCGGTCTGCTGCTGCGGACTGTCCAGCTTGACCGCGGCTGGGGCGGCCTGGTGCTGATGGGGATGGGCGCCCTGGTCCTGGTTGCCATCTTCCGCCGTCAGGGCCGCCGCATGCACCGCACGGACTACCGGCGCTGGTTGTGGCGGCGGAATGATACGGTGGTCACGGCCGGGGCGGGCTTGCAGCTTGTCGCCCTGGTCGCCCTGGGTGTGATCGCACCCGGCGCTCTCTTCTACTATCCCTATCCCCCCTACCCGTTGGCGCCTTCATTCCAGCCCTTCCTGGGCCTGGTCTATGCCGTGGCCCTGCTGCCGGCGCTTCTGTTGCCGCCGGCGCCGGTCCCGGTACCCGAAGCCTGAGTCCTGCGATCATGATCTCCTTCGACCACTTCAGCTTCCAGTACGCCGGGGCTGCCCGGCCCGTCCTCCAGGACGTCTCCCTCCGACTGCCGGAGGGCGCCTTTATCCTGGTGATCGGTCCCTCGGGCGCCGGCAAGTCCACTTTCTTGCGGGCGCTCAACGGCCTCGTGCCCCATTTCTACGGCGGCAAGGTGGGTGGCGTGGTGCGTGTTGACGGCCGCGACCCGGTTCAGGCCGAACCGCGTGGCATGTCGGACCTGGTCGGCATGGTGTTTCAGGACCCGGAATCGGGTTTCGTGGTGGATGTGGTGGAGGACGAGCTGGCGTTCGCCCTGGAGAACTGGGCCTTGCCGCAGGAGGTCATGCGTAAGCGCGTGGAAGAGGTGCTCGACCAACTCCGCATTGCCCACCTGCGTTCCCGCCCGGTCAGCAGCCTCTCTGGGGGTGAGAAGCAGCGCGTGGCCATCGCTTCGGTGTTGTCTCTCCATCCGCAGATCCTGGTGCTCGACGAGCCGACCTCACAGCTTGATCCGCAGGCTGCTGAAGAGGTGCTGCTGGCGCTGCGCCAGCTCAATGAGGACCTGGGCATCACCGTGGTCCTTTCTGAACATCGCCTGGAGCGCGTCGTGCAGTACGCCGATTATGTCTTGTACTGGCCCGGTGAGGGCGAGGCGCCGGTGCTTGGCCGCCCGGCCGAGGTGCTGATGCAAGTGCCGCTGACGCCGCCTCTGATTGCGCTGGGCAAGGCCCTCGGCTGGGAGCCGCTGCCGTTGACCATCAAGGAGGGGCGGCGCTTCGCCCAAGGCATCAAGGAACGCCTGCGTCCCGCTGCCGAGGCGGATGCTGCACCGTGGAACGGGCATGAACCCTCGCTGCTGGTGGACCGTCTTTGGCATCGCTACGCCAACGGCGTCGAGGCTCTTCGCTCCGTGAGCTTGCGGGTGGCGCCGGGTGAATTCGTGGCGCTCATGGGCCGCAATGGCAGCGGCAAGAGCACGCTCCTCAAACACCTTGTCGGCCTGCTCAAGCCTGCGCAGGGCACGGTGCAGGTGCTGGGGCAGGATGCCAGCCGCCTGTCGACGGAGCAGCTTGCGGCGCGGGTCGCCTATGTGCCGCAGAATCCCGACCGCTTGCTGTTTGCCGAGACCGTAGCCGGCGAGCTGCTGCTGAGCCGGCGCGCGCACGGGCTTCCCCTGGACCCCCTGGCCGATCGCGCCCTGCTGGAGCGCCTGGGCATCCAGCACCTGGCCGGGCAGCATCCGCGTGACCTGTCGGTGGGTGAGAAGCAGCGGCTGGCCCTGGCGGCGGTGCTGGTGGCCGATCCGGACCTGATCCTGCTTGATGAACCGACGCGGGGCCTCGACTACGTCCAGAAGCACCACCTGGCGGCGCTGCTGCAGGAGCTGCGGGCTGCCGGCAAGACCGTCCTGATGGCCACGCACGATGTCGAGCTGGTGGCTGCGACGGCCGACCGGGTGGTGTTGATGGCGGAGGGGCAGATCGTGGTCGATGGTCCCGCCCGTCGCGTGATGGCGGAGTCGATGGTCTTTGCCAGCCAGGTGAACAAGCTGTTCCGGGACCCCCGTCTGCTCACGCCCGAAGACGTGCTCTCCAGCCTCAACTAGAGTTGCAGGTTGTAGGTTGAAAAAAGTGACCTTCAACCTGGAACCTTCAACCTTCAACCGTGCATGTCATCGACGCGGATTGTTCCGGCCTTTATCCTGGTTTTGGCCAGCCTGTTGGGACTGGCGGCATTCTTGTCGCCGTTCTGGCAGCGCAACCTCGAGCAGAATGGGGCCATCGCCGCCGCGCACAGCGGCGATTCCCTGCTCATGCTGGTCCTGCTCAGCGCCCTGGCCCTGGCGGCGGTCATTGCCAACCTGCAAACGGGGCAGATGTCCTCGAAGACCCTGGCCGTGCTCGGGGCTCTGGCGGCCGTCGGCGCCATGCTTCGCTTCATCCCCGGACCTTTCGGTTTCTCCGCTATTTTCTTCCTGCCGATCCTGGCGGGGTACGCTTTTGGGGCCCAATTCGGCTTCCTGACCGGACTGACCACCCTGCTGGCGTCGGCGTTTCTCACTGGTGGCGTGGGACCGTGGCTGCCCTACCAGATGTTTGCTTCGGGCTGGGTTGGCGCCGTTGCCGGACTCCTGCCGCATCTCCGTCCGAACTCACGGGTGGAGCTGCTGATGCTGGCAGCGGCCGGCTTTGTCATGGGCCTGCTTTACGGCGCCGTGATGAATCTCTGGTTCTGGCCCTTTGTCTTCCGGCCTGAGATGTCGGCGCAGTACTGGCAGCCCGGCACAGGCATCCTGGAAACACTGCAGCGTTATGCGCTCTTCTACGTCGTGACCTCCTTCTTCTGGGATGTCTGGCGCGGGCTGGGGAACGCAGTGCTGCTGCTGCTCTTTGGAGCGCCGGTGCTCCGGCTGCTGCGCCGGTACGAACAGCGCTTCCGGTTCGTGGTGGGCTGAGGCCAGGCCGCAGGCTCCTGCCAGTGGTCACAGCGCATGCAGCGCGGCAGCAGATACGCAGTTCGGGTCATGGGCGCCATCTTGGCGCCGTGCAATGGAGGCAGTGCATTTGCCCCCGTTTGTGCTAAAATCGACCCGCATGCCTGATGCTGGTGCGGGCTGCTCGCTCATCGCGCTAGCCTGCTCCGCAGAGACGCCTCATCCTTGGACGCCTTCTTCATTCGCAATCCGATTTCCGGTCATCCCGCCCGCCAGGCCGCCCTCCAGCGCGCCCTGGCGGAGTTTCGCTATGCGGGCTGGAAGCTGGAGGTGCGCGAGACTGAACGCAAGGGGCATGCCCGTGATCTGGCGTGCCAGGCGGTGCAGGAAGGGCACCGGACGGTCATCATTGCCGGCGGGGATGGCTCCATTGAGCAGGCGGTGGACGGCATTGTCCGCAGCGGTGTGCCCGGCGTGCGCCTGGGCATTCTACCCTCCGGCACCGGCAACGTCTTTGCCCGCGACGTGGGCCTGCCATTTCCCCAGGTCGACGATGACGATGCCGTGGTCAAGGCGGCGCAGGTGATCCTGGAAGGAGATGCCATCAGCGTCGACGTGGGGCTGGCGAATGGCAGCGCCTTTCTGTGCTGGGCGGGGTGCGGGTTGGATTCCATCGTTGCAGACCAGGTCGAACGCAATCTCGAGTTCAAACGCCGGGCGCCGGTGCTGACCTACGCCGCCGAGGTGGTGCGGCAGGCTCTGCGTTTTCAGTCACCTTTTGCCCGCATCGAGCTTGACGATGGCGAGGTGCTGGAAGACCATTTCAGTCTGATTGTGGCGAGCAACATCGTCCTGTATGGCCGGTATTTCCGTGTGACGCCCAACGCCCTCCTCGACGACGGCTACCTGGAGATGGTCGCCATGCAAACGGAGGCACTCACGTCGCTGGCCTTTACCAGCGCCAAGCTTCTGCTGGCGCCTGAGCTGCCCGATGCCCGCCTGATTCGCCGTCGCGTGCGCAAGATGACGGTGGCGACGGCTCCGTCCACGGTCTATCACCTGGATGGTGATCCGCTCGGGGTGACGCCGCTTTCTATCGAGGTGCTGCCCCGGCGGTTGCCACTGTTCCTGGATCGTGTGGCTGCCGCCAACCGGCTCCAGGACCCCTCGGCCGAGGTCGCAGTGCCCGGCCGCGACGGTGATCATGGCTGACGTCCTGACGGTGTCACAGTTGGCGGACCACCTGACCGTCGTCTTGCGCGCCGATGAGCTGTTAGCCGATGTCACGGTGGTGGGGGAGATCAGCAATTCGCTCCTTGCCAGCTCGGGGCATTTCTACTTCTCGCTCAAGGATGCCAACGCCACGCTGAGCTGTGTCATGTGGCGTTCCGCGGCTCGAACGCTGTTCCAGACGCCGCAGGAAGGCCAACGCGTGGTCGTCCATGCCCGCGTCGACTTCTACGCGCCGCGCGGGCAGATCCAGCTCATCGTCGATGCCATGCGGCGTGAGGCTGGGATCGGCGACCTTTATCTGGAGTTCGAGCAGACCAAGGCCAGGCTCCAGGCCGAAGGTCTTTTCGATGCCGCCCGTAAACGCAGGCTCCCGGTCTTCCCGCGGCGGATTGGCCTGGTGACATCCCCTGTGGGCGCCGCCCTGCGCGACTTTCTGCGCATCGCCGGCGGCCGCTGGCCCATTGCCGATGTACTGCTGGCGCCCAGCCTTGTCCAGGGCGACCAGGCGCCCGCCTCACTGCAGGCGGCGCTCTACGCTTTGTACGCCCGCCAGGACGTCGACGTCATCGTGCTGGCTCGCGGCGGAGGCTCCATCGAGGACCTGTGGGCCTTCAACGACGAGGGTCTGGCGCGTCTCATTGCCCAGTCGCCGGTTCCGGTCGTCACCGGCATCGGCCATGAGACGGATTTCACCATTGCCGACTTCGTGGCTGACCAACGCCAACCGACGCCTTCCGCGGCGGCAGCGGCGGTGACGCCAGACGGCGACGCTTTGCGCCAGAGCCTTGACGCCGTCGCCGACCAGATCACAGCCCGGATGCGCGGCGGCCTGGACCGGCGGCGGCAGCAAATGCAGCAGGCAGAAGCGCTGCTGCTTCGCTTCTCGCCTCGCTTCCGCATCGACCGCCAGCGACAGACGGCGGCAGAAATGGAACGCCGCTTGACCTGGGCCTGGTCGGGCCAACAGCGCCGCCGCCGGCAGGACGTACAGACCCTTCATCAGCGCCTGGCAGCCCTCAATCCCGGGGCGGTGCTGGCGCGCGGCTATGCCATCGTGCAATCAGATGCGGGCCATGTCATCCAGTCGGTGGACCAGGTGCAGACCGGAGATCCGCTTACCGTGCGCGTCGCCGATGGCGCTTTTCCTGTGCTTGTCCGCCCACGTTCCTGACGCTTTTGCAGCCCACCATGTCTCTACCCGAACCCACCAACCTCAACTTCGAGCAGGCCCTCGCCGAGCTGCAGGCCGCCGTGGCCGCGCTTGAAAGCGGCAGCGGTGACCTGGAAGCCAACCTGGCCCAATACGAGCGGGGCATGGCGCTGGTGCAGCGACTCAACGACCTCCTGGACCAGGCTGAGATGCGGGTCAACGAGCTGCTCCCCTCCGGCGGCGAAGTGCCCTTCGAAGGCCCGCGCGACAGCCGCAGCTAGGTCGCCCAGGGCGGCGCCAGTCCCTTGGAGATTCTTGCCACCGTCTTAGGCTGCTACTAGAATGGTGGTGACAGCAGTTGGCAGAAGTCCGTCTTGCTGCCTTTGCACGCGTTTTTCGCTTCCTTTTCCTCTCAGCCGCAACCACAACGCCGCATGAAAGAGCAGCAGCCCCTGGGCATCTCATTTCACGAACGTCACATTGTTCATCCTGGCGCCAGCGTTGACCTGGGCAAGGTCGACGCCGGCGATAAGGCGGGCCTGAAGAAGAACGACCAGGTTGAAGAGGAGATGGATCGTCTGCGCGCCGAGTTGGACGATCTCCAGGAGCGCTTCTACGCCTGGGACAAGCGCAGCTTGCTCATCGTTCTCCAGGCCATGGATACCGGCGGCAAAGACGGCACGATCGAAGCGGTGATGCATGGCGTCAATCCGCAGGGGGTCAACGTGACCTCGTTCAAGACCCCGACCGCCGAAGAGCTTGCCCATGACTTCCTCTGGCGTGTGCACAAGGCAGCGCCGGCGCGGCGTATGATCGGCATCTTCAACCGCTCCCACTATGAGGACGTCCTGGTGGTGCGGGTGCACAACCTGGTGCCTGAAGAGGTGTGGCGCCAACGCTATGACCAGATCAACCACTTCGAGCGCCTGCTGACGGACTGCGGGACGGTAATCCTCAAGTTCTACCTGCACATCAGCAAGGACGAGCAGGCGAAGCGTCTGCAGGAGCGCCTGGACGATCCCAAGAAGCACTGGAAGTTCGCCGCCGGTGATCTGAAAGAGCGCGAGCTTTGGGATGACTACACGGCGGCCTACCAGGAGGCGTTGGCGCGGTGCAGTACTGAAGGCGCTCCCTGGTACGTCATTCCTGCCAACCATAACTGGTACCGCAACCTGGCGGTGACCAGCATCATCGTCGAAGCATTGAAGAAACTGAATCCAGTCTATCCTCCGCTGGACCCCAGCATCGGGAAGATCGTCATCAGTTGACGGTTTTCTCCTTCCTGGCCTCCAGACCGTTCGTGCCGCATCCTGTTGCAGAGTGAGTAACCGATGAGTGAAGACGTAGCCAAGCGCACCAACCGCCGCCGTCGCCGCCCTGATCGCGGCAACCGGCGTCCTGCCGACGCGCCGGCGGCAGGTTCATCCTCTCCCGGCAGCGAAAAGGGTCCTGAGCCGCAGGCCAACGCCGGTGGCGGGCGCCCGAACGCGGGGGGTGGAGCGTCCGGCGGGGCCAACGCGAGCGCTGGCGGCAGCCGTCCTGGCGGCGGTGGCCGTCGTGAAGAGCCTCGCAGCGCGGTGCTGCATCGTCGCAGCGACCGGCGCCGGGGGGATCGGCCGGGCGCCGATTCCGGCCCTGCCAGCGTTGAGCTGCATCCCGGCCTGACGCCCGTGGGCAGGAACAGGGCGGCGAACGAGGAGCCGATCACGCCCATCAACAAGGACATCTTCATCTACACCTACACCCTGCGCCCGCGCACACTGCTGGACAACTATCAGCCGTCCGCCGGCATCACGCACCGCATGCAGTACGAGAACCAGGACGAACCTTCCTGAGCCTGCTGTGTCGCCGCCGGACCATCGCCTGCCGCCCACCGATTATCGCCGCTATCGTCGCCAGACAGACCGCCGGCTGCTGATGCTTGTGCTGGGGGTGCTGCTCATCGTGGGCGGCGGCCTCATCTACCTCATCTATGGGCAATGGGCGTTGGCCACCGGCCTTCTCTGCCTGCTCCCGGGCGCTGGCGTGATCCTCCTGCTGTGGGGCTTGCTCTCGCTGCTCGAACGCTGGGTGAAGGAGGAATAGCCCTCAGCACTTCGCCCAGCCTCTACCCTGCCAGGGGCAGAGGATTGACGGCGAAGAGCATCAGGAGGATGAAGCAGGCGGCGGCAGCCAGCAGCCAGCGGACGCCGTCGAGTGAGCTCTCATCATCGGCTGTGGGCGGGTGCCTGAGCCCGAAGAGGGTGATCAACCCGGCCCACAGCAGCAGATTCCAGCGCCGGGTCACCAGGCCCACGATGGCGAGGCTCAAGACGATGACGACGGCAAAGATGAAGCTGCGGCGGCCCAGGGCCGCGTAGGCGACATGGCCGCCATCAAGCTGGCCTGCAGGGAGCAGGTTGACGGCGGTGATGAAGAGGCTGATATAGGCCGCAAAGCTGACGGGGTGCAACTGCAGGTGGTGATCAGGCGGCAGGCCCCGCACATGCTCCACCAGCAGAATCAGCCCGCGCATCAACAAGCCGTCGCCGTAGAGCAGGGGATGGCGATAGATGGGCGCCAGCAGCAAGCCGGCGATGAACAAGGGCACCGCCAGGGCCAGCCCCGCCAGGGGACCGGCGAGGCCCACGTCGAAGAGCGTGCGCCGGTTGGGGATGTCCGAGCGCATGCGGATGAAAGCGCCGAGGGTGCCAATGCCCAAGGGCACCGGGATGAAGTAGGGCAGACTTGCCTCGACGCCGTTGAGGCGGGCGACGAAGTAGTGCCCCAGCTCGTGCGCGCCCAGGATGAGAAGCAGGGTGGAGGCAAACAGCAATCCTGAGACCCACGGCGGCAGGGTCAGGCCGAAGAGACCCATCGCTCCGTACAGGTAGCCTGCCGCGATCGTGCTGGCGACCGTGAGCAAAAGCAGAACGATGTTCAGCCAGGGCAAACGCCGGAGCGCCATCCCAGTTTCTTCAGGCATCGCTGTTCCAGTCGTAGAACCAATAGGCAAGCTGCTGGTAAGGCCGCCAGCCGGCGTAAAAGGCCGCGATCTCGGCGTCACTGACATCGCTGCGGCCCGGAAAGTAGCGAGGGATGACCAGCTTGCGCGTCCAGGAATCCACGGCCAGGTGGTCAAAATGGCCGAGCAGCGTCAGGAGCGAGGCCGCCGCGTAGGGCCCGATGCCCTTGATGCGCAGCAGCCTTTGGCGCAGCTCAGACGTGGGTAACCCGGGCTGGCGGAAGGCCTCAAGGTCTAGCTCGCCGCTCGCCACGCGTTGCGCCAGCTCCAGCACGTAGGGCGCACGGTAGCCGAGACGACCGCGCGTGCGCAGCTCTGGCTCTGAGGCCGCCGCCAACGCCGCCGGCGTGGGGAAGCACAGGGCTTCCTCCCACGGCGTCTGCTCGCCCCAACCTGCGATCAAAGCCCTGACCATGCCCTTGGTCTGGCTCCAGGTGGTGTTGGTGGTGCAGATGACCTTGACGAAATCCTCGAACAGTGTGGCCGAGCGCAGGAAGCGGCCCTGCGCCTGGGCGATGGCTTTGGCATAGCCAGGGTCGCCGGCGGCAAGAGCGTAGAAGGGCCGCAGGTCGCGCTCGGCGTTGACCATCCAGGCAACGGCATCGGCCAGCTCTCGACGCTGGTCCGCATCCAGGGCGTGCATTGACTCCACCTCGGCCTGCACCCAGGGCTCCGGCTCGTAGACTGTGCTGCCGCTGAGGCGGACGCGGACGCTTGCCCCCGAGCTCAGACGCTGCGGCCAGGCCAGCTCGGCGGCATCGGCGTCATAACTGAACGGCCCGAGCTGATACCAGCCATGCCCGGTGACAGCTTGGTGGAAGTCGAAAGGCGGGAGGGCAGTGAGGTAGAGCGTTGTATTCAAGGCGCATCCACGGGTGGGAACAAATTACGCAGGTACCTGCCGTTGGCATACAATGGACCCAAAGGATACCGCAACGTTGCTCTACCGATAAAGCGGGCACAGTGGCAGTCAGCCGGCTGCCATCCCCAGAATGACTTCACCCTTGAGCGGTTTCTCCAATTGGAGGGTGTGATGCAGCGAAATTCGTGGCGCATTGCAGTTGCATGGCTGGTGGCGGGCATGATGTGGGCACAAGTGGCGCAGGCGCAGGGCGGACCCGAAGCAGGTCCCTATCGTTTCTTCCTGCCGCTGCTGCAGCGATCATCTATCCCTTGGACGGCTTCCAACCAGTTCGGGTACGAGGGACGGGACAACCACAGCGCCGGTACTCCGGTCTTTGAGTGGATAGAGATTCAGGGCACAGGCACCGAAATCACGAACTCTGACTGGCACTCTGCTTGGGACGGCATGGGCCGATGGGTCGGACCTTTTTCCCTGGGTTTCTACTTTCCGTACTACGACTCCCAATTCAACGGCCTTTATGTTTATGATTCAGGCATGGTGCGGTTCGAGTTTGACTCGTTCGCGATCAATGCTCTGTACAAATTGACTATGAGTGGTCACATTGACCCTAGCGTGACCCATATCTACATCGAGCACCAGCTCTCTCCTGACCGATTCGTCGTCGAATACCGCAACCTGGGTATGTTCGACAGCGTCGCCACAGCTGACTTTGAGATTGTCCTCTACCCTTCTGGTCAGGTGGTGCTGCAGTATCTGCGTGTTGATGATCAGGATCCGACCCGGTTTGTCGTTGGGCTGGGCGGCTACCTGGGCGCCGATCCGTTGGTCTATCCACGCCAGCCCCAGGCGGGTCGAGTGGTGCAGTTCACGTATCCCAGCCAGCCAAATCACACCTATCCACCTGATGATGAGCGCTGGTTCATCCAGACACTGACCGCAATGGCGTACACTACTGAGCTCGACACGATTCTGCTGGACGCGTCAGAGTCAGTGCCGCAGACGTTGTTCGTGGGTGGTGCATACGGCGGGCTCATGCGCTCGTACGACAGCGGACGGACCCTGAGCTTCGTGACACCAAGGTATGCAGGCGAAAGCGACGCCTCGGGCACCCGGAGCGACGCCCTGGCACCGGATTACGGAAAAACCGGCGTGGTTTTCGCCGCAGGCGAGGCGGGTCTGTATCGCTCCGCCAATCGCGGCAATAGTTGGGCGCGACTGGTTGGGCCTGGCATGGGGCTGAATTCCGTTGTTGTTTCACCCACCTATGTGATGGATCGAACTCTGGCTGTGAGCGCACGCTCAGGGGTCTGGATGTCAACTGACGCTGGTCTCACCTGGGAGAACCGCTTCCCAGCAGTAGGTGCAGACTTCGTTGTCGGGGTGCGCTTTTCGCCGGACTACAGCCACGATCGGACTCTTTGGGCCTACACGTGGAAGGGGATGAGTTTTCGGTCCGTGGACGGCGGCGAGAGCTGGCAGGCACTCGCGTTGCCTGGGTCTGTCTCTGATCTGCAGCCCGCCCCTGACTATGCAGTCTCACATTCTATCTACTTCGTGGCGAAGAATGAGTTCAAGGTCTACGGTCTTTATCACGGTGGTGACGGTGGTGACGACTGGCAATCCTTGAGTGCGCTGGGCTGGAGCTTCAGAGCGCTGGTGATGTCACCCAATTTCGCGACCGACCGGACCATGTACGCCGTAGGCACGAACCTCGCCTCACTCGCGCGCAGCAGCGACGGAGGTCGGAACTGGCAGCCTTTTGACCAGGGAGTCACGCCGAACACATTGGCGCTTGCGTTCGCGATCCACCCAGCTACGGGACGCATGTTCGGTCTGTGGATCGCAAATGGGAACAAGAACACGCAGATGTTTTCCCGTGAGGCAGCTGGCAGTGCCTGGAGCCTGGAAACGGATTGGTCACCGAATTTGATGACGATGCAGGCAGGCGTGAGCGTCGATAAACAAGGGGTAGTCACGATCATTGCCAGTCACTACCGCACGGAAACTGAAGGACGTACCTGGCAGGATATCAGCAGCCTCATCCAAGGCCACAGTTTCGTGGCCGCCAGCCTGTCTCCCGCGTTTTCAGCCGACGGGATTGGCTTGGGTCTGGACGGAGGGCGCATCTGGCGCACCACTGACGGAGGACAGTCGTGGAAGCCACAGACCATGGGCACAACCGAACCACACTCAGGCCAGCAGTTCCTGAGCCTCTCTCCAGGTTTTGCCACCGATCGAACGGCATTTGCGGCTTCTGCCGGCGGAGTGCTCCGCACGACCGACGCGGGTGCGTCGTGGCAGACCGTCCTATCAGGCGGTGCGCCCACGGTAACAACCACTCCAGACTATGGTAAGGACCAAACGGTGTTTACCGTCTCCACCAGCGTTTTCCCCAATAAGTTGCGTCGCAGCACGGACGGCGGCATCACCTGGACGGACCTTCCTTTGCAGAGAGATGTTAACATGGTGGTTGTGTCACCCACGTATGGTCTTGACCACACAGTCTACCAGGCAGGCAACATGTCAACGGGGGGCGGCCTGTGGAGAAGCACCGACACGGGTATGACCTGGATGCAGGTCTTGGCGGCGCCCGGCGGCGCCGCAGAAGCACTCGTGCTGCACCCGGCGTATTGCTCGAATCCGTCGATGCTGTATGGCGCGCATCTGCCGCCTTCGATCTGGCAGAGCAGTGATGGAGGCGCCACCTGGTGGCCGGGCGACGCAGGCAAACTGGACGGCAGTTTCTACTCAAGCACGTTCTATGTAGCAGCCGTCGATCGCATGTACCAGGCCAACTCTTGGGGTCTCTGGTGGCGCAAGATGGGATGGACTACGGTGCCGGGCGACCCTGACTGCCTCCTTCATCCCACACCCTAGACACATCATCGATAGGGGGAGCAAAGGGGAGGGTTGTCAGGGGCATGGGATGTGCAAGGACGGCGAGGTCACGGGTGGGTTACATGAATTTGCGGCCGAGCACAAAGCGATGCAGCGTACGGCAACGCCTCTCCACAAGTTCTCCATCGTTTTCCCATGGAACCTCCTTATCAGATTGCCATCATAGCGTCCATCTGCATGCTGTTTTGACCATTGCCAAGAGTTCGTTTTGACCGAAGGAGATCCGTTATGACCACTGCGGTGCGCCCGCGCACTTCCGGCAAGGTGAAGCCCCGCTATAAGGGCCTGCGCGCCTGGCTGAGCCACCACACCTTCCGCCGCCTCACCCAGCTAGGCATCTTTCTCTTCATTGCCTATACGGCGCTGCTCCACCTGGTCGTCGGCGAAAGCAGCAGCGCGGTGACCGCCTCCTGGGAGGCCTATTGTCCCTTTGGCGGCTTCGAGACCCTCTATAAGTATGTGACGGGGAACGCTTTCGTCTCGCACACGCACCTGTCTAATGTGGTGCTGCTGGGCGCCGTGCTGGTGACCTCCCTCCTGGCGCGCAACGGCTTCTGCGGTTGGCTCTGCCCGTTCGGCTTCATCCAGGACATGGTCAGCGGCTTCAGCGCCTTTGTGCAGAAACGCCTGCCCCCGGTTCGCAAGGCCGTCAAGACCCTCAAGACCCGCGGCGCCCGGCTGGCCGTCCTCGACCGTCCTCTGCGCTTCCTCAAGTACGTCGTGCTGGCCTGGGCCGTCATCGGCGCCGCCGTCTACGGTTTCATGGTCTTCCGGGATGTGGACCCGTGGGCAGCCCTGTGGAACCTGCTGGAGGTGAGCCTGACCCTGGGCACCGTCGTCCTGGCCGTGGTGCTTATCGCCTCGCTCTTCATCGAGCGCCCCTGGTGCCGTTATGCCTGCCCGTTGGGGGCGGCCACCGGCCTGCTGGGCGCCGTGAGCCCGATGTATCTGAAACGCGAGTCCGAGGCCTGCAAGGTCTGCGGCATCTGTAACAAGGCCTGTCCCATGGGTCTGGCCATCGACACGGCGACGACCATCAAGAGCCCCGACTGTATCGGCTGCCTGGAATGCGTGGGCGCGTGCCCGCGCGACGGCGCCCTGGAACTCAAGATCGGGCTGCCGCTCATCGGCAAGTAGCCGCCGGCACACGCAAACAAGGAACCTATCATGCGAGTCAATCCCTTTGTCTATGGAGTGGTGGTCCTGGTCGTCTTTTTCGCCCTGATCGGCGGCGCCAAAGCTGCCGGCGTCTGGTCCGTGTCCGGCAAGATGACGGGTACGGGAGAGAAGATCGTGCCCACGGGCGCCAACGTGGATGAGATCAAGGGCTGGATGACCCTGAACGACGTCTCGGCCGCCTATGGCGTGCCTGTCGCCGACATCCTGGCCGCCTTCGACCTGCCTGCCGATACGGCGGGAACGGCCCAGCTCAAGACCCTCGAGAGCGACACCTTCTCAGTGGTCAATTTGCGGACATGGCTGGAGACGCGTCGTCAACCCTAAACCGATCGCAAGTTGAGATCTACATGGTTCATCTCGACGCACATCTGACCGGTTGCGGCAGCAAGGGCATCTGCCTGGGCTTGCAGAGCTCTGCGGCAGCGCTGTTTGACTTGGGTCGTGCGTTCGACCAGCGTGGCGAAAAAGGCATCGACTCGCTCACGTACTCTATCAGCAATGCCGAAGCAGGTGTTGGCGGTGGCCTCCTCACGGGCCCACTGCCAGATCGCCCCGTCGGAATTGAAGTCGGGGCTGTAGCCAGGCAAGGCCACCAACCGGATGTTGAGGCCGGGTGTGGAAAGGTAGGCTCGTATCTCAGGCCCATGGTGAGCCGGGCCGTTGTCCCAGATGATGATCAACGGCTCGGCGTACTTGGCACGCAGCTGTCTGAGAAAAGCCACCGAGGTTTCAGCCTTTGTGTTGCCCAGCACCGTCATGGCATCGACTTCGCCGGTCTCCAGACAGACGGCCGGATAGTAGCAGGCCTTCTCACCGCGGCGGGGACTGGTCGTCTCCACCAGCGCCGGTTGGCCACGCAGCACCGACTGTGCCCGCAGGTCGACATCGGCCCGGAAGTGCGCTTCGTCCACAAAGAGAATTCTGGCGCCTTTGGCCGCGGCTGCGGCTCGCAAATGGGCATAAACGCCTACAAACGCCTTCCGCTTCTGGGCATTGGCTTTCAGCAGCCGCTTCTTCGGCCGCTTGTGCACAAACCCCAGACGGTGCAGGTAGTTGGCCAACGGTACTTGGCACGACAGGTTCCGACTGCTCAGTTCCCGACCAAAACGCTCACGCACGAACTGCCGCACCACCTTCCCTGTCCACTTCGCCACATCCATGCCCACTGCACGCGGCGACCCTTGCACCGCCGCCTTCAGCGCCGCTTTTTGCGCCGCATCGAGGACGGGGGGGACCCGCCCGTCTGCTCGAAGATCAGCCCGCTCGGTCCTTTCTCCCGCAGATCCTCCACCCAGGCGCCGATGGTGTGGGCATCCCGCTCCAGCGCTTCCGCTACCTCGTTGGCTGTCCAGCCACGGGTTAACAGCCACATCGCATGCCAGCGTTCCCGCTCCCGTGGCGTCGGGGCGCTGTACATGCGCTCCCGCACGGCCTTCACATCCAACTGCCAGCGCTCCAACAGCGCGACCATGTCGTTCATTCGGCATCCTCGTGACGTAGTGGTTTCGCCGGCAGTTTATCATGGTCGTTCTGCGGGTCTCACTTTGCGATCAGTTTAGGCCACACCCCGGCCGGTCAGCCAGAACAACCCACAAACCCGACCCCGAAAGGACAGGCTCGCCCTGTCCTTTTCGCGTTTCCAGCGACTGCAAGCCGTCCCAAATGACGGGGATTCGGCAGAATCCTCCGTTTCCTGCTATCATTGGCGTTTGCCCAGGCATCACACGCCCTGGCGCCCCGCCCGCTTCTTCCCGCCACCCGCTTCCTGCTCCCATGCCCTATTCTCCCTACTCGGCTCTTCTGACCCAGGAAACCGGCGCCGTTACCAAAGACTGGGGCGGGAAACTGCCCGTGGCGCTGGCGTTTCCGAACACATACTACGTGGGCATGAGCTCGCTGGCGCTGCAGATCCTTTACCGCCGCTTCAATGCACACCCTGGCGTGGTCTGCGAACGCGTCTTCTGGGAGAAGGGCGCTGCCAGCAGCGCTGGGGCCGGCGGCAGGGGCAGAAACCCCTTGCTGAGCCTGGAATCGGGACGCCGGGTGGACGAGTTCGCCGTCTGGGCCTTCACCATCTCCTACGAGATGGACTACTTCAACGTCGTGGACATGTTGCGCCAGGCAGGGGTGCCACCCTTGGCCTGCGACCGCGACGAAAGCTGGCCTTTGCTGGTTGCGGGTGGGCCGGGCATCACGATGAACCCGGAGCCCATGGCGCCCTTCTTCGACGCCATCGTCGTGGGGGAAGGCGAGGAAGTCATCGATGACCTGGTGGCGCTCTTCCAGGACCAGATCGATGCCCCGCGCGAGGAGCTGCTGGTGAGCCTTGATCGTCTCCCCGGCGTCTACGTGCCCGCGCTGGTGCCGCCTGTGACCGAGCAGGGACCCCATCCCCGCCGCATCCGCCGCCTGTGGGTGCGGGAACTGGAGAAGTATCCTCCCGTCAGCGGTCTCTACACCCCCGAGACCGAGTTCGGCGGCATGCACCTGATGGAGATCGCCCGCGGCTGCGGCCGCGGCTGCCGCTTCTGCCTGGCAGGCTACGTTTATCGCCCCCCGCGTGAGCAGCCCCTGGATCTGCTGCTGCAGTGGGCCGAGGCAGGCCTGCAGCACGGCAACCGCCTGGGCCTGGTCTCCGCGGCCGTTTCCGACCATACCCAGATCGACGACCTGGCGACCGCCCTGCTGGAGATGGGGGCCGTGATCAGCGTTTCGTCGATGCGCGTGGACCCGATTTCGGTTCCCCTGGTCAAGGCCATGCGGGCGGGCGGCGCCCAAACGCTGACGATCGCCCCCGAAGCCGGCTCCAGGCGGCTGCGCGACGTCATCAGCAAGACGCAAACCGAGGCGCAGCTCCTGCAGGCGGTCGAGCTGGCGCAGGCGTTGGACTATCCGCAGATCAAGTTCTATTTCATGGTCGGGCATCCGACGGAAACGCAGGCGGACATCGATGAGCTGGTGGACTTCGTGGGAAAGGCGCGGGGCTTGTTCAAGCGCCGCATTGCCATGAACGCCACGCCCTTCGTTCCCAAGGCCCACACGCCCTTCCAGCGCATGGCCATGACTGATGTCAAGACGCTTAAACAGCGCCAGGCCTTCATCCAGAAGCAGGTTGGACGCTGGCAGGTAGCCGTCCGCGCCGATTCACCCGCCTGGGCCGAGGTCCAGGCTGTGCTCTCGCGTGGGGACCGCCGTCTGGCGCAGGTGCTGCTGGAGACGCCCGAGCTCAGCGTCAGCGCCTTCTGGGAGACGATGGCCCGGCTCGGCCTGGAGCGCGACGAGTTTCTGGGCGAGCAGGATCGGGACCGGGTGCTGCCCTGGTACGTGGTCGAGAGCGGCGTGACCGACAACTTTTTTGACTACGAGTGGCGGCTGGCCGGTCGCGGCCAGACGGGTCCCCACTGCCCAACCGACAGCGCCGGCTGCCTCACCTGCGGCGCCTGTGATCAGGATTGGGCCTTTCGCTTCAGCGACGGCGCCCCCCAACGCCGCCCCCACCCCACGGCGCCTGTGGCAGCTTCCATTCCTTTGTTCACTTGAGGCTCTCTGCACTTCCTACCGCAGAGAACGCAGAGCACGCAAAGATGTCTCGCTTACTGCTACTTTGTCAACAATTTGTAGTTTTTCTCTGCGCTCTTTGCGATAAAGATCGTAGATTACACAAAAACCACTTGTTTACGGCCACTAAATCCGCAACTTGCAGCTCTTCTCCGCGCTCTTTGCGTTCTCTGCGGTAGATAGCGCAGGTGACGCAAAGACAACTTGTTTACCACTTCATAGGCGACTTGCTTCTGCAGCTAACAATATGAAGGAGAACGCGTTATCAAGCGAGATCATCGGTGCTGCGATTGACGTACACCGTGAATTGGGGCCAGGACTTCTGGAGTCGGCCTACGAGGAGTGTCTTGCGTACGAGTTCACCCTGCGTCGCCTGCCTTTCGAACGTCAAAAATCAGTGCCCGTGCTTTACAAGGGCAATGTAGTCGATTGCGGCTTTCGCCTCGACTTTCTGGTCGACGGCCTTGTCGTGGTTGAGCTGAAGGCGGTAGACCAATTGGCGAGAATCCATGACGCACAGGTGCTCACCTATTTGAACCTCGCTCAGTGCAAGCTCGGCCTGTTGCTGAACTTCAATGTCGTCGTGCTGCGGGATGGCATCCGGCGCCTTGTCCACAGCCTGTAGCTCTTCTCTGCGCTCTTTGAACCTTCTACCGCAGAGATCGCAAAGCACGCAAAGACGTCAGGTTTACCAGCCTCATGTCCACAACTTGTAAAACTTCTCTGCGCTCTTTGCGTTCTCTGCGGTATGGAGTGCAGAGTACGCAAGACATCTTGTCTGCCGGCGCCTTGTTCACAACTTGTAGCTCTCCTCTGCGGTCTTTGAACCTTCTACCGCGGAGAACGCAGGGCACGCAAAGACGTCAGGTTTACCAGCCTCATGTCCACAACTTGTAAAACTTCTCTGCGCTCTTTGCGTTCTCTGCGGTATGGAGTGCAGAGTACACAAGACATCTTGTCTGCCGTCGCCTTGTCCACAAACTGAAGCTCTTCTCTGCGCTCTTTGCGCTCTCTGCGGTAGTAAGTGAGGGTCATCTTGGCTCGCAAAGTTCTTGTCACCGGCGGCTGCGGATACATTGGCAGCCACACTGTCGCCGAGCTGCAGCGACAGGGCTACGACGTCGTCGTCTTTGACAACCTGGTGAAAGGCCATCACGCCGCCGTCACAGGCGCCCCGGTCATCGTGGGCGACCTGCTCATTCCCGCCGATGTGCAAGCTGTCTTTCGCGCCCATCCCGACATCAGCGGCGTCATCCATTTCGCCGCCTATATCGAGGTCGGCGAGTCGATGGAGCAGCCGGGGAAGTACTTCCAGAACAACGTCCAGGGCTGCGTCAACTTGCTGGATGGCATGGACGCCGCCGGCGTACGTCATCTCGTCTTCTCCTCAACCTGCGCCGTCTATGGTACCCCGCAGCACGTGCCCGTGACCGAGCAGGAGAGCCTTAAGCCCGAAAGCGTCTACGGCGTCTCCAAGCTGATGGCCGAACAGGTATTGGGCTGGTATGACCGCATCAAGGGCATTCGCCACACCGCACTGCGCTACTTCAATGCCTCCGGGTCCAGCTTCGACGGCCGCATCGGCGACGCCTACAAGCCTGCCAGCCGCCTGGTACCCAGGCTGATAGAGTACCTGCTGGGCCAGCGCACCGACTTCGTCATCTACGGCGACGACTACCCTACACCCGATGGCACCTGCATCCGCGACTACATCCATGTCGACGACCTGGCCACGTCGCACATTGCTGCCCTGAACTATCTGTGGGGGGGCGGCGAAAGCATGGCCTTCAACCTGGGCACGGGCGCCGGTTCCAGCAACAAAGAGATCGTGCAGATGGTGCGCGAGATCACCGGCCTTGACTTCAAGGTGGCCGTCGGACAGCGCCGGCCTGGCGACGCCACCCGCATCTGGGCGGACAACTCGCGCGCCCGCCAGGTGTTGGGCTGGTCTCCCCGTTACGGGCTACGCGAAATCCTGGAGACAGACTGGCAGTGGCACAGCACCCATCCCCACGGATTCGACGACTGACCCGCCCCACCCCCACCTTCGTGTAGCCCCTCACTCCTTCGCCCTTCCCCGCCTCCCCCTCGCCACCCGCTACCCGCCACCGTGCTCCACCACAACCACCGCGACCTGCCCTTCTACACGTTCCCCGGCCTCGACGCTGACCCCGGCGTCCGTCATGCCGTGCTCACGCGCCACGGCGGCATCAGCCCGGCGCCGTGGGACAGCCTCAACCTGGGCTGGACGGTGGGGGATGAGCGCGCCAACGTCGAGTCGAACTACCGGCGCTGGACGCAGGCGCTGGGACTGGTGCGGGAGGAGCTGACGACCACGTGGCAGGTGCATGGCAGCCATGTCCTTGTCGCCGACGGCAGTCAGCACGGCATGCTCGGAAAGGCGGATGCGCTGATCACCCGCGTTCCCGGCCTACCGTTGGTGCAGCGCTACGCCGACTGCACCCCGATCCTGCTCTACGACCCCGTGCGGCGGGCCTGCGGCATCGCTCACGCCGGCTGGCAGGGGACGGTGGCGCGCTGCGCCGAGGCGGCCGTGCGGGCGATGCAGGAGGCGTTCGGCACGGACCCGGCCGACCTGATCGCCGGCGTCGGACCTGCGATCGGCCCCTGCTGCTACGAGGTGGGGCCGGAAGTGGTCAGTGCGGTCCGGACCAGCCATCGCGACCCTGACCGGCTGCTGCAGCCCGGCCCGCGCGCCGGCGCCGCCCTGCTTGACCTCTGGGAAGCCAACGCCCAGCAGCTTCATGATGCAGGCGTGGTTCGGGTGGAAGTCGCCGGCCTGTGTACGGCCTGCTACCGCGAGACTTTCTTCTCACATCGCGGTGACCACGGTCAGACAGGCCGTTTTGCCGCCTTTATCATGCTCGAACCGTCTGCGGATGGGAGCGCGACGCCGTGAACGACCCATCGCTGCCTGCCATCGCCGCCAATCTGGCCCGCGTCCGCGAGCGCATGGCGCGTGCCGCCGCGAGCGCCGGTCGCGATCCTGGCGACATCACCCTCGTGGCAGTCACGAAGACACATGCGTGGCCCTACGTCGCCGCCGCCTTGGCCGCCGGCCAGATCGAGTTCGGCGAGAACCGGCCGGAAGAGGCCTTTGACAAGTTTCGCGGCGTTCCGCACCCGGAAGCGGCGCACGCGCGGCTGCACCTGATCGGACCCATTCAGAGCCGCAAGGCTCGTCTTGCCCTGGACTGCCAGCCCGTCCTCATCCATAGCGTGGATCGGCTCAAGATCGCGGCCAGGCTGAGTGCGCTGGCGCAGGAGCTGGGCCAGCCGCTCGACATCCTTTTCGAGATCAACATCTCCGGCGAGGCCACAAAAGCAGGTTTCAGCCCCGCCGGGCTGGCAGCGGCGGCGCCCGAGCTGCTCGCCTTGCCCGGCCTGCGGCCACACGGGCTGATGGCCATCCCTCCCTTTGACCCCGATCCCGAAAGCGCCCGGCCCCATTTTGTCGCCCTGCGCCGTCTGCGCGACGATGTGGCCCGGCTCTTTCCCCAGGGCGACTGGTCACAGCTCAGCATGGGCATGAGCGATGACTTCGAGGTCGCTATCGCCGAAGGCGCCACCATCGTGCGCGTCGGTTCTGCCATCTTCGGTCCCCGTGAGTAAAATTCGCCGTCCCACCACTGTCAGGAGCACAGCAAAGTCCATGTTTGAGAGCGAAACCATCAGCATCATCGGCGCCGGCAATATGGGGGAAGCCATGATCAAAGGCATTCTGGGCCAGAAGTTGGTGCAGCCCGCCCAGATCCTGGCCTCGGAGCCGCGCCCCGACCGCGGGCAGCTCCTGCACGACCTCTACGGCATCCGCACGACCGCCGAGAACCGCGTCGCCTCGCGTGAGGCCGACATCCTGGTGCTCAGCGTCAAGCCGCAGGTGCTCGCCAGGGTTATGGAGGAGATTCGTCTGGACCTCCGCCCCAACGCCCTTGTCCTGTCCATCGTGGCCGGCGCCCGCATCAAGATGATGATGACGGGTCTGCGCCACGGCGCCATCGTGCGGTCGATGCCCAACACCCCTGGGATGTACGGCCACGGCATGACGGTGTGGACCTGCACGCAGCATGTCTCGGACAAGCAGCGCCAGCAGGCGCAGCGCATCCTCCAGGCGTTGGGCGAAGAGATCTGGGTGGAGGAAGAGAGCTACCTCGACATGGCCACCGCACTCAGTGGTACCGGTCCCGCCTATGTCTTTCTTTTCATCGAGGCCTTGATCGATGCCGGGGTGCACATGGGCTTCTCGCGCCACGTGGCCGAGGAGATGGTGCTGCAGACGATCGAAGGCTCGGTCAAGGTGGTGCGCGAGATGAACCGCCATCCTGCCACTTTGCGCAACATGGTGACGTCGCCGGGCGGCACGACCGCGGCAGCCCTGTACGAGCTGGAGAAGGGCGGCTTCCGGACCATTCTCTCCAAGGCCATCTTCGCGGCCTACCGCCGGTCGGTGGAACTGGGCGAAGCTTCTGAAGCAAAGCTGACTTGATCTTTCTATCCGGGAGCCACGATGCCATTCCTGGCAACATTTATCCAACTTCTCTTCACGGCGCTTAACATCGCCATCCTCATTCGCATCCTGCTTACCTGGGTGCCGATCGACCCCTACCACCCTCTTGTTCGTATCCTGAACCAGATTACGGAGCCGATCCTGGGGCCGGCGCGACGCATCATCCCGCCCATGGGCGGCATCGACTTCTCGCCGATCATCGTGCTCGTCCTCCTCAGTCTCGTCGAGCGGGCGCTGCTGAGCGTGCTGGGCTGACCCCTGCCGGGAACCATGAATCGAGGCCGGTCGTCTTTAGGTTGTCTGGTTTGCCCGGCTCGCCGTCTGGCAAGGATGACGCGAACATGACCCGTCTGCCACCAATCGCCTTCCTTCTGCTTGCCGTCTTCGTCTGGGCCGGCTGCGCGTCGCCTGCCCGGCCTGCGGCTGCGCCCGCCGGTACCCCAGCGCCCGCAGCGCCTGCTTCCCGCCCGCCCACGACCTTCCCCACGGCGCCGCCCACCGCGACGAAGGCGCCCGTGGCCTCACCGACACCGGCACCTGCGGTGTCGCCGACACCCACACTTAGGGTGTCGCCTTCGCCGGTCGTGGGCGAGCCTGGCGTGTCAGCGCAGGCCACCCTTGCTGCCCGCCAGATCGCCGCCGATACCCTGGGTGTGGCGCCCAAAGACGTCAAGGTGCTCTCCGTCACCCCCATGGAGTGGAGCGATGCCTCCCTGGGCTGCCCCAATCCCGATATGATGTATGCCCAGGTGATCACCCCCGGCTACCAGGCCCAAGTCGAGGTCAACGGCGAGGTCCATGACGTCCACATGGACGACAAGGGCCACGGCGTCGTCTGCACCCAGCCCCAATAGCCCAGGCACGGGCGCCGGGCAGATTAGGACTACAACCGCATAGGTCATTCTGAGGAACGAAGTGACGAAGAATCGGAAGGCTTCCCTGGCAGAGCCCGCGGATTCTGGCGCAAGCGGCGCTTGCGCTCTCCCTGTGGTCGCTACTCAGAACACAGCCCTCCCATTTTGTCATGCTGAACGAAGTGAAGCATCTCCATCCGTCGGTGGAGACCCTTCGCTGCGCTCAGGGTGACAGCCTGAAGGGTCTGCTACCTGGTCTCCTCTACATCCTGCGTCCAGTGTTCGGGACGGCGCGTGATGCCCCCGGTGCCGACGCTCTCACCCAGGTAGCTGCCGAGGCAGGCGAGCTCGGTCTTGAAGATGGCCGGCCGGGCGTCGAGAAAGGCGTTGATGGCGTCGAAGATCTCGGCCAGGGTGGTGCCCACGTGACCGTTGCGCAGGTCGATCAACCACTTGCCCTTGAGCCCGGGCACGTCCCTGGCGATGGGCCGGTTCACCCGCTGCCTGGGCATCAGGAAGAGGTCGACAACGGTGAACAGGAAATAGTGCCCCCGGACGTTGTCGCGGACGATCAGGCCGGAGTTGGGGGCGAACGCCAGCACCTTGCGGGCAGCCAGATCGTCGAGGATGCAAAGATGTTCCTCGGGGATGCCGGTCTCGGGCCAATGCCGGAGCTGGTAGCGCTGGCGTTTCTCCTTGACGTCAAAGCTGAAGTAGCGGCGCGTCTTGAGATCGCCGAAGCCGAAGTCCAGCCGCACGAAGCGCTGGTCATCGGCGACATGCTGGTGGAAGGGAATGCCTTGCTCGCGGAAGTAGCCGGCGATCTCTTGTTCGAGAGGGATCATGGCATGGCTACGAGCCGGTCTTCTCGACCAGTCTGCCGGTTACGTACTTGTGCAGGACACTGCCCATCAGCGTCTGGTAGGGGATGCCCTCTTCCATCGCCCTGATCTTGAGATCCTCCAGGTCCTTTGCCGATAGCCGGATGTTCACCGGCTTCTCCTTGCTCATGGTGCTGCGGGCATAGACGCGGTGGCGTTCCAGCTTTTCGTTCTTGACATCATCCCACCTAAGAGTCTTCACACAATCATGCTAGCACATTGGATGCCTATCGTCTACAGGTTCGGAACCGGGTCTCGGTGCCTCTCAAGAGCCGGGAGGGCAAACGAGAAGGATTTCCCGACTTCCTTTGACTATGGCATCCTGCGAGCGGCCCCGGCAGGCAGGACGCTGCCTGTGCCCGCAGCATGGGGATGACACAGGGGCGCTCGCCGGCCTGTGCAAAGCATTCCAACGGCCCGTCGATTGTTGCGTGCGGGCCGTGAAGTGCGTCACAGGTGACTCAGGCAGTACCATCATCACCGGTCTGCGCCAGGACGTGTCATGTACAGGCAAGACTGGATGATCATCTGCATTTGCCCAAGCTCCGTTCACGCTGATGGGCGAAGCCGAGGGCGGGGAATGGCGATGGCGGCAGCCGGCCATGCCTGGCGGTAGTTCGCATGCCGTAACCGGCTGGAGTGGGAATGAGCGGCGATCCCAGATCACCCTCGTGTGCCGCCAATGGCGCGCATTGTGCATACGGGACTGTCTGCATTGTCGGCGGTACATTGCGGCGGCTCTGGGATAAGCCGGTTGATGGCCCGCTCGAAGGCTCTGATCTTCTCCGATATCTCGCCTACGCATAGGGAAGAGTCAAAAAGCATGGTACTCTTGATACCCATACGGAGTGTAGAACCATCAGGTAGGTCCACTATCAGCCGCGTCTTGCGCCCTGTAATCACAGTGTCTCCTGGTGCAATGTCATATTTCTGACCTTGCTCTAGCCTTCGAAACACCATGCCAGAACGGAGCGGTTGGCCTTCGCAATAGGTTGGCGTTTGTCCCAGCCAAGCATCACCCTTCACGAAGTACACTTTGATGGCGCAACCGAGCCCGGAAGGATCGGTTAAGTTGATGGGGTCGTTCCAGACATACCCGTACAGGTTCGTGTCGCCTGCAGCGAACCGGATCGGATCCTTTGCCGTCCACCGGCCGCTGCTGGGGTCGTAGTCCCTGGCCCCGAAGCGTGTGAGACTGGTGTGCCGATCGTAGAGGCCGCCGGCAAAGCCGAAAGGCTGGAAGCCGGGACGGGTGTCCAGCAGAACACTACCGAAGGTATCATAATCGAGGCGTTGGGCGATGGCGCCAGTGGCGGCGTTGACCACCAGCCGGACGCTGCCCACCGGATCGTTGACGAACACATAGGTGTCGCCGTCCCTGACCATGTAGTCCGGGCCGTTGCCGTGGCTGGCGTAGACGAAACGACTCACCATCCGGCTTGCCCCATCCAGCTCGGCCAGGATCATGTAGTTCTTGTAGAGGAAACCCTGCACCAGGACGCCGTCGACGCGCTTGCCCACGCGACGGTTCAGCGCATCGATGACGTAGCTGACGGTGGTGCCATCGGGCTGGTCCACCGAGCGCAGGCTGCCCAATGGATCGTAGTTATAGGTTGTGGTCTTGCCCGCCGCTGTCTGTGTGCGCAGGTCGCCGTTCGCCGTATAGGTGAAGTGGGTTGCGCCGGCCTGGAGCAGCCGGTCCTGGTCATCGTAGGCGCTGGTCACAGCGCCGCCGGGCGTCGTGTAGGTGACACGGTTCCCGTTCAGGTCGTAGTCGTAACGGGCCGTCATCACCCCATCCTGGTGAACCTCCGACAGACGTCCGGCCTGGTCATAGACGTAACGATAGGTGTGCTTCACCCCGGAGATGGTCTCCGCCTTCTCGGTGATCCGGCCAACAAGATCGCGCGTGTAGATCGCATCAAACAGGGTGGCGCCGCTGAAGGTCGCTCGATAACCGGTCAATTCGCCGAATGAGTTGTAGTGGCGCTCTGTGGTCACTCGTCCCGAGGTGGTGCCCATGATCTGACCGCTTGCCGGATCCCGGTTGATGAGCAGGTCGCCGGCCTGGACGGCATTTCTGTCGCCATCGTCCACAAAATGAACCGTGTGCGCTCCATTCACGCCGGTGGATGCGACTTCCAGGTCCGAGTCGAACGTATAGGTGATCGTCCCCGTGATGTCGCCGGACCAGTGTTCTTCGGTCAGGAAGCTGCCGCTGTACTTGAAGGTGCTGGCGTTCCCATCAGAGGTGCTGATGCCATCCAGATTGCCGGTGGCTGCGTCGTAGGTGTACGTGTAGGTGCGCTGGGGAATGGTGAGTGTGGCGAGGCGCCCGGCAGCGTCGTACGTACTCGCCACTTCCTCCCCCCCGGGCTGCTTCTCAAGTGTAGGCTGGCGATCCAGGTTGTAGCCGTAGGCAGTCTGCACCTCGTCCGGTCCTACAGGCGGTGGGTCGTAGGTGCTGGGCAGATTGACGGGTGTGTAGGTGAATCCATGGCTGGGGCGCGCCGGGGGGGTAATCGCAGTCGTGTTACCGGCGCCGTCATAGTCAAATCGCACCTCACGACCGTCGGAAAACACATTCTTCACCTCCCTCCCGGCCCCGTCGTACCTGAACTGCAGGCTGTGCTGGATCGGATCGAGCAGGCTCGCCAGATAGCCGCCAGCGCCGTAACCCAACACCGTCTTGCGCATTTCCTCACCGCTCCCGTGCGTCAGGGTGGCAAGCCGGCCCTGTGGGTCGTATACGAACTCCATCGGAAACCACCCACGGTTCCGGATCTGCACCATGTGGCCGTTCTCGTCGTATTGGAGCGCCATCCGGCGCCCTTCAGGAGTCGTTGTGGTTAGCGTGCGAGTCCCGCCATCGTAGACGCTCACGTAGCGATTGCCGTTGATGGTGATGGTGGTTGTGAGCGCCTTGAGGGCTTGAATGTTTCCGGCAGATGCGTACTGAGCCGTCACCTCCGATGTGGCAGACCAGGTGGGACCGATTGGCAGGGCCAGCTCTGCGCGCTTCGTGACCGGCGCCAGCATCCCCCAGCGCGGGTCGGGACCGTTGCTGGCGCGCAAGACCATGCCGTCGGTGAAGGTGATGATCGTGCTGGCGTCCACGCCGTATTCGACGTGATTCGACAACCCACCGGGAAAGGTCACCCTGAGCCGCCGCTCCCCTTTCTTGTAGGTCTCTTCCCGGTATCGGGTGGTGCGACCCAGCGCCGTGGTGAGCGTCACCTCACTGCCCCGGGTGACGTCGCCGGTGGGCAGCACCTTGGTTCGATGCAGGGTCTTGGAGCCGCCCGCCGGGTCCTCGGCCTTCACCAGCAAGCCCAGGTCGTCGTAGGTGTAGCTGTAGGTGTAGCCACGCGGATCGGTGCGCGAACTGAGCAAGCCGTCGAACGTGTAGCCGAAATGGGTGGTTTCGCCCGCCGGGTTGGTGATGGTGGCAAGGTACCCGTTGGCATCCAGTGTGAGCTCCGTCCGCTGCCCGTAAGGCCCCACGATGGCAGCGGGATTCCCATCGGCGTCGCGCACGATACGGGTGATGTTGCCGTCGCCGTCGGTCTCGGACACCAACCGTCCCTGGTCATCATATCCGAACTCGTGAAGCGGCGAACCGGTGAGAGTGTTCACCGTTCGCTGGAGGCGGCCGTCGGCATCAAACCGGTGGAGTTGTTGGCCATCTTCGGCTGGAATGGCCAGCTCGCTGTCCGTCACTCCCGGCATGGGCCAATGGAGACGGCGGATGCGGTGTTGCTCACCCACCGCCACATACAGGGCGCCATCCGGTCCGATGTCAAGGCCGCGCGGGGAGAGCTGGGCTTCTGTTGAAAGAATGTCATCGCCGTTGAAAGACGTCAGATTTCGCCCCCGGCCCGCCACCGTGCTGATGATACCATCCGATCTTACCCTGCGGATGCGGCCTTGTCCGATATCGCTGATGTAGACGCTGCCGTCAACGGCCACGGCGATGGACTCGGGGTCGTCCAGTCGCGCGGATGTTGCGGGGCCGCCGTCACCGAGGGGCGCGGTCAAGGTTGAACCGGCCACCGTCGTGATCATGCCGTCCGGCTTGACGCGCCGGACACGCGAGCACAATGGATTTCCGGGGTCGTAGCCCCCTGAATGGGCGATGTAGACGCTGCCGTCTGGCCCCAGGGCCACATCCGTGACGGCGCACAGCCAGGCAGCGGTCGCCGGGCCATCATCGCCCAGACCGCTCTGCAGGGTCCCCTTGCCGGCAAACGTCTCGATGACGCCGTCTGGCGCCACCCGGCGCACACGTCCCGTCCATGCGTTCGAACCTTGCTCCGCAATGTACAGGCTGCCATCACGCCCTACCGCGACACCCATGGGGCCGTATAACCTTGCCTGCGTGGCCGGCAGGCCGTCTCCGCGCCCGTCGACTGGGCTGCCGCCGCCGGCCACGGTGGTGACCGTGCCGTCTCGGGCCACCCGGAGCACACGGCCGCCATGGGTGTCGGCGATGTACAGACTGCCATCAGGACCCACATCAAGGTCGTTGGGGAACTCGCCGATGCCGGTGCCGGGAACGGTGGAAATGATCCCGGCCGTGCTGATATGGCGCACCCTGGTCGACTCAGCCTCGTAGAAGCTGCCGTCCGGCGCCACGGCCACAGCGCGCGGGTAGTTCAAATCCGCTTTGAGAGCTGGTGTACCGTCGGTCCCCCCCTGCCCGCCGCCCGCCACCGTACCGATGGTCGGATGATCGACCTGGCGCCGTGCGCCGTCGCCCGGATAGAGCACACGCGTCGTCGGATCATAGGTATGCTGCACGTCCAGGCTCCAACCACCCATGCCCTGACGCCGGGCGTCCCAGACGCGGAACTGGCCGTTATGGTCTTGCCACAATGTCATCTCGCCCCGCGCCGGGTCGCCGGTGATCGTGCCGCCGCCGTTGTAGCCGAAGCGATCGGTCGCCAGGTACTCCATGGGGTAGACGTAGCCGATGCGTACTGTGTAGGGCTGGCCGCCCTGCACCTGGCGGCCATAGGCGTCCAGACCGTCCCAGGTGAAGCGGAAGGTCAGATTGGGAACGGGCGCAAAGGAACGTGGTGCCTTGTCGGTACCTGCCACGGAAACGACCAGGTCCACCCTTTTTAGGTTATTTGGCAGAGTGTCCTTGGTTAGGACGATGTCGAGGGTGCGTGCGTACTTGTAGCCGAAGGTGCGGCTGGTGTCGTAGTGCAGCCGGTAGGGCGTGCCGGTCACCGGCACGTCTTCACCGAGCGTCTGGTTCTGGCAGGCGATGGTCGAAGAGCCTGTGCTTTCGCAGGTCCCTTCGAAGAACTCAGGCGCCGGATCGGGTGTATCGGGGCGCTCACAAACGTCGTTAAGGCAGCGGGTCGCCCAGTTGGCATCCCAACTGGAGAAATGCAGGACACGGTAGCGCCACAGACTCTTGCCTGCAGGGTAGAGCGCGGCCATCCGGGCGCGTTCGGCGTCGCTGATGCCCCATTTCGCCAGCGTTGCCGGCGGGTCGGCCACCCCGTCCCCGGTCACATCCAGCTCGGCCATGCCGCCGCCGATGGCGACGATCATCAGGACGATGCCGCTCTCCGAAGGCACCCAGGCTGCCTTGGCTTTGTCATAGTAGCCTACCGGGACCGTCGTTCCCGCCGGAAAGTCCAGGAAATTGTCGACGTAGCTGATCACTGGCCGGTCAAAGACCACGTCCTGGGCGCCAGCGGCCAGCGCTTCGTCGGCCGAGAACTCCACGGCGTAGGTGTAGCCCACATTCGGCGGCAGCTCCGCCGGCATCGCCCTGGGGCCGGTCTCGCCTGTAGTGTACTCCGTGGCCCGGACGTTGAGGGTAGAAAGCGCAACCTGGGCGGCAGGTCCACCGGTGGCAAGCGTCATGGCCGCGTGTACCCCGGGGGGAAAGAGGAGGGTTGCCCGGCGCGACCCATCCGTGTCGCTGATGACACTCCCCTGGGCGACCTGGAAGCCAGTCGCTCCGCTCATATCGACATGGGTCACCTGCAGGTCCAATGGGATGAGCACAGCGTCGGGCGCCCACATGTAGTCCTGCCAGGGTGTGTTCAACTGGCGCTGCAGGGGAAGGAAACCGGTCTTCTCGTATTGGATGGTCAGCAGCCCGCCGCCGTTCACGACCATGTCGAACATGCCATCTGCCCGGCTGAGGGTCTGGCCCAGCTCCGGGTGATCCAGGATGCTGATGCCCACCCCGGGCAGGGGCTGTTCCTCCCGAGTCAGCACGCGGCCGCGCAGCACCGCCGTGCGCGTCATCGCGATCGTTCCCGGCTGGACTCCCGTCTGGATGGGATGATCGCCTGTATACAGGAACTCCGTGGCGAAGTGCAGATTGGCGGCGACGGTCCCGTCGAGGGGCGGGGCCTCCCGCAGAGGGATCACGGCATTGCGCTTCACGCACGGCAGGTAGATGGTGATAAACGCGCCCCCACCCATCGCATAGGCCCGTTTTGCCTCTTCGCGCCGCGCTGTTTCCGCGCCCAATGGGCGATTAGGAGGAGTTCGCTCGAAGTCCGCAGCCGCAAGAACTCCGGTCGCAGATGGATTTAGGTCAGGCGCCGCCGCGACGGGCTGCGGCAGGCCAACTTCGGACCCGGTCGGCGGTGAGGCGGGCGAAACCTGCGCTCTGGTGAGCAGACAGATCAGAGCAAGCAGAA
Source organism: Chloroflexota bacterium (assembly GCA_029782215.1). Lineage (GTDB taxonomy): Bacteria > Chloroflexota > Anaerolineae > J102 > J102 > SSF26. The sequence continues at coordinate 57,749 of JAKOVD010000137.1, forward strand.
CAACAGACCATCGCGCAGCCATCCTGCACCTCCTGCAAAACGCGGCAGCCGGTTACCAACCCAGATCGGTTTCGAGCCTCAAATCGGCTGCACATACGCCTGTTCATCACCTTCTCGCTGGAAGTGTCGCCTACGTCATGACGCCAATGCCATAGTCCAGCCTATTTGTACACTGTATCACAACCGCAGTGCTTTGACAGGAAACTAGGCTCCAATCCCACCGCTGGCTGATACCGGCCGGCGCCATGGGCGCCAGGCTTGGTCCAGCCAATAGGACCGTGACAGGCTTGAGGTACGTGCGAGAGCCCGGCTGTCAGGATTGGGGACCGCCCACCCCGTTGGCGATGCGGCGCCGCGCCAGCTCCGCATAAGCCGGGTCCAGCTCGTAGCCCACATAGTGGCGCCCCGCCTGCAGGGCGGCAATGGCCGTCGAGCCGCTACCCAGGAACGGGTCAAGGACGACATCGTCCTTGAAGGTGTAGAGCTCGATCAGCCGGCGCGGCAGCTCGACCGGAAAGGGCGCCGGATGGCCAACCCGGCGCGCCGATTCGGTCGGAAACCGCCAGATGCTCTTGGTCCATTCCAGGAAGTCGTCACGGCTGATGGTCGACTCCCGGCCCTTGCCGGGTCGCTGGAAGCGGTCGCGGGAGTACACCAGGATGTATTCATGCGTGTCGCGGATAGTGGGATTGCTGGCGGAACGCCAGCTTCCCCAGGCGGTGCTGGCGCCGGCGCTGGACCCCTTGTCCCATACGATCTCCCCGCGCATGAGGAAGCCTTCCTCGTGCATGACCTGGTTGATGTAGCTGCTCAGCGGGATGTAGGGTTTGCGCCCCAGGTTGGCGACGTTGATGCAGGCCCTGCCCCCGGGCGTCAGCACCCGGTAGGTCTCGCGAAAGACGCCGCGCAGCAGGTCCAGGTACTCCTTTAGGGTCAGGTCGGCGTCGTAGTCCTTACGGGCGTTGTAGGGCGGCGACGTCACCATCAGGTGGACGCAGGCGTCGGGAAGGGCGGTCATGGCCCTGCTGTCGCCCACCTGCACGGTGTCGAGCACCTCGGACGGAACCGGCTGCTCCACCGCCGCCGCACCCTCTGCCTGCGGGGCCTGATCGCCGTACATCCTGCCGGCATAGAAGTAGCTGGCATCGTGCGCAATGCGCCCGGCCGTGCCGAAGGTGGAGGTTTGGGTGCTGCGTGAGCGCTGGCGGGCCATGAACGAACTACACGTTAGAACGTTGAAACGTTCGAACGTTCGAACGTTCCAACGTCCCGGTGGCGGAAACAGGTGACGACGTGGTCGTTGACCATGCCTACGGCCTGCATGAAGGCGTAACAGATGGTGGGGCCCACGAAGCGGAAACCTCGCTTGAGCAGCTCTTTGCTCATGGCCTGCGACTCCGCCGTCTGAGCGGGCAGTTCCCCAAGCTCACGCCAGGCGTTCTGGCGCGGTTGTCCGTCCACGAAGCGCCAGATCCAGGCGTCGAAGCTGCCGTATTCCTGTTGGACGGCAAGGAAGGCCTGGGCGTTCGTGACCGCCGCCCGCACCTTGGCGCGGTTGCGGACGATGCCGGGGTTCGCCAACAGGGCAGCGACCTTGCCCTCATCGTAGGTCGCCACGAGAGCGGGGTCAAACCCGTCGAAGGCCGCCCGGTAGGCAGGGCGCTTCTTCAGGATCGTGGACCAGCTCAAGCCCGCCTGGGCGCCCTCCAGGATCAGCATCTCGAACAACCTGAGGTCGTCGTGCACGGGGACGCCCCATTCCTCATCGTGGTAGGCCAGGTAGAGGGGATCGCTCCCCGCCCAGGCGCAGCGTTCACGGGTCATATGGGTCTCCCGGCGGTCTTGCGGACGATGACCTGTCCGCCCTTGTGCAGCAAAGTGAGCTGGTCGGCAAACGCGTTGAGGAACAGGTCGATGGCCGCCTGCGGCCGCGCCATGGGGGGCAGCTCTGGGTGCCAGAGATAATCGTCGAAGAGGAGCACGCCGTCCACCTTGAGCAGCCGCCAGCTGGCGACGGCATCCATGAGCACGTTCAGGGCGCGGTGGCTGCCGTCGATGAAGATGAGGTCGTAGGTCTCCGGCGCCAGGGTGACGAGGAGGTCCTCGGACGGCCCCTTGAGCTTCGTCACCTGGTGGCTGTGCCCGCAAACCCGCATGTTATGGTCAAAGCGCGGCTCCCCACCCAGCCGGGTGAACGGGTCGATGCACGTGATCGAGGCTGCGGGGCCGGTCAGAACGTTGTCCAGGAACCAGAGCGCCGAACAACCCTCGAAACTGCCGATCTCCAACGCCTGCAGACCGGGCCTTCCCTGGCAATCCGCCAGGTGTTCCTTCCACACCGGGGCGCTCCAGCTTACGGAGTCGAAGGTCAGGGAGACCCCCGCCTCGTCTTGCAGCCGGCGGCGCAGGGCTGACTCTCCGATCGCGGTCAACGGTCGTTCGAGCGTCTGCTCAGCAGCCGCGGCCGCCTGCTGCACCTTGCGCAGAGCCTTGATGGTGTTCAGACCAATGGTGAACGCCAGTGGGTTGCGCACGACGAGCCGGTGCTATGCCTTGCCGCCCGTGGCGCGATCGTAGAGCCAGACCAGCAAGACGCCGACGGCCAGGCCGATGGGAATGCCGAAGCCGAAGCTGTCAATGGCAATGCCGATGAAGAAGCCCAGGGTCAGACCGATGCCAATGCCGACGGCGAACCTGGCGGAGGGCCGGCTGTTCTCTGGTTGTGGCGTCATGTCTGGACCTGTGGGCGAAGGAAGGGTGTCGTCTCTACTCTTCCTGCCCGTCGTCCAGCACAAACCCGACCTCGACCGTCACCTGCCACTGCTGGACCTTGCCGTTGGCAATACTCCCGCGCGTGTCGATGACCTGGAACCAGCGCAGGTTGCGGACCGTTCTGGCTGCGCGTTCCAGGGCATTGTTGACGGCCTCTTCCATGCTGACGTTTGACGTGCCGGTCAGCTTGATGTGCTTGAAGACAGGATCGCTCATGGCTTATGTTCCTTGACGAAGGCTAGGATGAGAACAACGGTGGGGCAGGCCGCCTCAACCGTCCATCCCGATTATAGCCTGGAGAGGGCCGCCCGCCCATCCCCATGCATTGCCGCAGAGAGAACGTCTTCCTGGGACCGCCGAGCCCCAGCTCGGCGCAGTCGCCCTCCCCACGCATCGCCGCAAAGACGAGCGCCCCTCCGGGATCGCCGAGCCCCGGTTCGGCGCAACGGCCTCCACGCCTGGATGGGCGCACCAAAAGCAAAGGACGCAGCCAACCTTCGCTGCGTCCTTCCTGACTCTGACCCTTTCTCAGTGTAGTTTGGCGGCTGCGCGGCGGACCTTCTCATCTTCCCGCCGGCAGAGGTCACGACCCTGGCGGCGAATTCGGTAGCCAGGTCGCTTGCACCTGCCGGTGATCACAGGCCGCTGAACTTGGTGGCGCAGGTCAGCGACTGCGTGAGCGACAGATCATCCAGCAGCCAACTGCTGGCGACGGAGCCATCGGTGACGGCACGGAAAACGAGGGTGATCGTCTTGCCCGTATAGGCCCTGACGTCGATCTGGTTCTTCACCCAACCAGTCGTGTTAGTGGTGCCGCATAGGTTGATGGTCATCAAGGTCTTGGTGGCTTTCCCGGACTTCACCTCGACGTAGGCCTTGTCATTGCGGCAGGTATCGCTGGACTTGACCTGGTGCCAGAAGGTGAGGTAGGCCGTCTTGCCCGCCGGCACTGTCAGTGTCTGCTGCAGCTCGGCGGTGTCGGCGTTGACGCCGCCCAGCCAGGCCCACCAGCTTCCCTGCCGCGGGAGCACTGGGCTGGCGCCGCAGCTTGTGCCGTCGCAAACCAGGACCTTGCCGACCTTGGAGGATTCAGTCCAAACCGTGCGTCCCTGCTCAAAACCGGGGTTGAGGATGCTGTTGGCGCAAGAGGGCACCGGAGTTGCCGTGGGTTCCGGGGTATTGGTCGGCAATTGGGTGGGGGTCGCCGTAGGTTCGGGAGTGTTGGTTGGCAAAGGCGTAGGGGTTGCCGTGGGTTCCGGCGTATTGGTCGGCAATTGGGTGGGGGTTGCCGTAGGCTCTGGGGTGTTGGTTGGCACAGATGTGGGGGTTGCCGTAGGCTCCGGGGTGTTGGTTGGCAGCGGCGTAGGGGTCGCAGTGGGGGTCGCCGTTGGCGCCGGGGTGTCCGTGGGCAGGACGGTTGGCGTCGCCGTCGGCGCCGGAGCGCCATATCCACCAATGAACGCCATGTACAGCAGCAGGTTCGGCGAGTCGGTGCCGGGGTCGCTGATCTTGCCGGCGGTGGCATTGGCTGTCAACGCCTGCGCCACCTCTGCTACGGTCGCCGCCGGGTTCGCCGCCAGGTACAGCGCTGCCGCTCCCGTCACATGCGGCGCCGCCATCGACGTTCCGCTCATCGAAGCGGTCGCCGTGTCGCTGCTGTAGTACGACGACTTGATGCTCACCCCGGGCGCAAACAGGTCCAGACAGGCGCCGTAGTTCGACCAGCTCGCCCGCATATCCGTGCTGCCGCTGGCGCCCACCGTCAGCGCCTCCGCCGTCCGGGCGGGAGAGCTGTTGCAGGCGTCGGCGCCGCTGTTGCCGGCGGCGATCCCGTAGACGATGCCGCTCGCAATCGAGTTGCGGACGGCCGTGTCCAGCGCCGAGGAGGCGCCTCCACCCAGGCTCATGTTGGCCACCGCCGGCCGAACCGCATTCGCCGTCACCCAGTCCACACCTGCCACCACACCGGAGACGGTGCCGGAGCCGGTGCAATCCAACACGCGCACCGCATGGAGCGTCACGCCCTTGGCGATGCCATAGGTGGCGCCGCCCACCGTGCCCGCCACGTGGGTGCCATGGCCGTGGCAGTCGTTCCAGCCCTGGCCGTCGTTGATGGCCGTGTAGCCGTCGCCCACCCGGCCGCTGAACTCCACGTGCGTGGCCCGCATGCCGGTGTCGATGATGTAGGCGTTCACGCCCGCACCGGTGTTGGCATAGTTGTAGATGCCGTCAAGGGGCAGGTCGCGCTGGTCGGCGCGGTCCAGACCCCAGGTGGCTCCTGTCTGCATGTCCAGCAGAGGGGCGTCGGCCTGGACGACCTGATCGGCTTCCACATAGGCCACGTTAGGGCTCCGCAGCACGGCCGCCAGGGCCGCCGGGGGCAGGCTGGCGGCAAAGCCGGTCAGCGCCGTGCCGTAGCGCGCCGTCACCTCGATCCCGGCCCGCGCCAGAACCTCCTGGCTGGCAAGCGCCGCCTCATCTGCGGGCGGCGTCTGCCCAATGGCCTGCAGCGCAGCATGGGCGCCCCGAGCAAGGGCGAGGTCGACGTCCGCCGCGCTGAATCCTTCATTCATCACGACGATGTAGCGTCCGGGAAGGACGTTGGCTGCATCGGTGCCGATCAGGGGCGCCACCCCGCCTTGTTCCGGTTTCGACGCGGCCTGCACTGAGCCCGTCCCGAAAAGACCGGCAGCGAAGGCTGCCACGACGACGCCAGCGATAAAGGCTGACAGCAGCCAATGGTGAAGGCGAACGGGTTTGGCGGAAGCAGGAACGGGGTGTGCCATGGTGTGACCTCAGCTAGTCTGGAGCTCAAGCGGCTTGAAGTGCTGGTCAATTCTCATCTCCAGTCTAGGCGGATAAGTGGGCTGAGTCGTCTACCAGTTGGCTATCTTTCTTCTATGCCCTATGACCAAAGAAAACGATAGGCCGCGCGGCATAAGATGTACCGGGCGCTACCCAGGTCCTCTTCACCTCCAACACACCTGGCGACCAGCCCATCACGGTGGGTATGCGTGACGCAGGAACCGCCACGTATCACCCCAAACCTGGCGAGGGTCAAGCTGTACGCTCCGGCCGCTACCTCACAGCCGGCTGCGCCCCCATCACCTTTCCCTGTCCATCACCCCACGACGGCTGCGGCCGCGGCCGATTTGACGCCCCGATCCTCGTCCTTGACCAGGTGCTGCAGCTACCAGGTCACCCTGACCACGCAGGACGGTTCAGTGCAGACAGCCTTCTTTTAGCTCAAGTAACTGTACGAGACGGCCCTTGTCAGGTTTAGTATCCTGACAAGGGCCGCGGAGGACTGATAGCGACGGGTGACTGCCCTGGAATTCAGGCAGCCACCCGTCTGTGTTGCGGGGTGGAGGGCTGGCAGAGGCGCTGCGTGCCGGAGCACGCGCCCTGTCTGTCTTAGCTGGCCGCCAGTACGGCTTCGATCTGCGGCTCCATCGTCAGGCCGGCATACTCTTCGCCCAACGCCAGCAGGTAGCGGTGCATCGATTCGGCGGCGCGATGGGCGCTGGCCATGGCAGTGGAGGCCAGGTCGGCGCCGTTGACGGCGTCGCCCGCTGCCCACAGACCCAAGCGCGTGGTCATGCCGGTGTCGGGGTCGACGAGGATCTCTCCCCATTTCTTGCTGTCCAGGCCGGGTACCTGCTTGACGAAGCCCTTGTCGGGCCAGAAGCCCAGGGCCAGGACGGCCAGGTCGGCATCGATGGTGAACTCGCTGCCCGGCTGCGGGACCGGCCGCGGCCGTCCGGAGCTGTCCGGGGCGCCGAGCTGCATCCGCTGCATCTCGATCTGGCTCACGCGTCCGTCGGGTCCCGCCAGGAAGCGTACCGGGGTGGTCAGGAACTCGTACTGGATGCCCTCTTCGCGGGCGAACTGGCGGTCTTCCACGCGGCCCGGCATCTCGGCTTCAGTGCGCCGGTAGACCAGGGTGACGCTGGCGGCGCCGGAACGAATTGCTGAGCGCACGCAGTCGCTGCCCGTGTCTCCACCGCCCACGACCACCACCTTCTTGCCCTCGACGTACGGGATCGGCGTATCGGCGGGCAGGTCGGAATTGGAGAGGTTGGTGGCGACCAGGAAGTCGATCGACTTCCAGACGCCGGGCAGGTCTTCGCCGGGAATGCCCATGGTTGAGGGAATGCCGGCCCCGATCGCCAGCATGACAGCATCATACGACGCCAGCAGATCATGCACGGAGGGCTGGCCGGGATCGTTCACGCGGGTGTTGCAGATGAAGACGACGCCCAGCTTCTCGATGCGGTTGACCAGCGCTTCGATCGTGTCCTTCTCCAGCTTGAAGCCGGGGATACCGTAGTAGAGCAGCCCACCGGGCTTCGGCCAGGCTTCGTAGACGTCGACGGTATGCCCGCGCAGCGCCAGCAGCTCGGCGGCGTGCAGTCCGGCGGGCCCGGAGCCTACGATAGCCACACGCCGGCCTGTGGGTGGTTCGGGCGCCAGGTCAACGCCTCCGTTCCGGCGAACATAGTCGGCCACGAACGATTCCACCTTCCCGATGTACACAGGCTGGCCGCCGTGGGCGCCTACAACGCAGGAGCCCTGGCACAAGCGCTCCTGAGGGCAGATGCGGCCGCAGACTTCTGAGAGCGTCGATGTCACGCGGAAGGTCTTGTAGGCCGCCATGAAATCTCCCTGCGAAACGTACCACATCGCCAGGGGGATGTTGTTCTGGGTGGGGCAGGAGGACATGCAGGGCTGCGGCTCCGGGCACTGCAGGCAACGCGTCGCCTCGATCATTGCCATCTCGGCGTCATACCCTTCATAGACCTCGTTGAAATTGCAGACGCGATCCTCTGGGTGCTGCTTGGGAACGGGCTGCCGAGGGATCTGAAGTCGTTCTCTGCGGTCAATTTCCCGCATTCCGGTGATGTTTGTCATGATGCGCTTCCGACCATTGAAAAAAGACGGTGTGTGGGGTGGGTTTTGAAAGACCTATTCGATGGTTAGTGTATTCTATACACCAGTGCGCTGACTATGACGACGATCATATTCCCGGTCGATTTGTGAAAAAATTCTCAAAAAAGTACGCGGCCGGCGGCCTTTGCCGTCGCTGGCGGGTGGGCGTAAACTGGTCCTGCCATCGTGGCGCGTCAACGGCTTCATCTGTTGGCGCAATGATGCTCTCCTTCCACTTTGGCAAAGGACGTTCACCATGCGTATTGCCCTCGGCTCTGACGAACGCAGCCACGTCACAGCCTTCCTCATCGAGGAGCTGAACAAGCGCGGGCATGACCTGGCGCTCTACGGCATGCTGCACGAGGCCGCGACGGCCGGCGACGAATCAGGTCAGTGGCCGGTGGTGGCGCACCGGGTGGCCCTGGCCGTGGCGAACGGCGAAGCGGACGAAGGGATCGTCTGCTGTTGGACGGGTACCGGCGTCAGCATCGCCGCCAACAAGGTGCCCGGCATCAGGGCGGCCCTCTGTGTGGATGCCCAGACTGCCCGCGGCGCCCGGCTCTGGAACCGCGCCAATGTCCTGGCGCTGAGCCTGCGCCTGACGAGCGAACCGCTCGCGGCTGAGATCCTCGACGCCTGGTTCGGAACACCCCTGGGCGAAGATCCCCTCGACGTGAAATGCGTCGCCTACCTCTCCGCAGTGGAGCAGACGCCGCCAGGGTCCCCATGATCACTCTGTCTGATCTCTTGACCGCCACGGGTGGCCAACTCTCCGGCCCGGCCCTCGCCACGACCTGGGTGGACTTCTGCCATGATTCCCGCCTAGCCGAACCGGGCCAGCTTTTCGTCGCCCTGCGCACCGCCACCGGCGATGGCCACGATCATATTGCCGAGGCCGTTGCCCGCGGCTGCACCGGCGTCCTCTGCCAGCAGGCCGGCCCGGAGCCGCCCACCGTTACGACACTACTGGCGCCGGACACGGGGGACGCCCTGCGGGCATGGGCAGCTCATATCCTGCGGCAGTACCGTCCTGTCGTGATAGCCATCACCGGTTCCAGCGGCAAGACCACGGCCAAAGACCTGACGGCTGCCATGCTGGAGCGGGCCTTTCCCGGACAGGTCTTCCGCACACAGGAAAGCTACAACGATCGCCTGGGGATTCCCCTGGCCCTGGGCCGGCTGCAAGCCGGGCACCGGTTTGCCGTCATCGAGGTGGGAACCGATGCCTACGGCGAGATTGCGGCGCTGGCCGCCCTCATCCAGCCAGACGTGGCCGCCATCACCGTGATCAATGATGCCCACATCGGTACGTTTGGCAGCCAGGAGGCCATCGCGGCCGAAAAGCTTGCCCTGGTGCATGGGCTGCGGGAGAACGGGGTGGCGGTGCTCAACGCCGACGACCCCTGGCAGCGCTCGCCTGGCGCCCGCGATGACGTGACGCTGTATTGGCACGGTGCAACAGCACCTGCTTGCTTGCGCCTGACGCCGGCCGGCGCCCCAGCGCTGGCCGGCGTCGATCTGGCGCTCGAGGTGGACCCGCCCCTGGTCCCGGCGCCTTTCACCGGCAGGCTGCGCTCGCAGTTGATCGGCGAACACCAGTTGGCGGCCTTGCGCACGGCGATGGCCATTGCGTTCCACTTGGGCGTGTCGCCGGCCGATGTCGTCACGACGGTGGCGGAATTCCGCCCCCTTCCCGGCCGGCTCCGGCCTTTGCCTGGCTGCCAGGACGCCACCCTGCTGGATGACAGCTACAGCGCCAATCCGGCGGCGACCCTGGCGGCACTGCAGACGTTGGCCGCCCTGCCTGGACAGCACGTCGTGATCCTGGGCGAGCACAGCGGCCTGGGAGCGCAGGCGGAGGGTCTCCTGGCCGATTTGGGGCCGGCGTTGGCGTCGACCGCAGACCATCTGGTGGTGGTCGGCCCGCAGGCCCAAACCCTGGCCACGGCTGCACAGTCGGCGGGCCTGCCTCGTGAGTGCATCCATACGGCTGACACGCCGGCCGCCGCCGCCGCTCTTGCCCGCACGCTCCTTGCTACCGGCGCCATCTGCCTGGTCAAGGGCAGCCGTGAGGCAAGGATGGAGCGCACGGTGGCAGCGCTGCTGGCGCAGCCTGCGACGGCTGCGGCCGAGTTGGTTCGCCAAAATACTGCCTGGCAGCGCCTGCGTCTGCGCAACACGCTCCGCCCCACCTGGGTGGAAATCGATACCCTGGCGCTCGCCGACAATGTCCGGGCGGCGCGCCGCCGGCTGCATCCGGGCGTCAAGCTGATCGGCGTCCTCAAGGCCGATGGCTACGGTCACGGCGCACCCACGGTGGCGCGGGTGGCCTTGCAAGCAGGCGCCGATGGCTTCGCCGTGGCCTGTCTGCCCGAGGCCCTGGCTCTGCGGCGAGCCGGCATTGCCGCGCCCATCCTGATCCTTGGCTATACACCGCCCTGGCAAGCGCGGTCGGCCGTAGAGCTCGATCTGCAGCTTACGGTCTACGATGCCGACGGCGCTGCCGCCCTGGACCAGGCGGCGGCGGCGCTGGGGCGCACGGTGCCGGTGCACGTCAAGGTCGACACGGGCATGGGGCGTCTTGGTCTGTTTCCCGACGATATCCCGGACTTCCTGCGCTATCTGCACACGCTGCGTGATGTGCAAGTCCTGGGTCTGTTTACGCACATGGCCATTGCCGACGTGCCCGGCCATGAGCATACCGATCTCCAGCTTCGCCGGTTTGAGACCCTGCTGGGCGTGCTGGACGGCCTGGGCCTGCGCCCGCCCCTTGTCCATGCCGCCAACACGGCCACCTTCCTGACACGCCCCGACGCGCACTACGATGCCATCCGTCTCGGCATCGGCATGTACGGCCTCGCGCCCAGCCCTGAGCTGCCGCTGCCGCCCGATTTCCGGCCGGTGCTGTCCTGGAAGACGACCGTCGCCCAGGTCAAGACGCTGCCGCCGGGCAGCACGGTTGGCTACGGCCTCACCTACCGCACCGCCGCCGAGCAGACCATCGCCATCATTCCCGTGGGCTATGCCGACGGCTTCCGCCGCGCGCCGCAGCACTGGCAGCATGTGCTGGTCCGCGGCCGTGAGGCGCCCCTTGTCGGTCGTGTGAGCATGGACCAGACGGCCATTGACGTGACCGGCATCCCCGGAGTGCGTCCCGGCGACGAAGTGGTGCTGATCGGCCACCAGGGTGACGCCCAGCTCACCGCCGATCAGGTGGCCGCGCATCTGGGCACGATCGGCTACGAAGTGGTCAGCGCCATCCTGGCCCGCGTCCCCCGCCTGGCCGCATAGGCGCCGGTCCGGACCCTACCTCACCCCGAGCCCGCGGGCGCCAGCGTCGCCGGAGGCGCCGGCGTAGAGGTCGGAAGCGGCGTCGGCGTGGGAGTGGGTGAAGGCGTCGGCGTCGGCGTGGGAGTGGGAGTGGGAGTGGGTGAAGGCGTCGGCGTGTCTTCCGGCAAGAGCAGCGGCGAGCTGCTCTGGGCGCGCTCGGGCGCCGCACCCGGAATGATGCCGGGAAGCCGGCGGCCACCGTCGCCGAACATGAACGTGAGCAGGAGGGCCAGTACCACCACCGCCAGGGCAGGAGCGCCCCATGCCAGCACCCTGTTCAAACTTTGCCCAAACGACCGCCGCGGGGGTTGGGCCAATGCAGCGGTGAGGAACGCGGAGCGACCCGGCCGCAGACCGTGCGGGGGCGGGGGCGTGGTCTCCAGGGCGGCGCGTACCTCGCGACCAAGCAGAAGCAGGGCCGCGTCATCGGCATCGAGCGCTGCCCAAGCAGCAGCGCCTCCACCACTCATCTCGTCGTCGATGGCCTTGTCGAAAAGAAGGTCGCGCTCTGGGGAGGTCATAGCTGGCGGTCGGCAGAGGCAGGTGAAAGCAGACGGCGGAGGTTGGACAGGCCACGACGTTGCAGGGCGCGCACAGCTTCTTCGGTCTTTCCCAGGATGGCGGCAGCCTGCGGCGCCGTCATGCCCTCGCCGAATCGGAGCATGATGACGTCACGCTGGTCCGTCGTGAGCTCGTCAAGGGCACGCTTCAGGCGTTCCCGCTCCAGGCGGCGGCCGACGATCTGGTCGGGATGGGCCTCTTCGGGCAGGGCAATGCCCTCGTGCAGGATGCTGGCAGGGCGGCGCTGCTGGTAGCGAATGTCGTCGACGATGAGGTTGTGGGCGATGCGGTAGAGCCACGCCTGCAGGGCGTCCTGGGCGAACTTGTTCTTGTCAAGCGCTTCCAGCATCTTGACGAACACACTCCCCGTCAGGTCCTCGGCCCGCCCGGGGTCGCCTACATGCCGGAAGATATAGGCATAAATCTTGGACGCGTAAGTGTCATAGATGGCGGCCAAAGCGCTGGGGTCTCGCTGCCGTGCGCGTTCGAGCAGCGCCGCTTGATCGGTCATGGCGGTGCGGCCTGCAGCAAAGAGGCGGCGGCCAGCAGCCGGTGCCTGGGAAGCGAGATACGTCGTTGCCATCGTATTAGCAAGACGTCGCTTGGGATGGCTTCCGTATGGCTTGCTCCTGGAATCAGCGCGCAAGCTTTCATCGCCGGGTCATGCCTGACCGCCGCGCGCAGCCGTGGGCGATCATCCCTCTGGCGCCGTAAGGCCGGCTCCTGCACGTCAGCGGCGCGTGGCTCCGCACGAGCGGCAGAACTTGTCCTCACGCTGGAATTCCGTCCCACACTGGCGGCAAAAGCGGTCGCTGCCGGCGGCCCCGGCCGCAGGCTTTGCCCCCGCCGTTTTGGCCGCACGTGCGGTCCTGGCTGGGACCGCGGCGGCTGGCTCTGCAGGCGCCTGCCGCGTGCGCCAAAGCCCGAACAAGCCCAGACCCACCAGGAGGACGGCGGCAATGCCGAGCAAGCCGATGAGGAGGGTGCGCGAGGATGTGCCGCTCCCTGTCGCCGTTGCCGGTGCGGGCGCCGGCGTCGCCTGGGCAGGGGCCTGTGTGGCGCGCGCGTCCTCGGCAACGCCCAGGGCCCCGGTGGGATTGTCGTAGGTCAGGTTCTGTTTGATGGCGGCGCCGCCAGCTTCCGCCCCGATGGAGCGGAGATACACCTTGCCGCCGTTGTCGGAAGGGCTTGACGGCTGCATGGCGGGGTCACTGCCGATGTTAGTGGCGCTGGGCGGCAGCAGGGCCTCGATATCGACCTTGGTAGCGTTGACATAGCTGGCCGGCAGGTTGAAATTCGCAAGACGCTGGCTGCCCTTGGTAATAAGCGGCACGTAGTATTCGAGCCGAAAGCCTGTCTGTGCGGGCTTGAAGCTCACGGCGTTGCCGCCGTCGGTCCCCTTGACGTTCTCCCACTGCAGATTCAACAGGTTGCCGTCGGCGCCGGCGGCAGCCACGGCATTGACCTCGGCCTCGGCCGGCACGGGAATGACCACGGTCTGGCCTGGCTGGTTGGTCTCGCCGTCGATGATGACCAGCAGTCGCGGGTCGTCAAACTCGGGCCAGAGGGCAATGCGAAGGGACTTGAGGCCGGTTGGCTCCTGGGCAAACACGGGAGCGGCCAGGCAGATGAGCAAAGCGAGGGCGAGTAGAATTCGGTTGCGCATGGTCTAAAGGAGGAAGGGGTGGAATAGCGTCGCCGGATTATAGCACGGAGGGCCGGAAACGCGTCCGGCGCATCTCTCGCGGCTGTCTTGTCGTAGCGACTTGAGTCATTCTTACTACGGGGGTGGGAGAATTCACTTCACAAAAAAGGCCGGGGCATTGCCCCAGCCTTTTTGTGACGAGCAGGATGCTGTGTTCGCTGCCGCTCAGCACTTGCTGTAGCCGCTCAGCATTCGCTGTAGCCGCAGTTATGGCACTTCCGGCAGCCTTCGGTGTAGAGGAAAGTGGCCTGGCCGCAGTCAGGACAGAGGTCGCCGATCTGCGTCAGGGGCAGTTCCATCTGCTCGGCGCTCATCGGCGCCGGTTTGGCCAGGGCCTGGGCCTCAGCCTCGTTCAGGTACTCAGACAACACCTGGGCGATGGCGTCAGGCAGAGAGCGCACTCGCTGCGGGCCGAAGCCAAGCGGACGGCCGCCGCCGATGCCGCCCAACTGGTACACGATCTGCTGCAGGCGCTCCCCGGGCTCCAGGGGGCTGGGCATGCGCAGGATGTAGCTCATCAACCGGCCCAGGGCCTCAGCCACCGCGGCTACGTCGGAGCCTGCCTTGCCGACGTTGAGGAATACCTCGAAAGGCTCGCCGGTTTCGGTGCCGTTGACGGTGATATAGGCCGTGCCGAGCGGTGTAGGCTGGCGATAGGTGAAGCCGTGCAGGCGATCCGGGCGCCGCTTGCGGGGCGGGATGGGAGCGGGCGCAGGCTCAGCCTCTGCTGCCGGCGCCGGGGCGCCGCCGCCCTGCTTGCCTTTGGCCTCGGCCGTGGCCTTGGTCTCCAGCACAACCTCCTGGCGGCTACCGGTCACGTAGACGGTCAGCCCCTTGCAGCCCAGCTCCCAGGCCCGCAGATAGCTCGTCTCGACCTCTTCGATCGTGGCTTCGGGCGGGAAGTTGCAGGTCTTGCTGATGGAATTGTCCACGAAGCGCTGCAGCGCCGCCTGCATCAGGACGTGCTCTTCGGCGGTCACATCCTGGCTGACCACGAAGGCATGCAGGATATCGGCCGGGAGCTCGCCGACGTGCTGGCAGGTGCCCGTGTGCAGGATCTCGTCGATGATGCGGTCGCGCCGGTCGCCGTAGATCCCGGCTGCGTCGAGGGCCCTGATGAAGAGGGGGCTGACATAGGTCAGGGCCACATCGCCGCTCGCTTCCTTGACGTAGCGGGTGTAGGCCAGGGCGAACACCGGCTCGCAGCCATAGCCTTCGGTTCCCGTCACGGTGCCGATGGTGCCCGTGGGGGCAATGGTGGTCTGGGCGCCGTTGCGGATGCCGTGGGCCTTGATGCCGGCGACGATGGCGTCCCAGTTGAGGGGTGGGCGTCCGAAGTCAGCCCGGTAAGGGGTGAGCGGGGTGGGCGGCTCCCATTTCAACTGTGCCGGATCATAGATGGAACCACGAATGGCCGTGAAGGGACCGCGGTCCCGCGCCAGCTCAACCGAGGTGTGCATGGCGTGGAAACGGACGAACTCCATGATCTGGGCGGCCAGCTCCTGCGCTTGTTCCGAGCCATAGCGCACGCCGAGAACGTACATGACGTCGGCCAGGCCCATGATGCCCAGGCCGATGCGCCGCACCCGGTGGGCCGCCTCCTTGAGCTGCGGCACGGCGGGCACGTAGGCATTGGCCTCGACGACGTTGTCCAGGAAACGGGTCGCCTGGGCAACAGTCGCCTGGAGCCCCTCCCAATCGATGCGGTCGTCGTCAGTCAGATGGAGGGCAAGGTTGATTGAGCCCAGGCAGCAGTTTTCATAAGGCCCCAGCCACTGTTCGCCGCAGGGGTTGGTGGCCTCCAGCTCGTAGAGGTGCGGCACCGGATTGGTGCGATTGGCGGCATCAAGGAAGAGGACGCCGGGCTCGCCGTTGCGGTGGGCATAGGTGGCAATCGTATGGAAGAGATCGCGCGCCCTGACAGTCCGCCAGGTCTCTCCGGTGCGCGGGTTGACCAGGTCAAACTGCGAGTCTTCCTTGACTGCGTTCATGAAGTCATCGGTAACGCCCACCGAGATATTGAAGTTGGCGATCTTGCCCTCTTCGGCTTTGCAAATGATGAACTCCTCGATATCGGGGTGATGGACAGGGAGGACCGCCATGTTGGCGCCGCGGCGGGTGCCGCCCTGGGCGATCACGCCGAAGGCCTTGTCATAGGCTTCCAGGAATCCGACCGGGCCGGTGGCCACTCCTGCCGAAGTGAGCACCTTGTCGCCGCGCGGGCGCAGGCGTCCAAAGCTGAAGCCGTTGCCGCCGCCGGTCTGCTGGATCAGGGCTGCATTGCGCATCGTCTGGAAGATACCATCGGGATGTTTGCCCATGTCATCCTCGATCGGCAGGACAAAGCAGGCCGCCAGTTGTCCCAGGGGCGTCCCTGCTCCCGTGAAGGTGGGCGAGTTCGGAAAGAAGCGCAGTCCCGAGAGGAGATCAAAGAAGACCTGCGTGGTCTTGTCGACGTCGCCGTTGAACTCCGCTTCCACCGCCCCGAGGTGCCGAGCCACGCGATAGAACATCTGCGCCGGTGTTTCTGCTGGCTTGCCGTCCGGTCCCCGCCGCAGATAGCGTCGCCGGAGCACCTCCAGGCTGTTGGCCGACAGACGAATCTTGTCATCCCGCACATAGTCCGGAAAAGGCCCAATTGCCGTCTTGGCGCCAATCAAGTCGGTCATGCGATGGTCTCTCCTCAGAGGTGAAGTTAGCTGTGACCCACGAGCCGGTTGATTTCCTGCTGCACGGCTTCGAGGTCGGGGAGTTCGAGATAGATGGTGGCGAAGCGAATATAGGCAACCGGGTCGATGGTCCGCAGCCGGTCCAGGATCATGTTCCCGATCACCTTGCTGGGAACCTCTGCTTTGCCGGACCCGTGGATGTGCTCTTCGATCTGATCGGCAATGCGCTCCAATTCCGCCATGGCAATGGGGCGCTTGGCGCAGGCGATGCGGATGCCGTTCAGCAGCTTGGTGCGGTCGAAGGGCTCGCGCCGGCCATCCGACTTGACGATGTGGACGGCAGTGCTGACCTGCTCATAGGTCGTGAACCGTTCGTCGCAGTTCGCGCACAGGCGGCGGCGCCGGATGCCATCGCCAGACTCACGCGTATCGAGGACGCGCGACTGATCATGACCGCAATGGGGACACTTCATAAGTCTCTCTATTTGGCGTTTTGCAGCCCTGGAGAGTCCTCAGATCGGGGGCTATCGGGCAGAACCGGCCATGCAGTTTTGCTGGAGGGATTAAGAATCGCGCCGCCAAGCTAACAGCATAGGAGCAGACGATTACACTATATCTAGTGCCATTTCTCTACATAAACACAATCGCTAGTACGCTTGGGATGCCGAGTATAGCATGGGCTCACGCGAAAAACAAGCCCCCTGTTCCGGCAATTTTGCGACACGGCGCGTAATTTTAAGTTAGGGCGCACCCACAGTTCAGCACGAAGACAGATGCAGAGGAAGCGCCGGCCGGCGAGTTCCAGGCGCTCCCTCTCCTGATGACGGTCGCTTACTGGCTGTTCCCACCGCGGGCGCGGCGCAGAAAAGCCGGTATCTCGATGTTCTCTTTGTCGTAGTTCTGGGGGAAAGGAATCGGCGGTCTTGCGGTCGCCTGCTGCTGCGGCTTGGCATGGGTATTGTCGAAGCCGGTGGCGATCACGGTGATGCGAATCTCTTCCTTGAGGGTAGGGTCGATGACCGCGCCGAAAATGATGTTCGCTTCGGGATGGGCGGTGCGGCGAATGATTTCGGCCGCCTCATTGACCTCAAACAGGCTCATGTCTGGCCCGCCCGTGACGTTGAACAGGATGCCGCGGGCGCCATCAATGCTGATGTCCAGGAGCTGCGAGTGGATGGCGGATTCCGCCGCGTCTGCAGCCCGGTTGTCCCCGCGGGCAACGCCGATGGCCATCAGGGCGGCGCCGCCTTCGCTCATGATCGTGCGGACATCGGCAAAGTCGAGGTTGATCAGGCCGGGGATCGTGATCAGCTCGCTGATGCCCTGGATGCCCTGGCGCAGCACGTCATCGGCCGTGGCGAAGGCCATCTGCATGCTGACTTTTTTGTCCACGATCTGCAGCAGGCGATCATTCGGAATCACGATCAGGGTGTCCACATGCTGGGCCAGGTTTGTGGCGCCTTCTTCCGCCAACTGGCGGCGTTTGGCGCCCTCGAATGTGAAGGGCTTAGTCACCACGCCGATGGTCAGGGCGCCCGTCTCCCGTGCCAACCTGGCAATCACGGGCGCCGCACCTGTGCCGGTGCCGCCGCCCAACCCGGCCGTGATGAAGATCATGTCTGCGCCCTTAAGCAGCTCCTTCAGCTCTTCGGCCGATTCCTCCGCTGCCTTCTGGCCAATGTCGGGGTTGCCTCCCGAGCCGAGACCCTTCGTGAGCTTGTCCCCGATTCGCACCCTGAGCGGCGCTTCGGCCATCATGAGCGCCTGGCCGTCGGTATTGACGACGACAAACTCAACGCCCTGGATGCCTTCCTGAATCATGCGGTTGACGGCGTTGCTGCCGGCGCCGCCGACACCGAGCACTTTGATTTGGGCCAGGTTCTCGACGTAGGGTTTGCTGCTGCTCTTGGTCATGGGTTGCCTCCAGGCTGGGGATGGAAAGCTCACAACACTTGCTGCCAGATTCCAAATACGGGTTTGGGGGAAGTAGTAGCGAAGGATGATGGTTGGGGTACTCTATGCGAAGCGAATCATAACGGAGACTGAGCAAAAGCTCAAGCCCCCACACGAGCGGCCTGCGGGCGATGGGGGCGGCGCAAGCATGAGGCCGCCTAGCCCGGCAGCAAGCCTCGCAGCCAAACGCGCAGGCCGGATGACAAGCCGGTCGTCTTGCGCTGCGGGTCGGCGGGGCCGATCTTCTGACCCCACAGCAGCAGGCCAACGCCGGTGGCAAAGGCCGGCGTCAGCCATTGTTTCTGGACATTGCCGATGCTGGCCGGAACGCCGATGCGCACGGGCATGCGGAAGATCTGCCTTCCCAGATCCTTCATGCCTTGAAGCTGGGCGGTGCCGCCGGTCAAGACCACGCCTGCGGGCAACAGCCCATCGTAGCCTGATCGCTTGATCTCCCGCTGGATCATCACCAGGATCTCTTCACTGCGCGCTTGCAGGATCTCGGCGATATCGCGCCGGAAGACGGCCTGGGTCGGCGCATCGCCAAAGGCCGGAGCGCTGACCACTTCGTCGGCCGCGATCCTCTCTGGCAGGCAATGGCCATAGCGCAGCTTGAGCATTTCGGCGGCCTCAAAGGGCGTCTGCATGCCCACTGCCAGGTCACGGGTGAGATTGTCACCGCCAATGTCAAGCACGATCGTGTGCCACACCGAGCCACCCAGGAAGATGGCGATGTCGGTGGTGCCGCCGCCGATGTCGGCCACCGCAACCCCACTTTGCTTCTCTTCCTCGGTGAGAACCGCCTCGCCGCTGGCAAGCGGCTGCAGAACCATCTCGTCGATGCCAATGTTGTTGCTCTCGATGCACTTCATCAGGTTGGAGATGGCTGTGGCAGCGCCGGTGATGATGTGGGCGTTGACCTCCAGACGATAGCCGTGCATGCCGATGGGCACCTGGATGCCTTCTTGCTCATCGACGGTGAAACTGCGTGCAATGGTGTGGATGATCTCGCGATCCGACGGGATCGGAATGGCGCGGGCGGCATCAAGGGCGCGGTCGACATCGTGCCGGGTGATGCTGCGGCCGCGCGGAATCGCGACGGCGCCGGTGCCGTTGTGTGAAGAGATGTGGCCACCGACGATGCCCACGTAGGCATTGCGAATAGTGACGTTGGCGTCATGTTCTGCCCGTTCGATCGATTCGGTCAGCGACTGCGTTGCCGCCGCCACGTTGATCACCACGCCCTTGCGCATGCCTTGGCTGCGCGCCAAGCCGGCGCCAAGCAGGCGCAGACGACCTTCAGGCGTCTGGTCGGCGATGAAGGTACAGATCTTGGTTGTGCCTACATCGATGGCAGTGATCAAATCGGACACAGGGTCTCGGGGCCTCGGCAGCGATGCGGGTGAGATATCAGCGCCAGTACGGTGTGTGATAGCGGAGGTCGACCTCTTGGACGCGCGCTTTCTGCTTCAGGAGCTGCGGACGAATGGCTTCCCATGTGGCCAGCTTGTTGGCCATGTCGTCGGCGTTGCCGAGATAGACTCGCCAGCCTTCCGGGCTGATGAAGAATAGACCATAGGGCGCTTCATAGCGAAACGTGTTGACCTGCGGCACATTGGTCGCAATCTGGCGGATGGCTTGCAGCAAGGCTGGGTCGAGATGGCGTTCGTCACGGCGCGCAGCAGCGGCATCGTCGATCAGCCTTGGGAGCCCCTTCTGATCGGCGACAACGGGCGCCATCACACCGTCGTCATCGACCCATTTGACATCGTTTGCCACCTGGTAAAGAAGGGTGGGTTCACGCTCCTCCACCAGGATCTGAACACGATTGGGCAAGTTCAAGCGTACGACGGCGTGCCGGACGTGCGGAAGTTGCTCCAACCTGCCTGCCACCTGAGCGGGGTCAATAAAGAAGGCGCTGAAGCCGTTGATCGCTGCTTGTTGATAGATTTGGTCGGCTGGAGTGTAACGAGCGCTCTGAATGTCTGCATTATAGATGTAGAAGTCAGGAGTGATGAAAACGTACACGAATGCTGCGATCACTCCAAATACCGCCACTGTCGCCACAACGTGGCTGACATTCCACTTTCTCCGCGCGGCCTTGGGCCGTACACCGACGCGGACGGGGTGACGCACGGCCGTTGGCCCTGCGCCAGAGGTGTTGTTCAGCAAGCGCCGCGGATTCAGGATCGGCACGGACGGCGCCTCGAAGCGCCGCTGCCGGGTAGGACGGCGCCGCGGCGCCGGCGCGGCGGGGGCGGACCTGCCTGTTCGGGAAGTGGGGCTGCTGCGGAAATAGGGAGGCATCAGGCTTCCGTGCGTGTGGGCACCGTGAAAAGGGTGCGATTGCGTGAGCGCTCGGCATGACGGGCCAGGGCCAGCTCGATCAGACGGTCGATCAGGCGCGGGTAGGGCACACCGCTGGCTTCCCATAGCTTCGGGTACATGCTGATGCTGGTAAACCCGGGCATGGTGTTCACCTCGTTCAGGAAGATCTCGCCGGTGGCATTGTTGAGTAGGAAGTCCACACGGCTGAGACCGCTGCCATCCACGGCGTGGAAGGCGCGCACGGCCATTTCCTGCACGGCGGCGGCGATTTCGGCGCTGATCGGCGCCGGGATGCGCTCGGTGCTGGCGCCGTCGACGTACTTGGCGGCATAGTCGTAGAACTCGTTGCTGGGCACGATCTCTCCCGGTATGGAGGCGATGGCCTCCTCATTGCCCAACACGGCGCACTCGATCTCGCGGGCAAAGGGCACGCCCTGCTCGACCACGATCTTGCGGTCCCAGGCCGCAGCTTCCGTCAGCCCTGCCCTCAGAGCGCTGCGATCGCTTGCCTTGCTGATGCCTACGCTCGACCCCAGGTTGGCCGGTTTGGTAAACATGGGATAGGCCAGGTTCGCCTCCAGATGGCTGATGACCTCATCGGGCCGGGCTTCCCAGACCTCACGCCAGACAACCTGCCAGGGAGTCTGGGGCAGGTTGTGGGCGGCAAAGACCATCTTCGACACGGCCTTATCCATCGCCAGGGCCGAGGCCAGGACGCCGCATCCCACGTAGGGGATGCCGGCCAGGTCAAGCAGACCCTGCAGCGTGCCATCCTCGCCAAAGGTGCCGTGGAGGACGGGAACGATAACGTCGATGCCCGCCAACTGCTCTGGCCGCGGCCACAGCGGCGCCTCCGCCGGGGCGCTGCCCCCGCAGATGAGCTGTTCCAGGGGATCGCCTTCGCACAGCCAGCGGCCCTGTTTGTCGATGCCGATGGGGACGATGGTGTAGCGCTCCTTATCCATGGCCTTCAGGACCGCCTGGACGCTGCTCAGGCTGACCTCGTGCTCGCCGGAACGGCCGCCGAAGAGAACACCAACGCGCAATTTGCTTGACATAAATAGTGATGGTTGGGGCGTAGCGCTTGAAGTCGCCGGCAGCTTGCGTCGCGGCTCAAGCTTTGGGCAGGGGAGTGAGGGTGGGGCCCACGGACCAGTCCCCCACGAAGAGGATCTCCGGCTCCAGGACGACGGCGAACTGTTCGTAGACCGCCAGACGGATGTGATTCATCAGGCGCACCACGTCGGCGGCTGTGGCCTGGCCGCGGTTGATAATGAAGTTGGCGTGCAGGGGACTGACGGCGGCGTCTCCGATCGCGAAACCTTTGAGGCCCAGGGCCTCGATGAGTCTGCCGGCATAGTCACCGGCAGGATTCTGGAAGATGGAGCCGGCGCTTTTGTCGATGGGTTGGGTGCGGCGCCGGTGGGCGATGAAGCGGTCGGCCAGCACTGCGTCTTCGCCTGCGGGGTCGTTCTTGAGGTGGAAGGTTGCCGCCAAAACGACAGCCCCCTGGCCGGCGGCGGCGACCCTGCCCTTCAGGCGGCTGCGCCGATAGGCATATTCCAGGTCGGCAGCCGGCACGTCGTGCACCAGGCCGCCTTCCCAAAGGCTGGCGCTGTACAGGTTATCGGCGATACAACCGCCGTGGGCGCCGGCGTTGCCGACCACGGCGCCGCCGACCGTACCGGGAATGCTGGCAGCCCAGGCCAAGCCGCCGAGGTGGCGTTTGATGGCGGTGCGGGCCAGGCCGGCCAGCGCCACCCCGCTCTCGGCGTGCACATGCGGGACGGCAGCGGTGGCGGCCGGCCACGTCACCTGGCGGCAGTGATTGAGAATGACAAGGTCACGTACGCCGGCGTCGCTGATCAGGACGTTGGTGCCTCCGCCGAGCATGAGAAAGGGCATCTGGCGCTCATACAGGAGCGACAGCGCCGCCACCAGGTGCGAAAGACGCTCCACCACCAGCAGGTGCGCAGCAGGGCCGCCGATGCGAAAGCTCGTATACGGCGCCAGGGCAGCGTTCTTCTGGACGCCCTGGCGGCCGTGAGGCGCCAGCGCGGACAGGAGGGAGGCGGAGAGGGGGCCTTCAGTCATGGTGTGGGTCGCTGGCTTCGACATGAGGCGCAGCCAGGCGTTCGAGCAGCAGCGGACCAAGCTGGGTGGCGCTGCCGGCGCTGAGAATGACGACGAGACTGCCTGGCCGCAGGCAGTCCACAAGCTCATCGAGCGTGTCTTCGAGGCTGCCGCTGCTGCGGGCGTCAGGATGACGGCTGGCGGCTGCGACCTGGGCCGGCGTCACGCTGGCATCATACGGTTCGCGGGCGGCATAGATGTCCGTGATCAGCGCATGGTCGGCGGCGCCGAAGGCGCCCTCAAACCGGTCCCGCAGGGTGCGGGTGCGGCTGTAGGTGTGGGGCTGATAGACCGCCCAAATCTCGCGGTCGGGATAGGCGGCGCGGGCTGCTGCAAGCGTCGCCCGAATCTCTGTGGGATGGTGGGCGTAGTCGTCCACGACCAGAACGCCATTCGTCTCCCCCTTGATCTCGAAGCGGCGGCCGGCCCCCTGGTACGTCGCCAACAGATCGGCGCTGCGCGCATCGGGGATGCCTACCAACCCGGCCACGAGCAGTGCGGCGGCGCCGTTGAGGGCGTTGTGATAGCCGGGAACACAGAGATCGAGCCGCGTCAGGCCCCCTCCTGGACTGCGTACCTGGTAGCCGGTCCCGCTGGCCGTGATGTCCACATCCTGGATGCGCCATTGGGCATCGGCGCGGGCGCCGTATCCCAGCCAGTGATCGTCGCCGTAGCGTTCTGCCAGCGCCCGCGTGCGGCTGTCATCCTGGCAGTAGATGACATAACCTCCAGGTCGTAGCTGTTCGACGAAGTGGCTGAAGCTGGCCTCGTAGGCTTCGGCGCTGGGGAAGAAATCAGGGTGGTCCCAATCGATGTTGGTGATGACCATGATCTGCGGCCGCAGTCCCCAGAAAGCGTTGTCGTACTCGTCGGCTTCGATCACGAAGTGCGGACCGGCGCCGGCGGCGCTGAATCCCAGCCCGGGAATCGAGCTGCCGATGATGTAGCCCGGCGCCAGGCCGCTGCCCTGCAGAACATGCGCGATCATTCCGGTCGTTGTGGTCTTGCCGTGGGTCCCGGCCACCGCGATCACCTGCCGGTTGTTTGTGAGCGGTCCAAGCAGCTCTTTGCGCTTGACGACAGGGATGCCCTGGCGGCGAGCCGCCTGGATTTCCGGGTTGCCGCTGGGAACGGCCGAAGATACCAGAACCAGGTCGGGCAGCGCGGGCGCCCGTGTACTCGTCAGGTGGGCGGCGTCATGGCCGATGCCCACCCGCACCCCCCGGGCCATGAGGGCCTCGGTGCGCGGCGACGGCGCCTGGTCGCTGCCACTGACCTGATAGCCGAGCTCGACGAGCACATTGGCAATGGGCGCCAAACCGGTGCCCCCGATGCCGATCAGGTGCAGGCGATGGCGCCGTCGCTGTTCGATAGGCAAGCCAAACAGACCCTCCCAGGATGGGGCGGTGGCTGAAAGGGTGGCGGGCAGGTCGCTCATTATCATTTCCTGACCCTCCCGATGAGCATGAGCAGCATCATGCCCCCCCAGAAGATGGGCGGAATCGCGTGGGCGGGCAGCATGGGCACCAGCGCCTGGGCGGTGGGGGTCAGCGGCAGAGTCATCAGGATCGGCTGGCCGGCGGCGTTCTTGAAGTCGGCGGCGGGGTACTTATAGAAGTCCTGGAAGTACCAGAGGGTGCTGGCGACAAGGACGCCGTTGAGCAGACCCACCAACAGGTTCAATACAAAGCCGGCGGCGCCTTTCGGCTGCTTGCCCTGGAAGGTGAGCGTTTCACCGGCGTAAGCCCAGAACACGATCACCAGAAAGAGCAGGCTGTAGAAGATGGAGTAGAAGTGCTGGAGCTGCCGTTCGGTGACCTGGATGCTCAGCTCGCCGGTGATGAAGGTGATGAAACGAGGAAGGTAGGTTTGCAGGAAAAAGGTGATGAGAAACAGCGCCCCGAAGATGATCGTCGTGACTCCGAGCTCGCGCGTATAGCCGCGCACGAAGGCAATCAGCACGAAGAAGACGACGATGGCGAGCCAGAGAATTTCGATGGGGCCCATACGTGCTCTTAGCTGCGAAGGCTTTTCAGCAGAATCAGAACGATGGCGACAATGAGGAAGGGAACGAAATAGACGCCCAGGGTGTTTTGAAGCCAATCCAGCGGCACCAACATCAGGTCGAAGGCCATGCTGAAGAGGGAGGCGATGCCTTGCAGCGGCGAGGTGGCGTTGAGCGGTGGCAGGAGGGGCGTCCCGGTGAGATAGGGGCGAAAGATGTAGATGATCGCCAGGCCGTTGACGATGCCCATGAAGACGCCCAGCAGGCGGCTCGACTTTCTCTTGACCATCGAGCTGGCGATGAACGCAAAGACGATCAGGACGATCATCAGAATGAAGAGCAGCGAATTGCCCGACGTCGCCGGAATCAGGGGACCGGCCGTCTTGGCGCCGCTCAGCGTCTGGGATAGTTTCTCGCTGCTCAGGTCGCCTGACAGAATCAGGCTGATGCCGCCGTTGATAAGGATCTGGATGATCAGCCAGATGCTGTTGATGACGCGGATCACGATGCCGCCCAACATGTCCTTCTGGCCCACGGCATAGGCGAGAAGGATGAGACCGAACTTCACCAGCTCACCGATGAACCCGCGCCTGAAGCCCAAAAAGGCGAACAGGCCGATGATGAGCAGGAAGAGAATGACGGTCTCGACGGCGATAGTCATGGTCGGGGGGTGGGTTGCGGCTGTCCCAGGTCCAGCAAGATGCTGGCCAGGCGGTCGGCGGCTTCCGGGTGGGCCAGGGCGGCGCTGGCAGTGCTCATCGCCTGCAGTTGTTCAGGCTGCCCGAGCAGGGCTCTGAGCTCGGGCAGCAGCCGGGCGCTCAGGTCGTCATCCATCACGATCACGGCCGCGCCGCGGTCGGCGAGATAGTGAGCGTTGGGAAGTTGGTGCTGTCCGGAAATGGGCAGCGGCACCAGGATGGCAGGCAGGCCCAGGGCCGGAAACTCCCCCAGCGTCGAAGCACCCGCGCGCGCCACCACGACGTCGGCGGCGCTCAGGGCCGCAACCATCTCGTCATGGAGGTAGGGAAAACGGCGGTAATGGTCCTGAAGGTCTGGCGCCAGATCCTCGGCGCGTGCCTGTGCCGCCTCCCAATCGAGGTCGCCAGTGATGTGGATGACCTGCGCTTCCTTCAGCAGGTCGGGGAGGATGGCCGCCGTGGCCTGGTTGATGGAACGGGAGCCGCGCGAGCCTCCGAAGATGAGGACCGTGGCTCGTTCGGGGTCCAACCCAAACACCCGGCGCGCCTCCATTTTGCTCAGCCGTCGCTCCTGCAACTCAGGGCGCACGGGGTAGCCGGTCACAACCGCCTTCCCCGGAAAATGGGCGGCCACCTCGGGGAAGGTGACGGCGACGCGGTGAGCGTAGCGAGCCAGGCGTTTGACCGCCATGCCCGGCGTCACGTCAGGCAGATAGATCAGGATGGGGATGCGGAGCCGGTTGGCGGCCCAGACCACGGGCGCGCATACATAGCCTCCCGTGACGAAGAGGGCGTCGGGACGCCAGCGCTGCATCAGCCGCAGGGCCTGCACGCCGCCCCTGGCCATGCTGACGCTGTTGCGGGCCAGGCGCAGGGGATTGCGGATGTGCATCTGCCCAGCGGAGATGGGGACGAATTCCAGGCCGGCGCGCGCGACGAGCGCCGCTTCGACTCCATCGCTGGTGCCGGCGAAGCGGATTGCCATTGCGCCTTGATCAGAACTAGCGCCCGCGTGGGGTGGTGCGGGCGTAGCCGGGGTTCTGTTCTGCAGAGCCGCGACGACTGTCAGAATCGGGTACACGTGACCACCCGTTCCGCCGCCAGAAACCAGTAAGCGCATCAAGTCGGAGGCCTCCTCTGCCCCCTCGGGAAACGTTGAGCAGGATGCCCACGGCCACCAGGTTGGCAACCATGCTCGATCCTCCATAGCTAAAGAACGGCAGGGTCTGGCCTGATGGCGGGAGCGTGTTGGTCATCACGCCCATGTTCATGAAGGCCTGGAAGACCAACCAGGTGGTGATGCCAAAGGCCAGCAAGGTCCCAAAAGTGTCCGGCGCGCGCAGGGCAATGCGCGTGCCGCGGTAGGCGAAGAAGAGGAAAAGCCCCACTACAAGCAGGGCGCCCCAAAGCCCCAACTCCTCCCCAATGACGGCGAAGATGCTGTCTGAGTGCGCCATTGGCAGTACAGCGCCCACCTTGGTGGTGCTTTCCGTCAGACCGCGTCCCAAAAAGCCTCCGTTGCCCAGAGCGTCCAGAGCGGTGGCGATATGTTCGTTCTTGGCGGCGTTGGCCAGGGGATCGAGATAGGCCTTGATGCGGTCGAGACCATAAGGGCTGAGTTTGATCGTCACGATAAATGTCACGACCCCCAAAATCACGACGATCAACACCTGGACGAGATCGGCGCCGGCGATGAAGAACATGGCGATGGCGGTGAAGGCGATCACCACGGAGGTGTCGATGTCCGGCTGCCGCAGGATCAGCCCGACCAGAAGGCCGAGAAGAACGGCAAAGGGCAGCAGCCCGACACTGGCGCTCTTGAGGCGCTCGCCTTTAGATGCCAACCAGGCCGCAATGTAGATGACGATGGCAAGCTTGGCGAATTCCGAGGGCTGGATGGAACCGTTGCTGATTTGGCGGACGGCGCCCAGTTTCTTGCCGCCAACGACCAGAACCAACAGCAGCATCATGAGTGCAACGCCAAGAATGGGAACAGCCCAGCTCTGCCAGGTGCGGTAGTCGATGCTGACCGCGATGCCAAACGCGGCTGCCCCCAGAACGACCCACAACAACTGCTTGACGAAGTAGTAGAAAACGTTGTGATCGGCTCTGGAGTAGCCCAGGTCGTACGAGGCGCTGAACACCATGACCAGGCCAAATCCAACCAGGGCCGTGATCAGCACGAGCAGCAGGTAGTCAAAATCAGACTCGACGGACTTACTTCGGTTCATGGGCGTGAAAGGGGGAAACGATGCTGTCGCTGCGAGAGTCAGGTTTCAGGTAGGGCGGCGACCAGGTCGCGAAAATGCTGCCCGCGGGCCGCGAAATCGACATAGGCGTCGTAGCTGGTGCCGCCAGGGGAAAGGAGAACCACTTCGCCCTCCCTGGCGATCTGCCGGGCGCTGAGGACGGCCTGCGGCAGGCTTCCGGCGTCTCGGACGCACTCGAGGCTGCTGCCGGACGGCGCGGGCTCCAGCGCCGAGGCAATGAGGGCAGCGGCTTCGCCGAACGTGATCACGGCGCGCACGGATCGGTGCACCTCGGCAGCCCAGGCGTCCCAAGGCAGGTGTTTGTCGCGGCCGCCTGCGAGCAAAATGACCGGTTCCTCAAAGCTGCGCAGGGCGGCGAGGGATCGCTCCGGCGATGTGGCGATGCTGTCGTTGATCCAGAGGACGCCACCGAGGCTGCGGACCACTTCCAGCCGGTGCTCGACGCCGCGGAAGGCGGCGACCACCTGGCGCATCGCCCCGGTCTGGGCGCCCGCAGCGCCGGCCAGGCAGCAGGCCGCCAGCACGTTGGCCAGGTTATGCTGGCCGCGCAACTGGATTTCACGCTGCGGCAGAACGGGCTGTGTCGTGCCCTGCCAGCGCCACCACACCCAGCCATCTTCGCACCAGGCGCCGTCACCGGCAGGCGCCGTCGCCAGGCCAAAGGTGACCTGCCGCCCCGCCAGGTCGAAGCGAACGGCCTCCTGGCCTGCTCCTGCGGCAATCGTGACCTGGTTGGCGGCTGCCCAGGCGCCCGTCACGGCATCCTCCCGGTTGAGCACGGCCACGTCCGCGGGTGTCTGGTAAGCCAGGATGTTGGCCTTGGCTGCCGCATAGTGCGCCATCGAGGGATGGCGGTCCAGGTGGTTGGGTGTCACGTTGAGCACGGCGGCAACGTGCGGGCTGATCCCGCGCCGATCATGCCAGGGAATGGCATCGCCGGGCGCTGCCGGCGTTCCTTCTCCTTGCCAGTAGAGGAGCTGGAAGCTGGAGAGCTCGAGCACGACGCGGTCATCTGCCGCCATCTCTTCCTCGCGGCCGAGCAGCGGGGCGCCGATGTTGCCCCCCAGCCACGTCCGGAAACCAGAAGCCTCGAGCATGTGACAGGTCAACGTGGTGGTTGTGGTCTTGCCGCTCGAACCGGTGATGCCCACGATGGGGGCCGGACAGTGCTGGGCGAAGAGCCTTGTTTCGGTGGTGACGGGAATGCCGTTTTGGCGCGCTGCCAGGAAGAGGGGATGATCCTGGGGTACGCCCGGGCTGGCCACGATCGCGTCCATGCCGTCGAGCAGGTCTGGGGTCTGCGGCCCCAGCCTGACGGCGACGCCCTTTGCCGCCATCACTGCCAGCAACTCGGCCAGGTCAGCGGCCGGCCGCACGTCGCTCACCGTGACCCTTGCCCCCCGGCCAGCCAGCCAGGACGCGGCGGTGACGCCCTCACGGGCGAGGCCGACGACCAGTAGAGACTGTCCGGACAGCGGTGGGGTCATAGCAGCGCCAGGGCGATGCCGAACATGGCCGAGATGAGGCCAACGATGAAGAAGCGCTGGGTCACATGCGTTTCCGACCACCCTGCCAGCTCGAAATGGTGGTGAAGTGGGGCCATCTTGAACGGACGGATGTCGCGACCCAGGAAGCGGCGGCTGAACTTGGCCGTGGTGACCTGGAGAATGACCGAAAGGGTTTCGGCCACAAAGGGCAGCCCGATGATCGGCAGCAGCAGCCATTGCCCCGTCATCAGGGCCACCACGGCGAGAGTGGCGCCCAGGGCCATCGAGCCCACATCGCCCATGAACAACTGGGCCGGATAGGCGTTGAACCAGAGAAACGCAAAGATGGCGCCGACAATGCTGAGGCAGATGGCGGCTAGCCATACCTGTCCCTGCAGGTAGGCAATCACGCCGTAGGCGATGTAGCAGACGGCGGCGATGGAGCCGGCGAGTCCGTCCAGTCCATCCGTCATATTCACGGCGTTGGCGCTCGCCACGATCATGAAGACGGCGAGCGCGATCCACAGGCCGTCGATGTCAATGCGCTGTGGCACGGTCGGCAGAGCGATGCTGTGGACGTTGAGACGGAAATACATCAACAGGGCCAGGATGGCGGCCAGCACGAGCTGCAAGGGAAACTTGGACCGTGCGAGCAACCCTTGGGCGTCACCGCGACGGCGGCGAACGCCGGCGATATCATCCAGCAGGCCCAGGGCGCCGAAGCTCAGTAGCGCCAGGACCGGTACGAGGACGGATTCGCCGATCAAGGTGAACCCGAGCAGGTTGGCCAGGTTCAGGCCGAGCGTGATAAAGACCACGGGCAGAATGATCAGAATGCCACCCATCGTGGGAGTGCCCGCCTTCACCTGGTGGGACTGGGGACCTTCCAGGCGGATACGCTTGCCCATCTGCTGGTTTTTGAGCAGACGGATGAGGGGCGTACCCCAGATGACGGCCAGGAAGAAAGCAAGGGCGCCGAGGGTGAGTGAATACGACATGACGGGGGAACGAAATCAGCGGGCGATGCCAGGAGCGCTGAGGGCCTCGACGATGCTCTCCATGCCGAGCACGCGCGAGCCTTTGATGAGAATGCAATCGTCGGCCTGGACGATGCGGACGAGAACGTCGATGGCCTCGGAAGGAGTCGCGACGTGTTGCACGCTGGCGGGGGGAAGACCGCCGGTAATTGCCTCATCCGCAATCCACTGGGAGAGGTTACCGACGGTCACCAGCGTGTCAACAACGTCCGCGGCGCGGCGTCCTACCATGCGATGGCCGCTTTCCGAGTAACTACCGAGTTCAAGCATGTCGCCCAGGA
Source organism: Chloroflexota bacterium (assembly GCA_029782215.1). GTDB lineage: Bacteria > Chloroflexota > Anaerolineae > J102 > J102 > SSF26. Next base: position 87,907 of record JAKOVD010000137.1, read on the forward strand.
CTGCGATCCGCCGGCCATTGAGGTCGGCTAGCAAGTTGAGGGCGGCAATGGTCGAGGGTGGACTGGCGTTGTAGGTGTCGTCAATCAAGGTACAGCCGTGCAGGCCAGGAACGATTTCGATGCGAATCTGGGCGTTGACATCCGCCAGACCTCGGAGGATGTCCTCCCAGGCCATGCCAAAGATCCGGCCCACGGCGGCGGCCCGCAGGGCCGTATGGACAGAGTGGCGGCCCAACAGGGGTAGGTGGACGTGCAGCGTGTTCTCGCCGCCCTGGGGCAGGCGCTCGTGAAAGCGGAAACGAATGCCCTGCAGTCCTTCACTGCTGATTTCGTCGGCCCACAGATCGGCTTCGGGTGTCAGGCCGTAGCGATAGACCGGCGCCGGAGTGAGACCAGCCATCCGACGCACCTGGTCGTCATCCCAGTTGAGGATCGCATGGCCGTCGGGCGGCAGCGCCTGCACCAGCTCCGCCTTGCCGCGAAAGATGGCTTCGATGCTGCCGGCACGTTCCAGGTGAATGGGGCCGATGTTGGTGACCAAACCAATACGGGGCTCCGCCAGAGCACAGAGCGCCGCAATCTCTCCTTCCACGTAAAAGCCCATCTCCAGCACGGCGACCTGGTGGCTTGGCTCCAGGCGCAGCAATGTCAAAGGAAGGCCGATTTCGTTGTTCAGGTTTCCCTCGGTCCACAGCGTATGGAATTGCTGACGCAGGACCGAAGCGACGAGTTCCTTGGTCGACGTCTTGCCGACGCTGCCGGTGATGCCGACGACGGCGAGATCGTGGCGCCGGCGCCAATAGGCCGCCAACCGCTGCAGCGCTGTCAGGGTGTCCGCCACCAGGAAGAGGACCGCGCCCGAGACCTGAGCCGGTGCGGGATCGCGATCCGGCTCGATGATGGTCATGGCGTGACTGCCCGGCGCGGTTTGTGCCAGGACAGCCACGGCCCCTTGCGCCACAGCCGCATCGATGTAGAGGTGCCCGTCGGTGTTCTCGCCTTTCAGTGCCACAAAACAGCTTCCAGGCACACAGTGCCTGGAGTTGATCTCAAAACGACTGACGGCGACAGCAGCCAACGCGGGTGAAGGCTGTTGCCCGCCGAGGCCGGCGTAGATGTCGGCCAGGGTCAGCGTCATGGCGCGGGCGCTCCTGTCGTTGCCTGCAAGCGGACCGCGTCAGGGGGGATGGCATACAACTGGATCAGGCCTTCGAGCACCTCGCGGAAGAGAGGCACTGCCGTATACGAAGCCCAGGGCGATGTCTTGGGCCGCACGAGCTTGACCAGAATGACAAACTGCGGCGCGTCGACGGGGAAGAAGCCCGCAAACGAAGCGATGGTGTACTTGTCCTTGTAGCCGCTGGGCAGTGGGATCTCGGCCGTCCCTGACTTGCCGGCGATGGAATACCCTTTAATGTCCAGCCCCGGTGTGCGCTGTACGGTAGCCACCATCATGCTGGTCAGGGTGTGCGCCGTCTCCGGCGAAATGGCGCGGCTGATCGGCAGGGGCCGGATCGTTTCGACCTTGTTGCCGATCACCATCTGCCTGATAATGTGGGGCTGGTAGAGCACGCCCTCGGAGGCAATGGCGGCCACCGCGTTGGCCATCTGCAGAGGGGTGACGCTGATGCCCTGGCCGAAAGAGTTCACTGCCAGGTCTCCCGGATACCAGTTGCCCTTGTTGGGGAACTTCACAATGCCCGGCGATTCATCGGCGAGCTCAACGCCTGATTTCTGGCCGAAGCCGAACAACTGTACGATCCTATAGAATGTGTTGCGCCCCATTGCCACCGCCACCTGAGCCGTGGTCACGTTCAGCGATTCTGCCAATGCCTCGGTTGCCGTGACCTCGCCGTGTCCCAGGTCATCCCAATTACGGATCTGCTGGCCGCCGTAGACCAGGACCTTGGTGTCGTTGAACTTGGACTTGGGGGTGATGACGCCGGCATCGAGCGCGCCGGCATAAGTGATCAGCTTGAAGACCGAACCGGGTTCGTACACCTGGCTGATAGCCGGATCGATGTAGACATTTGGGCTCGGAACTTGCGTGTGATCGTTGGGATCATAGTCGGGCCAGGAGGCCATGGCGACGATGGCGCTGCTGCGGGGCTCGAGCACGATGACCGTGCCGCCTTCAGCCTGGTAGTCGCGGATCGATCGCTCCAGGGCTCTCTCCACCATGTATTGCACGTTCCGGTCGAGCGTCAGCACCAGGTCGCGCTGCACATATGAAGGAATAAAGACCGACTTGGGCAGAGAAGCAAACGCCGCCTTTCTGGCGGCCTCATCCAGTTGGGGTATCTCGTCCAGACGCGGGACCTGGGAGTTCGCACGGAGAATGGCGTCGAACTTGCCCTCAACGCCGTAGTAGCCGATGCGATTCTTGGCGACGAAGCCGAGCAGGTGTGAAGCGAGATGCCCCTCAGGATAGATGCGCTGGGGCGCGGCCACGGCTGTCACCGTAGCGGCATGCCACGACATGATTTCTTCCCCTGCCGCCTGATCGACGGGCCCGAGCGGCACGTACACCGCCTTCCGATTTTGGTTGAGCAGGGCGGCAACTTCGGCCTGGCTCTTGCGCAGCATCGGCGCCAGGACCGCCGCCGTCTTGGCGAGATCTTCGTCCCCATCAAGTGCGTTCGGGGACGCGTGGACTTGATAGACGTAACCCTCCAACGCCAGGGGGTGGCCATTGCGATCGGTGATGACACCCCGCGGCAACATCTCCAGTTTGGCTGTTTGCGCCGCCTTTTCGCCAGCGGTAACCACGTGGCGAGCGGGGAGCACGACCTGATAGCGCACGAGCTGGAAGACGAGGATCAGGGCGAAGGCGGCAAGAAACGACAGGATCGCCCACACTCGCCACACCGGTCTTTCCGGCGCGGGCGCTGGGGTGTCCGGCGCGGGCGTCGCAGCGGTCTCTTCGCCGGGCTCCGGGCGCAGCCGATAGAGGCCGTTGGAGTCAGTGCTCACTGCGGCCTCTGCGTCACGGTGACAGGCGTTGGCGTCACGCCTGTGTTATTCAATTCGCCAGCGCCAACACCATAGACACCGGCAACATATTGGACTGATCGCGCCGGTCCAAAACCGGCTGCCACTGCTCGCGCCGACATCTTGGCGATGCTTTGCTCAGTGGCATAGTTGACCAGGAGATTGCTGTTCTCGCGCTGCAATCTCGCATACTGTCTGCTATAGTCCAGAGCGGTATAGTCCGTGACCGTGATGCGTGACGCCTGATAAACATAAAGACAAAGCAGCAGCACAACTCCGGCGATCAAGGCCATGGCAAAAAGGGCCCGTCGCTGCTGGTTGCGCAGGGGGGGGCGTTCGGGCGTTTGAGCGCCCAGGAGCCAGGGAGAAGTGGGGGATGACTTCTGCAACATGGTTCGTCTCCTAATGCTGGCGGATGATGCTGGCAGCTAATGCCGGGGAACTCAGATCACAACCTGACCGCAGCACGTAAGCGTGCGCTGCGGCTGCGCGGATTCTGAGCGGTCTCAAGGGGGGAAGGGGGAAGACCCCGACGATAGAGTTCGGTCAGCGTGGCCTTATGCCCGCACTGGCAGACCGGTATGTGAGGTGGACAGATACAATCGCTGCTTTCGCGCCGCAGGTACTGCTTGACGATGCGGTCTTCCAGGCTGTGGAAGCTGATGACCGCCATCACCCCGCCGGACCGCAGCAGGGCTGTGGCCTGAGGCAAGGCTTCCTCGAGAGCACCGAGCTCGTCGTTGACGTAGATGCGGAGGGCCTGGAACGTCCTGGTGGCAGGATGCAGCCGAGCTTCCCGATTGCTTCCTACCGCCCGGCTTATCACTTCGGCCAACTGGCCTGTGGTGGTGAACGGCCGGTGGGCGCCGATAGCCCTGGCTATCCGCCGGGCGTAGCGATCTTCGCCGTAGCGGTAGATGATGTCGGCAAGTTCCTCAGTCTCCAGTTCGTTGACGACATCCGCAGCCGACATCCCCGATGAGGGATCGAGGCGCATGTCCAGCGGGCCGTCACGAAGAAAGCTGAAACCCTGTGCAGGATCATCTAGCTGGAACGAAGAGACGCCCAGATCGAGGAGAACCCCGTCGACCTCGCCAAAGCCGGAATCCCGCGCCACCTCCGCCAGAAAGCGGAAGTTGCGCTGTACCAACACCACCCTGTCACCAAAGGGGAGCAAGCGTTCCCGGGCTCGTGCAATGGCTCGGGGATCCGCATCCAGTCCGAGCAGGCGGCCGTCAGGCGCTGAGGCCTCGAGGATGCCTGCTGCATGTCCACCCCCACCAAGGGTGGCATCGACGTAGCGGCCTTGCGGTCGCGGTTGCAGCGTATGTAGAACCTCTTGGTAAAGAACTGGAGCGTGAACCGTGGTTGCGGCTTCACGCTCTACCTTGTGTGCCGTCTTCCGCGTCAATAACCAGGGATACCCTGCTTGTCGCGGTTCGTACCCCTGTAGTATACACATATCTCGAAAAGACAAGTAATTACTCATTGTTGCGCGACAGCAATAGGTTGACGTTACGACGCCGAGACGAGCCTCGCAGATGACGGTATGTCGAACTTTCGTACAGTCGGTCACTACCTGTGGAGGACCGCTGCTTTAGGACTAAATCCCCAAAGCATCCCATGCGGCGACATCATCGCCGCTTTCTTCAAACCGCGCTCGTTGTTCGCTCCATTGCTTTGCGTCCCATATCTCGATATAGGTGCTGCAGCCGGAAACGACAACGGCGCCGCTAAGACCTGCGTATTCACGCAGAAACGGTGGGATGCTCACGCGACCCTGGCCATCTGTGTTGGCCACGGCGGCGCCAGAGTAGAAGTGGCGCTTGAGCGCACGACCCTGGCCGCTGGTCAGGGGCAGATGCTCGATCTTGTCACGCCACTGCAGAAAGTGATCGCTGGGAAAGAGAACAACGCAGCGGTCCAGCCCTCGTGTGATGACGGCGCCCCGGTTGCCAAGCGCATCGCGAAATGGCGCAGGCAAGATCAGACGCCCCTTGTCATCAAGGGTGCGATCGTGTTCGCCTAAGAACATTTGTTCGATTTTGGCGAGATCGGGGTTAGTACCTGAGGACATGACCGTTTCTACCACAATCTACCACAATCTACCACTTTCCACCACAGTCTAGCATATCGCTATCTTGATTGCAAGACCTTTTTGCGAACGCGCAGCCTTGCCTGCCGGCGCAAACGGCCGCTGGAGAGGGCAGTGACTGGGTACGGCGCCTGCCGGGTAAGAATCGGGGGGCCGGCGCCCTCATAAAGAGGGTCGTTGTAAGCAGGTCTTAAAATTCACGCGCGAACCACGGATCAGGTATTGACGATGGTACGTATTTGTGGTAGTCTATAAATTCGCTTTGTCTCTGCTCTACATCCTTCCCATCCACACCCACGCGTCATCGCCAGGATTGCGGCAACCGATCGGTAACCCATTGTCCCCGTCAGGCCGTCAATTCTGTTACATCTCACACGTCCACAAACAGCGATCAAGCTGTGTCCAGGCAGTGCCCGCCGAGAAGTGATCGGTGGGCTAACCGCGCGTGTGGGTGGGAGCGTCCGTAGGCGATCAGAAAACTCGGTTGCCAGCTTGCCCGTCGATGCACTGGCCCGCCTCTCCGCAAAATGTATTCGAGGTGAATGGCACCGAAATGAGTTTGTTCACGCACACTCAGCCGTCAACGTCCGACAGCAATGACCGCTGAGTTTTTCATTTTTCGCCGATAGCCAGCAAGTGGCGAGGAGTAAGCATCCTTTATGGCTTCGAACACAACCTACCCGCGCGGCGCCAAACGCAAATCGTATGCCCGTCTGAAGGCGGTCATGCCTCTACCGCAGCTCATCAAGGTCCAGCTCGATTCTTATCGTTGGTTCCAGGAAGAGGGGCTGCGCGAGCTTTTTGACGAGATATCGCCCATTATCTCTTACAACAAGAATTTGGAGCTTCACTTCGGTGATTATCGTTTTGGTGAGCCCAAATACCCCGAAGCAGAGTGCCGCGAGCGCGATACGACCTTTTTCGCCCCTCTTTATGTGCAGGTGAAATTGGTCAACCGTGAGACGGGCGAGATCCAGGAACAAGAAGTGTTCATGGGCGACTTCCCGCAGATGACGGCAAACGGCACCTTCGTCTATAACGGGGCCGAGCGCGTGGTTGTGAGCCAGCTCATCCGTTCTCCCGGCGTCTACTTCACGGCAGAGGAAGATCGCCAGACGGGGCGCAAGCTTTGTTTTGCCAAGCTCATCCCCAACCGAGGCGCCTGGCTGGAGATGGAGACGAGCAAGCGCGATGTGATCTCGGTCAAGGTGGATCGCAAGCGCAAGCTGCCCGTGACCATCCTGCTGCGAGCGATGGGGTACGGATCCGACGAAGAGATCCTGGATCTGTTCAAGGACGATGACAACATCCCGGAACACCAGTACATCCTTTCGACGATCGAACGCGAGGACCCTGACAAGCGCACGCCTGATGAAGCCCTTTTGGATTTCTACCGGCGCCTGCGCCCTGTCGATCCGCCTACCCTCGACAATGCCCGTTCCCACCTGGACAGCCTGCTGTTCAACCCCCGCCGCTACGACTTGGGCAAGGTGGGCCGCTACAAGCTCAACCGCCGCATGGAGCTGAATGTTCCGCTGCACCAGCGCGTCCTCACCAAGGATGACGTCATCGCCGTGGTTCGCACGATCATCCGCATCAACAACGGCGTGGAACGCGACGATGACATCGATCATCTGGGCAACCGGCGCGTTAAGACCGTCGGCGAACTGGTCCAGAATCAGTTGCGCGTCGGCCTCCTCCGTATGGAGCGCGTCGTCCGCGAGCGCATGAGCATTCGCGACCCCGAGCAGGTCAGCCCCCTGTCGCTCATCAACATCCGTCCCGTCGTGGCTGCGGTGCGCGAGTTCTTCGGCGGCTCTCAGCTCAGCCAGTTCATGGACCAGACCAATCCCCTGGCCGAGCTGACGAACAAGCGGCGTCTGTCCTCTCTCGGCCCAGGTGGTCTGCGCCGCGAGCGTGCAGGTTTCGAGGTGCGCGACGTTCACCATTCCCACTACGGCCGCATCTGTCCCATTGAGACCCCGGAAGGCCCGAACATCGGTTTGATCGGGTCCATGGCCACGTTTGCGCGCATCAACGAGTATGGCTTCATTGAGACGCCCTACCGGCGGGTGTTGAGCGACGTGGAGAATGAGCCCTTCCAGAGCGTGGGGCACATCCTTGCCCAGGACGTTATCGATCCGGCAGGCGGCGACGTGCTCGCTGCCGCAGGCACGGTGATCGATGAAACCCTGGCCCTGAGCCTGGCGGAGAAGGCGGATACCCTGCCCAAGCTTTCCGTCGAGCCCGTGGCGGCCAGCGACATCGTCTACCTGACCGCGGACGAGGAAGATCGGTATGCCATTGCCCAGGCTTCGACACCCCTCGATGACAAGGGCCACTTCCTCCGCAGCCGCATTTCGGTCCGGCGCAACCAGACTTTTGAGCTGGAAGACCCGCACCGGGTGCAGTACATGGACGTTTCGCCGCAGCAGATCGTGTCGGTGTCGACGGCGCTGATTCCCTTCCTCGAGCACGACGATGCCAACCGCGCTTTGATGGGCTCGAATATGCAGCGCCAGGCGGTGCCCCTCATCCAGCCTGAGAACCCGGTGGTCGGCACCGGCATGGAGTACGCCGCGGCCGTGGACTCGGGTCACGTGGTGGTGGCCCAGGCCGCTGGTCGCGTGGTGAGCGTCCTGTCCACGGAGATTGTGGTCGAGGAAGAGGATGGCTATCGCCGCACCTATCCCCTGCGCAAGTACGACCGTTCGAACCAGTCGACCTCCATCAACCAGCGCCCGGTCGTCTTCAAGGGCGACAATGTGGGCGAAGGGCAAGTGCTGGCCGACTCCAGCTCCACGGATGACGGCGAGCTCGCCTTGGGGCGCAACGTGGTCGTGGCCTTCCTCTCCTGGGAGGGTGGCAACTTCGAAGACGCCATCCTCGTTTCCGAGCGCCTGGTGCGCGAGGACGTGTTCAGCTCGGTCCACATTGAGAAGTACGAGGTCGAAGCTCGCGATACGAAGCTGGGTCCCGAGGAAATCACGCGTGACATTCCCAACGTGGGTGAAGAAGCGCTGAAGAACCTGGATGAAACCGGCGTGATTCGTATCGGCGCCGAGGTGATGCCCGGCGATATCCTCGTCGGCAAGATCACCCCGAAAGGCGAGACGGAGCTGACGCCAGAAGAGAAGCTGCTGCGCGCCATCTTCGGTGAAAAGGCCCGCGAGGTGAAAGACTCGTCGTTGCGTCTGCCGCACGGCGAGCGCGGCAAGGTGGTGGAAGTGCGCGAGTTCAATCGCGACAACCACCGCGATCTGTCGGCAGGCGTTGAGGCGATGGTGCGCGTGAGTGTGGCGCAGCGCCGCAAGCTGACGGCCGGCGACAAGATGGCCGGTCGCCACGGCAACAAGGGCGTGGTTTCGCGCATCGTGCCTGAGGCTGACATGCCCTTCCTCGAGGATGGCACGCCTGTCGACATCATCCTCAACCCGTTGGGCGTGCCCGCACGCATGAACATCGGCCAAATCCTGGAAACGCACCTGGGTTGGGCGGCCGCCCGCCTCGGCTTCCGCGTTAACACGCCGGTGTTCGATGGCGCTTCTGAGCGCGAGATCGAGTCCGAGCTGGCCCGCGCCTGGTTGATCGACAAAGCCTGGCGCGACACCACCGAAGCGGCGTGGCAGTGGATCGCCAGCAAAGAGGATCAGGAAGCCTTTGCCGACGTCGAAGATGACGACGAAGCCCGCCTGCTCTACCTGGAACACCTGCTCGGCGACGACGAGGACATCGACGGCGAGCGCATGTACCATGACCGCTTGTATGCCCGGCGCATGGTCCTGCGCCAATGGCTGACCGAGCGCGGCTACGATTATGACTACCTCATGACCTTCGAAGACGATGCTCGTATGGGCACGGAACGCACCCAGCCCAATGAGCAGGCGATCGGACTCTGCCTCCGCGAGTGGATGAAACACCACGGCGGCGATCCTGCCGAACTGGAAGGTGACGCCCTGGAAGAGGCAGCGCTGGCGTTCTCGAAGCAGGTCGGTCTGCCCATGCCTACCACGGGCAAGATGGTCCTCTATGATGGTAAGACGGGAGACGCTTTCGAGCAGTCCGTGACGGTTGGCGTCATCTACATGCTCAAGCTCCACCACCTGGTCGAAGACAAAGTGCACGCCCGCTCGACCGGTCCTTACAGTCTGGTTACGCAGCAGCCGTTGGGTGGTAAGGCCCAATTCGGCGGCCAGCGCTTCGGCGAGATGGAGGTGTGGGCGCTCGAAGCCTACGGCGTGGCGCACACCCTCCAGGAGATGCTGACCGTCAAGTCCGATGATGTCACCGGTCGCGTCAAGACCTACGAGGCCATCGTCAAGGGCGAGGCTATCCAGCCCCCTGGGGTGCCTGAGTCGTTCCGGGTGCTCGTCAAGGAGCTCCAATCGCTGGCGCTTTCCGTCGAGGTCTACAACGAGAACGACGAAAGCATCCAGTTCACCAAGGAAGACAGCACCGAGCAGTTGCCCAATCTTGGCTTCAGCCTTTCGACCCCCGGCCCTATGGCCGGCCGCGACTAGCACCGCAGGTGCAGCGCATCACCCGGTGCGCTGCACTCCTGCCTGAACAGTTATCGGAGGTTTTCCGTGGAAGTAAACAATTTTGATGCCATTCGCATTGGTCTTGCGTCGCCTGAGAAGATTCTGGACTGGTCCTACGGCGAGGTGCTGAAGCCGGAAACGATCAACTATCGCACGCTGCGCCCCGAACGTGATGGTTTGTTCTGTGAGCGCATTTTTGGACCAACCAAGGACTGGGAGTGCTACTGCGGCAAATACAAGCGCATTCGCCATAAGGGCATTGTCTGCGATAAGTGCGGGGTGGAAGTGGCGCCCTCGCGGGTTCGTCGCGAGCGCATGGGACACATCCAGTTGGCCACACCCGTGAGCCACATCTGGTATGTGAAAGGCGTTCCCAGCCGCCTGGGCCTCCTGCTCAACATTTCTCCGCGCAACCTGGAGCGCGTCCTCTACTTCGCCCAGTATGTCATCACCAAGGTTGACGAAGAGCAGCGGGCACGCGCCCTGCAGCGTCTTGACCGCGAGCTGCAGGCCCGATTCGCCCGGATCGAAGCCGACCTCAGTGGACAGATCCAGGCCGTGGTCTCCGCCCGCGACAACGCCATTGCCGCGGTGGATGATGAAGAGGCGGCGCAGGTGGATGCCGCCGAGCAGGAGCTGGAACAGAGCACCAACCAGGTGACCACGGTTGTGGGCCGCAAAATCCAGGACCTGTTGGTTGCGCAGATGGGCAAGAAGCTTGCCGAGCCTCTGTTGCTGCCGTGGCGGGACCAGCCATTGATCGAAGCCGGCCACACCGTCGACCGCCAGCACCAGGACACCCTCAACCAGGCCCTGCAGGATCGCCTGAACGACCTCGACCTCGAGCGCAAGCAGAGGATCGACAATGCGCGTGCGCTGGCGGCTGCCAAGCGCGATGCGCACCGCCGTGAGGCAGAAGAAGTCCTGCAGCGCATCTACGACGTCATCGATCAACAAAAGGATATCGCCCGCTTGCAGCTTGAGATCCAGATGCAGGAACTGAAGAGCCTGCGCGAGGCTGATCTGCTGGTTGAGAGCGAATACCGCGATCTGGAAGAGCGCTGGGGCAACATCTTCAAGGCAGGCATGGGCGCCGAGGCGATCTATGAGCTGGTCAAGAAGATCAACCTTGACAAAATGGCTGGGGAGCTGCGCGTCAGCATTCGCACCACCCGCTCCAAGCAGCGCCGCCGCAAGGACGCCAAGCGGCTGCGCGTGGTCGAGTCCTTCCGCAAGAGCGGCAACCGACCGGAATGGATGATCCTGACCGTTCTGCCCGTGATCCCGCCCGACCTGCGCCCCATGGTGCAGCTTGATGGCGGACGGTTCGCCACGAGCGATCTCAATGATCTTTACCGCCGCGTGATCAACCGCAACAACCGCCTGCGCCGCCTGTTGGAGCTGGGCGCTCCTGACGTGATCGTGCGCAACGAAAAGCGCATGCTGCAGGAAGCCGTCGACAGTCTGATCGACAATGGCCGCCGCGGTCGCGCCGTCAGCCGCTCTGGCAAGCGCAAGCTCAAGTCGTTGAGCGATCTCCTCAAGGGCAAGCAGGGCCGCTTCCGCCGCAACCTGTTGGGCAAGCGCGTCGACTACTCAGGGCGTTCGGTCATTGTGGCCGGCCCTGACCTGAAGCTCCATCAATGCGGCTTGCCCAAAAAGATGGCGTTGGAGCTGTTCAAGCCCTTCGTCATGCGCAAGCTCGTCGAGCATAACTTCGCCCACAACATCAAGAGCGCCAAGCGCCTTGTCGATCGCATGGATCCCGCGGTGTGGGATGTGCTGGAGGAGATCACGCTGAGCCGGCCCGTGCTGCTCAACCGTGCTCCCACGCTGCATCGCTTGGGCATCCAGGCCTTTGAGGTGACCCTGATCGAAGGGAGCGCCATCCAGCTTCATCCCCTGGTCTGCGCCGCCTTCAACGCCGACTTCGACGGCGACCAGATGGCCGTGCACGTGCCTCTGTCAGACGAAGCGGTGCGCGAGGCGCGGGAGTTCATGCTCTCGACCAAGAACCTGCTCAAGCCCGCATCCGGCGAGCCCATCGTGGGCCCCTCCAAGGACATGGTCTTGGGTTGCTACTATCTGACCGTCTCTGACCCGGATGCCAGGGGCGCCGGCAAGGCCTTCGGCGACTACGACGAGGTCATCCTGGCCTACAACTCGGGTCACATCGGTCTGCGCGCGCCGATTCGCTTCCGCTACCGCAGTTGGCTGAATGAGATCGACCTGGATGAGCTGGAGCTGGACGACCGCGTGAATGCGGCCCTGGCGAGCGCCAATGTCCAGACGGCAGGCGGCATCGTAGCCCTGCTGCAGAAGCAGGGCAGGCGCGCTCTGGTGGAGCTTCCTGGTATGGAGCCAGGAGACCTTCGCGACATCCTGATGACGCTGAGCCAGCGCGGCATCATTCCGGACGAAGAAACGCCGAGCGGCCTCATCGAGACCACCGTCGGCCGTGTGATCTTCAATTACAGCATGCCGCCCGAGCTGCGCTTCATCAACGAGGTGCTGGACAAGGGCGCCCTGAACAAGATCGTCGCCTCCTGCTACAAACGCCTGGGCCCCGACATGACCGCCACGGTCGTGGACACGATCAAGGACGTGGGCTTCCGCTATGCCACGATCTCGGGCACCACGATCGCCGTCTCTGACATTCACGTCCCCAACAGCAAGGAATCGATTATCGAGCGTGCTTCGACCGAGGTGGAGAAGGCTGAGCGGCAGTATCGCCGTGGTCTCATCACCGAGGACGAAAAGTACAACAAGGTCGTCGAGCTGTGGACCCACGCCACCGATACGATCACCCAGGAAGTGCAGAAGCTCCTGGACCCGCGCGAAGGGTTGGGCGCGATGTCGAAATCAGGCGCCACCAAGGGCGGTGTGCAGCCCATTCGCCAGTTGGCCGGCATGCGCGGCCTCATGGCAGACCCCTCCGGCCGCATTATCGCCTTGCCCATTCGCTCGAATTTCCGCGAAGGTCTCAGCGCCCTTGAGTACTTCCTGAGCACGCACGGCGCCCGCAAGGGTCTCGCCGACACCGCGCTGCGCACGGCTGACGCCGGCTACCTCACCCGCCGCCTGGTGGATGTGGCGCAGGACGTCATCATCATGGAGGAGGACTGCGGCACGACTTCCGGTCTGTGGCTGTCGGCCGATGACTCCAAGGTCACCGGCATCCCCTTCGCCGAGCGCATTATCGGTCGTGTGACCCTGCAGGACATTCTTGATCCGGAGACTGCCGCCGTGCTTGTCCCGTCCGGCACCATGCTCCTTGAGGATGACGTGGTTGAGATTCAGCGGGCGAAGGTCGACAAGATCTTCACACGGTCGCCGTTGACCTGCGAGGCGCGTTTTGGCATCTGCCGGCAGTGCTACGGCCGCGACCTGGCCCGCGGCGGCCTGGTGGATTTGGGCGAGGCCGTGGGCATCATTGCCGCCCAGTCGATCGGCGAGCCCGGTACGCAGTTGACGCTGCGCACGTTCCATACCGGTGGTGTGGCGGCTGGTGGCGACATCACCCAGGGCCTTCCCCGCGTGGAAGAGCTGTTCGAGGCTCGCAATCCCAAGGGCGAAGCCGTCATCAGTGAAATCGATGGCATCTTCGACGTCTATTGGGAGGGCGAAACCCGTATGATCGCCGTCTCCGATACCCGGCTTCTGCGCCAGCCCATCCCCATCCCGCATGGCTACGACGTGCTGGTGGCCGATGGCGACCGCGTCCAGGTGGATACGGTGGTTGCCCGCAGCTTCGAAGGTGATGAGATCGTCGCCGCTATGAACGGCGAGGTCTACTTCGACGAGGGCGTTCTCACCGTCCGCCGCGAAGACTCTGAGGAGTGGAAGCAGTCGATCCCGCCCTCGGCCCGTCTGCGTGTGGCCAAGGGCGAGCGTGTCAGCGCCGGCGATCAGCTCACCGAGGGCGCCAAGAATCCCAAGGAAGTGCTCCGCATCCAGGGGCGCGAAGCCTGCCAGCTCTACATGCTGAACGAGGTTCAGAAGGTCTACCGCTCCCAGGGCGTGAGCATTCACGACAAGCACATCGAGATCATCCTGCGCCAAATGCTGCGCCGTGTGACCGTGCACGAGCCGGGCGACACCGAACTGCTGCCCGGTGAGCTGATCGACCAGGGCTGGCTGAACGAGGAGAACGAACGGTCGCTCGCCATGGGCGGCCAACCGTCAACCTTCGAGTACACGCTGCTCGGCGTGACCAAGGCATCGCTCAACACCGACAGCTTCCTGGCAGCCGCCTCCTTCCAGGAGACGACGCGTGTCCTCACCGACGCCGCCGTCCGCGGCGCCACCGACAGCCTCCGTGGCCTCAAGGAAAACGTCATCATCGGCAAGCTGATCCCGGTCGGCACCGGCTTCCGTGCCCGCCTGGCGGCGGAGCGGCAGCGCCTGGCCATCCAGGAGGCCGCTGCCCTCGAAGCCGAGGAACAGATCGAGAGCCTGGACAGCGTGCTGGACGCTTCCTTCACCAGCGACGCCATCGCTGAGATGGGCTTGCCGCTGGGGATGGGGCTGCCCGAACCTGACTTCGAGTCACTGCTCGGCGACGACGGCGACATGCTGATCGAAGGCGAGGGCGACGACCTCTAGGATGGCCGGCAGGCGTCGCGTCCACGGTGGAGGATTTGCCAAGGCCGCGGCATTTGTGCTAACCTAAAAAGTCGCAGGTCGGGCGACGAACCCGACCTGCGCACTGTCATCTTTTCCTTTTCCATCCGCGATGCCGGGTTCTGCACCCGGCATTTATCTGGCCAGCGTATTCAGGAGTCCGACCTTGCCCACCATCAACCAGCTTGTGCGCAAAGGGCGAAAGCCCGTGCCCAAGAAGGAGAAAGCGCCAGCGCTCCGCTTCAACTACAACGCCTTGACCGGCAGGACAAGCCGTATGGCCAAGGGTAATCCCTTCCGCCGTGGCGTGTGCACCGTGGTGCGCACAACCACACCCAAGAAACCGAATTCGGCTCTGCGGAAGATCGCCCGCGTGCGGCTCACCAACGGCATCGAGGTGACTGCCTATATCCCCGGCATCGGTCACAGCCTGCAGGAACACTCGGTCGTGCTCGTGCGCGGCGGCCGTGTCAAGGATCTGCCCGGCGTTCGCTACCACATCGTGCGCGGCGCCCTGGACAGCACGGGCGTTGCCAATCGCAAGCGCGGACGCAGCAAGTACGGCGCCAAGAAGAACCAGCAGGTCGCACAGACCAAACGCAAATAGAGTTCGCAGTTGCCATACGGCGTGTTCCCGGTGGCCGGCCCGCTTTCTGCGGGTCTCGCTGCGGCGAAACGCCCTTGTTCCGCAATTTCATCCCACCGGCAAGATGCTGGTGAGTACGGTACCAATGGGTTAAGGGCCTTTGTGCCGCCGAATGTACCTTCTCACCCGCATCTTGCATTGTGTCTAGGGCCTGGTGCGTTTCACCAGCCCGCCTTGTTCCAGACCCGGATCATCTTCTCACCACTCCCTTTTCTAAGGAGTCGCTCATGCCTCGTCGATATCGACCACAGCGTCGGGCAACCACCCCAGACCCCGTCTACAACAGTGAGTCTGTGTCCCGTTTCGTCAACCGTATGATGTGGAACGGCAAGAAGAATACCGCCCAGCGCATCCTTTACGGCGCCTTCACCCTGATCGAAGAGCGCGCCAAGCGCCCCGCCATTGAGGTTTTCGAGGATGCGGTGCGCAATGCCACGCCGCAGATCGAGGTCAAGCCCCGGCGTGTGGGCGGCGCCACCTACCAGGTTCCGGTCGAGATCCGGACCGACCGCCGCCTGGCCCTGGCTCACCGCTGGCTGATTCAGAATGCCCGCAAGCGCAGCGGCAAGTCGATGACCGAGAAGCTGGCGGCTGAACTCCTGGATGCCGCCAACAACCAGGGCGCCACCATCCGCAAGCGCGACGAAACGCACAAGATGGCAGAGGCCAATCGCGCCTTCGCCCACTATCGCTACTAGAGCGTAGCAGTAACGAGCTGAGAATCTCCCCGGCACTCGTTGCGAGCGCCGGGGAGTCGCATGGAGTCAGATCCACTCATTTCGTTACTGTGAGTCTGCAGTTATGACCGTCAACCGTCAACTCGACAAGATCCGCAATATCGGCATCATTGCCCACATCGATGCGGGCAAAACGACCACGACCGAGCGCGTGCTCTACTACACAGGGAACACCTATCGTCTCGGCAATGTGGACGAAGGCACCACCGTCACCGACTTCATGGAGCAGGAGCGCGAGCGCGGCATCACCATCCAGTCGGCGGCGATCACCTGCGAGTGGAAGGGACATCAGATCAACCTGATCGACACCCCGGGCCACATCGACTTCACCGCCGAGGTGCAGCGCAGTCTGCGCGTCCTTGACGGGGGGGTGGTAGTCTTCGACGCGGTTGCGGGCGTTGAACCCCAGTCGGAGACGGTCTGGCGCCAGGCCGACCGCTATGGCGTGCCGCGCATCTGCTTCGTCAACAAGATGGATCGCACAGGCGCTGATTTCGATCGCACGGTCAACATGATCCGCGAACGCCTGGGCGCCAACCCCGTTCCCGTTCAGTACCCCATCGGCGCCGAAAGCAGCTTCAAGGGCGCGGTCGATCTCCTCACGATGCGCGGACTCGTCTATACCGATGAGTTGGGCGCCAATCCCGAGGAAGTGGATGTGCCGGCCGATCTGGTGGAGGTTGTGCAGGTGGCGCACGAGCGCCTCGTCGAGGCCATCGCCGAGTCGGACGAGGATCTGACCGTCAAGTACCTGGAGGGCGAAAGCATCAGCCTCGAGGAGCTGAAGACAGCGCTGCGCAAGGCCACCTTGCACGGAACCCTGGTTCCCGTGCTCTGCGGCACCTCGCTGCGCAACAAGGGCGTTCAGCCTCTGTTGGATGCCGCCATCACCTACTTGCCCTCGCCCCTGGATCGCCCTGCCATCACAGGCCTGGTGCCAGGTCGCGACGAGACGGTGACGCGGCGCGCCGATTTCAACGAGCCGGTCTCGGCGCTCGTCTTCAAGATCATCACTGATCCCTATGTGGGCCGCCTTGCCTACGTCCGCGTTTATTCCGGCGTCCTGCGCAGCGGCGAGATGCTGCTCAATGCGACCAAGGATCGCAAAGAGCGCATTGGTCGCCTGATGCGCATCTTCGCCGACAAGCGCGACGAGGTCAAGGAGATCGGCGCCGGCGATATCGCCGCCATCATCGGCCTCCGGCACTCGTTTACAGGCGAGACTCTGTGCGATGCCGACAAGCCGGTGGTGCTGGAGGCCATCACCTTCCCCGAACCGGTGATCAGCGTGGCCATTGAGCCGCGCACCAAGGCGGACCAGGATAAGCTCTCAGAGGCGCTCAACCGCTTGTCGGACGAGGACCCCACCTTCCGCGTGCGGGTCGATGAGAACACCGGCCAGACCCTGATCTCGGGCATGGGCGAGTTGCACCTGGAAGTCCTTGCCGACCGCATGATCCGCGAGTTCAAGGTCAGCGCCAGCGTCGGTAAGCCCCAGGTGGCCTATCGGGAGACCATTACGCAGCAGGTCAAGGCCGAGGGCCGCTTTGTACGCCAATCCGGTGGACGTGGCCAGTACGGTCATGTCAAGGTCACCTTCGAGCCCTTGGAGCCTGGCAGTGGCTTCGTCTTTGCGAATGGCATCATCGGCGGCACGGTACCCCGGGAGTACATTCCTGCGATCGAGGCTGGCATCCGCGAGGCCCTGGAAGGGGGCGTCATCGGCGGCTACCCCATCGTCGACATCAAGGCCACGCTGTACGATGGCTCTTATCATGAGGTCGACTCCTCGGAAATGGCCTTCCGTATTGCCGGTTCGCTGGCTGTCCGGGATGGTGTGCCCCGTGCCAAGCCGATTTTGTTGGAGCCGATCATGAACGTCGAGGTCGTCGTTCCCGAAGAGCAACTGGGCGACGTGATCGGCGAGTTGAACAGCCGGCGCGGCCAGATCGAGGGCCTCGAGCCCCATTCCAAGTCGATGCAGGCGGTGCGCGCCAAGGTTCCCATGGGCGAGATGTTTGGCTACGCCACGCGGGTTCGCTCCCTGACCCAAGGGCGCGGCACGTTTAGCATGGAATTCGTGCACTACGCGCCTGTTCCCGAAAGCGTCTCGAAGTCCGTGTTGGAGGGTTCTCCGAGGCGCTGACTTCTTTTGCCCAGGATTTGGCAAACCCCTGTTCCTTTGCTAGAATAGCTAGGTTTGCGTGACGGGTGCCTTGCAGCGCCCGGATCGCCCGGTTTCAGAACGGACTCTACTCAGCCCGCTTCAACCGGCAAGTCATCAACCACGACGGGAACGCGGAGCCGGTCGAAAAAGCCAATCGGCTCTGGGTTCTCCTTATTTGTCTCTAAAACGGTCACGTCTTTTTCCCATCTAAACGATTTCGGTGCTGGACACGTTCCGGCGTCCATACGCAGTCCGGTTCGACACCGGTCTATCTATCGAAGGAGTTGTTCCTCACATGGCAAAGCAAGCATTTGAGCGCAAGAAGCCCCACGCGAACGTGGGCACGATTGGACACATCGATCATGGCAAGACGACCCTGACGGCGGCGATCACGAAGGTGTTGGCGCTGAAAGGATGGGCGAATTTCCGGGCGTTCGACAGCATTGACAATGCGCCGGAAGAGAAAGCGCGTGGGATCACGATTGCGATTGCGCATGTGGAGTACGAGACAGAGAAGCGG
>JAKOVD010000146.1 GCA_029782215.1 Chloroflexota bacterium
GTTCCGCCGTGTGGTCGCGGAGATCTCCATCGGCGTGCCGATGGAAACGGCGCTGAACAACATGCTCTCCCGCATCAACAGCGAGGACCTCGACCTGGTGTTCACGGCGGTGAACATTCAGCGCGAGGTCGGTGGTAACCTGGCGGAGATCCTCGACACGATCAGCGAGACGATCCGCGAGCGCGTGCGTATCAAGGGTGAAATCCGGACGCTGACCGCGCAGGGGCGCATCACGGGCATGCTCATCGGCTTCCTGCCGATTGGCCTGGCGGTGCTACTGCTGGTCATCAACCCGAGCTACATGGGGCAGCTGTTCTATGGCCCGGAAAAGGGCGGCGCGTATATTCCGGGGCTGCCCATCCCGTGCGGCTGGCCGATGATCGCCGTTGGCCTGACGATGATGTCGATCGGCCTGGCTGTTATCACGCGCATTGTGGACATCGAAGTCTAGCAGGACCTGAATAGAGGAATAGGTACATGAGTACGAGCGTTCTCATCGTGCTCGCTCTCGTGGCGATCGGCGCAATTGTGGGCCTGATCGTCGTCGGGATGCGGAACTCAAGGGCAGATTACGACCCACTGGCCGAGCGTCTCTCGGAGTACGGCGGCGCAGCCGAAATCGAGGCCAACCTCGAAGAGGTGGAGATGTCGCTGCCGTTTACCGAGCGTGTGCTGATCCCGCTGGCGCAGAAGTTCGCGCAGTTTACGATGCAGTTCACCCCGGCGGAGACGCTCGAGAAGACGCAGAAGAAGCTCGACCTCGCGGGCAATCCGCCCGGCTGGACGCCCGCCGTTTTCTGGGCCGCCCGTTTTGGCGCGATGGTCGGGATGGGCGCGCTGCTGTTTCTGGTCTTTGCCGTTACGAAGCAGAAGACGTCTTTCATCATCCTCGGCGGCCTCGGCGGCGCGGCGCTTGGCTTCGTTCTCCCTCAGATGGTGCTCTCGAGCAAGATCCAGCGCCGCCAGCAGGAGGTCATCAAGTCTCTGCCGGATGCGCTCGACCTGATGTCGATCTGCGTGAATGCCGGTCTGGGCTTTGACCAGGCGATGGCGAAGGTCTACGAGAAGTGGGATAACGAGCTGGCCCTCGCCTTCGGGCGCGTGATCCAGGAGATCCAGCTTGGCAAGACGCGGCGCGAGGCGCTGCGCGCGATGGA
>JAKOVD010000214.1 GCA_029782215.1 Chloroflexota bacterium
CGGCCTGCTGATCGGCATCACGCTGGCGCTGCTGGTGCTGGGCCCGATCTGGTGGTGGTTCGGCGACGCCGACCTGGCGGTGGCGGTCGCCGTCGCGCTGCTGGCCGCCAGCACCTGCGCCACGACGATCGGTTTTGCGTTACCGTGGCTGCTCGCGCGCAGCGGACGCGACCCCGCGTTCGGCAGCGGCCCGATCGCCACCATCATCCAGGACATGCTGAGCCTGCTGATCTACTTCTGGACCGTCAAGGCGCTACTGTTCTAGACATGGAGAAGCCCTTCTCTGCCGCCTGCGAGCGCAACCGCCAGCCGATCCTGGCCGTGCTGCGCGAATGGTTCGCCGACCGAAGGCACGTGCTCGAGATCGGCAGCGGCACTGGCCAGCACGCGGTGCACTTCGCCGCCGCGCTGCCGAAATTGCGCTGGCAGACCTCCGACGTCGCCGAGAACCTGCCCGGCATCCGCCTGTGGCTGAAGGAAGCGGCGCTGCCCAACACGCCGGCGCCGATCGCCTTCGACGTGAACGGCCCCGCCCCCGACGGCGAGTACGACGCGGTGTTCAGCGCCAACACGCTGCACATCATGGGCTGGAAGGAAGTCGAGCGAATGTTCGCCGCGCTGCCGAAGCTGACGAAGCGCGGCGCCCTGCTGGTGATCTACGGGCCGTTCAACTACGAGGGGCAGTTCACCAGCCCGAGCAACGCGCAGTTCGACGAGGCGCTGAGGAGCGGAAACCCGAAGCGCGGGATCCGCGATTTCGAGGAGGTGGATGCGCTGGCGCACGCGGCGGGGTTCGCGCTGAAGGAGGACCGCGCGATGCCGGCAAACAACCAGTGCATCGCCTGGAAACGGGGTTGAGAGAGGCCGGGTGAATTTGATCGCGGGGGAGGATTTGCCTACAATTGCGCCTCCCTCCCAGAGGGGCGGCTAGCTCAGCGGTAGAGCACTGCCTTCACACGGCAGGGGTCACAGGTTCGAACCCTGTGCCGCCCACCAGTAAGAACAAGCATTGGCGCGGCTCTCGGGCTGATGCCACCTTTTTCAGCTAGTGCGTCCGAGCCTGTACGGCAGTATGTACGGCAGTCTGAACTGGCATGCTGGAAATCGTCGGTGCCATGAGTTAGCCCCTGCCAAGGGCATCGTAGGGGC
>JAKOVD010000167.1 GCA_029782215.1 Chloroflexota bacterium
GTTGTCGTCGTCTTTCACCGTGACGGTCGCTTCAGTCGGCGTGCCCAATTCGTAGTCGGCCGTGGCGGGTGGCGTGGCCAGCGCGATGGTGGCGGCTACGTTGCCGTCGCCCGGCACGGTGTTGGGCGTGGCGGTGATGGTGCATTGCGCCTCTGTGGCGCCCGCAGCGATGGTGATGGGCGAGGCGCAGGTGGTGCTGTAGCGCGGATTGGTGGTGGGCAAGGTCAGGTCCACCGGCAGTCCGCCGGCGGGGGCCGGCCCGTCAAGCGTGACGGTGCAGGTGGAGACGTTGCCGGCGGCGTCGACCAGGTCGGTCGGCGTGCATTGCAGCGTGGCCGTCAGCTTGGGCAGGCATTCCGCGGCGTCCGTGCTTTGCGCTGTCTGAGTCTGCGTATATTCGTCCGATACCGTCCCTGCGGGGATGCTCATGAGTCGAACGCCGGGCGTGGCGGTGGAAAAGCCGCCCACAAAAGCCATCTGGCCATTCTGCAAACGGGCCGCGCCACCATAGGGCGCCCAGCTTCCGAAAAAGGTTTCGCCAACACCTGTCTGCAGGAGGGTGACGGTGCCTGTCGCCAAATCCACTTGGTAGCTGGTGTTGCTCGATCCGCGAGCTGCGGTGGCAATCCCATAGGCGTATGTGCCCGTTGCATCGATGGCAAAGTCACCCGATTGCGCCGTAATAGCTTGACTCAGCGTAATCGTGCCCACATAGGTAGGCACATCATTCGCGACGCTGATCCGAATCAATTCGTTGACAGGGCCACCCCGCAGGTTTCCAATGATCAACTCGTTGTTGGCCGGGTTGAATGCCGCTGCGTTGACGTTGGGACCCCATTGGAACCACCGGTTGGCGGGCATACCTTGAATCACGCCCAGGTTGTCCACGCCGGTCGTGCCGTATTTCAGCACCTGGATGTGGCCCGTGTAGTCGCGCGAAGTTGCTTGGCTGAAATCGGTGTCGCCCTGCGTCGCGCGAATGGCGTAGATGTAGCCGTTCTGGGGGTGCATGCCCATGGCCACCGTTGCGCCCGCGTTTACCGACGTGGCGCTGCCGGCATTGATCGGCGTTGGGGCGCCTTGCCCCGTCCAGATATTCGTGATGGCGGCGGCATCGCCTGCCGCTGCGGGCAAGGTCACCTGGTCGAGCGCAATCGTGGGCGGAGTGCTGGAATTATCGGTTCCCGACTTGAGATACCGTGCCTGGTAGAACGACAGCGAGCCCACCGAACAACGGGGCAACGGCGCGCCAGCATCCGCGCGGCCGATGGACGGCAGTGCCGCGAGCACGACTGCGATCGCGATGACTGAAGCCTTTGCTACGAATTGCGGCCTGCGTGCAATGGTGTGCGGATCAAATGTCATGACAAATACCCTCCCTGCAACAAAAAACAACAATTATTAACAGTATTGAAATATTATTACCGATTTTGACGGGGCGCCGGACCGGGCGTCGGGTGCTGGCGGCTTGACAAGCGGGTCTGGTGCGGCAGACTTCACGCAATCAGCATGATCGTGCGTACGACAATCGCTCCATGAAACACATCGTCCTTCTTGCCGCCACCCTGCTGGCCTCCGCTGGCGCCCAGGCCAGTTGTTATACGGTGTTGGACGCCAAGGGCCAGATCGTGTCGCAGACCTCCACCCCGCCGGTGGACATGGCGCTGCAGCTGCACCAGACCGTGCCCGAGCGCTTCGGCCCCGGTGCCGACATGGTGTTTGGCGTGGCCGACGAGAACTGCGGCCCGCCGGCCGAGCCCTTCGAGGCGGCGCAGCTCACGCCGGTGGTGCACAAGGCGGGCAGCCCGCGCGCGGTGCGGCGCAAGCCCAAGGCCGACCGGGGCTGAGTCTCTACGCTTGTTCGTGGCGCAGCGGCGAGCGCGCCTGCAGCTGCTCCAGGTACTGCGCCATCCCCTGGTCCTCGCGCGCCAGAAAGCGCGCCACCGCGTCGGCAAAGGCCGGGTGCGCCAGCCAGTGGGCGCTGGTGGTCTGCACCGGCAGCAGGGCGCGCGCCATCTTGTGCTCGCCCTGCGCGCCGCCCTCGAAGCGCGCCACGCCGTGGGCGATGCACCAATCGATGGGCTGGTAATAGCAGGCCTCGAAGTGCAGGCAGTCCACCCGCTGCAGCGCGCCCCAGTAGCGGCCGTAGGCCACGATTTCGGAGCCTTTTGAAACGTTGGCCGGCGCCGGATCTGCGTCGACAGCTATCAAACTGCAAGCAATCGGCTGTCCCGCGCGCTCGGCGATGAACAGCACCCAGTGCTCGGCCATGTCGCGTGCCATGGCCTGGAAGAAGGCGGGTGTCAGGTAGGGGTCGTTGCCGTGCTCCAGGTAGGTGCGCTCGTAGCAGCGGTAGAAGAAGACCCAGTCCGCCGGCGTGATGTCGGCGCCGCGCGCCCAGCGAAAGGTCACGCCGGCAGCCGCCACCTTGCGCCGCTCCTGGCGAATCTTCTTGCGCTTGTCCTGCGTCAGCGCGGCCAGGAAGTCGTCGAAATCACCAAAGGGCTGGCCGGTGGATGCGTGCTGGTTTTTCCAATGAAACTGCACCTGGTGACGAGACATCAGTTGCGATGACTCGCATGCGGCGAGGTCATCCTCATCGCCGAACAGCACATGCAGCGACGACAGCTTGCGCTGCGCACACCACGCCAGCAGCGCCCGCACCAGCGCCGCGCGCGCCGCGCCGTCGCGCGCCAGCAGGCGCGAGCCCGGCACGGGGGTGAAGGGCACGGCCACCAGCGCCTTGGGGTAGTAGCGCAGGCCATGCTCGGCGTAGGCATTGGCCCAGGCCCAGTCGAACACGTACTCGCCATACGAGTGCGCCTTGAGGTACAGCGGGCAGGCCGCGGCCAGCTCCGCCCCGTCCCACAGCAGCATGAAGTGCGGCGCCCAGCCCGTCTCGGGCACCGCGCTGCCGCTGGCGTGCAGCGCCGCCAGGTATTCGGTGCGCATGAAGGGCGTGGGTGCGTGCTGGCGTGCCAGCAGGGCGTTCCACGCCCGGGCGTCGATGGCGCCGGGGTCGGTGGCGATCTGCTGGCGAAAGGGGGTGGCGGCTTGGAGCAAGGCGGTGTCGCTGAGCGGTGTCGATCGATTATTGGGGAGATCATGGCTGGGTGCCTGTTCGCTACCATTCGCCCCTGACGCCCACCTTCCTGCATCGACATGTCCCTTTCCCTCTGCGTGGCCCAGCTCAACTTCGTCGTCGGCGACATGCCGGGCAACGCGCAAAAAATCATCGAGGCGGCGCGCGCCGCGCACGCCCAGGGCGCGCGCCTGCTGCTGGCGCCCGAGGGCGCGATCTGCGGCTACATCGCCGAGGACCTGCTGCTGCGCCCGGCCTTCATGGCGGCCTGCGACGAGGCCGTGCAAACCGTGGCGCGTGAGACGGCGGCCCTGAAGGACCTGGTGATCGTGGTCGGCCACCCGGTGGGCGGCGACGCGCGCGGTCCCAGCGTGACCATCAGCGAGCGCCGCAACGCCGCCAGCGTGATCTGCAACGGCCAGGTGGCGGCCACCTACGCCAAGCAGCGCCTGCCCAACTACCAGGTGTTCGACGAGCGGCGCTACTTCGTGCCGGGGCAGGGCGCCTGCGTGTTCGACGCCGGCGGCGTGCGCGTGGGCCTGCTGATCTGCGAGGACGCCTGGTACGCCGAGCCCGCGCGCCAGGCCAAGGCGGCGGGGGCCGAGCTGCTGGCGGTCATCAACGCCTCGCCGTTTCACCAGGGCAAGGGCGCCGAGCGCGAGGCCGTGATGCAGGCGCGCGCGCGCGACGTGGGCCTGCCGCTGGTGTGGGCGCACTGGGTGGGCGGGCAGGACGAGGTGGTGTTCGACGGCCAGTCGTTCGTCATCGGCGCCGATGGCGAAGTGG
>JAKOVD010000192.1 GCA_029782215.1 Chloroflexota bacterium
GAGTTATAACCGAATCTGGTGTACGGGCGGGTTGAAGGAAGGCGGCGTACCCTGCTGAAATGCGATTGACGAGATCAGGTTTCGGCACGAACGAAGAGGTACGCCATGAGTGAAGATAGCGCGGGATGGTTGGGGACGCCAGGGTCGATTGAGGATTCGCTCACGGCGCTGTTGCGGCAGGGTGCCCGAGGGCTGATTGAAAAGGCCGTGGAAGCCGAATTGCAAGGGTTGCTGGATCAGTACGAGAACGTGACCGACCTGAGAGGCCGTCAGGCGGTGGTCCGCAACGGCTACCTGCCCGAGCGGGACCTCCTAACGGGGCTGGGACCGGTGCCGGTGCGGATTCCCAAAGTCCGGGATCGGACCGGGAGCGGGATCAAGTTCAACTCGGCGCTGGTACCGCCGTACGTGCGCAAGGCACAGCGGGTGGAAGTGGCGCTTCCGTGGCTGTACTTGCGCGGGATTTCGACGGGGGACATGCGGGAGGCGTTGTCGGTCCTGCTCGGCGACGAGGCCCAGGGCTTGTCGCCAGCGGTGGTGAGCCGCCTCAAGGCGGAATGGGTCGAGGCGTATGCCGCCTGGAACCGTCGCGATCTCTCGGACGAGCACTATGTCTATGTCTGGGCGGATGGGATTTATTCGGCCCTGCGCGGCGAAGACGACCGCCTGTGCCTGCTGGTCCTCATCGGGGTCAACGAACAGGGGGAGAAGCGGCTGCTGGCGTTGTCGGATGGCTATCGGGAGTCCAAGGCGTCGTGGCGCGCCCTCCTCCAGGATCTGCAAGCGCGTGGGTTGAACGCACCGCCGGCGCTGGGCATCGGCGACGGCGCCCTGGGGTTCTGGGCGGCGCTGGACGAGGCGTGGCCGCAAACCCGCCACCAGCGCTGCTGGGTGCACAAGACCGCTAATGTCCTCAACGCCTTGCCGACATCCATCCAGGGCAAGGCCAAGGCGGGGCTCCAAGAGATTTGGATGGCGGAGACCCAGGCCCAGGCGAACACGGCCTTCGACCGCTTCGCGCGGGATTTTGGCGCCAAGTACCCCAAGGCGGTCGCCCTGCTGGCCAAAGACCGGGCGGCCCTGCTGGCCTTTTACGACTTTCCGGCCGAGCACTGGGTGCATATTCGCACCACCAATCCGATCGAATCGAGCTTCGCCACCATCCGGCACCGCACCACCCGAACCAAGAACTGCGTGTCCCGGAACACCTTGCTCGGCTTGGTGTTCCAATTGGCGCTGACGGCGGAGAAAAGTTGGCGCAAGCTGGGGGGCTTCAAGCGCTTGCCCGAGGTGGTTAGGGGTGTCCGGTTTCAGGATGGTATCGCCATCGTCGATCCACCCAATGACCTGGAAAACAATCAGCAGAAAATCGCCGCCTGATTCAAACCGCTCATCCACCAGATTTGACTATGGCTC
>JAKOVD010000194.1 GCA_029782215.1 Chloroflexota bacterium
CCGCTGCATGTGCCCGTACAAGCTGCGCACGTTGCTTTCTTCACCCAACTCGCCAACGACGCCCCCTTCCTCGTCTGTGATACACTCCATCCTGACTCCTCCTGCTGTGACGTGATGTTTTGGACGACACCAGTCTATCAGCCGAAGGAGTCTTTTTCTAGGCTGCTGCTCCCCCTGTCGCGACTTTTGAGAAGCCCTGGGACTGCAAGATTCGGATTTCGCGTTGGCTCGGCACCAAGGAGGAAAGCCTCTCAGGGCGGCGGCGCCCACAGGCGGGTGGCATAGGCAGAATTGGCGAGGCAATGCTTGTGCCTTCTGTTTGACCGGCTCCCCCATGGGAACCACCCCCGATGAGCAATGCTGACGTCGCGTTGATCCTGGCCATCATTCTGGCGCTGGTGTGATCATGTCAACGACTGTGCCACTCACTTTCATAGTGACGCACTTTCGCAGTGAGGAGGCGCTGCGTCTCATTACTCCCCCTGCACTACCTCGAGATACCGCTGCCTCCACCGCCACTGGTCCCCCTCCCGATACGCCTCGCCCAGCAGCGGTGTGAACGGCGGCTGGCTGAAGTCAGGTGTGCGGGCGGCATAGCCGGCGACCAGCATGTTCTGGGCCGTGATCGGGGCAGCAACCACGGCATCGCTCACATGCGGCCCATCGGCGGTGATGGTGATGAAGCACTCCTGGGGTGGCGCACATGCAATACCCTGCCTTCCATGCCGCCGGTTGGTCGATCCGTGAAGGCGCCCTGGAAAGTGGCAATAGGCTGGTGGAGGCCCGCCTCAAGGGGAGCGGCTGACACGGTGCCCGCCCCCACGTCATCCCCATGCTGGCATTGTGCAACCTCGTTTGCAGCGACCGCTGGCAAGAGGACTGGCCCCACATTGCCGCCACCCTGCGCCTGCAGGAACACCGCAACGAACGGCGCCAATGGCGGCGAGGAGCTGCCATCCCACTTCCCAGCCCGGCCCTGCTATCGCCGCTATTCCCAAGACAAACCGGTCCCAGCGCCACCCCCCTGATCAGCCAGCAAGGCCTCAGAAACCACACCTGCCTTGGCAACCACCCCCAAACCACCCTTGTCGCCACATGCCTATCGGTCGCGCCTGCTGCAGACACTCGCCTATTCTGCCGGACGCGAAAAAGTGAACCGCACCCAATTCGAGTTGAGTTGCGTGGCTTCCTCAGTGCAACCGTGCTATACTCCACTCACGCCGCCAGGTGGCCGACAGGATCCGGCAGCCAAATAGTCCCGTTGCAGGTCGGTCCCCTGCGCCCTATCTTACGCCACACATGGCGTGCGCCAGTGGCGTGGGGCCGAGCGCCTGCGCGAAGCACCTGTAGCCCGCTTCTGCTCCTCGGATTCCTGTTTCAAGCGCCGGCGTCTCCAGCAGCTATCGTGCGGAGGCAGAGAATGAGCGATCTGCTCGGCGAGATCAAGGCTGACCTCGCTTTCGTCAGGTCACGCACTCTACAGCCCAGGTGGTACAAGGCGCTGACGGCTGTGATGCTGGCCGGCTTCCTGGCTGGTTACGGTTATGTGTTTGGCTTGGCGAGGACGGCGGCCTTCCTGGTCAGCCTTCTTCTGTTGAGCTTCATCGTCGATCTGGCTCAACTGAATGCCTTGCGCGATACCCCAGGGCGCACCGAGGTTGATCTAGATCCCGTGTTCCCGGCGATGATGGGAGGACGCCATGTCACCTGATCTGTGGTCTCTTTTCGAGTCAATGCTGCGGTGCCGGCTATTCGAGGAGGTGGTCGCCCAGCTCTGGCGCGACGGTCTGATCTCGGGCGAAATGCACCTGGGCACCGGCGAAGAGGCGATCATCACCGGCATCATTCCGCAATTGCGCGCTGGCGACGCTCTGGCGCTGGATCATCGCGGCACCGCCGCCTTGCTGCTGCGCGGCGTCGATCCCGTCCTGATCCTGTGCGAGTTGCTGGGACGCCCCGACGGCTTGTGTGGCGGCATGGGCGGACACATGCACCTGTTCTCGCGGGAGTGCCTGGCTACCTCGTCCGGCATCGTCGGCGCAGCAGGACCGGCCGCGGTCGGCTTCGCGCTGGCGGCCCGTTATCTGCGCCCCGGAACGCTCGCCGTGGCCTTCTTCGGCGAGGGCGCCATGAACCAGGGGATGCTGCTGGAAGCGTTGAACCTGGCCGCGGTCTGGACGATGCCTGTGCTGTTCGTCTGCAAGGACGACGGCTGGTCGATCACCACCGTCTCTGACCACGTGACCGGCGGAGACCTGGGTGTGCGGGCGCGCGGCCTGGGAGTGCAGGCCGTCGAAGTCGATGGCCGCGACGTTCTCCAGGTCTGGCATGCGGCCGAGCAAGCCATCGCCCGCGCCCGCGCCGGTCAGGGGCCGACCTTCCTTCGCTGTCGCTGCGTCCACCTCGAAGGCCACTTCCTGGGGTATCCCCTGTTGCGCGCCACGAGCGATCCGCTCCGGGAGCTGCCGCCGATCCTCGGGCCGCTCATGCGCGCATCTGTCCGCCCTGGCGGCGTGGGGCGGCAGCAGCGCCTGAAAGGGCTACGCCAGGTGATGGCCCCGACGACGGCGACGCTGCGCGACCCCAGGCGGCAGCGCGGCAATGACCCGGTGGCTCGCACACATGACGATCTGGCCCGCATAGACCCGGCGCGGCTGCGCGAGCTTGAAGCGGCCGTGACGCGCCAGGTCGGTGAGATTGTGGCATCTGCCATGCAGGAGAATGCGGAATGAAGACCATGCAGTTCTCCGCAGCGATCGACGATGCGCTCGCCCAGGCGATGGCCACCGACCCGCGCATCATCGTCTTCGGCGAGGATGCGCCTCTGCTGCGCCGCAACCTGTTGGCTCAGTTCGGTCCAGAACGCGTCCTGGCTGCGCCGATCAGCGAGAGTGGCTTCCTGGGGGCCGCGGTGACAGCCGCGATGGCCGGCCTGCGCCCCGTTGTGGAAGTCTACATGGTCGACTTCCTCGGCGTCGCCATGGATGCCTTGCTCAACCACGCCGCCAAGGTGGCGACCTTCTCAGGCGGGCGCTGGACCGCGCCCTTGGTCGTGCGCGCGCCCTGCGGCGGCGGCTACGGGGATGGCGGACAACACGAGCAGGCGCTGTGGGGATGGTTGGCACACATTCCAGGCCTGACGGTGGTCGTCCCCTCCACGCCCGCCGACGCCGGCAGCCTGATGCTGGCGGCCCTGGACCACGACGGACCGGTCGTCTTTCTGGAACACAAGCTGCTGTCAGAGGCGTGGCTGGAGATGTTGGGCGCGAGCGGGCGCCGGACCGTGCGCTACGACGTGCCCCGCGAGGGTGCGCGCGGCCATGTTCCAACGCCCTGGACGCCGGCGCCCATCGGCAAGGCTGTGCTGCGCCGCGGCGGAACGGATGTAACGATCGTCAGCCTGGGGGTTGGCGTGCATCGGGCGTTGGCCGCCGCTGATCGGCTGAGCAAGGACGGGATCTCGGCCGGCGTTCTCGACCTCCGCACCGTGGCGCCCCTCGATCGCGAGGCTGTCTGCACCGAGGTGACAAAGACCCGCCACCTCCTGGTTGTGGATGAGGACTACGAGGGCTTCGGTCTCTCCGGCGAGATCGCGGCGAGCATTCTGGAAGCAGGGATCGCTTGCCGCTATGCCCGCGTTTGCACCCAGACGACCATCCCGTATGCTCGCCATCTGGAGGATCTGATCTTGCCCAGTGTCCAGCGCATCAGCGCAGCGGGTACGACGCTGATGCGGGGGCCAGGTTGAGGATCACATGCGCCGGCTGCTTGGTGTGAAAGCAATTGACCCGTACTGATCCGAGCATCCGTTCGGCCTATTGGACTCCAACGCTTCGCGGAGACCTTCGTGTCGGGCTCTCAACCCCGATTTTATCAGTCCAGAGGGCGAGGTCATGCCTGGAGATCACGGCTCGCGATGAAATAGAGTTGCTGAAGATCACCGATTAGGCCGGCAATGGAAGCGCAGAAGCGTTACCAGAGCGCGCTCATCGTGGTACAGATGCGACCCGACAGTCTATGGGATCAGGCCTCAGGCGGCGCGGCGATAGTCGTGGTGGAGACCGCCGAGCACGGGGATGGCGATGATCTTGCCCGTCTGCGGCGGCTCCACCTTTGGCGGCACGGGGATGCGCTGGGCGATAACCCTTCGACTACGCTTAAGGCGGGCTTGGTTAGGTCGCGCAAAGGGCTGAGTTCCAGCCTGAAGTGGCAATCGAACCATCTGACGATCGTGGACTGAGCACGCACGGCAGATTGCCAAGCGGCCATCTACCACGACAACATCCTGGGATCTGGCGGTGAGATCGGGAGGATGTCAGCCGTGGCCGTCGGAATCAAGCCTTCGAAGCGCTCACATTGGAGCAGTTGACTGCAGTAGTCAGCACGCCCCGAGAGAACGGTTTGGGTGCATACACCTTGAAAGAGCCCGTTGGAGACTAGGATGACAGCGTCACGGTTGCCGGAGGCTCGCTGCCAAGTGGCTATAGACCTGACGCTGGCGTCTATGGGGATCAGCGGCCAGCAGCGTTTCCTCGGCGCTCATCTGGCCAAGGAAGGCGTATCCCTGCTGCACCCCCCGAACGATCTCGTCCGGGCTGACCGCCGCACCCCGCCGCACGAGACGACGTAGGTCCATCCAATCGTAGTGGGCCAGAGGGATTCCTGAAAGAAAGGTCGTGGGATCAAGAGCGAAGCGTGTCTCCCAGCACTTCAGGACCGCGATGCGCCGCACGAGCGCGCGATCGAACTGCAGTCTCGTGAACTGATAGAGATCGAACAGGTCACGCACGCGGCTGCGTTGGGCGGCCGCACGTATCTTCTCACCGACGATCTCGTGGATATCGAGGGTCGGAACCTCAGGCGGAGCGATTTCCATCCACTCGAAGTACCGTTCCTGGCGCAGCGCTAGCGGCTGCACTGGC
>JAKOVD010000203.1 GCA_029782215.1 Chloroflexota bacterium
CTCGATCTTGGAAAAGTCGAGGATGTCGTTGATGATGGTGAGGAGGGCGTCGCCGGAGTTGCGGATGATCTCGGCGAACTCGCGCTGCTCGTCGTTGAGGGGGGTGTTGAGGAGAAGGCCGCTCATGCCGATGACGGCGTTCATGGGGGTGCGGATTTCATGGCTCATGGTGGCCAGGAAGGCGCTCTTCGCCTCGTTGGCCTGCTCGGCCATGGCCTTGGCCTGCTGCGCTTCGTCAAACAGCCGCGAGTTCTCAATGGCGATCGCGGCCTGGCGCCCCAGGCCGATCAGGAAGTCAAGATCGACGGGTGAGAACAAGGCCACGGTGCGGTCCTGGTAGACGGAGATCACGCCGATCGTGCGGTTGCCGGCGATCAGCGGCGCCACCATCATGGTCTCCGGCGTCTCCTCTACGTCAGGCGTCCCAGCCACGTGCACGGCGCGCGGATCAGATTCCAGCTTTTCGATCACTTCGGCGATCCCTGACTCGGCGATGCTGCCCGTGATGCCGGTCCCGAGGGCTATCACGTCGTCTGCGTATTCAGCGGCATACTTGCCCATCGCCAGCGCGGTGCGCAGCGTGTGCCCGTCGGCATCGGTCAGCCGCAGCACAGTGTCCCGCGCCTTGAACAGCGTGTGCACGTTCTGCACGACGGTTCGCACCACGGTGGGCAGGTCCAGGCTGGCGGAGAGCTCGCGGCCCACGTTGGCGATGGTGGCCATCTGGCTGGCGTTCTGCTGCGTTTCGGCGTGCAGTTGCGCGGAATGGATCGCGGCGCCCGTGTTGGCGGCGATGGTCATGAGCAGACGCAGGGAATTCTCGTCGAACAGCCCCTCCTGCGTGGTACTCTGCACGCTCAACACGCCGATGGTCTCCCTGCCCACTTTGATCGGCACGCCCAGGTAAGACAGGGAATCCCGTCCCACGAAACTTGCCCCGATCTCGGCGCTGCGCTGCTCGATTTCCTTGTTGATGAGCAAGGGCTCGCCCGACAGGATGATCTGGCTGGTCAGCCCCTCGCCAAGGGTCAGGGTCGTGAACTCCTCGCCGGCGTGATACGGAAAGTGGATGCTGTTCGTTTGCGGGTCGAGCAGGGCAACATAGGCAATATCGGCGGCGAATATCTCCTGCATCTGCCGGCCAACGAGCTGGATCAGGCTGTCGAGCTCGGTTTCAGCCACGAGCGCCTGGCTCACGGTGCTGATGGCGGCCAGCTCGGCGGCGCGCTGCTGCTCGGCCTTGAACAGACGGGCATTCTCGAGGGCGATGCCCATGCTGCCCGCCAGAGTCTGCAGCAGTCTCACGTCCGACTCGGAGAACGCCTCCTCGCGTTCCATGTTCTGGAGGCTGAAGTAGCCGTTGACCTGGATGTCCGTGCCAAAGGGAACGAAGATCAGGGACCTGGCGAACTTCGTCCCTTCGATCTGCTTTAGACCGTAGGCTGCGAATGCTTCGATCGCATTGCGGTTGATCACCACAGGTTGGCGGCTGGCAATGAGGTGCAGGTTCAACGGACTGAAGGGTAGGGGCTCGTCGTCGTAGAAGCGTTCTCCCTCCTCAAAGGCATAGCGGAGATTCGACACCCTGTTCTCGTGGTCAAACGAACTGATGAGGATGGACGCCCCGGCAAACATGTCCCGCATTCTGTCGCCGATCAAGTCATAGATCGCCTGCATGTCCAGCTTCGAGGCCAGCGCTTCCTGGACGCTGTTGATGATCGCCAGCTCCTGGGCCCGCTGCGCGGTCTCCTTGAGCAGACGCTCGGTCTCGTCGAAGAGACGGGCGTTCTCCAGCGCCACGCTCATGCTGTTGGCCAGGGTCTGCAGCAGCCGGACATCCGCCTCGCCGAAGGCGTTCTCGCGATCGACGTTCTGCAGGCTGATCAACCCCCTGACTTCATCGCCGGCGATAAGGGGCACGAAGAGACCCGACTTGGCCGGCTCGGTGCCCGGGGTGACTGCTGACGCCATCGCCGCGAACTCCGACTCTTTCTGAAGGAGAATTGACTGGCGTGTGGCGATCAGGCGCCTGGAGATCTCTCCATAGGTGTAGGGTTCTTCGTAGAAACGTAGACCCTTTTCCACGTTATAGAGTGGGATCAAGAGCCCCCTGGCGTGGTCGTAGAGCCCGATCGTCAGCACCTGGACGTCGAAGATGCTGCGCATCGTTTCCCCGACCAGCTCGTAGATGGCCTGCATGTCCAGCTTGGAGGCGAGGCCCGCCTGGACGCTGTTGATGATGGCGAGCTCGGCGGCGCGCTGCTCAGTCTCCGCCAGCAGGCGCTGGGTTTCGTCAAAAAGGCGGGCGTTCTCCAGCGCCACGCTCATGCTGTTGGCCAGGGTCTGCAGGAGCCGGACGTCGGCCTCGTCGAAAGCCTCCTCACGGTCGACGTTCTGCAGGGTGATCGACCCCTTGACCACATCGCCCGCGATCAAGGGGACGAACACCCCCGACTTCGGCTCTTCTGTTCCGGCGACCACGCTTGACATCCCCGCGATTTCTTCCTGCCGCCGGAACAGCAGAGGTTGGCGTGTGGCAACCAGGCGCCTCACGATCTGGCCAAACGGAAGCGGCACAGCGCTGCGGAAGCGCACGCCCTTCTCGACGCCGTACATCTCGTACTCAAGCTGGGCGTCGTGGTCAAACAGAAAGATCGCCACGGCCTGGGCGTCAAAGACCTCGCGGATCTTGTCGCCGACAAGTTCGTAGATGCCATCGATGTCCAGCTTCGAGGCCAGGCCCTCCTGCACACTGTTGATGATCGCCAGCTCGGCGTTACGCTGCTCGGTCTCCTTGAGCAGGCGCTGGGTTTCGTCGAAGAGGCGGGCGTTTTCCAGCGCCACGCTCATTGAGTTGGAGAGCGTTGTGAGCAGCCGCCGGTCGGAATCTGTGAAGGCGTTCTCACGGTCGATGTTCTGCAGCGAGATCGCGCCCTTTGCCTCTTTGCCCACCACCATCGGGACGTCGAGGCGAGCTTTGACGTCTTCGCCGGCAATGACCTCGGCCGTTTCGCCCAGGATGGCCGCTTCTGCCTGCGACAGATCGTGGTTGATCATGACCGTATGGCCCGTCTTGATCACGTGTCCCGTGATCCCCGTCATCGGGCGGGGACCGAGGCTGAACCTCTGCCCTTTCTCAAAGGCGTAGTTGAAGACGGCAAGGTCGGTCGCCTTGTCACGCGTCACGATCATAACGACCTGCGCGTCAAAGATCCCCTGGATCTGGTCGCCGACCAGGTCATAAATGGCCTGCATGTCCAGCTTGGATGCCAACCCTTCCTGAACGCTGTTGATGATGGCCAGCTCGGAAACGCGCTGCTGCTCCGCCTCGAAGAGACGCGCGTTCTCGATGGCCACGCCCATGTTGGACGAAAGTGTCTGCAGCAGGCGCAGGTGGTCGTCGCCGAAAGCGTGTGCCCTGTAGCTCGAAATCTGGACGACGCCCAGCACTTGGTCGCCCACGACGATCGGCACCATCAGGTTCGACTGGCTGGTGACGCCCGATCCCTTCTCGACAAGCTCAGGGGCGATGTAGCCGCCGAGCGCTTGTTGTTCCTCAAACGTTCCGGACGTGAGCGGCTGGCGCGAGGCGATGACCTTTGAGGTCATGCCTGTTCCCAGTGGGAAGGGCTCAATGTAGTCGACATAACCTCCCTCGCCCTCGTCCCACTCGTAGTAGGTGTGGATCAGACTCGTCTGCGCGTCCAGCAGCATGATGGACACGCCTTCAGCCCTAAAGATGTCACGCACCTTGTCACCGACGATGTGTGTCACCGTCTTCACGTCCAGCGTCTGGGCCATCGCTTCGCCCACGCTGTTTAGGATGGCAAGCTCGTTCACGCGGGCGTTGAGCTCCTCGGTTCGCTCCTGGACCTTTCGCTCCAGCCCCTCGGCCCAGCGGGCGTTGTCCAGGGCCACGGCGGCCTGGCTGGCGAGCATGCCCAGCATGTCGCGGTCCGCGTCGCCCAATGCGCCGAAGGCGGGGCCGAGGTCGGCGTAAAGGAAGCCGATGACCTGGTTCTGGGCGATCAGCGGCGCCACAATCCGGCTGAGAGCGCCGGACTCATTAGCATCCTCCGCTGTTTCGAGCTGGACGGCGCGGGTGCGGCGGACCTGGGCAAGGCGCGGCGCAATGGCCTCGAGCAGTTCCCCCGGATCTTCCCCGAGCGGAAGCTCCGACCCTGCCAGCGCCAGGCCGGTGGGCGACTCCAGGACGAGCAGCACCCGCTCGGCGCCGCTCAACTCCGTGGCTTCGTCGATCAGAAACTCCTGCAGCTCGGCGGCGGTGCGCAGCTCATTCAGGCGCAGGCCCGTATCCACCAGGCGCTGGAACGGCTCGCGCAGGTTGGTTTCGCCGGCGAGGTGGGCGTAGAGTGTCTCACGGTCCAATCCCCGCCGCGTTCCATCCTCAAGCCAGGCGGCGACGATCTCGCGGTTGGACTGGAGCTTGTTGAGGTAGTTCCGCCGCAGTCCCTCATCGCTGAGGCTGGCGATCCCCTTTAGCAGGAAGTCATACGCGATCTCCAGGGCCTCACGCGCGGCTTCGGGCTGTCCATTGGCAGCCAGCGCCTGGCTGTGCCGCCACCACGTATCCTGGGCGGGATAGGCGTCGAGGGGGCCAAGCCCCCGGCTGCGGTGCAGGTCGGCGGCGCGGGTGGTGGCCGCAAGCGCCGCCGCCAGGTCGCCGTGCGCCAACAACGCCTCGCCGAGGTAGGCAAGGGTGCTGACGTCGAGCGAGAGTGATTCGGCCACGGCGGCGAGGCGCGCCGCATCCTCCAGGTACGGAATGGCGCCCTCGGGGTTCCCCGCCGCCATCTCGATCTGGCCGAGCGTCAAGGGAACGGAGGCGATCATGGTGGGGTCGCCGAGCGCCGGCGTCAGCTCCGCACACTCGCGGGTGTGGCGGCGCGCCTCCTCCAAACGACCCATCCGGGCTTCCATGTCCGCCAGGTTGCTGAGTGCGTAAGCGGCGCTGAGGCGGGCGCCCATGCGTAGGTTGATGCTCAGGGATTCCTCGGTGAGGCGGTGTGCACGCTGATACAGACCCAGGCCCAGGTAGGCCAACGCCAGGTTGCCGGTGACCATGGTCTGGCGATCCAGGTAGCCGGCCGCCGCAAAAGCCTGCCGGGCCTGGTTCAGCATCCTCACGATAGCGGCAAGATCGCCTTCGACAAACGTGAGCGCGTTGAGCGCATTGCCTACCCCGTACTGGTCGCCTGCCTGTTGGCACAGCGCCAGCGCCGCCTGGGCAGCCTGCCGCGATAGATCGCTTTGGCCCAGTGATGCATAGGCAAGCGCCGCCACCCAGAGGGCGCGGCCCTGGCCTGAACGATCGTCCAGGGCCTGGTACATGCTGGCCGCCTGCTGTGCCGTCTTGATGGTCTGCTCGTTGTGTCTCGTGCGCATGGTCGCTTCGCTCAGGCGCAGGAGGCTTTCGGCCACGAGGGGAGACGGAGCCGGTGAATGGCCGTCCACCGGCGAGCCGGCTGCATCCGCTCTGCGCGCCGTCTTCAGGGCCGAGGTGGCGGTCCTGGAGGCAGCGTCGAGGTCTCCCAGCCGCATCTGCACCAGGGCTTGCCGGTTCAACGCCTGGGCCTTCAGTGCGGGCAACCCTTCGAGACGGGCGAGCCAGGACATCGCTGCCACGTCTTCGGCGGCGCGATCGAGCTGGCCCAGGGCGATGTGGCTCTCGGCGCGCAGGTCCAGCAGCTCCATCGTCGTGGCGGGGACAGGGTTGGTCTCAAGGGCCTGCGTGAAGAGCGCGATGGCGCGCTCGTGACCCCCGCTCCAGGCCAGGTCGCGTCCGGCGGCCAGAAGCGCGGTCAGACCCTCAGGGTCGGGCTGGCCACGCTCTGCCTGCGGCTGAGGGGTTCTGCGACGTGTGGTGTGCGGAGGTTCGTGGGTCACCAGACAAGCTCCTGATGGGTGCGGCAGTTGTCACGTTGAGCGGGTTGGGCGGCCAATTGGGTTCGGCGAGTCACGGCAGCGAAACGTCTCGCCTGGCCAAAGAGACCCTTCGCTGCGCTCAGGGTGACAGGGTGTTCATTCCATGAGTTCCTGCCGGACGCGGCCAAACTCTGCCTCCACGAAGGCTATCTTGTCATCCAAACCTGCCAGGCTGCCCGCCCTGCCGGCGTCCTCGAGCTCCTTGGCGGTGTCGGCCAGGGCATTGGCGCCGAAGGTG
>JAKOVD010000001.1 GCA_029782215.1 Chloroflexota bacterium
GACGGGATGATCTACGTTCGGGGAACTGCGCCGGACAGCCTCGACTCGCGGTACGCGCTTCTCGGCCTGGTGCCGCGCCACGAGATTCTCGGCAAGGCGATCCCGCTGTTCTGAGCGAGCGATGAAGGCGGTGACAGTGATGCTGCTGGCGCTGGTCGTCGGCCAGGCCTGGGGCCAGCAGCCCAGAGCGGTCCAGCGGCCGGAGGCCGCGGTTGCCCCGACCTACCCGATCGAAGAGCCGGATCTGCTCCAGGAGATCCAGCGCAAGCTGAGGGCAATGGAGGCAAGTGGCGAGATGGCGAAGAAGGTCGACGAGGCCAAGAAGCGATCGATCCAGAGCGCCCAATACCCGAAACCGGTTGCCGGTCTGGGGCGGTCGACAGCGAGGCGAACGTACTACTTCGACCCGTCGGTTCAGGCGAACAGGGACATCAAGGACGCAGAGGGCAAGTTGATCGTCGCTGCAGGGCAGACGATGAACCCGCTGGATTACACCTCGATGAGCGAATGGCTCGTCTTCTTCGACGGCTCCGACGAAAGACAAGTCCGAGCGGCAGAAGAGCTCGGCAGGAAGTACGAGTGGATGGTGAAGCCGATCCTGGTCAAGGGAGGTCCGTTCGAGATCATGCGTCGCTGGAAGCGCCAGGTGTATTTCGACCAGGGCGGATACATGGTCAAGCGGCTGGGGATCCAGAACGTGCCGGCACTGGTGACCCAGGAAGGCAAGAAGCTGCGGATCGACGAACTGGCCTACTGAGCGAGGAAGAACATGCGCGGACTGCTGCGATGGATTGGAGGGCTCTTGGTCGGTGCGTGTGCCGGACTGGCGCTGGCTGCGCCGCCGGCGGCCACGAGCAGCCCAACGTGCCAGGGCACGTTCCTGAACCCGATCACGGACGTGTGCTGGAGTTGCATGTTCCCGATCAAGGTCGGCGGGGTGGCATTGCTGTCGATGGGGCAGGAGGACACGGGTGGAAGCGGAGGCAACCCCTTCTGTTTCTGCACGGGGCCAGGTCTTCCGACGGCGGGGATCAAGGTGGAGTTCTGGGAACCGGCTCGCCTGTTCGAGGCGGTTCGCAAGCCGCACTGCTACCCATCACTCGGAGGTGTGGTGCTCGACCCCGGGGTTACTGCACCCTCGCACAATCAGAAGCGCATTGCTGACGGCGAGCAGGCGCTGAGCTTCTACCAGGCGCACTGGTACACCAATCCGATCATGTACTGGCTGGAGGTGATCGCGGACGACCCGTGCCTCGAGCAGGGATCCTTCGACCTGGCGTATGCGACGGAGTTCGACCCCTTGTGGAACGACACCGTGCTCTCGTTCGTGCTCGCACCGGAGTCGGCGCTGTTCGCCAACCCACTGGCGAAGGCTGCATGCGCCGCGGACTGTGTATCGGCCACCATGGGGTTCCCGCTGAACACCTTGTTCTGGTGCGTGGGGTGCCAGGGGAGCATGTACCCGTTGACGGGCTACGTAGCGCAGCACGTGGGCGGCGTGCAGGCAAGTGCGCTGCTCGCGGCGCGGATGGCAAACAAGCTCCACAAGCAGGGACTGATGTGGGCGGGATCTGGCGACAGTGGGCTGTGCGGCTTCTACCCGCAGTTGCTGATGGACAAGACGAACTACAAGATGCAGCTGACCTATCCGGTACCGCAGACGGCAAAGATCGACGGTCGCTGCTGCCAGCCCATCGGAAGGACCACGGTGGACTATGGCGCCGGCAAAGAGATCCCGTACATCGGCGAGGACTTCGCGTACCAGGTGTTCCGCAAGCGCTCGTGCTGCAGTGGTTCAGCTGTCTGGCAGACGGTGAACCCATGAGGGGCTGGACCTTTGCTGCTGGTGCACTCCTGGCCGGAGCCGCTCAGGCGCAGGTGCAGCGAATGCCCACGGAAGCCGACATGGCGAAGCAGCGGATGCCGGCTGCGTCAGCGGTGCAGGAGGAATGGGCCCGGCAGAGGGCACGGTCAGCTCAAACCGGGCAGGCGCTGGAGGAAGCTACCCGGCGAGCAAGACTCCAGTCCGACCCGGCCGCAGTCGCCAGCGGCATGCCGAAGGTGACGATGCCGGAGGTACCGGCCTACCGTGGGGCGCCGCCGGATCCTCAGTTGCTGGCGAATCAGTACAAGGAGGCACTGAAGCAGGCGTCGAAGGAGCAGACCTACAACATCATGGTGTTCGCCAGCCTGTCCATTCCGGAGGAGGCACTGCGCAGGATCGGCCGTGACGTGAAACGTGCCGGAGGGGTCGTGGTCGTCCGCGGTCTGAAGTACGGCTTGCAGCCGGGTGGATGGAAGCGATCACTGGATGCGTTGAAGCCGCTGGCAGAGACCGGCGTGGACCTGCAGATTAATCCGAACCTGTTCCAGCAGTTCGGGGTGCGTCAGGTGCCGACCTTTGTTGTTTCTGGCGAAGGTGTTGGTGACAAGGGCTGTTCGAATGCGGAATGTGCTGCTAGTGTCGGAAGCGTGGTCGGTGACGTCACGCTGGAGTACGCGTTAGACGTGCTTGCAGACCGGAACGACGTAGTCGGTCGAATCGCTCGCCAGAAGGCGGGTCTGCTTCGCTAACGAGGAGGCGCAATGAACCTGAAACAAGCTGCTGCAGCTGCCGTCATCGCCGCGATGGCGGGAACTGCGACCGCGGACGAACCGAAGTTCCGCCAGGACCAGTTCGAGACGCGAACCAACGGAACCATCGAGCTGAGCGTGGAGCGGCACAGCCCGATCTACGCCGAGTTCGAGAAGAGCGAGGAGCTGACCAAGCGCCTTCGCGCGTCGCTGGCCAGCCGGGGGTTCGCGACGGTTACCGAACGGAACGGCGCAAAGGCCGAACTCACGATGAGCGGTGACCTTCGGATCATGGGTGGGCCGAAGTACTACAAGGGCCTGTCCATTCCTGTGGGCGAGGCGACCGAACGGGCGCTGAAGGAAGGGGAACTCAAGGGCCAGGTCACCAGAGGCGAGGTGGTGGGGACGGTGGCGGACCTGGCGATCGCCAAGGCAGGCTACTCGGCGTCGCTCACGAGCTTCATGAAAGGGCTGAACCTGAGCTTCATGGTCGCATCGATCGGCGAGGCGACGGGCTTCAGTGGCAAGCTGAACCAGGCGCTGGGCCTGGACCCCCGAGGCGTGTGCCTGAAGGACTGCGAGAAGTGGAAGCTGGTCGAGCAGACGGTGCTGAGCAGGTCGACTCTCAAGGACGCGGACGGCGAGAAGGCGGTACGCACGATGACGAAGATCACGTCAGAGATCGTCGCGCCTGAAGAGGTGATCGAGACCTCCGTGGCGCGGCTGCTCGAGAGCATCAAGGTCGTTGGCAGCGCCGCGCCCGTGGCGATGAAGGGTGACTGACGTGAGGCAGATCCTGGCGACGTTGGCAGCCAGCGCGGTACTCTGCGGGACTGCGGCCGCCCAGACCAGGGACTTCAAGCCGCTGGTGGTGGGCGCCCTCGACGCCCCGGCGGGGGAACTGACGAAGACGTTCGCGGCCAACACGCCGTGGGTCCAGGTCATGCGGCAGAAGCTGGGAACTGAGGGCCCGATCACGGTTACCACCAAGGTGGTGAAGAAGTTCAAGGAAGAGGGCTGTGGCAGGGTCGAGGCGACATTCCTCGTGCATGACGCGAAGATCGTGAAGGCATCGGCCCGCGGGGTCGAGGACACGAAGTTCGCCTTTCAGCTGAACGTGTGCCGGGATGGCATGCCGCCGGTTGAGGGAATGGACCTGCGGGATCTGCAGCGAGCGGTGAGCGGCCCGGTCGGCAGCAACCAAGTACCGCCGGCTACGCCCTACCAAGGAGCTACCAAGGCCCCACCGAGGTGATTGTCCCGTTCCCCGAGTGAAGCTGGCTCGGTGTCGAAGTGACAAAGGCCCGGGACCACGGGCCTTGTTTCTTTGCGCGACCGTACAACGTTATCCTGTCAGGTGCGGCTAGACTTTCCTTGGGTCATTCCGAGGATTTAGCCATGCACTCACGCGGCAAGCGGGCGGCGGTGATGGGACTGCTGCTCACCGGAGCTGTGTCTGCTGCGCTCGCGCAATCTGGTAGCGGCACCGCTGGGCAGGCTGAGGTGCCGTTGTCGTCCGAAGCCGGAGGCTCGGCGGCGCTGAACTGGTGGGTCGGAGACATCTGGCGTGAGCAGGATCGCGGGTTCAACTGGTACCCGCCGGACAAGCCGTTGAAGCCGAAACCCAAGAAGCAAGAGAGCAAGGCGTCCGACGAGGAACAGATCGCGCAGCCGAAGAAGAAGTCGCTGCGCGAGATGACCACCTTTGCAGAGGTGGACAAGGAGATGAAGAGGCTGCGGGAACTGGCTGTCTTTCAGCCGACGCAGGAGAACGTGCTGACCTACCTGAGAGCGCAGGAGTACGTCCTCAGCAAGAGCTCCCTCTTTGCGGACACGGCGCGGCGAGTGGTCTGGCAGAACCCGGACGTGGACTACAACAACCGCAACCCGGTCGCCAACTACTCGCAGATGTCGAAGAAGGAGCGACTGGAGGCGACACGATCGAACGTGCTTG
Organism: Chloroflexota bacterium; assembly: GCA_029782215.1. Lineage (GTDB taxonomy): Bacteria > Chloroflexota > Anaerolineae > J102 > J102 > SSF26. The sequence goes on from JAKOVD010000001.1 coordinate 4,529, forward strand.
CCGAGATCGCGAAGACCCACGGGATCGTCTTCTTCTTCAAGGCGGACTGTCCGTTCTGCCACGACATGGCGCCGGTGCTGCGAGCTCTACACAACCAGTACGGCATCGAAGTGATGGCCGTGAGCATGGACGGCGGCGCACTCCCGGCGTTCCCGAATCCGAAGCGCGACAACGGCATCTCGAAGTTCGTGACGAACGGGGAAGGGATCACGACTGTGCCTGCTCTCTTCCTGGTCGCGAACGACAGCAAGACGGTGACGGCGCTCGGTACGGGGGCGTTGGCGATGGACGAGATCGTCGAACGCATCCGTGTGTTGATGACGACCAAGGCAGGTCAGGAATTCTGAGGAGGCAAGCATGCGCAGATTCTTCAAGGTGGCGACGATCGCCGCGGTGTGTCAAGGGCTCGTGATCGCTCCGGCGCATGCGACGTTCCTCGACGACTTCTATTCGCAGGCGGGGGCGGCCGCGAATGCGACTCCGGGGGACGTGGTACGCAACCAGTCGGGGACGTTCATCACCGGTGGGAGCGTCGTGTGGCGCGTCCCCAAGCGGGAGTTCCAGCCCTTCCTGTGGCAGGCGCCGAGCATCAAGGCGGGATGCGGCGGGATCGACGTCTATCTGGGGTCGTTCGGCTTCGCGAACAGCCAGGCGTTCATCGACTACCTGCGCAACATCGGCCAGAACGCACTCGGCCTGTTCTTCAAGATGGCGCTGCAGAGCATGAGCCCGGACCTGGCCAACGTGATCAGCGAGATCTCGAAGGACATGCAGACGATGAACAACAAGCTCGGCAACAGCTG
>JAKOVD010000026.1 GCA_029782215.1 Chloroflexota bacterium
AGCTCGTCATTTCGTCCAAAAAACGTTCAACGTCTTGCGCACTCAAATTGCATTCTGGCGCAGGGCAAGTTTCGGCTACAATTCCTGCAGGCATGGTTTTCTTCGTCTCCTTCCCACTTCCCGGTGGTCGGACGAAGATACCATGCCTTTCTATTTCAGCCTACCTGACCGATCATCTCTCGACCTTGCGCTGTAATACTAGAATAGACGCCAATCGCTAAAGGGCGTTCGGGAAACAAAAAACGCGGCCACCGTCTGGCAGCTCGAGGGGCTGGAGGCGGTAGCCGCGTCATAGGTCATAGACCTAGCGGTGTGTCAGCTTGACACACGCGCGCGCAGTCAAGTATCCTTATGGCCGTCAATTGGATACATTGTAGCCACAAGGTTACATCTGCCAGCCAGGCGCCGGGACGCTGCCAAACGAATCCGGCGCCTTTGCTGTTTGTAGGGGTCAAACTAGGTTGAAATGGATACTAGCAGCGCTACCGTGATATGTCAAAAAGGGCGCGAAATTACAGAACAAATTTCCTAATACGTGTGCGTGCGCGCACGCGCGAGGGGGGTCGTGTCGGCCATGTGTACACCGTGTAAGGCGTCGCGACCGGCGTCAGGTCAGGCGCCGATGATCATGGCGCCCAGGGTCTCGCCGTCGCCTGCCAGCGCCGCCTTACGGGCTTCCGCCAGCCACAGGGGGCGATCTGCCGGGTAGATGTGGGTCTCACACCAGGCTTTGATCTCGCCCCAGCTCATGGTCTGGGCGGGTGCGTGGGTCCAGGGGTTTAGCAAAACAAGGGTGCTCGCATCGCTCAGGGTGGGCATGTTCAGGTCTCCCAGGTCGGGCATGGGTTGGCCGTCCAGCCATTGGCGGAGGCGTTCCACCGCGGCATAGTTGGCAGCCATGGCCGCCTGCACTGCCGCCGGGCTGGGCGCTTGGTAGGTGGCCAGCGCGGCCAGGATGGATCGCCGGACCTCTTCCAGCTCCGCCGCCGTCATCGGCGCGGACGGTGGCCACTGCGCGGCCAGGGTCGCGACCGCTTCCGCTTCCGTCGCCAGGTAGGCCGTTCGCGCCTCCAGGTCGATCACCAGGCGGTGGGTGTGGGGCTCGTCACTACTTCCCAGCGCCCAGCGCGTGATCCCGGTGGTCGCAATGCCCAGGGCCACGCGTGGATCGTCCAGGTAAGCCAGGTATCCCCAGGGGTAGCCGTCGCCGCTCTTCAGGCCGTCATCTAAGACCGCCTCGTCTCCGCTGGGCGTCCAGTAGATTGACAGCAGCCGGGCGTCGCCGGCGTAGCCCAGGGCGTCCTCCAGGATGGGGGCGGGTGGTACGGGGATCGATAGTTTGATCATGGTTCGGGGTCCTCTATTTGGTCGGGGTCTGCCGGGCCGGTCGCGCCCGGGTCGGGGTCGTCATGCAATGAGGCGCCGCCGCGCAGGACGGCGCCGCAGTCGCAGCACGCGACACACAAGGTGTCATCGTAGGCCAGCCAGGCATACAGGCGCCTTACAGGGTGTGGGCATGGGGTGCTCGCCGTCATGTGGTCCGCTCCGTTGCGAGGCGCCTGGGCGGGGCGCCGTGGTCCGTTTGGTGTGGTCATTCTACCGCGTCCGCCGGTAGGCTGCCGGGTCTCCGGGGTGGGCAAACTTGCCTATGCCCAGCGCCGCATAGCCGCGATCGTTCGCCCAGGCGCCCAGCTCGCCCAGCCAGGCCGCGGCCGCCTTGGCGTCGCCGGCGAAGTGGGTCGCGACCATGGCGTCAAAGCCAGCGCGGGCGATCTCGCTCCGCCGGTCAGGGTCCAGGACCTCGGCGCGGCGTCGCCCACCGTGCGAGGCGTGCGGATTGCCAGCCGTGAAACGGCCGCGACCATCGCGGCCGGGGTGTTGTGGGTGTTCCATGCGTGGCTCCGTTGGTGCGAGGGTGGGCGCCGGTGGTCCAGGCCGGCGCCCATGTGTCTGGCGTGTAGGTCGTTGTCTGCCGTGCTTACACTTCGCCGTGATCGTCGCCGGCGGGGTGGCCGCCGTTGCCGTTGGCGCTCTTCGGGGCGGGGCCGATCACGATGGTCGCGGCGCCGGTGTGGGCGCGGCCGGCGGTCAGCGTTACCGCCGTTCCCGTCCAGCCGTCCAGTACGTCAGTTCCGGCAATCTCCGCGATTGCCACCGCCTGGGTGCGATTCACGATCAGCCGCTTGTCCAGCTCGATCGTGGTCCCGTCCGTCTTGCGGAAGGCGAAGCGGATCGCCGCCTTGACTTCCTTCTGGCGGGTGTTGGGGTTGTAGACCTCGGGCCAGTCAACGCCCGCGACCGTCACCACGGCGGGGCGCTTCAGGTCTTCAGGCTTCAGCCACTTTGATGGCCACAGCTCGCCGATGGTGCGAGGGTGGGGGCCGTTGCTGGCGCTTCCGGTGGGGGCGTTGGTGTGGGTCTGGGTGCTCATGTTGTCGTCTCCGTTTGCGGGTGGGGTGGGTTCGGTTCGTTTCCGGTTGGCCATGGCTTCCCGCGTTTCCCGCTCGCTTTCCGAAATGGGATCGGGGTGGGCGTAGGCGGAAAACGGGTTAGCCAGGGCCAGGGCCAGAAGGTAGTCGCTCATGCGGGCGTGGTGGCAATGATGCGGGCCAGGTGGGCGATCCGCTCGCCGTAGGCGTTCACAATGGGATTGAACCAGAAGAGGGGGCGGGGTCCGTTCATCGCGTCCCGGATGGCCGCGACCGCCAGGTCGAGGCGCTTCTGATCGGAGGGGTGTAGGTGGTTGGTGCTCATGTGCGTTGCTCCGTTTGGTGTGGGTCCGGGTGGTCAGTCCAAACCGTGTAAGTTGTGTAAACACGACTATTATACAACGCACCTTGTAAAAAGTCAATAGGCAATCTGGAAATTGTCCGGCAAGCTCTTGAATAGGCGCCGCCGTTGGGCTATGCTGGGGGCTGGAGGATCGCCCTATGCTTCGCCTAAACGTCTTCGCTCTTCGTACCGCGTTGGAGTCTCACCTGGGCCACCGCGTCCCGCTCCGCCTCATCGCGGACGCGACCGGGATCAGCCAGAACACGTTAAGCGGCATGGTGCGAGGCGTCCCGCGTCATGTCGATCTCGCCCAGCTCGAGGCGCTTCTGGCGTACTTCCGCGCCCAGGGTCTCCAGGTCGGGGCCGGCGATCTTCTGACTGAAGGGGATGCGCCGGCGTCCGCGTCGTGATAGAATGATGGCAGTCGGGGCTTACGCTCCGTTTGGTGTATGACCGGCGCCTGGGTGGGATTGGTCTCCCACCGCCAACAGGCGCCGGTTATTGTGTCCGCCGCCAGGGCGGGGCGTGCTACACTGCCGCCCATGGGTGCGACCGTTAAGGCCATGGTTATCGGCGCCGCGCTGGGCGTGGCCGTGATGGTCGCGGCCGCGTTCGCCGCGGACGTGTGCGATCTCGATCGGTGGTCGGGTGCGACCGTGCTCCTTTGCCGCGGCGTCGATCCCGTCCGGGTGTGGCCGTGGCCGCCGGCGTGGCCGGTCTTTGAGGACCACACGCCCAGGCCGGCAGACCGGATCGGACGGGCTCATGGGGTCGCCAGTCACTCATGGGGTGTCCAGGCGTCGCGGGCGAAGGTGTTCGCCGTCTTCCGCGGCGCCAGGTCATAGGCCGCCGGGCCGGGCGTCTCCCAGCTCCCGCCGTGGCCGTCCATCAGGGCGGGCGGGGTGTCATCCGCTCGCGGCAGTTCCCGCCATTGGCCGGGGATCGGGGCGTCCAGGTCGCGGGGCTGGGTCGCTCGCCGATAGAATGCGAGGCCGGCGAAGGCGCCGATCAGGATCGAGGCCACCGCCACACCGCCGCCGCAGATGGCAGCGCCGGCAGTTAGCGCCGCCTGGGTCATCTCCCGATCCCAGGTCAGGGCCGCGGCAATGCCCAGGGCGCCAATGCCCAGGAAGAGGGCCAGGATCGGGATGGCCGCCAATTGCGAGAACAGTCCTTTTTCGTTCATCGGGTCTATTCCTCAGAAGTCCAATGCAGCTCGCCGCTTCGCCACAGCTCGCCCAGCAGGGCGCGGCCGTCCGCCGTCTCCAGGTCGATCTCGCCCGGGATCTCCGCCGTCACCACAGCCGCCAGGGGCGTTAGGGCCGTTGGATTGTCCGCCCGGGCCTGCACAATCGTTCCTGGGGCGTTCTGTGGGTTTGGGGCGTACTCTGGCGCCAGACTGCGGATTTGGGCCAGTTCCGCCGCGCTCAGCTCGCCGCCCGTCGCCACTTTGACCAGGCCGGCAGTCTTGGCGTTCTTGCTCCCGTAGATCGTCGCCGTGGTCTGATTCAGGCTGTGACCGGCGCGATAGGCGCGGATGTAAGCCGCCTCTGCCGGCGTGGGCAGGTGGTCAGGCGTCCAGGGCGTGGGCGGTGTGTCTACACCGCTTACACCGTCTACACCGGTGTAAACCACTTCCGCACCCTCTGGCAGCGCGTCACGCGGCGCCGCGTGCGCGCTCGCCAGGGGGGTGGCTGCCGGGCGGTGTACACCGGTGTTTGTGGTGTTGGCAGTGTAAACACGTTCCCGCCAGGGCGTGGGCAGCTCGCCGGGTGGCAGCATCGCGGCCAGGCGTGGGTCCAGCCAGGCGGTGGCCACCCGTTGGGGCTCGCCGTCCCGGATCAGGATGGCGTCGCCGGGATGGCGCCCCACCAGCTCCGCGCCCGTCCCGCCGCGCCCGGCAAAACGGGCCGCGGCCGCCGTGTCGCCGGCGCCGTAGACCAGGCGGGTGGTCATGTTCTGCTCGAGGGCCTGGGTAAAGCCGGCGCCCGTCCCGGTGGTCTGGGCGGTCAGCCAGCAATGGATCGCCAGCTCGCCGCCCAGGGCCGCCAGGTAGGCCATGGGCTCCGCCAGGGCCGCGACCGCAGTCAGGTTGTGCCAATCGTCCGCCAGGACCAGGATCGCCGGCGCCTTGGTTCCGGTGGCCGCCCGTTGGTCGAGGACCTCCACCAGCCAGGCCAGCGCCGCCTCTTGCTCCGCCGGGTCGGTGATCACTCCCAGGCAGCCAGCCGCGGCCGCAAAGGGCGCCCAGCTCGCCGCCTTCTTGGCCAGGACCAGGTAAGCCAGCCGCCGGGGTGGCAGGACCAGGGCCAGGCCATATAGGGCCGCCGCCAGCGCGGCGCTTTTGCCGCGGCGCGTGGGTCCGATCGCCGCCAGATGGGGGGCCGCGGTCAGGTCCAGGGTAACGGGCCGGCGGTAGGCGTCCAGGCCGATGGCCAGCCGGCGGAGTCCCTGGGTGTGGATCGCCAGCTCTTCCGCGGTGGGCGTCCAGGGGTGGGGGTGGGGTATCTGCACCTCCACACCGCCGGCAGTCTCTACAATCCGGGCCGCGCTCGTCGCGAGGGCTTGACCGATGGCGCCGCCCAGGGTCAGCAGCCGCCGCAGGTCGGCGCGGGTGGGCGTGCCCGCGAGGCGTACGCGCAGCGTGATCGTGGTCTGTCCTTCCACCGCGCCCACAAGTCGCAGGTGTAGCCCTTCCGTGATGGCCACCGCCTCCAGGCGCCGGTCGCACCAGGCCACATAGCGCCGCAGGGCCGCCGTGGCGGGGTCTTCCGGTGGTCCAGGCGGGCCAGGGTCGGGGCGCGCCGCAGGGCGTCCCTGGGGACCGTGGGACTGTCGCCAAAGGGCCAGCCGGGCAAAGCGGGCCATGTCAGCCAGCCGCCAGATCGTCCAGGCTGCGACCGGCGCGGAGGCCGATCAGGATGGCCGCCGCCTCCAGCCGTACATCGTTGGCCAGGCGTCGCCAGCCGTAGGCCGCGACCTCTTCGCCCGTCATCTCTGCCGCGACCGCGGCGCCTTCCAGGTCGCGACCTTCCAGGGCCATGTCGGCGAGTAGGCTATGGGCGGTCAGGTCATAGCCGCCGCCGGCGTGGGTCTCACGCGCCCAGGCGTCGATCAGCTCTTCCAGCAGCTCGCCGGCGATCCACGTCACAAGGTGGGCCGCCTGGGTGGTGGGTGCTGCGTTTGCGTTTGCAATCATAGCGGTCTCCGTAGGGGTCGGAATACCGCCAGCTCGCCGCGGATGGTCTGCTATACTGCCAACAGCCCAGCCGCCTTCTAAGCCGGCGGGTGGGTTAGCGTCCGGTCTCCGGTGGCCGCCGGGGGCCGGACGCGTGGGGGTACAACGTCAGACGGTGCGCGCTTTCGCCGCCTCGGCGCGGGCCCATTCCACCAGGGCCACACCTTGAGGCGGGCCGTCGCCGCGCGTGAGGCGGTCCAGCAGCTCGCCGGTGGTAATGCCCAGCAGGGCCGCGGCCGCCCGGATTTGGTCTTTGGTGTAGGGGTCCACCCAAAGGGTGGTTTTGCTGTTGCCCATGTGTCGCCGTCCTTGTGAGTCTATAAAGGTGTTAGCCGTTGCTGTGATTATAGACGTTACACGGTGTAACGCAAACTTACAACGTGTATACACAATGCGTTGCGACCGCAGGCGCGGCAGGGTGGGGCCGCGTCCAGGGGGCTTATAGGTCGCTCAGGTCCAGCTCGCCCGCGTCCACCGCGTCCAGGGCGTAGACTAGCAGGGCGTTCACCAGGTCGCGCTTTAGGACGTGGGGGTTGTGTCGTTCCAGCTCGTCAAACAGTGTGTCCAGGCGGTCTATGGTCGTCTGCCACAGCCGGAATGTCTGGGGCTTGCCGTGTTCCTGGGCCACCTTTGACCAGTCCCGCCGATCCCGCCGCTGGGCGCGCTCCGCTTCCTGGGTGGCGCGGGCCACTGCGAAGGCGGTGATCGCCGTGTCCAGATCATGACCAGCCAGGCCGCCGCGCCGCAGCTCCGCCGCCAGCGCCTCCAGGATGTGGTCCGGGGCAGGCTGGGCAGGCTCCGCCATGGGCGGAGGCGTGGGCGGGGTCGCAGCCGCGACCGGTTTCGCCGTGGTGGTCGGTTTCTTCGCCGGGAAGGTGGGGCCGTCCTCTTCCGGTTCCGTGCGGTCAAACATGCCGCCCATCGTTCCCTTCAGTTTGTCGCGGTCGCTCTTCTTAGCCATGTTTCGACGATCTCCGCCAATCGGGTGTAGGCCGTGGCCGTGGGGGTTCCGGGGGCATAGGTATTGATGGGTTCCGCCGCGGTCAGGGCTTCCGCCATTTTGATCGAACGCGGGATTTGCACAGGTAGCAGGTGGCCGGTGTTGTCCAGGACCTCCAGGGCGTCCCGGTGATGTCCCAGCCGGGGGTCGTATTGCGTCGCCACAATGCCCAGGACCTCGAGGCTAGGGTTAAGCTCACTGCGGATCATGCCTACGGTGTCCAAAAACATGGCAACGCCGCGCAAGTCCGCCCCTTCCGCCCGGGCCGGGATCAGGACCGCGTCCGCCGCCGCCAGGGCATCAACCACCAAAAGGCCCAAGCTGGGCGGCGTGTCAATCACCGCCAGATCGTAGCGGTCGCGGACGGTGGCCAGGGCGCGGCGTAGGACCAGCTCCCGCCCCATGCGCTGCACCAGGGCCAGCTCACAGCCAGCCAGGGCAATGTCCGCCGGCGCCAGGTCGAGGCCGGGTGCAATCGTGACCGCCACATCTGCCAGGCTCGCCGTGCCCGCGACCGCGCCGCCTAACACGTCCGCCATGCTGTGGGGGGCGTCCAGGCCGCCCAGGGCTGCCGTCAGGCTCGCTTGCGGGTCCATGTCTACCGCCAGGACGCGGCGCCCGTCCGTGGCCAGCAGGTGGGCGAGGGCGGCCGCGGTCGCGGTCTTGCCGGCGCCGCCCTTCTGATTTGCCACAGCCAAAACGCGCAAGTGTTCGTCTCCGTTGGTGTCTGGCAGCCGGTCATGCTGCCATAGCGCGGCAGTGTATCACCGTGGTCGCGACCGGACCAAAGGCCGGTCGGTGTCTGGCGTGTAGACACACCTAACGCGCCCCTTGACAGGGGCCGTATAATGAAAGTGATCCCCGGCCAGGCAGGCGGTGATCACAGTAGGCGGGCCAGCCACACCGCCGAAATGTGGTCGCCAGGTGGCGTAAGGGGTGGGTTGGGGTGGCTCCCCGTAAAGGCCCACCGTGTAAGCCGGGGATGTGACAGAACAGCCTACCCTATGGGTAGGCCGTTTTGTTTTCGGCGCCCAGGTCTGCCGCCGGGCAGATCACGCCGCGGGCGTTGACACCCACCGTTAGGACGGTGGTAAGCGGGGCCACCAGCGCGGCAAAGTCGCCGCGTCCGCGTTCGATGGCCTGATAATGCGCCCAGGCTACCGCGTCTGCCACCTGCAAAGCAGCTCCCCAGGCGGGCGAGTTCTTTCGCTCTATGCTGATTTGGTCGGGCGCCAGGTCCAGGGCGTCCGCCAGGGCGTCCCGAAAGTGGGCGCGCCGCCCACCCTTGTAACGCTCTTCCACGACGATCAGTGTCTCCGCCCGCGGTGTGCTGGAGGCGTCTATGGCGTTCTGCAAGGTGTAGGCCACCAGATCCCGGTATGTGACCGGGCGCCAGGTCCAGCGCCGCGCCAACGCGGTCACCAGCAGCCGGGCGTCTGCCAGCAGCGCCAGGCGTTCCAACAGGGCCGCCGTCACCTGGGGCGGGTCGTTGTAGGCGTGCAAGGGCAGGCCAGCAGGGCGGTGCATCGCTTGCTTGGTCTCGCGTACGATCCGCTTCAGCTCTTCCGGTCGCGCCGTCGCCGCCACTGCTATCACGACGTGGGCGTCTTGGGGGTTGTCCAGATCGCCGCTTTCGTCACAGAACACCCACCGGGTAAAGGTTCGCCGTTCTGGCATCATGCGCCTAGTATCGCACAGGCGCCGCCTCCCGTAGCGCCGATTCGTTTCTATTCTGTGGGTCTGGCGAATGTCGCCAGTCGGGCCATTTCCCGCCCATCTAAATGGGTCGAAGGCTGCGACCGCTCGCGCTATCCCCCCCTCCCGCAAATCGCGGGCGTGCGTGCGGCGTTGCGCCGCCGGTCTCAGCTCGTCAGGCCGTAGAAATTACGATCCCCCCTACTCCGCCGGCGGTCGCTTTCCCGCCAGGTAGTCCGCAATCAGGGCGGTCAGGTGGTCCGCCAGCAGCTCCGCATCCGTGGCCAGCCGTCCGTCGCGCAGCGCCGGCGCCGGGAAGCGATGGCCGTCGATCAGGTGCGTTTCCATTGCGGCCGCGGTGGCCGTTGTGAAGTCGCAGATCGGGCAGGTGTAGGCGTGGGGTGTCGCCTGGGTCCAGGTCGTGGCCGGATCGTCTGTGGGTGTCATGGCGGGGACTTCTGCTCGTCTACGTTGATTGCTCCCGCCGCCTTAGGGTCGAAGTCTTCAGGCCACTGGGTAGCGTTGTTACAGTAGACGTGCACTAGGTTGGTGTTCTTCAGGTTTGCGTACGTCAGGTTCGCTCCGAACAGGCGGGCGTGCGTTAGGTTCACTCCCCCCAGGTCGACGCGCGTTAGGTTCGCTCCCCACAGCTCGGCGTTCGTTAGGTTGGCATCTTCCAGGTTGGCGCCCGTCAGGTTCGCTTCCGCCAAGAAGGCGTCCGTTAGGTCGGCGTTGTCCAGGCGGGCGCGCGTTAGGTTCGCTCCCGCCAGTGTAGCGCCCACCAGGTTGGCATCCGCTAGGTCGGCGTCTGTCAGGTTCGCGTTCGTCAAGACGACGCGCTTCAGGGTAGCGCCCACCAGGTTGGCATCCGTTAGGTCGGCGTTGTCCAGGCGGGCGCGCGTTAGGTTCCCTCCCCACAGGGCAGCGCGCGTTAGGTTCGCGTCCTCCAGGTAGGCGCCCGTTAGGTCCGCTCCCCACAGGGTAGCGTCCGTTAGGTTCGCTCTCGGCAGGTAGGCGCCCGCTAGTGTCCCGTCTTTGTGCCACCCACGCGCCCGTAGTTCCCGTGCGGCGCGTAGGGCAAAGTCATTTGTCTTGCTCCCCAAGTCCCGGATCAACTCCGCTTTCTTCTGTTCGTCCGCTCGCCGCTCAAAGAAGTAGTCGAGGACCAAGATCGTGATCGCCGTGCTCATTAGGTCTGTGGCAATGTTGGGCCACAGGTTGGTAATCAGGTCTTTGATCGTGATCGCACCATAGGACCACAGCGATCCCACCAGGGCCACCAGCGCGGCCAGGACCAGCAGAAGGATACCGATCAGGCGAACAGCAAAGGACCACCAGGAAAAACGTCTTTGCTTGATCCACGCGGCCATTCGTCTTCGCATGGCCTAGTATCGCACAAGGATCGCCGCACAGAAGGACCACAGCCGTAACGATGGGGGTATTTCGGCATGGGCTCGCATCGCTCCAAATGCTCCGCGGTTTGGCGGGGGTCAAACGGGTCGCTCACGTCAGGCGGATCGGGATGTAGTCGCCGGCGGCGCGCTCCAGGTCCAGGTCTACACCCAGGTAACGCTCCGTTGTCTGGATCGAGGCGTGACCTAGCGTGATTTGGATTTGCTCCAACGCGGCGCCGTTTTGGTGGGCCAGTTTGGCATAGGTGCGTCTCAGGTCATGGGGCGCCAGGTCCAGGCCAAGGGCGGGGGCGTAGTCGTCATGCACCACATAGAAGATCGCTTGCGTGCTCAGGGGGGCGTCCAGGACGCGCCCGCCCTTTGTGACGGGTCGCAGGACCAGGCCGGACGTGATGGCCGCTGCGACCGTCCAGGCATCGATCGCCGCCTTCACCCAGGCGGGCATAGGCACAGACCGCACGCGCCGCCGCTTGCCCACCATGTCCACAATCACCCACCGCCCGGCGCGCTGTTGGATGTGTCGCAGCTCGAGGCGCGCCAGCTCCGCCCGTCGCAGGCCGCAGCCGATCAGGACGGCGAGGATCGCCCGGTCGCGTAGCCCTTTCATGGTCGCGGTGTCCGGGGCGTTGACCAGGGCTTGGGCTTGTGGCAGGGTCAGCCAATTGCCCAGCCGTCGCCCTTCCTGTTTGACACCGTGCACGCGTTGGATCGCCTGGGCGGTGGCTTGGTCGATCAGGTCGTTGTCTGCCGCCTCTGCCGCCAGCTTGCGGATCGCGCTCAGGCGTTGGTTGATGCTCGCCGGCGCCGCGTCCGCGTCCAGCAGCCGGCGGGCGTAGTCTTGCACCAGGGCGCGGGTAAAGGCCGGGTGTCCCAGCCCGTCGCGCCAGGTCAGGAAGTCCGCCAGGGCGCGCCCGTAGGCGCGGCGCGTGTTGTCACTGGTTACGGCGTTCGTCACCAAGGCAATGATGGGGGCCAGGTCGGGCGAGTAGGGGATGGGGGCCAAAGCGGTTTGGGCGGTCATGGTCGGGGCTCCGTGGCGTTGTGTTCGTTAATTTCCATTATCATACATCATTCTAGCCGTGTTTCGCCGTGTACGCAAGTGTAAACACACCTTACAAGGATTGCCGCGCCCACTGTAAAACAGTTGCTAACAGTGAAGGCCGCGACCGGGCCGCGCCCGCTGTTATACAACGCATAACAGCGCCGGCAGGCAGCCGCCCACCGTCACCAGCTCGTCACCTGGGCCGGACTTATGGCACTTTTTGCCTATAAAAAGGGCGGGCGTTGGCGGTCATGTCCGCACTTGTCGCACTGAAAAACAGCGCGGGAACAGGGCGCACTCAGGGCGGGCCGTCTGCCGCGGCCGGGCGTCACCAGCTCGTCACCAGGTCCAGTTAAACAGGCAATAACTGGCAATTGCGAACGCGCCGCCTACTTGCTCCGCAAGCTCACGCAAGTTCCCGCGCGCGTCTCAGGCCGCCGGCAGGCCGTCCAGCAGCGCCAGGAAGCACTCCCACCGCTCGCAATCCACCAGGTCAGGACGCGCCCAGCCGTGGCCGTCCAGGACCTCCAGGACCGCGTCCACCGTCGCCAGGTCAGACCGTGGCAGGGTGGCCAGCCAGTCCCGTACCGCGTTGATCCGCTCGCCCAGGGCGCCGGCGTCGCGTGACCGCCCCATCTCACCCTCCAGCTCGAGGGCCAGCGCCAGCCACAGCTCCCGCCCCTCCAGCCGCCACAGGCCGCCAGGCTCGCCGCACAGCCACCGCGCCAGGCTGGGCGTGGGTGTCTGCCGCAGAACGCGGTACAGGATGGGTAACAGCCAGGGCAGCGCCGCCAGCCGTTGGGGGCGTGCGACCGCCGCCGGTCGCGCTCCGTTGTCACCAGGGGCCACCGTGGGGCCGCTCACAGCCGGTCCAGCCATTCCTTGACCTCTTCTAAGGTTTGGGGGCGATGCGCCGCGCTCAGGCCGTCCAGGACCGCCAGGGCGCGCTCCGCCAGCCGCGCCGCCTCCAGGCGGTCCGGTGCGTCAGGACGCGGCCAGGGGTAACGCTTGACCACAGCGCCGCGCTCGTCTTTGACCTCGGCCATGGTCCAGCCGTCGCCATCCAGCCGCGCCCGCAGCTCGCCCAGCCATGCCAGATCGGGGGCGTTTTCCTCAGTTCTCCATTTGGTCAACGAACGCGGAAACGGGCAGGCGTCCCACCAGGCCGCCAGGTCCGGGCGGGTCGCTCGCCCGTCCTCATATTCCTGTTCGGCCTGGGGTATGAACGCGTCAGGCGGTGCGCTTGCGTCCCACTCCCGAAAACGGATCGTGTCGTGCCACAGCTCCGCAAAGGTGGGGTGCTCACCTTCCCGTAACGCTTCCATCCGATCCATCAGGACTATCGCCAGCACGATCTCGTTTTGGGTCATGCTCCCAGACTTAAACAAGTTACGGTCATACAGCGCCCGCCATAGGGCTGGGCTTGGGGGTGCGCCCAGCAGCCGCGGCAACATCGGCGCCAGCCATGCCCATCTGCTCGCCGCCTCTTGCCGAACGCGGTAGGCCGCCAGGCGGTCCTCCAGCCGCAACAGCCGCCCCTTGGCGTTCACAGGGTCACAGGGCCGCCCAGAAGGGGCGTAGAATGCCCACCACGCGAAATAGGGACCGCTGCCGCTCGCCGTGGGCGTCCATTCCCGCCGTGGCGCCGCTCATGGGGCGGGTCATGCCGTCGATCTCCGCCGTGGCATGTCGCCGCGTCCGTTGTCAGGCAGGACGATCACACCGCCGGCGCCGGGTGGGGGCTCCGCGTCCGCCGTCGATCCGGGGGTGATCATGATCACCACGTCACGCGGGCCCAGATTCTCAGGCGCCGGATCGCCGGGCCATTGCACGATGATCTGCCGCGGCGTGTTGGCGTTGGCTTTCGCCTCGAGGCGGGCCAGGCGGGCGGTGTGTCTGCTCATAGGTCGGTCCGCCAATCGTCAGGACAAACGCCAACATAGACCTTACAGCCGGGCGGGGGCGGTGGCAGCTCGCCCGCTTCCATGCGGGCCAGCTCCGCCGGCGTGATGCAGATGTAGCCGGGCGCGGCGTCCAGGCCGGCAGATGGCGCCAGGTCCTCCAGGCGGGCCAGACGGGCGCCCAGGGGGCGCGTGGTGCGTCTCATTGGCCGATCCCTTCCATACGTT
>JAKOVD010000038.1 GCA_029782215.1 Chloroflexota bacterium
CCCTGCTAAACCGCGGCATGGCCACAACCGCCCGCGCCCTCGATGCCCTGCTTTCAGCCGGGGTTCACGCCGGTGACGCCTTCAGCGTCAAACAGCTTGTCGATGCTGGCATATCACAGCGTACCGCCTACCGTGTGGTGAAGGCGCGGATAGACGGACAGGTTATTTTTTGCCAAATTGACACCCTAACTTATACAGCACTAGGGTACCCTGAAAAATTGGCAAAAAATACCCGGGGACGTCCTGCGACGTTCTACACGATGCCCTCGACGGGCGAGCTAGCGGCGCTGTTAGGGGTGCCGACTGGGCGAATCTTTGACGGTGACGCCCTGCCCGACGAGGCGACACGCAGCAGCAAGCGGTACCGTGTTGCCATGTATCGGGCCCTCATTGCCCGGCGACCGGGGACGTATACCCGCCGCTGGTTGGGTGCGCGGTTGGGGGTAAGCGGTCGCAGTGTCAACAACTACGATGACGAGGCGGGGGTGAAGGTGACGCCCGGCGGGTTTACCCTAGAGGCGGAGCTAACCCCTGCCAGCCTCGACCGCACACCTGAAGCGACGGAGTACGGCAAGCGGCTCGTCGATACGACTGGCAAGGTTTGGCCCTACTGCAAGCGGGCCCTGACGCTGGCGCTGGAGAACAGCAGGCGTCACAGCGGGCGCGCCGTGGTGATGCTGGAGCGCCAGCGGCCCAACAGCTATAGCCTTGAGGAAGGCGCACAGGAGCGCCCCACGGAGCGCGCTACAGAACGCCTAGAGGCTTCTGCGCGGGAGGTGCAGCGTGTCGTAGCGAGGGTGAAGCAGGGACCGGGGCAGCCTGCCGACCTGTGGGGGAACGTCTCGCCTGGCGATGCCGACCGGTGCCCCGCCTGTGGCGGTCCGCTGTGGCGCCGGCCCTCCGGCATCACCGAGTGCCTCCACTGTGGCGCCGAGCTAGCCCGGGGTGAGGCCTGATGGCGCGGGTTAACCCCGACCTGTGGGCTAGCCGGGACTGGAACACTGACACCGGCCGGCTGGTGTGGGGGCTGAGGCAGCACCGGAAAACCGGCAGCTACGCCAGCCGGCAGGCCGTCCTGGCGTTCTGGCTAATTGCCATCCGGGATGCCGGCGAGGTGGCCACTAGGGCAGCCGTCAAAGCCGCTGGGCTGACGCTGCCGGACTTCCTCACAGAAGCCGCGCCGATTGCGGCCCAGGCGGCTGCTGAGAAGCCGCCTAAGGCGGCGTAAGCGGCAGGCCTGCCAGCCGCCCGCCTGTGACGCGCTGTGACGCGCTGTGAGGCGTTTTCCAGCAATCGTGGGTGATTACCCCTGTGGGGCCGTTTGCGGGCCTCTCCGGGCTTCCTGCGCGGCCGGGTATCAGGGCGTCAGCTTGGGGGTTGACACGTGCCCCGTTCCGGGCGTATAATAGGCTAAAATAGATACCGATTATTTTAACAAATCAGAACGTTAGGACGGGGACACCATGACAGAGAACAGCAGCATCGTACCGCAGCCGCACCACTCGCTCGCCGGCCTGGCCGCGGTTGGGCAGGCGGCAAATCAGGCCGCGGGCCGCATCGTGTTTGCCGAGTATCGCGAGAGCAAGGCGGCCAATACCCTCCGCCAGCAAGACGCTGCGCTGGCGCTGTTCGCCGAGTTCCTGGCCAGCGTGGGGGCCGCACCGGGCGGCGACCTCAGCACCACGCCGGAGGGCTGGCGGGGTGTGACGTGGGGGCTTGTGACGGCCTTCAAGCACTGGCTGAAACAGCAGGGCTATGCGATTGGTACCATCAACGTCAGGCTGTCGACGATTAAGTCGTACGCCTCGCTCGCCTTCAAAGCCGGGGCCCTCTCAGAAGCCGAACACAGCGCCATACAGGGCGTCACGGGCTACGGATACACCGAAGGCCAGCGCGTCGATGAGCGGCGCGATGTGACCCGGGTGGGTGATAAAAAGGCCGCGCCGGTGCGCTTGAGCGCGCATGACGCGGCGGCGCTCAAAAACCAACCCGACACCCCACAGGGGCGGCGTGACGCGCTGCTGATGTGTCTCCTGCTCGATCACGGGCTGCGCTGCGGTGAGGTTGCCGCGCTCATGGTCGACAACATCGACCTGCAGGCGGGCCGCATGACGTTCTACCGTGAGAAGGTCGGCAAAACTCAAACCCACCGCCTGACCCCCGACACCCTCAGGGCGGCGCGGGCGTGGGCCGCGAGCGGCGATATGCCCGCCGCCGGCGAGCCGCTACTCAGGAAGTCGAGGAAAGGCGGGGCGCTGGGCACCCCGGGCATGAGCAAGCGCGCCATCACGAAGCGCGTCGAGGTCCTGGGGGCCGCGCTGGGCATTGACGGACTGAGCGCCCACGACTGCCGGCACTACTGGGCCACACACGCCGCCGCGGCCGGGACCGACCCGTTTATCCTGCAGGAGGCGGGCGGCTGGTCAAGCCTCGCCATGCCCCGCCGCTATGTTGAGGATGCTAAGATTGCCAACGAGGGCATCCGCGGCTTCGGGCTGGAGAGGGAAGCCCACCCATGAACGGGGCAGGCTTGATGACCCGTCATCAATGCCCCCCGCCATCCACGGGCCCGCCGGCATTGAGGGGGCGGGTTTTCCCGTTACTCAAAAGTTTGAGGAACGGGGGCCTCGCCCATAGGCTGAACGTCACCATTCCCGGGCCAGGGGTTGACAAACTTCAGCAGCGCGCGTATGATATGTTCAGGTTTATCAGCAGTCAGCAGCAAGGAGGCACACAATGAACAGCACTCAGCAGTACATCGCAGAACACTTGGACCCGCTCGACACCGCGGCCGGGTGGGGTAGCGGTGAGGCGTTCGCGGATGCTATCATCGAGACCGCCGACGACGGCACGCCGCTGGAGGTCACCCGCGACGACCTCATCGAGTACTGGCGGCAGGCCCGCCGCCGGGCAGAGGCCGAGCGGCTGGAGCGCACGCCGCTCCAGGTCTGGGTAGAATACGCCCCGCGCGGCAACCGGCGGTCAGCGATTGTGACCTTGAATGGGTTCACGATGGCCGACCCGCTCACGCCGAAGCTGGCCCGCGCCGCGCTGCGCGCTGTCGGCGCCACCACCGGCGAGGTGTGGACGCTGGCCCAGCCGGACCCGGAGACAGGAGAGCTGCGGCACTGGGACGTGTACGGGTATCGCGTCTACGCCAAGAGTGCTCGCAAGGTCCACGCCCTCGACCTCGACTAACCCGCCACACAATCAAATAGCACACGAGCCGCACCCCGCCACCGGCGGGGTGTGCACATTACCAGCAACCCCGAATATTTTAAGGTTTGTAACTGCGTGTTTGCTTGCATTGTGTGGGGAGCTATCGTATAATATCGGTACATAGACACACATTACCA
>JAKOVD010000062.1 GCA_029782215.1 Chloroflexota bacterium
CGCCGCTTATCGGGCATCCACGTTACCGGATTCGGCAGCTGGGGACGGCGCCTCGCGGCACGGTTCAGCGGCCGGCGACCGCGTCCTCGAGCGGCCGGCGGGGGGTGCAGCGGCAGGCCCCCATGCGGGCGGGCTACCCGCGGATCGTACCTCCTGCGCTAGTCAACCTCCCGCTAAAAACTCCAAAAACCAACCTGCAACGCCGTCTCAGAATGGCTAAATCAGTCCAGCAGGTCACCGACCAGCCGATCATCTGGGCCCCCCAGCCCGGCCCGCAGATGGCGTTCCTGACGTGCCCCTTTCAGGAGGCGTTCTTCAACGGCGGTCGCGGCTCGGGCAAGAGCAATGCGCTGCTGGGCAACTGGCTGAGCCACGCTGTCAAGTATGGCGACAAGGCGCGCGGCATCCTGTTCCGGCGGACGTACACAGAGATGGAAGACCTTGAGGCGGAGGCGCTGCGGATCTACCGGCACCCCTCGCACGTCCGGTACAGCCAGCAGGGGCACCTCTTCGAGTGGCCGAACAAGGCCACGCTGCGGCTGGCGTACCTCGATGACTGGAAGGACGCGCAGCGGTACTACGGCTGGAACACGACCTGGCAGGGCTTTGACGAGCTGACCAACTGGGACACGCCGAAAGGCATTGACCTCATGTGGGGCTCCCTCCGTTCCGCGCACGGCGTTCCGTGCTACAGAAGGATGACGGGGATGCCTGGAGGGGCAGGCACGGCCTGGGTACGCGAGCGCTACATCGAAGGCCGGGAGCCCTACGTTCCTTTCCGCTATGCGCCGAACGAGAAGCGGAAGGATCTGACGATCGAGGCGGTGCAGATCCCGGCCACGCTGGAGGACAACAAGAAGCTGCTGGAGAACGACCCCGGCTACGAGATCCGGCTGGCTGGTATCGGCGATCCGGACCTGTATCAGGCGTGGCGGTACGGCGACTGGTACGTGCTGACGGGGCGGTACTACAAGACCTTCAGCATCGAGCGGCACACCTACGACGAGGCGCTGCTGAGCCCCTGGTGGTATCGCTGGATCGCTATCGACTGGGGCTACGCGCACGACGCGGCGGTGCTGTGGGCGGCGTATGACGGGCAGACGACCTGGGTCTATCAGGAGTACTCGCGGCCTGGGCTGACGCCGACCGAGCTCGCCAAGGCGATCGTGGACCTGACGTTCGGCGACACGATCAACGCGGTGTACCTGGGGCACGACGCCTTCGCCAGGCGGTCCAGCGAGCGGACGTACGCCATGGAGATGGCCGACGTGTTCTCGGCGGCTGGGCTGCCGACGCCGCAGCGGAACGACCCGGATCGGCTGGGGGCGTTGCTGGTCCAGCAGGCGTTCGCGTCGGATCGGATCAAGATCAGCCGGAACTGCGAGAAGCTGATCAAGAAGATTCCGCTGGCGCAGCGCGACGAGAAGGACCCGGAGAAGGTGGCGAAGTTCGAGGGTGACGACTTGCTGGACACCCTGCGGACGCTGTGTACGTCCAAGCCGCACCTGAACTCGCTGCCGGCGGAAGTGCAGGCGGTCCAGCGGATCAACGCGGAGTCGGCGCAGGGGCGGTTCATGCAGCATCGGATAGCGATGGCGGAACTGAATCAGCCGGACTACGCGGTGATGCGGGGGAGCCGGAGGTACGCGAATGGCTGAATTCAGGACATCCAGTGGCAAGCAGGTTGTCTACGAGTGGGTGCCTGATGACGCCCCCGGCTGGGCGACGTACAGCGTGGCTGGCAAAGAGTGGTTTCAGCTGTATGACTCTAAGGGTGCGCTCCTTCCGAAGATGATCCGTTACCGCATCAACATGAACGCTGTCCCCGATGGCTTTCTGGACGCCTGCGACCTCGGGCTGGAAGACGGCCCGTTCATTCGCGTGGAGAAGCGGGATGCCTAAGCAGTACGAGGCGGAAAGAGATGCCCTGATCAAAGCTGGCAAGAGCGAGAAGGCGGCGAAGGCTGAGGCCGCCGCGACGTGGAACAAGCAGCACCCCGACAACACGAATCCCTGGCTTCGGGAAAAGAAGTCGAGGCGGAAGTCCGGCGATTCGCCGTGGCTTAGGAAGTAGCAGAACGCAGGAGGAGCAACATGGCGAACGTCTCAACGAACTTCGGTAGTTTCCCTTTCGGCAACATCGCTAACGGGTCGGCTGATCTCTCGGGGACGGGCATGTACCCGTTCGTGTCCGAGGAGACGGTGACTCTTAGTACTGCTGGCGCTACTACCGATAGCACCATCAAGCTGCCTGCCAACGCGGTGATCCTGGCGGTGCAGGCCGTCGTCACCACGGCGATCAGCGGCGCTGGGGGCATCACTGGCGCGTCCATCGGCGACGCCAGCACGGCGGCCCGGTTCGGCACGCTGTCGGCGCTGACGCTGGGGGCGAACAACTTCGCTACCTGCTGGACGCCGCTGAAGGGTTCCATCTCGACGGATGCGACTGGGCCGACTGTCGGGGCGACGGCCATTGCGATCCGCATCACGGGTACTGGCGGCGACGGCACGCCTGCTGCGGGTGTCGTTCGGCTGACGGTTTCTGGCTGGGCTCCGCTCGCCTACAGGCCCTGAAGGAGCTGACCGATGGCTGAATCTCAGGGATTCCCCTTCTTCGCTGGCGGGAATAGCCAGTGGGTCATGGACGACACGACCTTCGCGCTGCATCCGCGGACGGGGGCCGGCGCGCTGGACATCGGAACCGCTTCGCTGCCGGTCGGGGCGCTGTACTGCGGTGCGCTGACGCCGAGCTCCGTGGCGTCCACCGGGGCGCTCAGCGGGACCACGCTGAACCTGACGGGGGCGGCAACGCTCGCGGCTGGGATCACCACGGCCTCGGTGCTGGCGCTGACGGCCAAGGCTGCCGGGAACATCGAGTGCGCCGCGCAATGGCAAACGGTGCTCGGCTACTGATGCGCGCCGTCCTTTTCCCCGCGCTCATCCTCGCGGCCACGGGCTGCGTGGCGGCAGCGCAGGCGATGAGGGCGGAGACCTACACCCAGACGGTGCCGTTCGCCGTGCAGACGCAGACGCTCACGGTCGGCGGGATCACCGGCACCGGCTGGCACTCGTCTCTCCCGATGGTGCTGCCGCCCGACCCGCGCTGCCCCGTGCGCGGCAACCCATACCCGCCGCCGACGATCCCCTGCACGACGCTGATCGTGGAGACCGTCCGGCAGCGCGTCATCGACGCATACCTCGCCGGGACGATCAAGCCGGGGCCGACTCTCCTCATGTCCCGCGAGGCGGTATTGGCGTGGCTGCGGCAGCCGATCGAGGTCCGCTACCGCGACGGCTACAACTGGTGCGAGAACTGCCGCGCCGGGAACGACCCGCACACCGGCTGTGCCTACGGCGTCTCCGACGACTACTACACCGCCCACGTCTCGCTGATGGACGCCCAGCGGCGCTACTCGGTGACCGCGTGGGAGGTCGGGAACATCCTCATCTACTACCGGCTCGCGCGCTACGACCAGGCGGACGGCCCGCTGGTCGCGGAGGCGGCCTCGATGCAGGGGCTCTCATGCGAATGA
Source organism: Chloroflexota bacterium (assembly GCA_029782215.1). Taxonomy (GTDB): domain Bacteria; phylum Chloroflexota; class Anaerolineae; order J102; family J102; genus SSF26. Next base: position 3,534 of record JAKOVD010000062.1, read on the forward strand.
CTCACGACCCCACCGACCGCCCCACGAACCTCGGCACCTGGCTCGCGCTGGGCGCCGTCCTCGCGATCATCGCCGCCGTCTCGACGTGTGGCGAATGGCTTTTCAGGAGGTAACCCATGGCAGTCACGATCACCCTGACTGACGATCAGGTCGCCGCGATCACTAGCGGCAGTAACGCCAATAGCCCGGTGCCGACGAATGCCACGGGGACGTGGCAGGCGCCCAGCAAGGAAGAGTACGACGCCGGCAACAAGCTGCCGAAGGCGGTCAACGAGTTCGACCTCATCGCCGTGCAGAAGCTGGCCCGCGTCGGCCGCGATCCCAACGGGAAGGTCTGCCGGTCGTTCGAGGCGCTTCAGGCTGCGTTCGAGGAGATCGGCAAGCTGGAGCGTTCCGAGGAGGCGTACTTCGCCCGCTACAACGTGGAGTGGTCGGCCCAGCAGTGGCTGGTCATCTGCGGCGAGGATGCGTTCGGCTTCAAGTATCAGGAGCCGTTCGGCATTCTCGGGGCTGGCGTCAAGGCGTCGGACTTCTCCGACTACAACCTCCAGCTGGTCGCGCATCGCTTCTTCTACCTCACTCCTGGGCAGGGGCCTGGCGTCGCCTGATGCGATGGCGGACGTTCTGGATTTTGGCCTTCGCGGCGGTCTGCATCGGTGGGGCGGTGAACGCTCAGCCGGTGCCGTACCGCACGCCGAGACCGACGCCGATTCCCACGCCGCCGCCGCCGCCTGCGCCTACCCCGATTCCGACTGTTCCACCTGCACCAACCCCTTCACCCGCTCCGACGCCTGCTCCGACGCAGCCGCCCCGGCCAACCCCGCCTCCGAATCCCGCAATCCTCTACCCGCCTTGGATCTCCATGACTCTCTCACCAAACACCTCGTCGGAGCAGGCCATGAGCCAGCATCCGCCGCTGCTGAAGCTGGACGTGAATGCGAACGTCCCGCTGGCTGCGTGCGGCACTTCCCTGTGCTGGCCGGACGGGACGAAGGTGGAGTTCTGGCTGCGAGTCGGCACGGGCGACGCGAAGCGCTATCAACTGGTGGTGATTGAATGAAGCGAGCCGTTGTTCTCGTCCTCGCGTTAACCGCGCTACCGGCCTGCCACTGGACGCCAGAGCGGGACGCGCTGACGGTGATGAGTCATGTCAATGACTTCGTCTACCTGAAGAACGCCTATGACTCCAAGTGCGCTGATCCCAACAAGCCGATCAACGTGGTTCCTGTCAAGGCTTGCGGTGAGGCGTTCGTCTCGATGGCGCAGTACCTCGGTGATCTGAAGGAAGCTGACGCGGCCGTCCAGCGCAAGGGCCATTCGGAGTTCCAGCTCAAGGCGCTCGCCAACGACCGCAAGGAAGCGATCAAGAAGATCAAGCAGACGGGCGTGGTGCTGCCGTGAACATCGGCGAGATCCTCACCCTGTTCCTCAGAATTCTTGGCAGTGATGGTGGGCTCGGCATCCTGAGCAGCCTTGCTGGGAAGCCGGACCTCAAGCTGTCCGATCTGCACGATGTCGTCCAGAAACTGGAAGGACCCAAGCCGCCCATTGGAGGGAATGATGGCTCTCACGCTTGAAGAACTGGCCGCCGACGCCCCGGAGATCATTGGACTGATCCCGAAGATCGAGGCGGCTATCAGTTCCTATAACGGCCGGAAGAAGACGATCGGCTCGGCCATGCTGCTGGCTGCCAACATTCTGGAGGCTGCCTCTCCGCTGGCTGACAAGCTCGAGGAGCAGGTCAACAGCTGATGACCGAAGCTGAGCTCGAGGCGGCGTTCCCGGTGTCAGCGAAGAACGTGGATCCGACCACGATGGTCATGTTCCGCACGCTGGCTCGGGCGCTCGACGGGGCATGGCGGTACACGCCGGCTGTCCGCGAGCTGGCCGTCTCTCGGCTCAGGGCGGTCCTTGCTGCTGTCCAGGGAGTGAAGGATGAAGACGTTCTGGCAGTCTAATACCTTCCGCCACCTGACGTACTCCGTGGCCATCGCCGTGTGCCTGTGGCTGCTGGCGGCGTTCCAGACGAGGACGTGGGACTTCTACGCTCTCGGGCTGGCCGTCGTGCCGCAGGTGCTCATGGCGCTGAAGCGGCTTAGCGACCCCGACATCCAGGCCCCCGCTGCGCTGGACAAGCTGAGCGGCGGCCTCCTCAACAAGAACAACGATCCCCTCGGGAAGGGTTAACGCTGAAAGGTACGTAGGGAAGGGGAGTGCGTGAATGTCAGTAGATTTTCAAATTGCGGTCTGGTTCCTTGGCCAGACGCTCACGCTCGCCCTGATCACTATCGGCGCGATCAAGTTCCTGCTTGGCCGTGAAGAGGCCCGCATCATGGAAGTTCTGAACAACAAGATGGCTACGCGGATCGAGGAGCACGACTCCTCCATCTACGCGCACAGGCCCGCGGCAGATCACTACCACCGGGAAATCAACGACAACATGACGAAGCTGCTCAATGCGGTAGGCGTGCTGAACACGAACGTGGCCGTGATACTTGCCAAGTACGACAACCTTGAGGGCAAGGTCAGCGACATGGAGTCCGAATCGGATGTCTGATCCCCTGACCTTCGCCAGCCCTGCAATCGAAGAACAGTTCTACCACCGGATCAACCCGCTGCTGCGGCAGATCGCGCTGGAGTACGCCGAGGAAGCGTTCCAGCGGCACGGCTGGATCTGGCACATCACGTCGGCCATCCGCACCAGGGAAGAGGACGAGGAACTCAAGGGCACCGGCATCCACTGCACGGGCCGCGCTATCGACGTTAGGACGAAAGACCAGCCGAAGCGCGCCGTGGACGACATCGTAACGAAGATCAACGAAGAGTGGGTCTACGACCCAAAGCGGCCCACGTTCCTCGTCGCCTTCGACAAGCCGCACGGAACGGCTGCTCATTGCCACCTGCAAGTTCATGAGAACACCGGAAGGAGACAGTCCAATGGCTAAGCTCGGAGGCCGCAGTTTCGTCAGCGACAAGGATGCCGATAGCCTCGCTAAGTACTTCAGCGGTGGCGACGCCAAGGGTGAGCCGCTGTCCACGGAAGAGCCAGAGGGCGAGCCGGTGGATCTGGATCAGGCTGAGCCGGACGACAAGGAGTCCATGGCCGATGAGGAGGCCGAACACGGCTTCCGCCTCAAGAAGCCGCTGAAGTCCGCGAAGGGCAAGGAGACGCCGAAGGAAGAGGCTGCCGAGGAGCGCGAGGCCAAGGCGCAGCTGAAGAAGCACGGCGCCCCCAAGGGCAAGCACAAGCCGTGGCAGCACGGCGAGAAGAAGGGCGCGCTGTAATCAATGACGGCAACGGTCGTTCCGTGCGGTGACTACTCCATCCCACAGGGGCTGGTTGTTACCGTGGTGCCGATTGCGGCTGCGAATGCCGTTGTCAGTGAAACTGCGTATGGTCAGGCTGCGTCAGCTGGGGTAGCCACGACCTACGCGCGCGGCGACCACACGCACGGATCTCCAGCTGTGCCGTTTCCATGCGCTGAATCTGATGTGACTGGGCTGACGGCCGATCTTGCGGCGCGTCCGACCAAGAGCGGTTCCCCAGCGCAGGGACAGGCAACCGCATGGGCTAGTTCTAGTTCTGTGATGGGTCTGGGGCCGCAGTACGCGGCGGCGCTCGGCGTTGTGGCCGATGGCACTACGGACGACACCGCGGCGATGCAGGCTATCCTGAACAACGCACCTAGCGGCAGCAAGATCATCCTTCCTGCTGGCCGAATCAAAATCAGCTCTACGCTGACGATTGGTAATGGGTCCACCGCTGGCGCGTCCACAAAGAACTACCTGACGATTGAAGGTCAGGGTCTCGGAGCGGACATCGGGAACATCAATCCTGGGTACGGCGCCGCGACCGCATTCGAGTGGGGTGGCTCTGCGGGCGTAACGATGATCAAGGTGAACGGGCCGATCACGGTCCACCTGCGGGACTTCGACCTGCTTGGGACGGCGACTGGTGGCATCTGCGGTAATGGGATCGAGCTAGTTCATCCAATGTACTCCTCGCTGGAGCGGGTCTCGGTGAGAAGGCATGGTGGCGTCGGCCTCAAGATCACTGGCTACGCCTCTACTCCAACTGGAGCGTCTACTGGGGCTTCTCACACGACGCTTCTAAAAGTGTTGTGCGGGTTCGGAGCCGGGACTGCCTGGAGCGGCATGGAGCTTGGTGAGGTTGGTGCTGGTGGTGACGTGAACCAGCTGGTGGCTGTCGGTTGTGCCTTCAATGGCGGAGCGACTGGCGCGTCGCTGCGGTTGCGCTACTGCGACAACAACTCGTTCCATCAATGCACGCTGACCAACTACGCAGGTGGCAACGTCCTCGAGATCAAGCCGGTTGCCGGGGTTCCGCTCTTCCCTGCGGAGATTGCGTTCTACAACTGCCCGATGGTCGGTTCCGACGTAGCCAAGACCGTTGTGGTGAACGAGACGGATCAGGCGTGGTCTCCCTATTTGACTACCGTTTCGTTCTGGCCGTTCCCGGTGGGCGATGCTGGCGGGGTTCCTCCGCTGCCGAACGACGTGCGGTTCAGCGGCGTCACGGACTCCGGCATCTGGTTCGGGAAGTCCTTCAGGGTTCATAGTCATATTGAGACCGAGGGCACTGCTCCTACGTACTCGCTTGGCGCTGGCGCCGGGACTGGCGCGACATGCACCTTGAGTGCCTGCACGGACACGGCCGGACTCATCAACGTAACAACCGGCGCTGGGCCGGCAGCAAACGATACGGTGGTTAGGATCTCTTACGCCATGAAACATCCGACTGGCAGTCACGTTGTCCTGTCGCCGTGGGGTCGTCAAACATCTGGCCTTTATGGTGCTACTCAGTTCAGCGCGAGCGGAGCCGCCACCTATTTCGACATTCTCACTGGGACTCTCGCTCTGAGCCCAGCAACGAACTACTGGTGGACATACCATGTCATTGGCTTTTGAAGTAGCGCTGGTCCTTGAAGTAGTGCTGTGCGGGCTCTTTTCTGTGGCATGGGCCAGCACCGCCCGCAAGGCAGACGAACTGACCGAGCAGATCCGCCTGGTTCGGGGCCAGCTGGATTTTGCCAACAGCGTGCTGGGCGGCCTGAGCGATAGGCTGGAGGCGCGTATTGCTTCTGCCGCCGAGCCCACTGCTGGCGTGCCCACGGAAGATCCAGAGATTCTGCAACATACCAACGTGTCGGCCGTGAGCCGATCCGCGAAGGTGCGCGAGTGGATGGCGCAACTCGAGTACGCAGCGGCGCAGGAGAGGGAGAAGGTGAATGCTGAGTAACGAGTTCCCGGCCCATCTCCAGAAGGCGCTGCGTGAATTGCGGCGGAACTTTGAGTCGCAGACGGACGTGGCTCGCCGAGAGTACGTCCGCAAGTGCCTCAAGGCCCACGAATTCTTCCGCGGCAACCAGTACCTCTGGTGGGACGTGCGTGCTGGCGAGTACCGGGCGCCTACGCAGACCGGCGGCCTCATGGCTGGTAACACGCCCAGCCAGATGCAGTCGCTCTACACGATCAACATCTACCAGGGATTCGCCATGAGCATGATTGCCATTCTGACGGCGAATCATCCTACGAAGCGCTTCTTCCCGCTGAAGGCTGGCGATCCTAACGATCAGGCCGCGTCCGAGAAGTTCAACTCGTTTTTGAAGATCTACGAGAAGCAGACCGACGAGTTCGAGAAGCTGCTGGAGGAAGTCTACCTCCTGTGGTGCGACGGCACGTTCGGCAGCTACATCCACACCGTCGCTGATGGCTCGCGCTTCGGCTGGCTCGAGGAGCCGATCTACGAGGACGTGCCGACCACGGTTGGCTACGACACCTACAAGTGCGTGGTCTGTGGCGACGTTCAGCCGCAGATCGGTACCGGGATGTGCCCCAGCTGCGGGGCGCCGTACTCGGACGGCTCCGTGATCCCGGCTCCCGTGGTCATGCAGAAGAAGCAGACCGGCACGAACTACATCCCGAAGACGCGGGTGCAGGTGGATACGGTCGGCGGGCTGGAACTGAAGCTGCCGCCGATGGCCAAGAACATGGGCGAGTACCCGTACCTGATCCGCGCCAGGGAACTGCCGAAGGCGATGGTCCGGTCGGCGTATCCCGAGATTTCAGACAAGATCAACGGCGCTCCGAGCGGCGGACTGGACGGCAGCATCGAGAAGCGGGCTCGGCTCCAGACGGCGCAGGGCAGCACGGTCGAGAACAGGGCGGTCTACGCCAACACCTCGCAGGACGTGACCTTCCGCGAGACGTGGTTCCGGCCGTGGGCCTTCTTCGAGATTGATGATGAGAACCTGCGGCAGGAGCTCCTGAACACCTTCCCCGAGGGCTGCTACTACGCCGAGGCCAATGACACGTTCTGCGAGGTGCGGCCCGAGAAGATGGATGACAAGTGGCGGATCTGCCACGCGATGCCGGGGCGCGGCCAGCTGCGCGAGCCGATCGGCGGCAGCCTCATCCAGATTCAGGAGATCTACAACGACATCTCGAACATGGTGCGGGATGTCATCGAGTACACCCTGCCGTCCACGTTCGTTGACAATGAAGTCCTGGACGTGAAGCGATGGGCTCGCAGCAACGTCATGGCCGGTGCGGCCTACAACGTCAGGGCGCGGCCGGGGCGTGCTGTGCAGGACGCCTTCTGGCAGACGCAGCCTGGGCAGCTTCCGCAGTACACCGGGCAGATGCTCGAGGAGATGCGGAGCGAGATCCCGCAGTTCACGGCTGGGCTGTTCCCGGCCAGCTACGGAGCGGGTACGCCCGGTAACGGTACAGCATCCGGGATTGCCGTCGAGCGCGACGCTGCGATGGGCCGTGTCGGTATCTTCTGGCGCGTGCTGAAGAAGCACCACGCCGAGATCGCTCCGCTCATCGTCAAGGAGTTCTCGCAGACGGGCCTCGAGCCGGTGTCGCTGACCGAGGAGACCGAGGGCGGCTCGCTGGTCAGCATCAGCGTCTCGCCGGACGACCTCAAGCAGGGCGAGGTGCAGACCTACGCCGAGACGGTTGAGGACTATCCGACCAGCTGGCCGCAGCGGCAGGGGCTCCTCATGTCGCTCATGGCGAACCCGCTGTTCCAGGGGGCTGTCGCCAAGCTGGCGAACCTCAAGGACGTGAAGCAGATCCTCGGCATGGAGCTCGAGATGCCGGGTGAGCAGGCGTACAACGATGAGTGGAAGATCATCGAGCAGCTGATCACGCAGCAGCCGGTTCCCGGCCCGCCGGATCCGATGACGGGTCAGCCGGGGCCGCCGCAGTCCTCCATCATGCCGGGGCCGCTGGACGACAACCAGGCGATGCTCGAGGCGTGCATGGACTTCGACCAGTCTGACCGCGGACAGCAACTCCGCACGGCCAATCCCATGGGTTACCAGAACTTCATCCTTCACGCGCTAGCGCGCAAAGCGGCCCTCGCGCCGCCGATGCCGCCGCCCCCCGCTGGGCCGAACGGACCTCCGGCCCCCGGTGAGCCAGCCCCCGCAGGTCCCCCGCCGATGGTCCAGTAACGGAGACGGACTCCGCAAAAACCGAGAAAGGGACCGATGACTGAATCCGCAACCGTAACCGCAACCCCGAGCGCCGCGCCGGCCAGTGCGCCCGCTGCGAGCGCGCCCAGCACCCCTGCCACCACGACTTCGTCTGCGCCGAGCACTTCCTCGGCGAGCACGTCGGCTCCGTACAGCCCGAAGCCTGGGATGGGGACCAAGGATGTCTTCGATGACTTCGTGAAGTCCAAGCTGGCTCAGCCAAAGGAAGAGCCCGCCGAGACTCCACAGCCTGCCGAGAAGCTGGCTGAGGAACCTGCCAAGGCTGAACAGCCGAAGGTCGAGGAACCGAAGCCGGCGGAACAGCAGGCAGAGCAGCAGGAGGTCGAATCCCCAGAGGATGCCGAGAGGATCAAGGAGGTTGCTCCTTCGATTCGCAAGGTGCTCGCTGGCGTCGATCCCAAGCTGAAGAAGGACTTCGTTGACAAGTATTACGTGGGCAAGCGGCTGAATGAGATCGGTACGACCATCGAGGAGATCCGGCAGTACAAGACTGCGGCTCCCACGCTGGACGTGCTGAACGACATGGCTGCTGCCGCCCAGGCTGCTGACGAGATGCTGCGGGACTTCACCGATGTCAACGGTGGGACTCAGCGTTTCGCTCATCGGTTGAGCCAGACGAATCCGCAGGCGTTCCAGACGCTGGTTACCACGGTCGCCGATCCGGAGTGGTTGCACTCCCAGTTCCCACAGCAGTTCACGTCGATCGCCCGTCAGGGCACGCTGAACGCTCTGCTGAACACGAAGGCTCGGGCCGAGGCCAACGGTAACGCCGATCTGGCTACCGCCGTCGAGATGGTTTCTGAGGCGATCGGCGTTCCGCTCAGCGAGAACCCGCGAGCGCAGAAGGATGTTGACCAGCAGGGTGATCCTGCCGTCCTCCAGCGACTCAGGGAGCTCGAGCAGCGGGAGCAGCGGGTCCTTCAGGAACGTGTAGCGACTTTCACCAATGCAGCATACGAGTCGGCCGCGAGCACGGTGCTGGGGAAGATCGGCGAGGTAGTCAAGCAGTCCGCTTCGGACGGTGTCTTCAATGAAGCTACCCAGAAGCGGATGGGCAATGAGATCGCGCAGCGCCTCTACAACACCGTCGTCAACAACGCCCACATTCGCCGGACGGCGAACAACATGCTGCACAGCGGCGATGGCTCGCCCGCCCACAGGGATGCCATTGCCAACTATCTTTCATCCCAGGCTCAGGCCCTGCTCCCGTCGATCGCACGGGATGTCGTCTCGGAGTACTCCGACATGATTGGGCCAGCCATCAACCGGCGCGAAGAGAAGGTTGCGAAAGCACAGGAAGTCGCCAGGCCGATCGGTGGATCCGGCAAGGCTTCAACCGGCGTCGCCGTCGCCCCGCTGAACACGCAGGGTATGACGATGAAGCAGGCTTTCGACGCCTACATCGAGCGCCAGAGCAAATTGCGAGGATAAATCATGGCCCAGACTCAGGCCAATGTTGCTGCTCTGTTTAAGGAGACCTATCGAGAGGTCATTCCGATTCTCTTCGAGGTGGAAGACGACTTCTGCTCGCGGATCAGCTCCCGTTCCGACGTGGAGCGTGCTGGACCGCGGACCCTCCGCCTGCCCAAGAAGATGTACAACGGTGGGCAGTTCCGCACCTTCTCGCCGGACGGCGGCGACATGGGGCGGGGCAACGCGGCCGTGTACGACGCGGCCACCCTCACGCCGCTTCCGACCCTCATCGCCCTCGAGCAGAACAAGTCCGTCAAGTGGAACACTGCGAACGACGCTATCGCCGTTCACAACGCTGCGAAGGACCTGCTCACGGACGGCATGGAGGAGTACAAGGCGCATCTCGACCGGCACCTCATGACGGCCGGCGACGGCGTCCTTGCGGTCAGCACGGCCAGCACGCCGCCCACCGTCACCTTCGGCACCAGCGGCCTCGGCTCGCGTCTCCTGCGCGCTGGCAACCGCTACTCCTTCTACGACACCACGCTGGCGACCAACCGCGGTATGCAGACCTGCGTGTCGGTTGACTACCCGAACCGGAAGGCGACCTTCGATGCGCTGCCGGCCGGGTTCACCAACGGCGACAAGCTGCTCGTTGACAACATCACCGGGGCGACGCCGACCTGGCTCTACGGCCTCAAGTACCACCACAACTCGGCTGCGACCGGGACGTGGATGGGGCTCAGCCGCGTCACCTACCCGCAGGTGCGGACACCCGAGGTCGTCGCTTCCGGCGCGCTCACGCCGGCCCACATCCGGATCGCCAAGTCGCTGGTTGAGCTCAACCGTGGCGGAAAGGTCTGGAGCACCGGCAAGTGGGAGTGGTTCCTCTCTCCGGCTCAGCGGAAGGCGTACGAGGATCTTGGCATCGCGCAGACCAAGTTCGATCGCGGCGCGCAGCACCAGGGCCTCGAGATGATGTTCAACATGGACAAGCTGTCGATCGACGGCATGTCCGTGCTGGTGAGCGTCAACGCCGACCCGACCCGTATTGATCTCATCGACTGGAACAACTGGGGCCGTGGCGAGACGCTGCCGCTCGGGCTGTACACCGTCGAGGACGACTCGGTGTTCCAGGTGTACGGGGCGTCCGGTGGACTTGCTGCTGCCGAGCTTACCTATTTGGCGCAAATTGCACAATATTTTGTAGACGATCCAAGTCGTGCTGCAATTATTTCGTCTCTGACGACGGATTCTGCGTTCTAGTGCCTGTGTGCTCTTATCCGTGCCTTGAACTCGTCGCCAGTGAGCGTGCGCTTCTTGAAGTTGCACGACTTGCAGGCGGGGACGATGTTCGAGATGTCGTTACTCCCGCCATTAGCGAGAGCGATGACATGGTCGCGGGTGAGGGTATATCTTGTCAGGAGAACAGTCATGGCAACACCGGGGCGGGGGGCGGGCAGCCGCTCCTCGCCCCATTCATGGAGGTTAAGTGATTTCATCCGGTGAGTCCTACGATCTGAAGGTTCCCGAGAACATCCAGCGAGCCGCCGCATTCGAGGGCGGGCTGAATCGTTACGGGACGCCGAACTACCGGATCGTGTGGGGCTGGGCGCGGAAAGAACTGCGGGCTGGCATGATGACCAACTTTGACGCCTCTGGTAACGAGATCAGCCAGGAGATGGTCGAGGAGTGGCAGCCCAAGTACTGGCCGCGCGATCGGTTCCACATGGAGGTCTGGGTTCCGCCAGAATCGTATGGAACGCCTGAGCAGTGGACGAAGGAAACGGCAGCCACCGTTAACGGCTCGTTCGTTCATCGGCTGGGAGCGTACCCGGACAAGGGAGACTACGAGCACCTGTTCACCTGCCAGGGGCGGGATGGCGAGTTCGTCATGCCGACCGAGGCCGCAGTGATCGAAGTCATCCGCTGGCACAAACGGCTCCGCAACCGTACAAGCGAGGAAATTCAGGCGGACATTGACGAGGAGATCAAGCAGTCGAAGGAAGTCCGGCAGAAGAAGTACCGCGACATCATCGACTCCGAGGTCAAGGCATTCCCGTGGCGCATTTGGATGCCGGTCTCTGGCCAGCTACCGAAGCGCCTGGAGGTTTAAGGAGAACTCATGGCCATCGCTATCAACACTCGAACCGGATACGGCCCCCAGGTGAACCTGCGGGAGCTCATTCCGCGAAAGAACCACAAGATCTGCTCGGTCTTTCCGGGCGAGATCATCTTCCACAACCACAACGGTATGTACGTGCTTCCCGGCTGCAAGGACGGTGAGCGCTACAGTTCTGTCGAGATCCAGCCTGGGTACGACCGCTTCGACCTTGGCGAGGATCGGCATCTGGTCGAGCTGGTCAATACCGCCAAGCTGATCGCTCAGGACTTCATTGGCCTCGTCGCCGGTCGCACCGATTACCTCGAGCGCGGCATCTTCGTGCCGGAAGGCGATGAGCCGACCGACGAGGAGCTTGCTGCGGCCGAGGCGCATCTCCGCAAGTGGCTCGAGGTCAAGATCAATGAGGCCGAGCGCGTCTTCGCCGAGACCGGCAAGCTGGGCTGGATCGACAGCAACGCCAAGGCTGCGGCCCGTCGCATGGGTGCGAAGTACAAGTGGGCCGAGGACTTCAACGCTAAGGAAATGATCGACTGCCCCGCGTGCGCCAGACCCATGCCGAAGGGCGCCAAGATCCACAGCATGGGCGAGGGTGGCTGTGGCCAGCGGATCATCTACGACTTCGCAGGCAACCCGCAGTGGGCCGACGAGGTGAAGCCGGTTGTTCCGGTGCAGGCGCCTCCGGTTCCGCAGCAGGTCCAGGGGCTCAAGAGGTAATCCATGGCCACGCTGAACGACATCTGCACGCTGGTCCCCGCGCTGCTGGACGACAAGGAGAAGTCGGTCTTCGATGCGACTTTCATCTTCCCGTACGTCAATGCGGCCCAGCGGACCATCGTTCAGCGGATGCTCTCCGCGAGTGTGCCCGAGATGAAGTTCCGGATGAGCCCGGTGCTGATTCCGGCTGGCACGACGACGTGGAGTCACAACACCGCCAATATCGTTCCGCCCAACCTCCAGCTCCAGTCGGAGTCATTCGACTTCACGCCGGTTACCGGCAACTGGAGCAAGGGTGCCTACGACGCGCCGACCGTGACCCCTACGGTATCGCCGTACACGGGGAGCGTTGCCTACAACCTAAACTTCGCTGCTGCGAGTCGGCACGAAATGCTGGCCACGGCTTCGGTAGCTCTCCCGGCCAACAGCACGAACAACTTCGTCACCGGCTGCATCTCCCTGGCCGTTCCGTCCGGGCAGACGCCGTACACGGCAACCATTTCGGTCGGCATCAACGGGGCCAACGAGACCTCCTTCGACATCAACCTGGACAGCGAATGGAAGCGCGTCACGGTCACCGCTGGTCCGCTTGCGGCCGGGGCCACTGATTACGGCACGCTGCGTGTCAGCTTCCCGAGTCTCGCTGGCCTCCAGGCGGACGTGTCGCGTGGCCAGATCGCTTACACGATGGAGGACGCCGGCTACTCGCCGACCACCAGTCTCCCGTTGCAGGCGGCGATCATCCCGACGCTGCCGAAGAACCTGACGGTGCCGGACGATCTGTGGGAGGCGAAGGTCGGGGCGACGCAGGCTGAGTACTTCAGGTGCTATGGCCCTTCGGCGCTCCCGGCGCAGGCGCCGTCCAACAACCTCGGGTACTGGGATTGGTATGGTAGCGAGATCCACTTCGTCGGGTCAACCGAGGACCGGCTGGTTCGTCTCGACTACTTCGGGTCCCTTGACGACTTCATCAGCCCCTCCCTCGTGGATCAGGCTGTGCTTCTCACGAACGGTGTCAACGCGATCTCCTTCCTCGTCTGCGCCCACATTGCCACGAGCCGTGGGCAGACGGCGCTGGCTCAGGCCATGTTCCAGCAGGCGGACGCGGAGATCGACTCCATGATCAACGTCGAAATCAAATCGCAGCAGCAACAGCCCGACCGGCGCCAGCCCTACCGAGGGCGCGGCCGTTATCAGGGCTACTTCAGAGGAGCGTACTGAGATGGCCGTCGCAGTTTCTTCGGTGGACAATTTCTACGATGCTGGAACCTTCTACTTCGCCAAGGTGACTCTTGACTTCAGCGGGAACTACGCCACGAATGGCGACTCCACGTCTGGGATCTGGAGCAACATCAAGATCAAGTCGAGCAAGGCGCCGATCTACATGAGCGTTCAGGGCATCGCTGGCTTCGACTACAAGTACGATGTCACCAACCAGAAGATCATTGTGCGTGGGCAGGAGCCGACGAATGCCGGCGCTGGAGTGCTGGCGCTGACCGAGCTTTCGGCTGGGGCGTACCCGGCCGGCATTACTGGTGACACCGTCACCGCGATCGTGTACTTCCAGAAGGTCTAATGAGCAGCGAGGGGTACAGCCCGATTATCGTAGACCCGTACGGGGGTCTCTGCACTCTCATGGAGCGCAGCGATCTGCCGGTCGGGCTGTCTCCTGACTGCCAGGACGTTCAGTTCTTTCCGGGCGGCGTTCAGTCGCGGGACGCCTTTCAGGGCTATATCCCGCTGGCCAACAAGCCATACGGCGTCGGCAACTACGTCAACTACGACAACGTCTCGCGGCGGCTGGTGTATGACTCGGCTGGGCAGGTTCAGTACGAGTCTGCCCGCTGGGCTGCGCTGACGCCGGTTGCTCTCGGGCAGGACGGTGGCACCAGCTTTCAGGCTACTACAGCCTATGGTCGCACCTACATCTGCATAGGTGACGGCAAGCGCGGGCTGACGGTGCCGATCCAGTGGGACGGCTCTGACACCACGACCAGCCAGTACACACCTGAGCCAGTCTCTCGCAATGGGGCCGATTCCTGTAGCGCTGTCCCCAATGCTGCGGCCGGTAGCATCACGGCTGGATACCACTACGTCAGCGTCGTTTTTGAGACGGCTACCGGCTTTATCACTTCAATGCCTGGGCTAACCTATTGGATCTCGCTTGGTGGCGATAAGGTCGATTTCAGCAACATCCCGATTGGCCCAGGCAACACCACCAAGCGCCGGCTCTTCGTTTCACCGGCCAACAGCACGGACCTCTACTCGCTGGATAGCCTCGTTCTCAACGACAACTCCACGACCACGCTGTCCGGGATCAGCTTCACGGATGCCGACCTCCTGTCCGGCGTGGCGATGGCCGACCACCTCTATCTCACCGTGATCGGTCCACAGCTGGGCTCCCTCCTGTATCACCAGCGGATGCTCTACTGGGGCGGATACGACCGGGTAGAGGCGTTTCTGGACACGCACGGGGCCGTGTCGGCTGGTGGGTTCTATCGCGTTGGGTTGATTGACACCGGCTTCGACGCGCGGCTGAATACCCTGAGCGACATCTGGGGTATCGTCGGCGGTTCGACCGGTGGTGCCGTTGTGACGCCTGCGGCTGGCGTTGCAGAGGGCGGATCCCTTTGCGTCTACCAGATCACTGGAGACGGCACGGCGGCGCAGAAGGGCTACATCGAGCAGATCCGCTGGAACGTCGGTGATTCCGGTTCCTACTACTTGCAGCCGAACCGCAAATATGGTATTAGAGCCAGGGTTGCAAAGAGCGCTAGCGGTACTACCGGCACTCTGGTCATTCGGCTTCAGACCGGCGTTTCTGCAACGTCTACGTGGAACACGATCACGACGCTGACCGTGGACCTCTCTACGTACAGCGACACCGATTGGCACCTCGTCTCGTATGACGGCATTGTGGCCGTACCCTCTTCGGCCACCGGCTCGCAGGAGGTCCACGCGGAGATCTGGGAAGTCAACATCCCGAACGCCCAGAAGGTCTGGGTTGACTGGTTCGAGGTGTACGACGTTCAGACAAAGAACGCTGGTTCTGTCATCCGCGCCTCCAAGTCTACGGACCCCGAATCGGTCAGCCTGCTGGATGGCTTCATTACCGTGGCTCCTGGCAACGGGCAAGATGTCCGCTCGTGTTTCGAGATCCGCGGGAACCTCTATGCCGCCAAGGAGCGCAGCCTTTACGCCATCAGCGACAACGGCCTCGAGCCGGCTAAGTGGAACGTGGACGAGGTCTCTAACACGGTAGGGACGCCATCTGTCCATGGGGTCGGCGTAGGCGACGGCTGGGCCATCATCTGCGGCGACGCTGGCGTCTATATGTACTCCGGCGGGATGCCGGACAAGCTGAGCCAGGAGATCGAGCCGACCTGGCGGCGGGTCAACTGGGCCTACGGTCATCGCATCTGGTGCAAGGTGGATGTCAAGAACCAGCGCGTCTACATCGGCGTTCCGCTGGACACGTCCACCGTCTGCAATGCCATTCTCGTTCTCGATTACGTTGAGGGGTGGAGCAGCCCGATTCCCAGCGGCTCCGGCCGCAAGTGGTCCATCTGGAACCTGTCCGCGTGGGCGGCTGAACTGTGCGTCATGGACGAGGGCGACCGCAGGATGCTGTTCGCGCATTCGCCCAGCACGGGCGAGTCCTACGGCGCCATCAATCAGGTCACAAGCTCAGTCACCTACTCCTTCGGCGGCGCCAATCCGTGGTCGGCAGTGACCGGCGTAGCGCCGACCGTCACCACCGGCATCGCTGACCCGCAGGGTGGTACGTCAGCGGCGTACTGGCAGGGCGACAACACCGTCACGGCGAACTCCTATCAGACCAAGGTTACCGCTAATGAGACGACGCGGGTTGTAGCCGTCAGCGTCTTTCTTAAGGGTAACTCCAGCGGGTATCCCGGCTGGGGGCAGCAGGTCACCGTGACGGCCGGACAGGCGAGTTCCGGCACGTACTCCGAGACCGTCACGCTGACGGACAGCTGGCAGAAGGTAACCGTCTACTACGACCCCGGCAGCAGCACCACGGCCAACGTGGCGCGGTCACTGACCATCACGCCGGTTGCCACCGGCACCTACGGCTTCTACATCTACGGCTACCAGATCGCATACAGCACGGGAGGCCAGAACCAGTACGGCTTCTCCGGCTATCACGTCCGCCCAGGCGGCCTGACGGGTCGCATCTATTCGATCCTCGAGCTGCTGAACACGGAGACCATCGACGCCTTTGGCTTCATCACGCCGATCTACGAGACGGCCCCGCTGGGCGGCGAGGTCATGCGCTCGGAGTTTGACCGGCTGATCCTGCGTATCCGCGGTATCGGCACCCTCCAGCCGCAGTGGGTTCGCCCAAGCGGCACGTTCACGAACACGGCGCAGACCTTCGCGCTGGCAGCCTCACCAGACGATGACTATGAAACGCGAATGCGGCAGAACGACACGCAGCTGGGTATCCGGCTGGCGACTACCATGCAGGCCAACTGGTACTGGATCCTCAAGCGGATGGCGGTGCTGGCGAAGATGTCGGTAGCCACGCTGATGAGGGGCCGTAACCCGTGAGCGTCGTCAATGTCCCGCAAGTTGCTGGTGTAGCAGAGAAGGACAACATCATCTATGAGTCCTTCCAGCGCATCATTGACCAGGCGAACAGCGGTTTCGACAGCACGAACACCAACATAACCACGATTACCGGAAGCCTGACTGCCGTTCCGGCTGGTTACGTCATGTACGGGACGGGCACCATCGCGGTCGGCTATGACAGCAATCTACGCTGGGATCCAACCAATCACTGGCTCGGAATCGGAACGACTCCTGGGACGATTCTCGAGACGAGGGCGACTGGGGCTCCGTCATTCACCAGAGTTGTCACTGTACCTGGCCAGCAGGGCGCCATCAACATCGGCCTAACTGGTACTGGCTCGAGGACTGCTGGCGATGGGCCGAGCCTGCTGATGTTCGGCGACAACGCGGCTGGCACCTTCAGCTACATGGGGCGTATCTCCTCCCGCTGGGTCAATCCGGCAGCCGGATCAGAGTCCACCTGCGTCACGCTCAGTGTTAGGGCGAACTCGGCGGATGCCGCTGTCCAGACTGAGGCCGTCCGGATATTCCCCAGCACGAAGGTCAGCATCGGGACTACGTCGGAGCGTCAGCAGCTTTCGGTCAACGGGATGATCGAAAGTATGGCGAGTGGCTACAAGTTCCCCGATGCCACGACGCAGGCGACGGCTGGGGTTCTCCCGACCAGAACGATCAGCACGACGCTGCCGCTGACTGGCGGTGGAGACCTCAGCGCCAACCGCACGCTTGCCATCAATAGCTTCGCTGGCTCGGCCGCTGGCGCCGTCCCGACGAGCCTGGGTGGCACGGCCAACTACCTGCGCGCAGATGGGTCATGGGCGACTCCGCCGGGGACGTTCACGCTTCCAGCTACGGCAGGTGTCGTCTGGACAGATGGTGGAGGCGGGGCCTGGGTCAACGCCAATTTCAAGTGGCTCGACGCATCGCAGAGGCTTGCGATCGGGGCCACGTCGGCCAACTACAAGCTGGACGTGACAGGCTCCGGCGGAAACAACATTGACATCCGGTGTAATGGGCAGTATGCGAGCGGCGACTCATCGCTTCTGGGCGCGTTCATCGCCGTCAATGGGTACAACACGCCACAGGCAGCTTTCGGCCAAGACACGTCCACGACGGCCGGCCTGTGGGGCACGGGCTATGGGTGGGCAGTCCGTTACAAGCTAGCGGACGGGATGGTCGGTGTCGGCACGGCACCGAGCGGGAGCGGGTACAGACTTACTGTTGCAAACGGCGTGGAAGTGTCCTCCGGGAATCTTCTGGTATCAAACGGGAACATCACGTGCGGCCTGTTCAACTCTTACTACGTTGCCGGCGCGCAGGTCGTGACGACGCGGCAACCTGGGGTTGGTGCGGCGCTCGTCTCAAGGACGGCTGGGGCGACATACGGTGGAACCGAGCGAACCATGCTTCAGGAAGCCCACGATAGGATCCGCACGTTGCTGGTTGCGCTGCGGACGCATGGGCTGATCAGTTAAGGAGGGCACATGGGATCACAGGCAGGGCAACCGCTCTTTGGTGGTGGGCCGGCATTGGCTAGCGGGCGCAGCATCGCGCCCATGTTTGGCGGTGCCCCCACGCCGGTCAACCAGCAGCAGAACACGACATCGCAGTTTCGGCGCGAGCAGGAAGACCAGACGAAGGACCAGTCGCCGAAGGGCCAGGGCGGCCCCAGTGGCATCCTGAGCAGTTCGACCGGGCAGGGCGGTGGTCGCGGTTCGTTCACGCCTCCGCCGGGGCAGATGCCGCGGTCTGGTCCGGCTGGCGGGATGCCGTCCGGTCCGTACGGTCCGATGCGTGGCGGTCTGAAGATCGGTACGTCGCCGTGGGGCGCCAACAATCGTTTCAAGTGAGGTGATACATGGGTGACGCAGCGAAGCTCTTTGGCGGAATGATGGGCGGTGGTGGCGGCGGTGGTGGGATGCCGAACCCGCTGGACCCGATGGGTCTCGCCAGCGGCCTGATGGGCGGCGGGAGCGGTGGCAGCGGCGGCGACTCCAGCGGGGCCATGGGAGCGATAGGCTCCGCCATGGGGCTGCTGGGCCAGCAGAACAAGGATGACCAGAAGGGCTCGCAGATCGGGGCCGTCAAGACGCCGTTCAGCGGCAGGGGCAACAACCCCTTCCTGTGATGCACGTCAGGCCCTACGAGCCGAAGGACAGAGAAGCCGTATGCGACATCTTCGACGCGCAGCCCGAGAAGCTGTGGTTTCAGGATCCGGACGACAGGACTTCGGTACTGCCGCTGGTCGTGGAGGAGGACGGGCGGATCGTCGGCTTTGCTGTGGGGCGGCTGACGGTGGAGTGTTTCCTGACGCTGCGGAGGGACGGTGTTCCCCCGAAGCATCGGCTCGAGGTGGCGAAGACACTGATCGAAGAAGGAGCTCGTCGGCTCTGGCAGGCAGGCTTCAAGGATGCGCGGTTTCCGATTCCGAACAGCCTCTTTCACGGCTGGTATCGGCGCCTGAAGCAGCTGGCGGACGTGCTGGTGGACGAGAGGCGCTACCTCGTACTGCAACTCGAAAGGAGATTCGGGTGGTCCATCGACTGAAGGCGATCTGGCAACGGATGGTTCGGGAGTGGATTGAGGTGCCCGGTTGAAGGTTCACGTACTCACGACATGTCGTGACCTAGCCTATCTCCCGAAGACGCTGATGGTATTCGACACGCTGCGGGTCGGCTTCCCGACCGCAGAAGTCGTCGTCACAGATAACTGCTCCGTGCCGGAGAGCGTGCAGTTCATCGAGGAGGCCGCCGCCAAGGCTGGCTGCCAGTTCCGCCGCCTGCCGGAACGGATAGAGCATGGTGTCTTTATCCGAGAGGTCGTCAAGAGCAGCAAGGGGCAGGTCGTGTTCGTGGATACGGACATGGCCTTCTGGGACAACTGCGAGGATCTGAAGTTCCGCGACGCGCTGTTCGCCGGGATGTTGGTGCCGGAATGCGATGCTATCGGCGCGAAGCATACGGCCAGGATTCACCCGAGCCTGTTGTTCGTGACCGACTGCGAGAAGCTGTGGGCCGAGTGCCAGCGGCTTTCCGCTGAGGACTTCTACTTCCGGCCATTCGAGGCGCAGCGGATCGTTGACGGCGACACCTGCCTGATCGCCGATACCTGCTCAGGGCTGTGGTCAAGGCTGCGGCACAAGGCTTACGTCTTTGGTCCCCGCGAGCTCGACAGGTACAGCCACCTCTTCATGGGAACGATTCCTGACCTGCTCGGTGACGATCCCGTCAGCGAGATGATCCGGCGTAGTCACGCTGAGCCGGTGCGAGGCATGTGGCGCTACCAGAGCCCAGCTAATACGAAGTGGACCTACTGGTCTGGCCGAGCCGACAACGTCTTCTTCATGCTGGCGAAGTTCGAGGATCTGCGCTGGGGCGACAGGTGGTGCCATTCAGCCGTGGTCAACGCCGATACCGGCGAGTACTGGAGCGGAGTCAGCGAGGATGGGCGATTTCTCAACGGAACGGTTGCTGTGGATCAGCCTGATGTTCTTAGCTGGCTGGATCACGGGTTTCATGAGCGGCCGAATGGCGGCTGGTCTCGGCACCGCTCGGCCTGGCCGACTGACGTTCGGGTCTCCATCCATACGCCGAATGCTGACTACGTGGGACCGGCGCAGGTCTGGGTTGACGAGGAAACGCTGAACCTCGCTACCCGCTACGGCTGGCGCTGGACCTCGCTGCGGTATGACGACGGCAGGGCCTACATGATCTACGACGTGCCGAACGGCGGCATCCTGTACGTGGACATGCGGACAGGGGAGCGGGTGGATAGATGGCAGGTCCCAGAGCCTGACCTCATTGCCATTGCTCCCAATCAGATCGTCAGCGATCCGGTCAGGGGCCTGCGCTATCAGGAGGCTGCCTACTGGATCATGGAGGACGGCAAGCGGGTGGGCTACGCCTATATCGAAGACGTGCCGGAGGACTGGGGCCAGTTCGATATACGCGAAGCCTATTACCGCTGGTGTGCTGGCGACGGCGATGCGGCCCAGGCGCTAGCGCTGTTAACGGCTGGCAGCCAGCTGGCGGACGACATTGCGGATGGCGACCTTGCCGGGAGTGGTCCGGTCAGTGAACTGCTGTTCCGCTCCACGATCAGCCTGGGCGGTAATGCATGGTGGCTTAAACACCGGCACCTCATCGAGGGCGTGCTGGGCATGGCTTTCATTACGTGGGACGCCAGCGACCAGTGGGCCAAGTCCAAAAACGAGCAGA
Organism: Chloroflexota bacterium; assembly: GCA_029782215.1. GTDB lineage: Bacteria > Chloroflexota > Anaerolineae > J102 > J102 > SSF26. Next base: position 24,122 of record JAKOVD010000062.1, read on the forward strand.
CCCAGATGTTCGGCTACTGCTGGCGCGAAGCCACGATGCAGGTAATCACGATGTTCGCCTTGATCACTGGCGGATTGGAACACGCTCGCCGGACCATGCGCGAAGTCCATCAGTTCTATCACCGAGGCCGAGTCGAGAGCTTTGAGCAGTGGAGGAATGGCGCATGAGCAACCTTGGATGGGGAACCGGACGCGGAGAAACGCAGACCAAGAATACCTACCTCGGTCAGTCTGGCACCACGAATCCGCTGCTGGATCTGATGAACAATTTGGCCTCTCAGGCAAACCAGCAGCAGGCGCAGCGGAACCTGCTGTTCGGCGGGGCCGGGTACGGCGGGTCCTTCATGACGCCGGCTCAGGCTGCACTGCGAGCTCAGACCGGGCAGGGCGGGTCGCAGAAGCCGTACGGCGGCTGGGGCGGCTACGGCAACCCGGCTATGGGGTACAGCGGCGGCACCACCGGCGGCGCTACGCCGACCAGCAGCCAGGTCGGTAATGTTCCGACTTCCGTTCAGACTGCCCCTCCGGTGCCAGTTGGTGGCCCTAGCGGTGGCAGCCCCAGCGACTACTACACCATGGCTCAGTCGAATACCGCCTCCGCGCCGAACGCCACAAAGTACGCTCCCAAGAACCCGAACGCGCAGACGGCCTCCGCGCCGAAGGCTGGCGGTCAGCTTGAGGCTGGTCCGCAGGGCGGCCCGTCCGGCAATCCGGGTTCTGCGAATGACGGCCCCTACCTCGGCCCTCAGCAGAAGTTCTACCAGAGCAACTCTGGCTCCTACCTCGGCAACAAGCAGGCGCTCTACAACGAGAAGGACCCCTTCCAGGCGCTGACCAAGCAGGAGCAGCTGACCTACGGCAACCCGCAGATGGACGGCTACACCCTCATGCGGAAGAAGGTGCTGGGCAGCCAGATCAAGGCGCCTGACTCCAGCGGCAAGCTGCCGACCGACAGCGACTGGACGAAGGGCTTTGACGGCAGCAATGAGTTCGCGTGGGTCAAGAACGCCTATGCTGACCCGACGTACTGGAAGTGAGCCATGAGCGACATTGCCAGTCTCTTCGGGGGGATGCCGGACCTGAATGTCAATTCCAATGACGGCACGCAGAATGGTGGCCAGCAGCCGCCCGCGCAGACGGGGCCGGTGAAGACGAAGACGCCCGACGGAAACACCAGCAGCCTGATGGCCAACGCTGGTGAGCCGACTACCGGCGGTATGCCGACTATCCCAACGGACGAAAGCACCATCCCAATGGGCAACTCGCCGTTCGCTCCGCAGGGCAACAACCAGAACGATGCCTGGTCCACCTCGCCGGACTGGCGCCCGCAAGCGCCGACTGGCGGACTCTTCGGTTCGTTCAGCGATCTGGCCGGTGGCGCGCAGACCCCATACGAGCAGTGGATCGGCCAGCAGTACAAGAACACCGCTGACAACCCGATGAACCAGATGGACTCCGATAACCTCGGCATGTACAACTGGTTTGCCAGCGGCAACCCTAACGGCGTCGAGCAGCAGGGGCTGAACTTCTACAACAACGTCCAGCAGAACCCCTTCGGCGCGCAGGGGCAGGACATCAACCAGCAGTTCAAGAACTACACCAACACGCCAGGGCAGGCTGAGTCTGGAGCCACGCAGGCATACCAGAACATGATCGGCTCCGGGTACTCGCCGCAGGAGCAGGCTGCCATCGAAGGGCAGGGGATGCGTGCCCTCCAGAATCAGCGCACCTCCAGCCGGGACGACATGAACCGGCAGCTGGCGAGGACGGGGCAGGGCGCTGGCTACTACGGCGGGATCAGCAATCTCAACTACAACTACGGCCAGCAGCTCGCGGATCAGGCTCGGCAGAACCAGATCACCATGGCCAACGAGAAGCAGCGCCGGACGGAGACGGGGGCGGCTGGGCTCGGCAACATGTCGGGTGTCAATAACGCTCGCCAGCAGTTCGGACTCAGCGGGCAGGCTAATCAGGAGAATACCGGCTTCGGGCGGCAGTTGGGGGCCACGCAGGGCCAGCAGGCCCTCGGGCAGAGCCTTCGCGGGTACAGCCTCGCTGGCACGCAGGGCAAGCAGGATCTCTCGAACACGCTGTTCGGCCGCCAGCAGACTGGGCTCCAGGGTGCGCAGGGCTACGCCAACTACGGCCGAGGGCTCCAGCAGACCGGCCTTCAGGGGCTGTCCAGCCTCTACGGGCAGAACGACCCGACCTCTACGTGGAACCTCGCGGCGCAGGTGGCCAGCAAGCCGCAGGAGACCTATAACGAGTTCGGCACGACTAACGGAGGCATCTGATGGCCCAGTCCCTCCAGAACCCATTCCTGTCTAGCGGCAGGCCGCAGATCACGCCGCTCTCACAGGGGCAGGACTTCCTGCCGACGCAGTCCATGCCGATGCATCAGCTTTCGTCGGCTGGCGACGTGCAGCAGTTCATGAACGCCTACAGCGGCTATCGCAAGCGGAAGCAGGACGCTAACGCTACGCCGCCGCAGGATCAGCCCGAAGATGACGAGACCAAGCAGACGGTCGGCCGGATGTTCCCCGACCTGATGAAGTGAGGCCAGCATGAGCGCGAATTACCCGCCGAATCCGAACTACCCGCCGCCGCCTGCTGGGCCGATGAACAACTTCATGCAGAACCCGTTTCTGGATCCGAACGCGCGGAAGGACAAGGTGCAGTCGCTGGGCGAAGCGGAAGAGGACAAGCCCTATTACGGCAAGGGTAGCGCCAACGATGGGCTCAGTTCCCCCGGCAGCGTCGTCAGCGCCTATCAGGCCCTCTCCAGCGGCAGCCTCTGATCGGAGGTATCTATGCAGGGCGACTTTGAGGCCAATCCTTTTCTGGTCAAGCGGCGCAACCCGCTGGGCGACATTGATGCCCTGCAAGACGATACCCTTTCCAACCGGCCGTTCTACGGTCAGGGTCTGCCTGGGCACAGCTCGGGTCGCGGCGGGGGCGGCGTTCGCATGTCGGCCAGCATCCCGCGCATCAACCAGTTCAGCGTTCCGGGCGTAGCCGAGAAGGCGCTGGTCGGCAGCCAGCAGACACCGCCGGACGACACCACGCCGGACAACCCGCCCACACCGCCGCCTGATGATGCCCAGCAGGAGACCGGCTATAGCGCTGACGTGTTCATGCGCTCAGCCGCCAAGGCGTTCCCGAAGATCCAGCCCGCTGGCGACGACAACAGCGTCTTCATGCAGCGCACCGACACGCAGCCGACCAGCAAGATCGACAAGGGCGACGACGTGGCGGATCAGGCTCGGCAGGCAGCGCAGAGCGAAGTCAACCGGCTCTACCAGCAGTATCAGGACACCATCTCGAATGTCGGCAAGGGCTCGCCGTTCCTGAAGGCGCTGAGCCGGATGTACCTCGGCTACGACCCGGACTCGGCGTACATTGAGAAGGCGAACGCGCTGATGAGCCAGTACAACATGGCCCGCGAGCGGCTGTCGCAGTACATGCCGGGGCAGGGGCAGCTGAAGACGGCGCAGAGCGGGGACTGGCTGGCCGGGATTGACCCGCGTAACGGGAACGTCGTCTGGCGCAGACGGATCAGCGATGGGACCAGCACCGGCAAGGAGAACGCTCCGCACCAGATCGCTTTCACGGATGCTGATACCGGCGCGAAGATGCTGGCGATCGGATCCCACGCTGAGCCGATCTTGAAGGACGTTGAGGCGCAGGGGCCGTCGCTGCCCGACCAGCCCGCACCGACCGCGCAGGCACCCGTGATCGACGCATCATGGGAGAACGCTCAGCAGAGCCGAGGGCTCGCGGAGAAGCGGGCGGCCAATCAGGCGGTGGCTACGGCCGAAACCGGCAAGCGCGCCGAGAAGCGGTTCCAGCAGTCAGAGGAGAAGGCGCTCCAGTCGCAGATCGACAAGGCGCGGTCTGACGTGGCGAAGATCCAGGGCAACGTCATGCTGGACGATGACACCAAGAAGCAGCGGATGACCGAACTCGAGCAGAGCTACCCGGCCAATGTCTGGCAGGCCGCTACGAAGGGCGGTCAGGCTGCCGGCAAGGGTGCCGTCGAGAAGCCCAGCGAGAAGGTCATAAAGGGGAACGGCTTCACGGCCAGGCGGAAGGACTGACGATGCCGGGATACGAAGTCGAGATCGACGGCGTAGACGGCAAGTGGGACATTGATGCCGACGATGACGCCGCCCTCCAGCGGGCCGTAGACCAGATCAAACAGCAGCACGGGGCTGCGGCGGCTCCGCCTCCGGCGAACATCAAGCCGAATCCGGTCAGGCAGGGCATCATCGACCAGATGCAGGC
>JAKOVD010000077.1 GCA_029782215.1 Chloroflexota bacterium
CAAGCAGGACGCCAAGGACTTTGGCTGGCGTCAGATGGCCCGCGAACGCGAAAAGCGCGCCACGCTGGAGCCGCTGCACCGGATCGCCAAGGCGCTGCTGCCCAAGCTCGGCGTCTCGCAGCAGAATCTGCTGTACTACGCCAGCCTGGCGAACTTCTACACCGTCCACGATCTACGCAACCTGAAGGCCGATCAGACCTACCTCTACCTGCTTTGCTATGCCTGGGTGCGCTACCGGCAGCTTTCCGACAACCTGGTCGATGCGATGGCCTACCACATGAAGCAGTTGGAGGACGAAAGCAGTGCGGGCGCAAAGCAATCCTTTGTCGCCGAGCAGGTGCGCCGTCAGCAAGACACACCGCAGGTCGGCCGCCTGCTGTCGCTTTACATCGACGACAGCGTGCCCGATCCCACGCCGTTCGGCGATGTGCGCCAGCGCGCCTACAAAATCATGCCCCGCGATACGCTGCAAACCACCGCGCAGCGCATGAGCGTGAAGCCGGTGAGCAAGCTGGCTTTGCACTGGCAGGCGGTGGACGGCCTGGCTGAGCGCATCCGCCGCCATCTTCGGCCGCTGTATGTCGCGCTCGACCTCGCTGGCACTGATCCGGGCAGCCCGTGGCTCGTGGCGCTGGCCTGGGCCAAGGACGTGTTCGCCAAACAGCAGCGCCTATCGCAACGGCCGCTCGCCGAATGTCCAGCGGCCACGCTGCCGAAACGCTTGCGACCGTACCTGCTGACCTTCGATGCCGATGGCAAGCCGACGGACCTGCATGCCGACCGCTACGAGTTCTGGCTGTACCGCCAGGTCAGGAAGCGCTTCCAGTCGGGTGAACTCTACCTCGACGACAGCTTGCAGCACCGGCATTTTTCCGACGAGCTGGTTTCGCTGGATGAGAAGGCCGCCGTGCTGGCGCAGATCGACATCCCGTTCCTGCGGCAGCCACTCGATGCCCAGCTCGATGCGCTCGCGACCGAGCTGCGCGCTCAGTGGCTGGCCTTCAACCGCGAGCTGAAGCAGGGCAAGCTGACGCACCTAGAATACGACAAGGACACGCAGAAGCTGACATGGCGCAAGCCCAAGGGCGAGAACCAGAAGGCGCGCGAGAAGGCGTTCTACGAGCAACTGCCGTTCTGCGACGTGGCCGACGTGTTCCGCTTCGTCAACGGCCAGTGCCAGTTCCTGTCGGCGCTGACGCCTTTGCAGCCGCGCTATGCGAAGAAGGTCGCCGACGCCGACAGCCTGATGGCGGTCATCATCGCGCAGGCGATGAACCACGGCAACCAGGTCATGGCACGCACCAGCGACATCCCGTACCACGTGCTGGAGAGCGCCTACCAACAGTACCTGCGCCACGCAACGCTGCACGCGGCCAACGACTGCATCAGCAACGCCATCGCCGCGCTGCCGATCTTCCCGTACTACTCGTTCGACCTCGATGCACTGTACGGTGCCGTCGATGGTCAGAAATTCGGCGTCGAGCGGCCGACCGTGAAAGCGCGCCACTCGCGCAAATACTTTGGGCGCGGCAAGGGCGTGGTCGCCTACACGCTGCTGTGCAACCACGTGCCGCTCAACGGCTACCTGATCGGCGCGCACGATTACGAGGCCCATCACGTGTTCGACATCTGGTATCGCAACACGTCGGACATCGTGCCGACCGCGATCACCGGCGACATGCACAGCGTCAACAAGGCCAACTTCGCTATCCTGCACTGGTTCGGCCTGCGTTTCGAGCCGCGCTTCACCGACCTTGGCGATCAGTTGAAGGAACTCTACAGTGCCGACGATCCGGCGCTGTACGATCAGTGCCTGATCCGGCCGGCCGGGAGAATCGACCGCGATCTCATAGTCAGCGAGAAGCCGAACCTCGACCAGATTGTCGCCACGCTCGGACTGAAGGAGATGACGCAGGGCACGCTGATCCGCAAGCTATGCACCTACACCGCGCCGAACCCCACGCGGCGCGCGGTGTTCGAGTTCGACAAGCTCATCCGCAGCATCTACACGCTGCGCTACCTGCGCGATCCGCAACTGGAGCGCAACGTTCACCGCTCACAGAACCGCATCGAGTCCTATCACCAGCTACGCTCAACCATCGCCCAGGTCGGCGGCAAGAAGGAATTGACCGGGCGCACCGACATCGAAATTGAGATCAGCAACCAGTGCGCCAGGCTGATCGCCAACGCGGTCATCTTCTACAACTCGGCCATCCTCTCGCGGCTGCTGATGAAGTACGAGGCGAGCGGCAACGCCAAGGCGCACGCTCTCCTGACCCAGATATCGCCGGCGGCCTGGCGGCACATCCTGCTGAACGGGCATTACACCTTCCAGAGCGACGGCAAGATGATCGACCTGGA
>JAKOVD010000078.1 GCA_029782215.1 Chloroflexota bacterium
GCTGCGCCACAACCTGGCGCGCCTGCGCGCCGCCGCCCCAGGCGCGCGCCTGTGGGCCGTCGTCAAGGCCAACGCCTACGGCCACGGCATCGAGCGCACGTATGAAGGCCTGCGCGGCGCCGACGGCTTTGCCCTGATCGACCTGGCCGAGGCCGAGCGCGTGCGCGCGCTGGGCTGGCGCGGGCCCATCCTGCTGCTGGAAGGCGTGTTCGAGCCGCGCGATCTCGAGCTGTGTTCACGCCTGAACCTGTGGCACACCGTGTACTGCGACGCGCAGATCGACTGGCTGGCCATGCACAAGACGCACGCGCCGCACCGGGTGTTCCTCAAGCTCAACTCGGGCATGAACCGCCTGGGCTTCACGCCCGAGCGCTTTCGCGCCGCCCACGCCCGCCTGTCGGCGCTGCCCCAGGTCGACGAGATCGCACTGATGACGCACTTTGCCGATGCCGACGACGCCAGGGACATCACCGCGCAGTGGGCCGTGTTCGAGCGCGTCACCGACGGCCTGCCCGGCGAGCGCAGCGTGTGCAACAGCGCCGCCACCCTGCGCCACGGCCACGAGGCCGCCGTGCGCGCCGACTGGGTGCGCCCCGGCATCGCCGCCTACGGCGGCTCGCCCGACCACCCGCGGCACAGCGCCGAGCACTGGGGCCTGCAACCGACCATGAGCCTGAACGCCGGCCTGATCGCGGTGCAGCAGCTGGCCCCCGGCGACACCGTGGGCTACGGCTCGACCTTCAGCGCCCCCGCGCCCCTGCGCATCGGCGTGGTCGCCTGCGGCTACGCCGACGGCTACCCGCGCCACGCCGGCACCGGCACGCCGGTGCTGGTGGATGGCGTGCGCACCCGCACCCTGGGGCGCGTCAGCATGGACATGCTGGCGGTCGACCTGGAGCCGGTGCCGCAGGCCCACGTCGGCAGCCAGGTCACGCTGTGGGGCCGATCGAGTGTCGGTGCCGTGCTGTCCATCGACGAGGTGGCGCAGGCGGCCGGGACGATTGGCTATGAGCTGATGTGTGCGCTGGCGGCGCGGGTTCCGGTGGTTGTCGATGCGGCGTGACGGTCTGAGTCGGAAATATTCATCTGGTCCTGATATCGCTGCATGTCTAATGGTGCGCCTGTGCCGTCGTTGAATTGATATCATCCTGCAACAAATTTTGACAATTCAACCAATGCGCTTTCTGCCCCGTCTCGCCTCAACGATCCTAATTGCGGCCGCGCTAGCGGCCTGCGGCGGTGGTTCTTCCGATCCCACCCAATCCGAGCCGGCTCAGCCCACTGCGCCAACACAACCCGCTCAACCGACAACACCCTCCACGTTCTGCGACATCCGTACTGGGTCCGGCCGTCTCACCGGCGTCGTCACCTCCGTCCATGACGGCGACACCATCACCGTAGCCAATCAATCCGTCCGGTTGGACAGTATTGATGCGCCGGAACTGACCCAACCCTACGGCTCACAAGCCCGCGACAATCTTTCCGCACTCGTGCTGAACAAGCCCGTCACAGTGACCTTCGGTAAGAAGGATAAGTACGGCCGCGTCGTCGGAACGGTATTCGGCAGCGACTGCTCGCTGGTGAACCTTCAACAAGTACAGGACGGCGCGGCGTGGTACTACAAGGCATACCAATGTGAAATCGCGCAGTCCGAACGTAGTGCCTATGAGGCAGCGGAAGAAGCAGCCCGCAACGCCGGGCGCGGCTTGTGGGCGTTTGAGGCAATGGCGCCGTGGGTCTTCCGAAACGGGAAGGAACCTACGACCCCGGCGTGTTCAGGCGACGGGCCTACTTGGATCGCCGGCACGCCTGATGCGGACGACCCCACGCCATTGCAGCCACCAACACCTACCCCGCCCACGAATCCCGGCACGCCACCAGTCACGACCACGCCACCAGTGCCAAGCTCCTGCGCCCCAATATGGGTGAACGGGTACAGACGCGCAAACGGAACGCTAGTCAGCGGCTATTGGAGGCGCCCAGCGGGTTGCGCCTAACGGAACGCATGGCACGGAATCGTCCTACGGGCACCTCTCCGGCGAACCGCGCGAATAGCGCGTTCCCTGAACGTACGCAGTTGCGCCAGCGCGCATTGGCCAGCGCGTCGCACTCTCTGTGCCGATGGTCATGGCCCCCAACATCCCCCACCATCAGTTTGTGGACGCCGTTGTCGATGTGGCGCTGCCGTTGTTAAAGAAGACGGCGCGAACTGGTCGCGTCTAACCCCCGCCACCAACTACAAAAGGAACCATCAACCGTGCACCTCTCTCGTCGAACCCTACTCGTCACGCTCGTCGCTCTCCCTCCTGCCTCTCTTGCGGTCGCCGTCACCAAAACGAAGAAAAAGGCCCCCAAAAAGGAGGAGCCCCATGAGCCCGCCCTATCCCGAGAAGAGTTGGCGGATCGGGTGAAGGCGGTTGTCGTGTGGGCCAACACCGAGGTATACACAGCCAAACTCGCCCGGGAAAATATCGTCCTGCAAAAGCGAATCGACGCCCGAGAGCCCGCAGGGTCGGAGGGTGAGGCGCCATATCAAATCAAAAAAGAACAAGAGCGATTGGACAACGTCGAGATGACCCTGAAGGAAAAGCGCAAGGCGCTGCGCGAGTTGGCGACCACGGATGCCCAGCGCCTTCGTATAGACGAGTGGTACATCGCGGTGAAGACGGCGCTGTATGACGGCTCGTCTGCGGCGCAGAGAACCATGGGAGTCGAATCCGAGCGAATGCAATTAGCCTTTGAGGACGATTGACCGCAATTTTCGGCCCTTGCCTCCCTGCAGATCCGCCTGAACACGGTTCGATCGAAAAATATTGGGGTAAGAAGTCGGTACGGGGTCAGATGAACATTTGCCCAGTGAACGACGAGCTGTAGTCATGGTGCTGACGCGTGAAATGCTCCAGTCCGGCGCCTTTCTGGAGGCGTTCGGCGACCTCCCGGGCCAGGCGCGCTGGTCGCTGGAGCGCATCGATGCGTCCTTGCATGCCACCCTGGCCCGGCGTCCGGCCGGCCCCTTGTGGCTGTATGCCTATGGGTCGCTGATCTGGAATCCCCTGTTCCACTACGAGGCCCGCCAGGGCGCTCTGCTGCGCGGTTGGCAGCGCCATTTCTGCCTGCAGCTGCTGGCCGGTCGTGCCTGCCCGCAAACGCCGGGGCGCATGTTGGCGCTGGATGCGGGAGATGCCTGTGCCGGCGTGGTGTTTCGCCTGGCCGAATCGAACCTGCTCGAAGAGCTGCGCCTGGTCTGGATTCGCGAGATGGTCTATGGCAGCTATCGCCCGATCTGGGCGCCCGTGCGGCTGGATGACGGCCAGGACGTGCAGGCCCTGGTGTTTGTCGCCGACCCGACGCAGCCGCAATACGCGGCCGACACCGGCGTCGAGCCCACGGCGCGGCTCATCGCCACGGCCCATGGGCCGCTGGGCAGCAACCTCGACTATCTGCTGCGGCTGGACGAAAGCCTGGTCGAGCACGGCATCCGCGACCCCTACGTCCACCGGCTGGCCGCGGCGGCGCGCGATCTCGGCGCGCCCTGAGCGGGCTACTTCAGAAACGCGTCGTAGCCGGTCTTGAGGATCAGCGCCCCCACCACCACGATGAACACCCAGCGCACGAAGCCCGCGCCGTGCTTGAGCGCCAGGCGCGTGCCGATCAGGCTGCCCACGATGTTGGCCACGGCCAGCACGGCACCCACCTGCCACCAGATGTGGCCCTTGGCGGCGAACAGGGCGATGGCCGAGATGTTGGTGGCCACGTTGAGCAGCTTGGCGCTGGCCGAGGCATTGAGAAAGTCGTAGCCCAGCAGGCGCACGAACAGAAAAATGAAGAAGCTGCCGGTGCCGGGGCCGAAAAAGCCGTCGTACCAGCCCAGGACCAGGCCGATGCCGCAGGCCAGCAGGGTTTCGCGGCGCACGTCGTGGCGCGGCGCATGCACGCGGCCCAGGTCCTTCTTGGCCAGGGTGTAGAGCAGCACGGCCAACAGGATCACCGGCAGCAGCTTGCGCAGGAAGGCCGGGTCGATCACCGTCACCACCCAGGCGCCCACGAACGAGCCGACGAAGGCCGCCCCCGCCGCCGGCCCCATCACCCGCCAGCGCATCTGCACGCGGCGCGCGTATTGCACGGTGGCGATGCTGGTGCCCCAGACCGAGGCGCTCTTGTTGGTGCCGAACAGCGTGGCGGGCGCGGCGCCGGGGTAGGTGGCGAACAGGGCCGGGATCAGGATCAGGCCGCCGCCACCGACGATCGAGTCCACCAGCCCGGCCAGCAGCGATGCGGCCGCGACGATCAGCAAGTCCATGGGGAAAGGGGGGTCAGAAAAGAGATCGAGCCCGCGCTGGAAAACGGTGCGCCACCGGCGCAGGCCAAGGCCCCGATTGTCCGCGATTGGCCATGGGCCGGCAGCCGTCGGCCCAAAACAAAGGGCGCCCTGGGGCGCCCTGGAAAAAAATGCAGACCGGTTTGAACTGTCGCTCGGTCTGTCGGCTGATCTTGTTGCTGTTGTTGGAGGTCGGTTTGTCTCCTCGGCCCCTCGTGGTGCCAGGCCCGGGGGGCGGCAGCACCGATAACCTGTGACTTTATCGATGCCGCAAGGCCTTGACCATCGGGACTTGCCCGAATTCAAGGCCTGGGTTCATTTCTGATGGCGAGATGGCCAAGTCATAAATGAAACGTTAAGCATTCAGATCAGCGTTTTTCGTGTCCGATCTGCGGCAGCATGGAGCCGGCGCCCAGCTCCAGCAAGCCGCTTCGGGCATACACCGCCAGCTTGCCGCGGGTGTCGGTGATGTCCAGGTTGCGCATGGTGAGTTGGCCGATGCGGTCGAGCGGGCTGAACGGCGCGTCCTCCACCTTTTCCATCGACAGGCGCTCGGGCGCGTAGGTCAGGTTGGGCGATTCGGTGTTGAGCAGGCTGTAGTCGTTGCCGCGGCGCAGCTCCAGCGTGACCTCGCCGGTGACGGCGCGCGCCACCCAGCGCTGGGCCGATTCGCGCAGCATGATGGCCTGCGGGTCGAACCAGCGGCCCTGGTACAGCAAGCGGCCCAGCTTGAGGCCGTTGATGCGGTACTGCTCGATGGTGTCCTCGTTGTGGATGCCGCTGATCAGCCGCTCGTAGGCGATGTGCAGCAGGGCCATGCCGGGGGCTTCGTAGATGCCGCGGCTCTTGGCCTCGATGATGCGGTTTTCGATCTGGTCGCTCATGCCCAGGCCGTGGCGCCCGCCGATTCGGTTGGCCTCCAGCATCAGCTCGACCGGGTCGGCGAATTCGCGGCCGTTCAGGGCCACGGGCTGGCCTTCGGCAAAACGCACGCGCACTTCCTCGGCCTTGACCTCCACCTCGGGCTTCCAGAAGGCCACGCCCATGATGGGCTTGACGATGCGGATGCCGCTGTTCAGGAACTCCAGGTCCTTGGCCTCGTGGGTGGCGCCCAGCATGTTGGAGTCGGTCGAATAGGCCTTTTCTGCCGACATCTTGTAGTCAAAACCCGACTTCTGCATGAATTCGGACATTTCCTTGCGGCCGCCCAGCTCGTCGATGAAGCGCTGGTCCAGCCAGGGCTTGTAGATCTTCAGCGCCGGGTTGGCCAGCAGGCCGTAGCGGTAAAAGCGCTCGATGTCATTGCCCTTGAACGTGCTGCCATCGCCCCAGATGTTGACGTCATCGTCCTTCATCGCATTGACCAGCATGGTGCCGGTCACGGCGCGGCCCAGCGGCGTGGTGTTGAAGTAGGTGGCGCCGGCGGTCTGCACATGAAAGGCCCCGCACTGCAGGGCGGCAATGCCTTCATGCGCCAGCTGGGCGCGACAGTCGACCAGGCGGGCCTGCTCGGCGCCGTAAGCCAGGGCCTTGCGCGGGATGGCGTCGTAGTCGTCCTCGTCGGGCTGGCCCAGGTTGGCGGTGTAGGCGTAGGGCACGGCGCCCTTCTGGCGCATCCACAGCAGGGCGGCGCTGGTGTCCAGGCCGCCCGAGAAGGCGATGCCGACCTTCTGGCCGGCGGGGAGCGTTTGGAGGATGGTGTTGGACATGGGCAAGTGGGCGATGCAGGTGCCGCCAGCGCGGCGCAGACGAAAACCTGGATTGTCGCTGGCTTTTGTCTCAAGCCCAGGGGCTGATGACGGGAACGGTGCGCCGGCCATGCCGGCGGTAGATTTGAAAATCTCGATCGAGGGTGAACACCTTGCTCGGCTCGTGCAGCTCGCTCATGCGAAGCAGGCAGGCATCGGCCAGCGAGGCGGGTACGTTGTCGTAGCGCTCGAACAGCGCCCGCACCGAGGCCATCTGCTCCTGCACGTCGAAGCCGATGCGAACCACTCCCCGCTCCAGCATCTTGAGCGCGGCGGCCGGGTCAAAGCCGTGGCGGGCCAGCAAAAAGCAGGTTTCGGCCACCACCGCCTCGCAG
>JAKOVD010000083.1 GCA_029782215.1 Chloroflexota bacterium
TCCCTCTGAACCGTCTGGCAGCATCCGGCCCAGCATCGCCGAGACGTCGCCGGCGTCAAGGGCTGCGCAAGCCGCCTCCGGCGGCCCTTGACCCCGGCGCCTTGTCTCGGCGCTGCTCAAAACCAGACGCTGCCAGACTCGAAACACTGGTTTCTCCTTACTCTGCTCTCACCCATTTACACACTCTTCTTGACAGATCCCAGCCATATGCGCTACAGGCAGGCCAGCACACCCTCCGCATCAGCGGCAGAGAACCCAACGCCCGAGTTGACAGGGTATTGCTCACAAACGACCCCAAATACAATCCTGGCATTGCAGACATGTGCCCAGACAATATGCCGACGCCGACACTCACGGCGACGCCCACCCCGACATGGACAGCCACCTTGACGCCGACGTTCACACCTACGCCCACCCACACACAGACAGCGACACCAACACAAACAGACATCCCCACCCCGACCAGTACACCGACTCCCTCAGAAACTCCGACAGCTACGCTCGTGCCGACGCCAACGGACACACCAGCCCCAACGGCGACTCTCACCGTGCTGCAGCGCCTTTGGTTGCCGCTACTACATAGGTCCTAGACTTCGCTGCGGAGCTCTATTTACGCTCAGCGAGCTAGTACTACTACCGTATTTGGTTCGAAGTACGAGTCTTGGCACTTGAACGGCTGGTGAATTGCCAGATTTCCGAGGATTCTTCGCTTCGAAGCCGTAGGGTTCTGATCTCGGAAATGGTCGGAAATATGAAGCACGGTTGTAGTACTAGTTGTCGTTTGTCTAGGTAGTCAGCCTACCTTGTCAATTCCCGCAGGCAGGCCTAGTTGTCTCCCCGATTCTTTCCGAGCTGTCGCCCTCTTCTTCATGATAATGCCATGAGGGTCCACATGAAACCCTCATGGTATGGTGGTGTGATGAGGTAAGGCATATGAGTGTCAAGAACAGTGTCTTTGCCAGTAGCTCCGAACGAAAGAACTTTCAGAAATTGCAGAGGCGTTGGGGTGAAAAATACAGGATATACCACAATCTTCCCTTTCTTAACGTTTTCGACACAAGAAACCTGATTGATGTATCTGATTGGCGCAATCCCAAGCCATTTGTGGTGGAAGAGCTGGATCTCGGTCGTCTGAAGAAGACAAGTATCGACTACACACTCTGCACTAATGATGACAGACCGCTAGTCTGTGTGGAATTCGACGGAATACAGCAGGGATTCAGCTCATGAGACCAGTACTACTGGGATGTGGATACACCTGACGCAAAGTGGCGAAAGCTGATTACTGAACTCAAACTCAGGGTGGCGCATGGTTCCCTGTTCCCCTACTTTGTTGTTACCTCACGGCATTTCGAGGATATCAGTCCGGCGATAGAGGCTACGATTGTTGACGGCGTCATCGGCAAGATTCTAGCATCGCAGCTAGCCAGTGAACGACTATCACAAGTTGTTGACTTTGGTACTCTTGGCGTAGGCGAAGAGGACTACAACGCCATGATGGAATGGGAAAAGCAGGAACTGGTCGACAACTGGGCTTTGGGTGTCGAAGTCGAATCCGAAATGGAAGCGAACCCGGTAGAGCGCCTTAAATGGCAACTTATGCAAGAGATGGGTATGCCATTGTGCCGCGAGAAGTTCTTGACCTATCCAAATGCTGATGTTGCCACCAATCGTAAGGAAAGAGCCGATATGATTGACAACGCTATCTCCTACGGTTCAAGAGTCACTCTTGAGCCTGAAGATATCGGTGAAGTGACAACTGAAGTCTGGATACCTAACTTCAAGGTAATTGGATTTTGGGCTGGCTCTCTTGTGGAAGACCTTGCAACGATTCTTGCATTGGACAAGCTCAAGCGGTTAAGGGCGACACGCCATGCCGATACATGGCGTTGACTGATTCGATGCGTAAGCCGTACATGGATGACTGGCAAGCAATGCTAGACAGAGTGGTGTTAGTGCCTGAAAGGTCAAGCTCTTCCATGTCATCTTGGCCGCCGTGCCTCGCACACCTTCACTTTGACCCGCTTTGGGTTCTCTGTCACCGAGCTGCCTGACATGAAAGCACCCGCCGCAAAGAGGTGGGAAAACTTCAACGACTACAACATCAACGTCTACGCCAGAGCCATCGGCGGCCCCATTTGGTCAGTGCAAGTCTGGAAGCTTTGAGATGAACCTCTGCAAATGAACACCTATCACTTGTTGTTGGAGCATTGGCTACGCCTGCAGCCAGGAAGATGTGCCGTGCTGCGTGGCAGGCGAAGACGTACAGCATTCTTTTGACACTCGCCTGCAAGCACCTTGACTCGCATGCCGCTGCACTGACGTCCTATGACTACTGGGTGCTCACAATGGGCCATGACTCGCTCAGGCTCGACCGCGACGACGGCAGCGTGTTTCAGAACCTATCGCGAGGAGATGATGATGGCGCTTCCAAACCATTTTGACCGCAGCAAGCCGTTCTATCCCCTTGTGATGAACTACCTGGTCACCCTTGTTGGTTTCAAGGAGATAGTCATATGGGGTGGATTGGGCCGCAGATCGGATCGCGTTCCTGAAATCGTAGAACTGTTGCTGCATCTAGACGAGAACCCACCGAGCGATGCCCTCAGTACGCGACAGTTCGCTGAGAGGCTTCTGCGGCCCCTGCAACTTAGGTCAGAATTCCAAGGCGATCACATTGAAGTAAGCACGGAGACGCTTGCCTCAGAGATGATGTCCAATGGAAGCTACTTGCTGTCATTTACCATGAGATCTGCTGGCGTCCTGCTAATGCTCGCGCACGAGTTGACCAAGGATAGCGATGCACATGACTCGGGGCCGCTTTGGGAATTCCTCAGACACTGTAGAAATGCAGTCGCTCACAATGGCTGTTTCACGTTCACCAGGGATGAACCTCGCCGTCCAGCAGCCTGGGGCAAGTTCGAGATCGAAAGAAGTTGGGAGGGTTTGCATCTCTTCAAGGACTACAAAGGCTCTGGACTGCTTTCACCGGGCGATCCAATCAGACTATTGTGGGATATCGAACAGGCATACCCTGATCTAGCTACGTAAACCATCGCCATTTCGAGCCTGTGTGGGCCACTGGACCCGACCCCTGCGATAGTGCGCCGCACCTGTTAGGCTAGAGGTCAGTACTTTTCCGCCAGCATGCCCAGGCGCACAAGCTGTTCGTCGTGCACCAGCAAGCAGGCGAAGTTGGTCGCGGGCAGAGAACGCAAAGGCATGAGGGTCATCCTCAAGGCTTCAGAACCAACGCTGGTCAATGCGCTAGTCTAGCACAAAGCAGCGCCTCAAAACGTATCGCATCGGAGGTGCCTGGATTGCACGAAGCTGTGGTTCCCAGGTTCGTGAGTGAAGCCAGATCCGAGACGCCAACCTGATTGCCGCGTATGACATAGATCATGGCGGCACCCAATGCGTTCCGCTATCCTGACAGGACTTCCACACCCGTGAAGTTTTCACAGCACTTTCGGACTCGCCACCGGGGGTGACCATCCGTAGCGCATTGAGGCGCGAATGAGCACGCGGCTTTCAACGGTGATATGGCGAGGGACAATTGCAGTGCTCCTCATCTGTCTAGTGCAGAGCTTGGGCAGGACGCACGTGGTTGCCAAATCAGCGTTTGGTCCGCCAACTTGGGAGACAGCGCGCGTGACAGGCGTGACCGACGGTGACACCATCACGGTCGCACTCAGCAACGGTACCACAGCTAAGCTGCGCTATATCGGTATTGACACGCCAGAGACCGGGCAACCGTGGGCGAAGGAAGCCACCGCCGCCAACACGAGTCTGGTCATGGGGCAGAATGTCGTGCTGGTCAAGGACAAGTCAGACAAGGACACGTTTGGGCGACTGCTTCGGTATGTGTTTCTGCCTTCTGGTGTCTTCATCAACTTGGAGTTGGTGAAGAAGGGCATGGCGGAGGCCGTGGCGTATCCTCCCAATACGGCGCGTCAGTCAGAGTTGGAAGAAGCGGAGAGCCTGGCGATTTCCCAGCGAATAGGACGATGGGCAAATGTACCAACGGCCACACAAACCGCCAATTTGCGTGCAGGACCGGGCACGGCGTTCGCGCTCAAGGGTTCGGTCAAGGCCGGGCAGCCCCTCAGTATCGTGGGGCGCAACGCGGAAGGAGACTGGCTCCAGATCGCAGGCGGTGCGTGGATTGCCGGTTTCCTGATAAGCAACGTGCCCGCCAGTGTGCCTGTGGCCCGCAACATTCCGCCAGTACCAGTGGCACCGGCAAGCCGTGTGGTCACACCGGCTCCCACTGCTGTCCCGCAACGGTCAGCGCCCGGCATCATTCCCGTACAGGCAGCATGTGATTGCAGCGGCCCCGATCTCGACTGCAAGGACTTCGGCACACATGATGAGGCGCAGGCATGCCATGACTACTGTACCAGGACAGTCGGCTACGACATTTTCAGGCTTGACGGTAGCGACAACGATGGTCTGGCGTGCGAGAGCTTGCCGTGAGGAGGCTGGAGCCAGGATGGGATAGTTGAGACCGTTTGGGGCCAGGGTCCTGCTGTTGGCACCCTCGCCTATCGTTCAACCCTTATCATCACAACGTGACTCATCGAGGAGAATCTGATGAAGGCATTGAAACAACGCTGGCAGTCCGGTTGTATGGGAAAGGTCACCATTATTGGTGGTGTCGTGGTTCTGTGTCTGGTGTGCAGCCTGCTAAGTGCGCTCTTCCCAAGCTCGAAGGATGGAAAGGCGACGCCAGTTGCTGAGTCGTCAGCGGGAGGACAGAAAGCGGCGGCAACGGTGGCGGTTGCAGCAACAGGCACCACCGGCCCAACGAACACGCCCGGTCCGACGAACACCCCAGCACCGACTGACACGCCTGAGCCGCCCACGGCAACGCCCTTGCCGACGGATACACCAGCACCCACAAACACACCGCGGCCAACCGATACGCCAGAGCCAGAGCCGACGAAGGCAACCGGCTATCTGCCGGGTTTGCAGCCCGCGGATGTCAAAGTCAATTTGGAGAACCGAGGCCTTGACTGCTCTGTGGATAAGGGTGAGTCTGGCTATGTCTGGACGTGTGATAAGCGGACAGATTTAGCCTCGCTGCATGTCGAGTTCTACTCAAGGACGCTCAGCACCGTGGACTACGTCAACGCCGCTGTGACGCAGTTCGGCGAACCAAGTAATGACGTCGCAGCGGATTTCCTCGGCTTCGTGGCGACGATGCCTTATGACGGTGCCAAGCAGGACGCGGCACGAGCGTGGGTGGTCAAGACGCTTCCGACCTTGAAGGGCCAAGGCGATGTGAGGGAAACGAAGTTCGGAGGTGTACCATTCGAGTTGTTCGGTATCCCAACAGCAAGGTTCCTAAAGATGGGCACCATGCCATAGACTGTCGAGTCCTGGCACTGGTGAACGCAGTCGGTGCAAGATGCCTGTGTTCAAGACGTCATCTGGCACCGGACTGTACGTCAGTCGTTCGGCTGCACCGACAGACACAAGGACGCCCATGCCTGGTCAAAGACCGTTGCCGTCCTTGCCTCCACTTCTACCGCAATAGCGTCTGATTCCTCGATGTCCACCTCGAACGCGCGCATCGCGATTTTCTTTTGGCGACGTTAGCACCCATGTCGATGGCAGACCAGGCAACGGCGCTGACGTTGATCAGTGCTGCAAACGTGTTGCTGATCTGGGTAGCTCCCAAACCCACAGGAAGCGCGCCAGTGCACCGAGCCATAGCACGCACGTTCTAAGGACGTTTGACACGTCTACGGCCATGTGATACAGTCCCCACCAACAGAGCGGCTTGGCCAAGTGCTGACAACACCTGACCAAGCCTACCGCAACGCTGTAGGAGCAGCGCACGGCTAAGCCCGATGTTAGCAGAAGCCTACAGCGATACCAAGAGCTGTAGGCTTCCTTTTTGGCGTTGAAATCGTGGTCAGTGAAACACGGATTCGCCAAAATCGCCTACCAAGACAAGACCGGCACACCACTACATCTAGTAGTTGGGGGATGGCTGATACACTACGGGTAGTACCCAGTAGCTCAGCGGCAGAGCGACGGACTTCTAATCCGTTGGTCGCAGGTTCAAGTCCTGCCTGGGGTGCCTTCTACGGATTCGTGCCCAGCCAGCCTAGCGCGGCGCCAGGGCGGATAGCGAGACCGAGGCGACGAGGGAAACCATTCGTGCGGGACCTCAGCGCTCTCAAGGAGCGCCAATAAACGTGCAAAGTCCGCAACCACAGTCCTCGTCACCACAAGAGCCCCGTGTCAGCAGCGGGATGAGTCCTATGGCGATGGGCGCCATCCTGGCCATCACACTGCTGGGGGCCTTGTTGCGCCTGTACCACTTGGGATGGGAATCATTATGGCTGGATGAGCTGTTGAGCTGGTCGATGAGCCATGGCGTCAGCCTGGCACACAGCCTGGTTCACGGCGCCGCCACGGAGACGAACCCACCCGGCTATCAGTTGTTGCTCGTCCTGGTGGAGCGTTACCTGGGCGATACCGAGACCATGCTGCGCCTGCCTTCGGCCCTGGCGGGGATCGCCTGCATTCCCGCCCTATACGCCTTGGGACGCAGGATGTATTCTTCCTGGGTGGGCCTGGCGGCGGCGCTGCTGCTGGCAGTGTCCTGGGCGCCTATCTACTTCAGCCAGGAGGCCCGAACCTATGCGCTCGCCCTCCTGGCCACCCTGTTCACCTTGTTGCTGTGGTACCCCCTTTTCGTGTCCCGGGTGCGCACGGTGAAATCGCCGCGTCGCTGGATGGCGTCGTATGTTGCTGCTGCTCTTGTTCTCCTGTACTTGCACTATTATGGGATCCTGATCGTGCTCGGTCAGGCCCTGTTTGCCTTGTATCTGCACAGGCGGGGGGGGGGTGAAGACAGGCAGCGCGTGCGCAACACCTACCTGGTCGTGTTCTTGGCGTACCTCCCCTGGCTGCTGGTCGGCGTCTACCAGTACGTCCGCCTTCACAACGTCGATTGGATCACTGAGCCGCAACCCCGATTCCTCTTTGACTACTTGCGCTTCGCTTTCAACGACTACGATCCCTTTGCATGGATTGCGTTGGGGGCTCTTGTTGCTCTGGCCATCCTTGTGGTGCTGCAAAGGCGCCGGGCCGCACAGGCGGACTTTGTGCGCGAAGACGCCATCATCCTGGGGTGGTTGCTCTTCCCGCTGGTGGCAGCCTATCTTGTCTCGATCATAGGCCGTCCCCTGTTGGTTACCCGTTACCTCCTGATCGCCGTGCCCGCCATCTATCTCATCGTGGCTCGCGTTTTGGCGCTGCTGCCAGGTCCCCGCTGGGTGCGGACTGCCGCCGTCATGGTGCTGGCTGCGGCCATCCTGCTTGATCTCACCGGACGCATGGCGTACTACACCGCACCCCACAAGACCCAGTTTCGCGAGGCTGTGGCCTATGTGGTGCAGAACGATGTCTCAAACACCGCTTCGGCCGTCATCACCATTCCCAGGGGCGCGTCCATGTACGACTACTACTTTGAGCACCAGGGCTCACGCCTGCGGTCAAACGCCAAAGGTGGGCGCAAGTCCGACATCCCGGGAGTAGAAAAGGCCCTGGCGCAGAGCCAACCTGAGCGCTTGTGGTTCATCCGCGCCGATCGCCCGGTTGACCCTGCGTTTCTTGACTACCTGCAGCGAGACTGGCAACTGGTAAGCATCAAATCATTTCTGAACGTCGACGTGTCGCTCTACGAGCGGAGGTAGCGCAGAAGTTGAGTTGGGCGTGAAGCAGCCGGCGCTCAACGTCTGTGCAGCAGCGGCATCCAGAAGCGCCACCAGACGACCGCGGTGGCCGTGGCGGTCGGCGTGGCGGTGGCCGTCGGTGAGGGTGTTGGGGTGGGTGTGGGCGTAGCGGTGGGAGTATCGGTGGCCGTCGCCGTGTCCGTCGGGGTGACGGTGGGCGTGTCCGTCGGCGAGGGTGTAGGGGTGGGTGTAGCGGTGTCCGTGGCCGTGGCGGTGAGGGTGCTGGTCGGCGTGGGCGTGGCGGTGGCCGTGGCGGTGGGGGTGGATGTGACCGGCACGGCGTGGAAGCGGCTGGCCAGGCGAATGGTGCTGCCCTCGACGTAGGTGATGTAGTAGGCGCCGTTGGCGCCGGCGGCGATGCGGGGGTAGGTGACCGGCAGCCCTGACACGAACGGCGCCGCGTCGATGATGCCCAACGGCTGGCCATGGCCTTCCATCAGCGCGTTTGCCGCAGAGCGCCACACGAAGTAGCAGTCCCAGTCCCCACACGACACATCCACCAGGGGCGGCCTGTCCATGCCGGTCTGCAACGCTGTCCTGGCCTTGATCTCCTTCAGGCCGGCGTCAAGAACCATGTAGTAGGACGCCCAGGAGGTGGTGAGCTCGTTCCAGGCCACCACCCAGCCCGACCCGTAGGCGGCGACGCGCGGCTTGTTCGTCTTGCTGGTCCCCAGGAGGGCGGGCGCCAGCTTCTGGGGCGCCGAGATCGCCAGCGGGGCGGTGTTGGTGACAAGCGCCCCGTAGACCTCACGGAAGCCGTCGGTCTCGACCTTGGTCCCGTTCTGCTCGCTGTCATAGACCACCAGGCAGGCGGCGGCGCTGCAGGCGACGTCGACGTGTTCCTGGTGTCCTCCGGTGGCCGTGGGCGTGAGGTGCTTGCGCTCCACGATGCCCTGGCCATCCACGGTGGCAAGGTAGATCTCCTTGGACTGCACCAGGGTGGAA
The DNA here is from genome assembly GCA_029782215.1 of Chloroflexota bacterium. Classification (GTDB taxonomy): domain Bacteria; phylum Chloroflexota; class Anaerolineae; order J102; family J102; genus SSF26. The sequence goes on from JAKOVD010000083.1 coordinate 8,697, forward strand.
CCTGGCACCAGGGCCATGCGGCCGCGGTGGTCCTGCCAGGCCAACAGGAGCCGGTCGCTGTTGGGGATGGCGGCCAGCATGGGCTCCTGCTGGTTGGACCAGGGGAAGGCCGGGTCGTTGGCGGCCAGGCCCGACACGTCGAGCGTGCGGGGACCAAAGGCGCCGGACCAGCCTGCATAGGCCACGTCATTGCCCGAGGTGGTACGGAACTCCGGCGAGCCCGTGGAAGAGGAAGCTGCCAGCACGGCATCAGGATAGGTCATCCAGGCCATACCGTAGTAGCCGGCGGCGGCGTTCCAGGCGATCGTCCCGTAGGTTTCGTTGTCATAACGATCGGTGGACTGGTACTGCCCCCGGTTGGCGACCACCGCTTCGCCGCCGATGGCAGCGCCGTCGAGGTCGTAGCGCCGCCAGCGGATGTCCTGGTTGTTCCCCTCGAAGTCGAACTGGTCCAACTGCGCCGCCGCGGGCGCCCGCTGGTAGATGACGGCCACTTCGTCGCCCGCCACCGTTAGCTGGGGAAGGGTGGCGTAGACCGGCGACACGAGCTGGTTCCACGATGCCTGGGGGGAAGCCGCCGCGATCGCCGGGGCAGGAGCCCAAGCCGCTCCCTGCCCAATGGCCGGCAGGCCGCCGAGCAGCGCCAGGCACGCAGAGAGCAATAGCGTCAGCCTCACAGTCATGGGGGAGAATGCCTTGGGAGAACGGGCGGGGGGTGGCCGCGAGTGGATGCCGGATGCGGGGAGCTGAAAGGCCGACAGGTGCATTATGCAACCGAACGGTCCGAGACAGAAGTTCCACTTCTGAGAGAAGTGGAACTTCTTGTTTTGGGAACCTTTGGGGGCGCGGCGGCGTCATTGTAGGCAAGCGGCTGCACACCGCACCGGGATCGGCAGCCGCAGCCACACCCGGAGAACCGTGAGGGAGCCGGGTCCCAGCGAGGAGGAGAACGATGTTCACGTTGAAGTCTGGACGCGGGCTTCGGCCTGCGGGAAGAACGACTCAAGTCGTCACGATGAGGGTCGCGCGGCTTGTAGCCGCGGCCTGGATGGTCCTGGCCCTGTGCGCTGTGACGCCCGTCGCCTTTGCCCAGGGCGGCGACCAGCCGGGCATGCCGGCGATTGACATGACGCCGGCGCCGGAGCCGCCGGTCTTTTTGCCCCCCATCGGCGGCCCGATCAGCATCGAGCTGCACAGCGTGGATGCCGTCGTTGATGGCCCCGTGGCGACGGTCAAGGTGCGGCAGGTTTTCCGCAACAAGACCGACAGCCAGGTGGAGGGGTCGTTCATCTTTCCCCTGCCGGCCGACGCCGCAGTCAGCGATTTCCAGATGACCGTGGACGGACAGGTGCTGGAAGGCAAGGTGATGAATAACGATGAGGCCCGGCGCATCTACGAGGACATCGTGCGCCGGCAGCGTGATCCGGCCCTGCTGGAGTACCTGGGCCGCGAGCTTTTCCGGACGAACGTCTTTCCCATTCCGCCGCACGCCAGCCGCACCCTGGACTTCACCTATGCGCAGGTGCTGCCGCAGACGGGAGGGCTCTATCACTTCCGTTATCCCCTGGCCGGCCAACAGTACGGCGGCGCCCCGGTGCAGAACCTGGCGGTGCGGGTGGACCTGCAGCGCCAGCCGGGGCTGCGCACCGTCTACAGCCCCAGCCACGACGTGAGCGTGCAGCGGACCGGCGATGATAGCGCCCTGGTCGGCTACGAAGCGTCCAACGTGCGGCCGGAGGGCGATTTCGACCTCTATTTCGGCGTGTCCAGGGAGGCGATCGGGCTCAATCTGCTCAGCTACAAGCCGGCAGGCGAGGACGGGTTCTTCCTGCTGCTGGCGGCGCCCGCCGTCGACGTCAGCCCCGACGCCATCGTGCGCCGGGACGTGATCCTGGTGATGGATGTCTCCGGGTCGATGCAGGGGGCGAAGATCGAGCAGACCAAACAGGCGGCGCGCTATGTGGTCGAACACCTGAACCCGGGCGACCGTTTCAACCTGATCTCGTTCAGCACCGGCGCCAGCCCGTGGGCCGAGACCCTGCAGGCGCAGGGCCCCGACACCGTGGCAGGCGCCAAGAGATGGATCGACCGCCTGGAGGCGGAGGGCTCCACCGACATCAACCGGGCGCTGCTGGAGGCGCTGGGACAACTGCAGGCGCGCAGGGGCGCCGAGCGCAGCCGTCCCGCCTATGTTCTCTTCCTGACCGACGGGCTGCCCACCCAGGGGGAGATCGACGCCAACCGCATCATCAAGAACGCGTTGAACAATCGCCCTGAAGAACAGAGCGTGCGCCTGTTCACCTTCGGCGTCGGCTACGATGTGGATGCGGTGCTGCTGGACAGTCTGGGCAAGGAGATGGGGGGGCGCAGTACCTACGTGAAGCCGGATGAGCGCATCGACGAGGCCGTCGGCAGCTTCTACGGTCAGGTCAGCACGCCGGTCCTGAGCGATGTGAGCATCGACATGGCGGGCGTCCGCACCGAGGACACCTATCCCTTCCCGCTGCCCGACCTCTTTGCCGGCGAGCAGTTGGTGCTGGCGGGGCGCTACCGCCAGGGGGGCGACACGGCCATCACCCTGACCGGCAGGGTGAATGGGGAGAAGCGCACCTTCACCTATGACGGAGAGCACCTGGTGCAGGCGGGGGGTGAGCCGCTGGTCGCCCGGCTGTGGGCGACGCGCAAGATCGGCAGTCTGCTGGAGCAGGTCCGCCGGCAGGGCGCCAACCCGGAGCTGGTGGATGCCATTGTCAAGCTGAGCACCGCCTACGGCATCATGACCCCGTACACGAGCTACCTGGTGCTGGAGCCCACGGCGCTGCCGGTGCTGCAAGGAGCGCCCGGCCAACCGCTGCCTACCCAGGCGCCGATGCCGGCGCAGCCGCGGGTGTCTCTTGACGCTCTGAACGCAGCGCCGGCGAGCGGCGAGGCGGCTGTGGCGGCCAGCGAGGTGCAGCAGAAGCTGCAGAGCGCAGACCGCGCGGCCGGGGGCCAGGGCGTGCGCTATGCCGGAGGCAGAACCTTTGCCCTGCAGCAGCAGCTTACCGGCGCCGGCGGGCGCACCTACGAGCTGTGGGTGGACACTGGCTACAAGGCGAACATGCCGGTTGAAACTGTCGCCTTTGGCTCGGACGCCTATTTCGACCTGGCCGCCAAACCGGACGCGGCGGCCTGGCTGGCCGTCTCACCCGAGCTGGTGGTCCTGATCGACGGCAAGGCCTATCGCGTGACCACGGCCGCTGGCGGAGCGCGGACCTCTGACGATGCGTCCCCCACGCCGGCGCCAACGGCGACGCCAACGGTCCTGACGCCCCCCGTTCCCAGCCTGTGGGACGCCGTCATGGGCTGGATCAAGGCGATGCTGGGGACGAAGCCGTGAGGCGAAATTCGTAGAGCGTACTGCGTGCTGCGTAATGCGTGGCCTCCCTTCCAGGCCGTTACGCAGTACGCAGTACGTATCACGCAACACCACCGACTGTCCCGTCCACTGTTTTCCGTCCTCCGTCCTCCGCAATTGGCCTCCCGGCGAGTTTGTGGCACACTAGCGCTCAGTTGTAAGCGATTTTATCGATAGGTGGGCGATGCTGGAGCCGCCCACCGCAGGAATGTGAAGGACTGGTCATGATGTCACCGGCGCCCCCCACCAATCACTTTGAAGTCAGGCACCTGGCGATGTCATACCCCAAGGCCGTGGCGCTGGAGGACGTGTCGTTCGACATCAGCTCGGGGGAAATCCACGCCATTCTGGGGGAGAACGGGGCCGGGAAGACGACGCTGATGAAGATCCTGGGCGGCCTGGTGCCGGCGGGAGATTTCCAGGGCGAGCTGCGCAAGAACGGCGAGGAGATGCACTTCCGCAACCCCAGCGATTCGATCCACCATGGCATTGCCGTTGTCCCCAGGCGTCTGAGCGTCTTCGACAAGCTGAGCGTGGCCGAGAACATCGTCGTGGGCAACTGGGAGCAGAAGAGCAGTTTCTTCGTACGCGAGTCGCAGACGGTCAAGCAGGCGCAGGCGGCGCTAGACTTCCTGCAGGTCAAGCTCGACCTGGACATTCCTGCGGGTGCGCTCAATCCTGGACAGAAGCGGGCGCTGATGATCGCCAGGGCGGTCAATGCGCACGCGCAGTTGCTGGTGCTGGACGAACCAGCGAGCTTCCTCAATTCGGCCGAGGCGATGAGCCAACTGCTGCGGATCATCCGCCAGTTGGCCAAGAACTACGTGGGCATTCTGTACCTGACGCGGCGCCCCAACGAGGTGCTGCAGATCGCCGACCGCGTGACCGTGCTGCGGGATGGCGGCGTGTCGGGGGAGAGCGTGCGCGCTGACTTCGACGAGACCAAGCTGGCGCTGGCGATGATCAGCCAGCGACCGGGCTACGACAACTACGTGGATGAGGACGAGGAACGGGAAGGGGGATTGACGGGGATCTTCCGTTCCATCTTCGGGCGCAGCTAGCAGGGCCTTCCGGGACGATCCATCGTGATCACGCGCCTTTCGAGGCCGCTGGCAGGGACCTCCCCAGCCCTGCGCGGCGGTCTGTACTACCTGGGATACTGGGGCGTCTTTGGCGTTTACGATCCCCTCATCAACGTCTACTACGCTTCACTCGGCCTCACCGGTAGCCAGATCGGCGTCCTGGCGGCGCTGGTGCCGCTGATGACGCTCTTGGTCGCCCTCCCCGTCTCGACGCTGGCGGACAGGCGGGCGACGCGTGTGCCGGCGTTGGGGCTGGCCCTGAGCGGTTTGGCGCTTGTGCTGCTGTTCCTGGGCGTGCCAAAGACCTTTGCGCTTATCCTGCCCGTGGCGGCGCTGCTCGGCGCCTTCCGCGCGCCCACGGGGCCAATCGGGGACAGCCTGGTGGTGCGTATGGCAGTCCGGCACGGTGTGGACTACGGCAGGATGCGCCTGTGGGGGTCGCTCGGCTTTGCCGTCAGCGCCGTTTTCTTCGGCTGGCTTTGGGGCGAGGTCGGCCTGGGCTGGATGTTCGCCGGCGCGGCGCTCCTTTTCGTGCCCGTCATTGGCGTCTCGCTTTCCCTGGAGGAAGGCCCCAAGGTAGCCCGGAGGGCGCAACGTCCCCTGCGGGAGATCGTGCACGACCGCGGCCTGGTCATGCTCCTCCTGGCCACGTACCTCGCCCAGGGTGGCATGATGGTGGCTTCCTTCTTCGGCGGGGTGTATTTGATCGAGCTCGGTGGCACGGCGCTCCTCGTGGGCCTGCTCTTCGCCATCCTGGCCATCACCGAGATGCCGATGATGCGTTGGGCGCGGCCGCTGATGGAGCGTATCGGTGGGCCTCGCACCCTGGTGTTGGCCTATGCGATATCGGCCGCTGCCTTGCTCGGCTTTGCCCTGGCCCAGACACCGGGCCTGTTCCTGGCGGCGGCGGTCCTGCGCGGCTTGGGTTACGGCCTGTTCTTCGTCGCGACGGTGCGCATGCTGGACATGCGCGTGCCGCAGGAATGGGCCTCCTCTGTGCAGGCATTGATGTACGCGGGCGGTTTCGGCCTTGCCCCCCTGGTGGCCAGTCTCGTCGCCGGGGTGATCTACGACGCTGTGGGTGGGCCAGCGGTCTTCTTCGGCGCCTTCCTGATGGTTGCCATCGGCGGCCTTCTGTTGGTGGGAGCCAGCGCTGCCGGCATGCTCCGCCAGCCCCATCCGGTTCCGGGGAGGTCATAACCATGCCGATTGACTTTGGATGGGGCGTGCCCGGCGGACTTGGGCGCATGCCCGTCCCCGCCGCCGCGTACGAGGGACACCTGCGTCGCGTCCTGGAATTGGCGCAGGGGCGGCTGCACTCGCTGTGGGTGCCCGATCACTTCATGGCGGGCCAGGCGGACGTGCCGGAAGCGATGACCACCGCGGCCTACCTGGCAGCCCTCGACCCGCGGATCGCGGTGGGCACCATTGTGCTGGGCGAGGGCTACCGGAACCCGGCGCTCGTGGCCAAGATGGCCGCCTGGCTGCAGCATCTGAGCGGAGGCCGTTTTGTTCTGGGCCTCGGCGCCGGGTGGAAGCAGGACGAATACCAGGCCTACGGTTACGATTTCCCCCCACCTGCGGTGCGCATTGAGCAGCTGGCCGAGACCATCCGCGTTTGCCGGGCGATGTGGGACCCGGCCCAGCCGGAGGCCACATTTGTAGGCCGCCGCCACCGCATCGAAGCCGCCGTCTGCCAGCCGAAACCGGCGCCGCCGCCGCCCATCCTTCTGGGTGGGGCGGGCGAGAAGCGGATGCTGGCGTTGGTGGCCGAAAGCGCTGACTGGTGGAACCTGGTAGGCGTCTCGGCTGAGGCCTATGCCCACAAGCTGCACGTCCTGGAGCAGCACTGCGCCAGGGTGGGCCGCGAGCCGGCGGCGATTCGCAAGACCTGGATGGGTGACGTGAGCATTGCTGCCACGCATGAGGAGGCAGTTGGGCTGCTGCAGAGCTATCCCAAGTGGCCCGAGGATGTGGCGCTCACCGGCACACCGGATGAGGTGGGCGCCCAACTGGCCGCCTATGTCGACCTGGGCGTCGATCTGTTCATCCTGCGCTTCGCCGACGAGCCGGCGTTGGCAGGCATGGCGCTCTTCCTGGAGGAGGTGGTGCCCCGGTTTCACCGTGCTGTCTGAGTCGCTGCCATGGTTCCCAAGGTGGGCATCCGGTTGCCGCGGTGCAGGCCGTCTGAAGTATTTGCGTGGTTGACCCTCGTTTCGTTTATGGATATGCTTAAGTCCTTCCCCCGTTCCACTCACAGGAGGTCGTTGCATATGACTGTACTTTCGACTTTGCGGCGCCTGGCGCTGCCACTCTTGCTGCTGCTGTTGGTGAGCGTGCTCACCGCATGCGGCAGCGCAGTAATGGCGCAGGCGGCAGACACTCCCACGGCGGCGCCCGCTGCCACGTCAGCGCCCGCTGCCACGTCAGCGCCCGCTGCCACGGCGACGACCGCACCTGCGGCGACGCCCGCTCCCGCTGCTACGGTCGCGCCCGCGGGCACGCCGGCAAGCACCACCAGCGGTCCCCAGACGTTCCATGCCATCCTGCCCTCGGACACCACGCCCGCGCGCGTGGTGTCGCTGACGCTGTTCCCGGACGGCACTGCCGACATGACCACCGACCTGCTGGACGGCAAGCCGGCCAAGGTTGAGAAGGGCGACTGGAAGAAGGACAGCAGCGGCGCCATCACCTTGTCGCTAAAAGAGGCGGACGGCAAAGCCTACGACAAGCCGGTTGTCCTGGTGATCAAGACCGACGGCGACAAGGTCACGATTACCGGCGGCGCCTCGGCGGCGCCCCTGGTGCTCCAGCGTCCCGGCGGCGCCGGCGCCTTCGTCGAGCAGGTCAAGCGCGCCTTCATCACCGTCGATACGACGGCGGGCGCCCCCCTGGACCCGTTCTTCGTCAGCGTCAGCGGCGGCGGCGACTACAGCGCCAGCCAGCTCTCGCCTGACTGCAAGGGCTACGTCAATCCCTCACCTGTGGTGGGGATCAACTGGCGCGGCAAGGCCGACTTCGTGCGCATGTTCGTCTTCAGCGATGAGGACACGACCCTGGTCATCCAGAGGCCGGACGGCAAGTATATGTGCGGCGACGATGTCCAGGCCCTGGTTCTGGACGCTTCGGTTGACGTCAAGAACCCGCCCGAAGGTCGCTACAACATCTGGTTGGGCGGCAGCGAGCGCAACCAGCTCGTGCCGGCCATCCTGGTGCTAACGGCGAAGAAGGACCTGGATCCCACCAACTTCAACCTGGAAGGCCTGGTGCAGCGCCCGGCGGCGATCCAGAGCCTGGCAATCCCGCAGCGCCACCTGGACCTGGCTAAACTGACGGAAGCGCGGGCGGCCACGCGAGCGGCTGCCATCGCCACCCTGAAGACGGCAAAGGAAGCGCTGACCCAGAAGGTGACGAGCGAAGGCTCGGTGCCGGCGTTCGACATCAACACCCCGAACCAGATCTGCAACGGCTTCATCGCCGAGCAGCCTGATTACACGTTCAACTGGACGGGAACGAGCGACACGCTGCACGTGGCGTTCGAAGGCGACCGCGATGCCAGCCTGGTGGTTGTCGGCCCTGACGACTCCGTCTGGTGCAACGACGACGCCGCCGCGGGCAAGAACACCAACCCCCTCATTACCATCGACAAGCCTGCCGAGGGCGAGTACAAGGTGTTCGTCGGCCGCATCGACCCCGAAAAGCCTGTCAAGGGCGACATCACCGTGACCGGAGCCGCCAAGGTTGATCAAGCCATCCTGGCTCCCGTCAAGCCCACCCCTGCCGCTGGCCAATAAGGAGCACGCACCATGAAACGCCTGATTGTTCTCCTTACCATCGCCGCCGTGCTCATCCTGGGCGTGGCGGGCACCAGCGTCGTCATGTCGCAGAGCAGCAACCTGTGGCAGGTGTTCTTCTATCCCAACACCAGTTGGTCCGGCAACCCTGTGTTCACGCAGCAGGTGCCGGCCCTCAACTACAACTGGGGCACCCTTCCGCCCGGCCCTAACATGCCCTCCACCAACTGGACAGCGACGGCCACCACGTCGGCCTATTTCTACAGCGGCGTCTACCGCTTCTCGGTTCTGGCCGATGATGAGGCTGTGCTGTGGGTGGACAACACCATCTACCTCGACTCACGCGGCCAGGGCCAGTCGGGGAAGACGCTCGTCCTCGACCTGCCCTTGACCGAGGGCTGGCATAACGTGCGCGTGGACTTCCGCCAATACGGTGGAACCTCGTACCTGTTCGTGAGTTGGGGCATCAACAAGCCTGGCTCTGTCACTCCGATTCCCAGCCCGACGCCGTCGAACCTGCCGTACCCCCTGGCGCCGGCGTCGGCGACCAGCGTCAAGACGCAGTTCGGCGACTACACGCCCTGCATCGCCAACAACCTCCAGCAGGCCAACTGCTTCGTGTCGGACGGCGCCTGGAATTCGCCGAACCAGGGCTCCATCCAGATGGAGCCGATGATCACGATCTGGGGGAACTGCCAGCCCGCCGACAGCGACGTGACCTGGACCACCAACCCCAACACCAACCCGGTCACGACGACGAGCTTCCGCTGTTCCAAGACGCTGGCCGGGTGGTTCCCGCGCTAGCGCTTTCATGTACCTGACCAACAGTTCCGGGGACCGATGAGGTCCCCGGAACTGTCTCTGGCCTTGAAAGACGCCGAGCTGGGGCTCGGTGATCCCAGGGGGGCCGGCGGTCCTGGGTGGGGCGGCCCTAAATGATCGGTGGCGTGATGACGGAGAGGTACTGGACGGGCTGGTCGCCGTGGGCCTGGATGCTGCGCAGGAGGGCGCCCAGGAAATAGATGCTGTCGCCCGCCTCGAGGCGGTAGCTCTCGCCGCCCAACTGCACCTCCAGCGTGCCGCTGAGGATGAAGATGAACTCTTCGGTCTCCTGCCGGAGCGTGAGGGGAATCCTACCATCCTTGGCCTGGACGGTTGTGAGGACTGCCTCCATGCGGCGGTTGATGTCGGGGGCGAGCAGCTCAAAGACCATGCCGTCGGCGGGCTTGGTCAGGCGGCGCCGCTCATCGCGGCGCACCACCGGACTGGTCTCTTCCTCCTCCATCAGGAAGTAGAAGAGGGGCACGGTGAGCGCCTTGCTGATCTTGCGGAGAGATTCGATAGAGGGCGACGCCTGGTCGCGCTCGACCTGGCTGAGAAAACTTGCGGTCAGGTCCACCTGCTCGGCCAGGTCGCGCAAGCTGAGCTCGAGCTCGAGCCGTCGCATTTTGATCCGTTCACCGAGGGTCATGGCGTCGTTTCCAGGGCTGCTTCGCTGCCAGCATGAGAACCATCCGATAGTGACCCCTGCATTCTATCATTCCCCTGGGTTTTGTCAAGCCACGCTGTACAAATGGCCGCCGATGTCAATTTCCACTTGACAGACTCCGGGTCATGTGCTATGATGCTCGCATCCGGTGACGGAGCCGTTGCGGGCTTTGCGGTCACATTGACATTCAGCGCCAGAGGTCGAGTGGAACCCATGTCCATCGCTCATGACAAGCTGGTTGAGTTTCTACAAGCGGTTGTGCAGGCGCCGTCGCTGCCGGAAGACGAGGCGGCTGTGGCAGCGTGCGTCGAGCGCGAGATGCGCGGCCTGGGCTTCGACGAGGTGTTCGTCGACGAGCTGGGCAGCGTGGTCGGCATCGTCAAGGGCGGGCGGCCGGGCAAGACGCTGTTGTTTGACGCCCATATCGATACGGTGGGCGTGGCTCCAGGCGTACCGTGGCGGCACGAGCCCTTCGGCGGTGAGCTGGAGGAGGGGCGCTTGTACGGTCGCGGCAGCTCGGATATGAAGGGAGCCCTGGCGGCGATGGTCTATGCTGCGGCCTCGCTTGACCGCTCGCTGTTGTCTGGCCAGGTCGTCATCAGTGCCTCCGTGATGGAGGAGGTGATCGAGGGCGCGGCGCTGGCGGCGGTCATGGCGCGTGTGCCGCCTGATTTCGTCGTGATCGGTGAGTCCACGGATCTGAACCTGAATCACGGCGGCCGCGGCCGGGCGGAGATTCACCTGGAGGCAATCGGCCGGCCGGCGCATTCGTCGTCGCCGCACCTGGGCGCCAACGCCGTCTATCTCATGCTGCCGGCCATCGCCGCCCTGCGTGGCCTGTCCTTGCCTAACGACCCCCTTTTGGGGCCGGCCCTGATGGAGCTGACGGACATGATCTCCGAGCCCTACCCGGGACGGTCGGTAATTCCCAGCCGCTGCCGGGTGACGTTCGACCGGCGTTTGCTGGTGGGGGAGACGGCTGATGGCGTCCTGGCGGAGCTGCGGGCGCTGCCGGGGATGGAGGGTGTGAACGTACAGATCGCCGAAGAAGAGCACCGGGCCTACACGGGAACGACGATCCGCGTGCGGAAATTCCTCCCGGCGTGGAAGTTGGAGCCTGCGCACCCCTTCGTGCAGGCGGCCCAGGCCGGCCTGATGGGCGCCGGGTTGCATCCCGGCCTGGGCGCCTACCGTTTCTGCACGAATGCTGCCTACTGCGCCGGTCAGGTCGGTGTGCCCACAGTGGGCTTCGGCCCGTCGCATGAGGGACTTGCCCATGTCATCGATGAGTATGTCGAGCTGGATCAGCTCTTCAAGGCAGCGGACGGATATCAGGGTATCATAAGGGAGGTGCTGGGACGGGGGTGAGAGGTCACGGGATGCGATACCCGTCCCCCTCCACTCGCCTCCGGCGCCGGCTACCTCCACCCACCACACGTCATTCACAGGAGCATAGACATGGCCCAACGCATGGCCCTCTACATGCAGGACAAGCACCCGATTCGCTACGAGCTCGAGATGGCGAAGTACGCCGAGGAGAAAGGCTTTTCGGAGATCTGGCAGGCAGACACCCGTCTGGCTCGTGACTGTGTTGTGATGATGAGCGCCTTCCTGGCCGAGACCAAGCGTCTGCGCTTCGGCTCGGGCGTCCTGCCCATCTGGACGCGCAATCCGGCGGTGATCGCCGCCACATGGAGCACGATGTGGGAGCTGGCAGGCACGATAGATGGCCAGAGCCGGGTGATGCTGGGCATGGGCGCCTGGTGGGAGCCGATCGCGGGACGCGTGGGCGTCAACCGTGTGAAGCCACTCAAGGCCATGAAGGAGCATGTCGAGGCCATCCGCCAGCTCTTCACCATGGAAGAGGTCACCTACGAGGGCGAGTTCGTCCACCTGGACAAGGTGAAGCTGGATGTCGCCTTCGGCGATCTGTCGCCCCGCAACATTCCCATCTACATTGGGGCCACAGGCGACAAGATGCTGGAGATGACGGGCGAGATCTGCGACGGCGTCGTGCTGAACTACGTGGTGTCGGTGGACTACATCCGCAAGGCTGTGGAGATCGTGCGCCAGGGCGCCGCCAAGGCAGGGAAGACCCTGGCCGATGTGGACCGCCCTGAGCTGCTGGTCTGCTGCCTTTCGGATGACGATCCCCAGGCGGCGATGATGGCGGGCAAGATGCTGGTCTCGTACTACCTGGGCACAGAGCCGCACATCATGAAGGCGAGCGGCGTGGACGAGGACCTGATCCGCAAGGTGCAGGAGTTCGTGGGCTGGCCCGCCACCGAAGAGGATTACCGCCGGGCGGCCGTGCTCATTCCTGACGATGTCGTGCGCAACCTGATGGCCGTGGGCACGTCGCAGCAGTGCCGGGATAAGGTCGCCGAGTACATCGACGCCGGCGTCACCTGCCCCATCCTCTACCCCATGATGGATGACATCAAGGCGGTCATCGACGCGTTTGCTGATTGGAATCCATGAAGTGGCAGGTGGCAGGTCGCAGGTGGTTCTCGTTCAGGTCAGCAGGTTGAATAGGACATGACGGCGCCATTCAAGACGTACGAGGCATGGTTGCAGAGTGTGTCCGATAGCATCAAAAGGGACCAGCTCTGGCAGTTTGAGGTCTATCGCAAGGCGCTGTTTCTGTCGGATCTGGCGTGGTTCGACGCCGAACACCTTCTGACTGACCCGCGCGGCCGCGCCACAGCCTGGCAGCTTGTGGACGCTGCCGGTTCGGTTGTTGCAAACATCGAGGAGGGCTATGGGCGAGGCTTTGGCAAAGACTATGCACGCTTTCTACGCATCGCCGCAGGATCCGCCAAAGAGACTCGCGGCTGGTACTTCCGCGGTCGGCATGTCCTCGACCAGGCACTTGTCGAACATCGTATGACCCTTGCCGACGAGACTATCGGTGGTCTTGTTACCACTTCCAATCAGCAACGCCTCCGTCCCTCACAGGTGGCGCCCACAACTCCTCCCTGACGGTCGGGGCTCAGAAGCGACCTGCGACCTACCACTTGCGACCTGCAACCCCTCCCTGACGGTCGGGGCTCGGTAGATGGCGGCCGCGGGGGAACCGCCCCTACCGGCCACCTGCCACTTGCCACCTGCGACTCACCTGATGCCGAGGTCTCATTCCATGTCGATACCCTCTTCCCACCTTCTCGACCTCTATCGTGATATGTGGACCGTGCGCTCCTTTGAGTTTGGGCTGGAGCGCGAATTCAAGAAGGGGAATGTGCCGGGGATGCTGCACACGGGGGTCGGCCAGGAGGCCACCCAGGCCGCCATCGCCGCCAACCTGCGCACCACCGACGCCTTCTTCCCCGATCATCGCTGCCACGGGCTGCTGGTCTTGGCCGGCACCCCCGGCGAAAGAATCATGGCCGAGCTCTTCGGCAAGGCCACGGGTGTGTGCAGCGGCAAGGGCGGCTCACTGCACTCTGCCGATCCGTCGGTGGGCAACTTCGGCGACAATGCCGTCGAAGGCTCGATGATGGTGACGGCGCTGGGCGTGGCGCTCGGCTTTCGCATGCAGGGGCGCGATGACCTGGCCGCCGTGATCGTGGGCGACGGCACCTCGGGGCGTGGGGAATGGCACGAGAGCCTGAACCTGGCGGCCACATGGAAGCTGCCGGTGCTTTATTGCTGCATCAACAACGGCTACGCCATCTCCACGGCCGTGGGCAAGAGCCACGCCACGGAGAACCTCTACGAGTTCGCAGCCGCCTACAAGATGCCGTCGGTGCAGGTGGATGGCAACGACGTCGTGGCGGCGTATGAGGCCACGGCGGCGGCGGTGGCCTCCATTCGCGCGGGCAACGGCCCCTACTTCGTCGAGTACAAGACCTGGCGCTGGCAGGGCATCTTCAGCGGGGAATTCCGTCCACCCGAAGAGGTGCGCTATTGGAAAGAGGAACATGAGCCGATCGGGATGCTGCGAGACCGCATCCTGGCCGGAGGCGTCGCCGACGCCGCCACCCTGGACCATGTCAAGGCGGATGTGGAGGCTCAGGTTGAGGAATGGATCGCTTTTGCCCTGAACAGCCCGGCCCCGGACCCCGCTAAGGCGACGGCTGACGTCTACGTTGGATGGGAGGTAGAGCCAAGATGAAACGCATGAGCATGGTGCAGGCTATCAACGAGGCGCTCGATATCATGATGGCGGAAAACCCCAGGGTGTTCCTCCTGGGTGAGGACATCGGCCACATGGGCGGGGACTTTGGCGTGACGCGCGGCTTGTGGCAGAAGTACGGGGCCGAGCGTGTCCGCGACACGCCCCTTTCGGAGGCGGCGATCATCGGCACTGCTATCGGCGCAGCCATGGTGGGCATGCGGCCGGTGCCGGAGATCATGTTCGCGGACTTCCTGGGCACATGCTACGATCAGATCGTCAACAACGCCGCCAAGATGCACTACATGTTCGACGGCCAGTTCAAGGCGCCGATCGTGATTCGCACGGCGGCGGGGGGCGGTTTCGGTGGCGGTCCGCACCACTCGCAGTCAGTAGAGGGCTGGTTCATGAACGTGCCCGGCCTGGTGGTGGTGGGTCCGGCGACGCCCTACGACGCCAAGGGGATGCTGATCGCCAGCATCGAGAACGACAACCCTATCCTCTTCCTGGAGCACAAGGCGCTGTACAAGGTGCGCGGCGAAGTGGAAGAGGGCAAGTACACGGTACCGCTGCGCCAGGCCAAGGTGGCGCGCGAGGGCACCGATGTCACCGTGGTGGCGGCGATGAAGATGGTCCACGAGGCCCTGGCGGCAGCCGAGGAGCTGGCCACCGAGGGCATCTCGGTCGAGGTCGTGGACCTGCGCACGCTGCGGCCTTGGGATGCCGAAACGGTCCTGACCTCGGTCGCCAAGACCGGGCGAGCCGTGGTCGCCAATGAGGCACCCAAGATGGGCGGCCTGGGCGCGGATGTGAGCGCGGCCATCTCCGAGGAGTCGTTCCACCATCTGAAGGCGCCGGTGCAGCGCGTCTGTGGACTGGACACACCCATTCCTTTCTCCCAACCGCTGGAGAAGATCATCCTGCCCGGCAAAGAGGATATCAAGGCGGCGGTGAGAAAGACGGTTGACTACTGAGGCGGTTGCAGGCCGCAAGTGGCAGGTCGGCGGCGCGATTCCCAACGTGCAACGTTCAACGTGTAGCGCAAAACAAGGAGATGTTATCAATGACCGTTGAAGTGATTCTTCCCAAGTGGGGGCTGACGATGGAGATCGGCACCCTGGCCGCATGGCGCAAGCAGGAAGGCGATAGGGTGGCGCAGGGTGACGTGATCGCCGAGGTGGAGACCGAGAAGATCACGAACGAGCTCGAGGCGCCGGTGAGCGGCGTTATCAGCAAGCTCCTGGTGGCGGAAGGGACCGAGGAGATCGAGGTCGGCACGGTGCTCTGTCTGATCGAAGAAGACTGAAGTCACGCGACATGGCTACTTCTCCGCGCGGCCTGCCCATCAGGGAGACCATCCGCCTGAACCGCCTTCGTAAGGTGATGGCGCAGACCATGAAGGCCAGCGTCGACACCGCAGCGCTCAGCCAGGTGAATCGCGAAGTCGACGTCACGGCCCTGCAGGAGCTGCGGCGGTCAGCGCCGGTGAGCGAGCTGCGCCTGTCCCTGAACACGCTGATCATGGCGGCCGTCGCCCGCACGCTGCCCCGGCATCCGCTCCTGAACGCGGAGCTGGTCGAGAACACCATCCTGGTCTATGACACCGTCAACCTGGGCATGGCGGTGGCGGTGCCCGACGGGCTGATCGTCGTCGTCATCCCCGGGGCGCACACGCTGTCGCTCGGCACTCTGCAGGAGGCGATCGGCCAGCGGGCCGAACGGGCACGGACCGGCAAGCTGGCGATGGAGGATGTCGAAGGCGGCACCTTCACGGTCAGCAACCTGGGCATGTTCGGCATCGATGGCGGCTTTCCCCTGCCGCGACCGCCCGAAGGCGCCATCCTGCTGGTGGGCGCGGCCAGGCCCCGGCCGGCGGTGGTTGCTGGTCAGATTGCCATCCGCGACATTGCCCTGTTCAGCCTGAACTTCGACCACCGCTTCATCGACGGCGCCGCTGCCGCTGCCTTCTTGGCCGACCTGAACGATCTGGTCGCCGAGCCGGGCAGGATGATGGCGGAGGCGGGCTCACCGGGACAACCGGAGGACGAAGAGCGGAGAACGGAGGACAGATGACGGAAGACAGAGGACGGAGCCTTCTTGGGCGCTCAGGGCTTGCACAGCATGGGCGGCCGTTCCTACTGGCGCCATTGGGCGGCCACGGGGGGCCGCCCCTACGTGATGCTCTTACTGCCAGCTACCAGCCATCTGCAACCTGCTACCCATGAAACCTGTTGATTCTCTTTTCATCCACGGCGTTGTCGTCACACAGGATGCCGGCCGGACGGTGGTCCGGGACGGGGCGGTGGCGGTGGTGGGGGACCGCATTGCGGCGGTCGGACCCACCGCCGAGCTGCAGGCGGAGTATCGCGGCCAGGAGACGATCGACCTGCACGGCGACGCTGTCTTCCCCGGGCTGATCGACGTGCACACGCATCTCTTCCAGACGGCCACCAAGGGGCTGGGAGAGGACATGCCCGTTCATGAGTGGGTGGGCATGGTTACGGCGCCCACGGCAGGCCATATGCAGCCAGAGGAGACCTATCTCTTTGCCATGACGGGCTGCCTGGAGCACATCCGATCCGGCGTGACCACCCTGGTGGACATGAGCTATGTGGCGCCGGTGTACGCACTGCACGAGGCGACAATCCAGGCGATGCTCGACAGCGGGCTGCGGGGCCGGTACAGCACCATCATCGCCGATTACGGCAAGTACAATCTCCCCCCGGAGATCGTCGCGCCGATCGACCGTCTTCTCGATGAGTACACGCGGCTGCTCGCACAGTACCCTGCGAACGAGCATTTCGGCGTGTGGGTGGCCGTCGGCGCCCCCTGGGTGGCGACGGACGAGGCCATGATCCGGGCGCGGGCCTTCACCCGCGAGACCAGGACGCCGATGGTGATGCACCTCAACGAAAACGAGGTTGACAACGTGCTCATCCAGGAGCGGCACGGCAAGAACGCCGTGGCCTGGCTGGACGAAATCGGGTTCCTAGGTGACGATTTTCTTGCCATCCACTGCGTGCGCATGACCGATGAGGAGGTCCAGGTGTTGGCCGATCACGGCGTCATGGTGGCGTACAATCCGGTCAGCAACATGTACCTCGGCTCGGGCATTGCCCCGATGGTCAAGATGGCGAAGGCAGGTATGACCGTGGGGCTGGGGGTGGACGGGGCCGGCAGCAACAACTCGCAGGACATGATCGAGACGTTGAAGATGGCGGCCCTGCTGCAGAAGGTGGGGGCGCTGGACGCCTCGATCATCGACGCGCAGACTGTCCTGGATTGGGCCACCCTCGGCGGCGCTCGCATCCTGGGCCTGGGCGACCAGATCGGCTCACTGGAGCCGGACAAGAAGGCCGATCTGTTCGTGCTCTCATTGAATTCGGCCAAGATCGTGCCGGCCCACGACCCCGTGACCACCCTGGTCTACTCGGCCGGGGAGGAAAACGTCACGCTCACGATGGCCAGCGGCCGCATCCTCATGCGCGATCGGGTCATCCAGCATATCGACGAGGCCGACGTGCTGCGGCGCTGCCAGCAGGCGGCGCTGGCGCTGGCCGACCGCTGCGGCTCGAACCGGCGCTTGACCCGGCAGTGGCGGCTGTGATGGGCCGTTCAGCGGGGCGAACGGCGGTGATCACTGGCGCCGCCCAGGGTATCGGGCAGGCGATCGCGCTGCGCCTGGCGCAGGAGGGCGCCAGGGTGGCGGTTCTCGACCTGGCGGACACGAACGTCACGGCCGGTCTGTGCCGGGCGGCGGGCGCCGAGGTGCTGGCCAGGACCGTGGACGTGGCGCAGCGAGGTAGCATCGCCGCCGCAGTCGACGAGATTGCCGGCGCCTGGGGACGCATCGATATCTGGGTGAACAACGCCGGCATCTTCGACGATACGCCGCTGGAGGAGCTGAGCGAAGCGCGCTGGGACCGGGTCATCGACGTCAACTACAAGAGCATGTTCCTGTGCTGCCAGCTCGTAGCGCCACTGATGAAGGCGCAGGGCTGGGGCCGCATCGTCAACCTGGCCTCGATGGCGGCCAAGGTGGCTTTCCCGAACGAGGTAGCCTACTGCTCCTCCAAGAGCGCCGTGGTCGGTCTGACGCGAGCCCTGGCGGTGGAGCTGGGGCCGGCAGGCATTACCGTCAACGCCATCTGTCCGGGTCCGATCGACACCGAGATGCTGGCGTACACGTACCAACGGCTGGCGGACCAGAACGGCATCACTTTGGACGCCTGGCGCGCCCGCATCCTCGAAACCATCCCGGCCGGCCGTTACGGCCAGCCGGCCGATGTGGCGGCCCTGGTCGCTTTTTTGGCGTCCGAGGACGCTTCGTTTATCAACGCCCAGGCCATCAACATCGATGGCGGCATGGTGTTCTATTGAGAGGCAGGTGCGTCGCACCTGCCTATGACCCTATGATCCCAACGCTGAGACCGGCCCTGCTGGTCATCGACATGCAGAACGACTTCCTGACCCCAGGCAGCCGTCTGTTCAATGAGGGGGCTTTGGCGCTTCTGCCAAGCATCAACCACCTCACGGAAGCTGCCAGGGCGGCGCGCGTGCCCGTCGTGTGGGTGATCCAGGAGCACCGGCGGCAGCTTGTCGACTTCGGCCGGGAGGGCGACATCAGTCCCGTGCACTGCGTGGAGGGCACCATGGGGGCGCAGCTTGTGGGCGGTCTTGCGCAAAGCGTGAGCGATTTCCGCGTCGTCAAGCGGCGCTTTTCGGGCTTCCACGCCACCGACCTGGACCTGCTGCTGCGCTGCCTGGACCGCAACGCCGTCCTGCTCGCGGGCATCAACTCGGATGGCTGCGTGTTGGCTACGGCCGTCGACGCCCATGCCCGCGACTACTACGTGCGGGTGGTCGCGCAGGCCACGTCAGGCTGGGATGAGGCGGCGCACGCGGCTGCCCTGGCTTCTGTCAGCCGGCTTCAGCCTGCAGCCTTGATCGCCCTGCCAGAGGCGCTGGCACTTTTCGCCGGCCAATCCTTGAACACTCAATAGGGGGCAATGATGCCATTTACCTACTATCTACCGACCAAGATCGTCTTTCACACACCTGCCGTCGACGGCCTGAACGCCGAGCTGGCGGCCCTGGGGGCGGCGCAAGTGCTCCTGGTCAGCGATCCGGGCCTGGTGCAGACGGGCCTGGTAGGGAAGATCCGCGAGGGCCTGGCCGCTGCCGGCAGGGATGTGGCGGTCTTCACCGAGCTCAGCAGCAACCCGACCACGGCCGAGGTCCACGCGGGCCTGGCGCAGGCGCAGACGGCCGGCGCCGTGGCGTTGGTGGCCCTGGGGGGAGGCAGCGCCATCGATGTGGCCAAGGGCATTGCCCTGCTGATGGCTAACGGCGGCGTCTATGCCGACTACCAGTGGGGCGGGAAGCCCATCACCCGGCGCAGCGCACCCGTTCTGGCGGCGCCGACCACGGCGGGGACGGGCAGCGAGGTGAGCAAAGTCGCGGTGATCGTGGACCCGGAGAACCCGTTCAAGAGGGGCGTTCTGAACCCGCTCATGTTCCCCCACGCGGCCATCATCGACCCAGAGCTGACACGCTCGCTGCCGCCGCTGCTGACTGCCGCCACGGGCATGGATGCCTTTATCCATGCGCTCGAAGCGTACACGGGGCGCCGCGCCCATCCCTACACCGACCAGTACGCCCTGGCGGCGCTGGAGACCGCCTGGCGCGTCCTGCCGTCGGTGACCGCCAACGGCAACGACATCGTCGCCCGTGAGGCGATGATGATGGCGGCGCTGTGGGGAGGCACGGCCATGGACCATGCCGGATTGGGACTGATTCATGCCCTTTCGGGGCCGCTCACGGGGCGACTGCACCTGCACCACGGTTTGGCCAATGCCGTGCTGCTGCCTTACGTCGTGCGCTTCAACTGGCCGTCGATTGCCCCGGAACGCCGCCTGCGCCTGAGCCAGTTGTTCGGTGTGGCTCCGAGCGATTCGGGCGAGCGATTGGCGGAATCGCTTACGGACTTTGTGAGCGATCTGGGGCTGCCCACCCATCTGTCCGGCGTCAACCGGTCGCTGGAGGGTGTGGATTGGACCGCCATTGCCGAGGAAACGATGCGCATGGTCATGGTCCAAAACAACCCGCGGCCGGTGACCGCCGCCGACTGCGAGACCCTGCTGATGGCGATGCGTTTGTGAGCCTGGCGTCACGGCCCCGCAAGGCGCCGTGTGAGCCTACCTTGACCCTGTTCCTGACATCCATTAGGGCGGCCTGCCGGACAGGTCCCGCCCATCCCAAGCAAGAGGTTTCTTAGCAATGACCATGCAATCCCTCAGTCCTGCGACCCAGCGCTTCCTGGCGCAGTCGCCGCTCAAGCTGCTCATCGATGGGCAGTGGGCGCCCGCTGCCTCCGGGCAGACCTACAAATCCATCAGTCCCTCAGACGGCACGGTCATCGCCGAGCTGGCGCTGGCGGGCACGGAAGACGTCGACCGCGCCGTGGCCGCCGCGCGCAGGGCTTTCGAGGCCGGGTGGGGCGCCATGCTTCCGGCGCAGCGGGAGGCGCTGCTGCGCCGTCTGGCTGGCTTGCTGGCAGAGCATGCGGACGAGCTGGCCGAGCTGGAGTCCATCGACAACGGCAAGCCGATTCGCACCACGCGTGCGATCGACTCCAGGGTGGCCTCGGGTCTCGTCTACCATTTCGCCGGGTGGCCGAGCAAGATCCACGGCGTCACGCCGAGCGTGAACGTGCCCAACCACTTTGTTTACACTCGCCGCGAGCCGTTGGGCGTCGCCGCGCTCATCATTCCCTGGAACTACCCGCTGATCCACAGCATGCAGAAGGTGGCGCCAGCGCTGGCCTGCGGCAACGCTGTGATTCTCAAGCCGGCGCAGGTGGCTTCGCTGGCCATGGTTCGCATTGGCGAGCTGTTCGTGGAGGCCGGGTTCCCGCCCGGTGTCTTCAGCGTCCTGACCGGCAAGGGTTCGGTGATCGGGCAGGCGCTGGCCGAGCACCCCGGCGTTAGCAAGCTCCAGGTCACCGGGTCGACGGCGGTCGGACGTGGGGTGATCAAGGCCTCGGCGGGCAACCTCAAGCGCCTTGCGCTGGAGCTGGGCAGCAAGGCTCCGAACATCATCTTCGCCGACGCCGACCTGTCCAAGGCCATCCCCAAGTCCTTCCACGCCGGATTCGGCCACAGCGGCCAGAGCTGCGTGGCGGGCGCCCGCCTCTACGTGCAGTCGTCGATCTACGAAGAGGTGGTGGCGGCGATGGTGGACCTGGCCACCAGGGCCAGGGTGGGGCACGCCCTGGATGATGCGACCGAGCTGGGCCCGATCGTGGACGAGACCCAGATGAATACCATCCTGGACTACATCAAGAGCGGCGTCGAACAGGGCGCCACCGTGCGCTGCGGCGGCCATCGTCTGACCGGGGACGCTTACGGCAGCGGCACCTATGTGGCGCCCACCATCTTCACCGGCGCCCGCGACGACATGGTGATCTCGTGCGAGGAGATCTTTGGGCCGGTGCTGCCCATCTACTCCTTCGAGACCGAGGAAGAGGTCATCGCCCGCGCCAACAACACCGAATACGGCCTGGCGGCGGGCGTGTGGACGCGGGACGTCAGCCGGGCTCACCGCCTGGGCGCCGCCATCAAGGCCGGCGTGGTCTGGGTCAACACCTACGACATGTTCGACGGCACGGCGCCCTTCGGCGGCTTCAAAGGCAGCGGCTATGGCCGTGACAACGGCGAAGAGGTCATCGAGGCCTATACCGAGGTCAAATCGGTCTGGATCGGACTCTGACCAACGACTCCCCAGGGCGGCGTCATTCCGGACGCCGCCCTCCCTCCTGGATAGGACGATAAGCATGAACGGGCGTTTTGCAGACCAGGTCGTGATCGTGACAGGCGCCTCGCAGGGGATTGGCCAGGCGACGGCCATCGCCTTCGCCCGCGAGGGCGCCCACGTGATCGTCAACTACCACCGGAGCGAGTCCGAAGCGCGCCAGACGCTGGTCGCCATCACGGCGGCGGGCGGCGCCGGCACGCTAGTGCAGGCGAACGTCGGCGATCTGGAGGAGTGCAGAAAGCTGGTTGAGAGGGCAGAAGCCGTCGGCCCGGTCTCTGTGCTGGTCAACAACGCCGCCGGGTTCAGCCGCGCCCACTTCCTCGATGTGCCCATCGAGGAGCTCGACCGGGTGTGGAGCATCAACGTGCGCGGGGTTTTCTATCTGAGCCAGCTCGCAGCCCGGCGCATGGCGGAGCACCGGCGCGGCAGCATCGTTCACGTCAGCTCGATCCTGGCGCGGCTGGCCGTGCCCACGCGTACCGTCTACTGCGCCAGCAAGGGCGCCATCGAGGCCCTGACCAGGGCGATGGCGCTCGACCTGGCGGGCTATAACGTGCGCGTAAACGCCGTTTCGCCCGGCCTGATTGAGACGCAGGCCATGATGGCGGGCTTTCCCAACGAGGAGATGCTGAATGAAGTGCGCCGCCACATCCCCGAACGGCGGTTCGGCACCACAGAGGAACTGGCGGCTGCCATCCTCTTCCTGGCGTCAGACGCCGCCTCCTACATCAACGGCGTCGTCCTGCCCGTGGACGGCGCCCTTGGCTCCCGCGAGGCAGGGCCGGTGCGTTAACAGTCACCTCGTCATTCGCTTAGGTCTGCCCTATTATAGCGCGTCATCTGGGCGACGACTGCCAATTGTCTTGCAGGTCGCACCTGGCCTGGGAGGGTCATCAAACACCTATGAAAGCGATACGGATCCATGAGTTCGGTTCGACCGATGTGCTAAATCTGGAGGAGGTTCCGCAGCCGGAGGCGGGCGCCGGGGAGGTGTTGGTGCGCGTGCACGCGGCCGGCGTCAACCCGGTGGACTGGAAGGTCCGGGCTGCCATCAGCCCCCTGGCGCAGCGCTACAAAGAGGCATTTCCCCTGATCCTCGGCTGGGACGTGTCGGGGGTGGTGGTCGCCGTCGGTAAGGACGTCACCGGCTTCGCCGAAGGCGACGAGGTGTACGGTCTTGTGGGCTTTCCGGGGTTGGGGAGCGCCTATGCCGAGTACCTGGCGGCGCCTGCCGCGCACATCGCCCTCAAGCCCCGGACGCTGACCCACGTGCAGGCAGCCGCGCTGCCGCTGGCGGCGCTGACGGCGTGGCAGGCCCTGTTCGAGACCGGCGATTTGGCGTTCGGACAGCGTATCCTGGTCCATGCGGCCGCCGGCGGGGTGGGACACGTGGCCGTGCAGTTGGCGAAGTGGCGAGGCGCCTACGTCATCGGCACCGCGTCGGCGCGACACCATGACATGCTGCGCAGCCTGGGTGTGGACGAGGTTGTGGATTATACCATCACCCGGTTTGAGAATTTGGTGCACGACGTGGACATGGTCCTGGATGCCCTGAGCGGAGAAACGCGGGCACGTTCGTGGCAGGTCCTCAAGAAGGGCGGCATGCTCGTCTCGATATTGAGCGGCATCGATCCGGCCGTGGCCGAGGCGCACGGCGTGCGTTGGGGCTATCTGCTTGTCCGCCCCGACCAGGCGCGGTTGGCCGAGATTGCTCGCCTTGCGGATGTCGGAAGCCTGCGTCCTGTCGTCGACAGCGTCTTCCCGTTGGGGGAAGCGGCCCAGGCGCACGCCAGGGGCGAGCAGGGACATACCTCCGGCAAGATCGTTCTTCAGGTTGTGTAGCGGCGTTGCGAGCGATGCCAGCGATGAGCCATCCTGCCTCTGACCCCTCCCTCGTGCATGACCTTTTGTCCAGTCTGCCGCCATCTACCCTGGCGGCGCTGGCCGGGACGCGCTTGGAGGTGCTCGACGAGCTCTATGCCGTCGTGGGCGTTCCGGCGGCCGAACGGGCGCTGCTGCTGGCCGCGATCGGCGAACCGTCGTATGGGGTCGCCATCGACGACGGCGTCGAGTTTACTCTGCTCGCCCCCGAGCGCCATGTCATGCAGAACCTGGCGCGCCTTCCTGCTTCTCACCAGGTCGTGCATGACTACCGCTTTGTGCGGCTGCTGGCCACGCTCCCCTGGGACACCGTGGGCTATGGCGCTGCCGTGTTCACGGCGCTGGCGGCGGTTGGCGTCAGCGCCGGCCTGTTCAGCGGCTACACGATGGACTACCTGCTTGTGAACGACGCGGACTGGCCATCCGCCCAGGCGGCGCTGGACGCGCTGATTGCTCTGGCGGACGTCATGACCGCAAAGGACAAAGAGGTCCCGTAGGCTCGGAACAGCCTACGGGACCAGGTTGGGGTCAGATCGAGGGATCACCGGGGGTTTCGGCGGGAGGCTCGCCGGCATGGGGGGGTTCAGCGGCCTTGGTCTCCATTCGCTCGATGGCGCTGTCAAGCTCGCGATTCAGGGCCTTGAGACCCTTCAGGAAGCCGTCACGCACGTCCTGCGTCACCTTGCTCGACCGTACGTTGTCAACGACCTTGCTGGCCTGTCCCCCCACGTCCTTCGCAACGTCGGTGCTGCGAGCCTTGGCGATAGCTTCGTTCATCTCGCTGACGGCGGTGTTGAAGCCGACGCGAACTTCGTGCTCGAAGTCCTTGAACTCGGGACTGGTGAGGGCCGACTGGACGGCAGCCCCCATCTTCTTGCCCAGGCTGGCGAGCTCATTGACGATCGATGAGGCGGCCGCCGGCTGGCCGGCGTCTGCGGTGGGCGGTGTTTCGGGTGCGGGTGTTTCCTGTGGTTCGGTGGTCATGGGGTAAAGCCTCCAGGGTTAGAGAGGGAAGAGCAACATATCTTGGTGCCGGCCTAGCCGAATGTGCAGCATGCGAGCCAGGCTGGCGAGTAAGTCGCGGCGTCATCATCCTACCACTGGCATTACGCAGCGGCTCTATCCAGGGTTTCAGCCAGAACGCTGCTGCCCAAGGGCTTCGGACCGCCGCGGCCAAGGTCACCAACAGGGCCTTTCAAAAGTCGAGACGACCAGTGAACTGCGCCTAGAAAAAGACTCCTTCGATTGATAGACTGGTGTCGACCAAAACAACCACGTCACAATCGGAGGAGTCACGATGGAGTCTACCACATTAGAGACGGCCTTGTCTGTGCTTGAGATCGAGGAGGCAAGTCAGGTTCTGAGTCTGTATGACCACATGCGCAGG
>JAKOVD010000086.1 GCA_029782215.1 Chloroflexota bacterium
TTCTCGCTGCCCTTCCTGATGCCCGACTACGCCGCCATCGACGCGCTGACCCAGGGGCAGGTGGGCAAGGACATCTTCACCACCCTCGGCAAGGCAGGCGTGGTGCCGCTGGCCTGGGGCGAGAACGGCTACCGCGAGCTGACCAACTCCAAGCACCCGATCAAGACACCGGCGGACATGAAGGGCCTGAAGATCCGCATCGTCGGCTCGCCGCTGTTCATCGACACCTTCACCGCCCTGGGCGCCAACCCGACGCAGATGAGCTGGGCCGACGCGCAGCCGGCCTTCGCCAGCGGCGCGGTGGACGGGCAGGAAAACCCGATGAGCATCTTCACCGCCGCCAAGCTGCAGACGGTGGGCCAGAAGTACGTGACCATGTGGCACTACGTGGCCGACCCGCTGGTGTTCGTGGTCAACAAGGACATCTGGGCCTCCTGGACGCCCGAGGACCGCGAGGCCGTGCGCCAGGCTGCCCTCGAGGCCGGCAAGGAAGAGATCGCCCTGGCCCGCAAGGGCCTGGCCGAGCCGGGCCAGCCGCTGCTCAAGGACATCGCCGCGCTGGGCGTGACCATCACCGAGCTGACGCCCGACGAGCGCGCCGCCTTCGTCAAGGCCACCAAGCCGGTCTACGACAAGTGGAAGCCGCAGGTGGGCACCGAGCTGGTCACCATGGCCGAGAAGGCGATCGCGGCGCGCAAGAAGTGAGCGCCTGAGGCATGCAAAAACGCCCCGCGACGCGGGGCGTTTTTTTGCGCCGTGCCCAATCAGTGTTGCAGGATCTTGCTGAGGAAGTCCTTGGTGCGCGGCTGACGGTTTTCGGGATGGTTGAAGAACTCGTCCTTGCTGCAGTCCTCCAGGATATGGCCGCCGACGTCGATGAAGATCACGCGGTTGGCCACCTTGCGGGCAAAGCCCATCTCGTGCGTGACCACCATCATGGTCATGCCCTCGCTGGCCAGCTTGACCATGACGTCCAGCACCTCGCCCACCATCTCGGGGTCGAGCGCGGAGGTGGGCTCGTCGAACAGCATCACGTTGGGGTCCATGGACAGCGCGCGCGCAATGGCCACGCGCTGCTGCTGGCCGCCCGACAGCTGGCCGGGGAACTTGTCCTTGTGCGCCATCAGGCCCACGCGGTCGAGCATCTTCAGGCCGCGCACCTTGGCGTCGTCGGGCTTGCGGCCCAGCACCTTGATCTGGGCGATGGTCAGGTTCTCGGTGACCGACAGGTGCGGGAACAGCTCGAAGTGCTGGAACACCATGCCGACCTGGCTGCGTAGCTTGGGCAGGTCGGTCTTGGGGTCGGTCACGGTGATGCCGTTGACGACGATCTCGCCCTGCTGCACCGGCTCCAGCGCGTTGACGGTCTTGATGAGCGTGGACTTGCCCGAGCCCGAGGGGCCGCAGACGACCACCACGTCGCCCTTGGCGACCTCCAGCGAGCAGTCGTGCAGCACCTGCACCGGGCCGTACCACTTGGAGACGTTCTTGATCTGAATCATGGAGGAGGACATGGGACGATCTCCTTATCGGATGATGGCGATTTTCTTGTTGATGGCCTTGACCACCGACGACAGCGAATAGCTGATGACGAAGTAGGTCACCGTCGCCATCAGGTAGGTCTCGATCGGGCGGCCGTAGTTCTTGCCGGCGGTCTCGAAGCCCTTGAGCAGGTCGTAGGCGCCGATGGCGTAGACCAGCGAGGTGTCCTGGAACAGGATGATGGTCTGCGTCAGCAGCACCGGCAGCATGTTGCGGAAGGCCTGCGGCAGGATCACCAGCTTCATGTTCTGCGCATAGGTCATGCCCACGGCCTGGCCGGCGAACACCTGGCCGCGCGGGATCGACTGGATGCCCGCGCGCATGATCTCGCTGAAGTAGGCGGCCTCGAAGGCGACGAAGGTGACGACGGCCGAATACTCGGCGCCGATGGGCCGCCCGATCATCAGCGGCACCAGCAGGAAGAACCACAGGATCACCATCACCAGCGGCACCGAGCGCATGACGTTGACGTACAGCGCCGCCGGCGCGTCCAGCCACTTCCTGCCCGACAGGCGCATCAGCGCCAGCAGCGTGCCGAAGAAGATGCCGCCGGCGGTGGCCACCGCCGTCAGGAAGATGCTGAACCACAGGCCCTTGAGGATGAAGTTCTGGATCAGGCCCCAGTTGAGCAGGGAGAAATCAAGATTGAGCATCTCAATGCCCCCCTGCGCCGGTACCCGACGAGACGAAACCCGGCACGCGGGCGCGCTTCTCGATCCAGGCGAAGATGCGGTTGATCACCAGCGCCGAGATGGCGTAGAGCACGGTGACGGCCAGGTAGACCTCGATCGGGCGCGCGGTCTCCTCGCCCACCTGCAGCGCGTACTGCGTCAGCTCGGGGATGGACACGGCAAAGGCCACTGCCGAATTCTTGAAGATGTTCATCGACTCGCTGGTCAGCGGCGGGATGATGATGCGGTAGGCCATGGGCAGCAGCACGTAGCGGTAGTACTGCGGCGTGGTGAAGCCCAGCGCCATGCCGGCGTAGCGCTGGCCCTTGGGCAGCGCCAGGATGCCGGCGCGCACCTGCTCGGCGATGCGCGCCGAGGTGAACAGGCCCAGCGCCAGCACCACCAGGATGAAGGGCGGAAAGTTCTTCATGGGCGGCACCAGCGCCGGCAGCACGAAGTACCACAGGAAGATCTGCACCAGCAGCGGGATGTTGCGAAACAGCTCGACCCAGGCATTGCCCAGCCGCGCAAGCCAGGGGCTGCTGGGCAGGGTGCGGATGACGCCGATCAGCGAGCCGACCACCAGCGCCACCACCAGCGCCGTGAGGGAGACGGACACCGTCCAGCCCCAGGCCGAGAACAGCCAGTTCAGATAGGTGATGTCGCGCCCGCTGCCAAGGCAGCCAGGCATCACATCGCCGGTGAGGGTGTCCTTGCAGAACACCATCCAATCCATTGCCATCACGACCCTCCTGCGACCGAACCGGCCCGATCCGCGACCTTCATAACCACGAACGCCCACTTGAGGCCAAGTGGGCGTCCATGCAGCTCACGCCATCAACGCGCGCTGCTGCGCGATCACTTGTTGCCGTAGTCTTCCATCGGCTTGTCGTTGGGGTGCGCCCAGGCGTTCTTGGTGCCTTCCGATGCCGGCATGTTCAGGTTGACGTTGTTGGGCGGGATCGGCTGCATGAACCACTTGTCGTACAGCTTGGCCAGCGAGCCGTCCTTGATCTGGCGCACGATGGAATCGTCGATGGCCTTCTTCAGCTTGGCATCGCCCTTGGGCAGCATGCAGGCAATGGGCTCGACCGACAGCACCTCGCCCACGATGGCGAAGTCCTTCGGGTTCTTGGCCTTGGCGATGTTGGCCGCCAGGATGGAGCCGTCCATCACGAAGGCGTCGGCACGGCCGGCCTCCAGCAGCAGGAAGCTGTCGGCATGGTCCTTGCCCTGCACGGTCTTGAAGTCGATGCCCTCGGCGCGCTCGTTCTTGCGCAGGGTCTGCACCGAGGTGGTGCCGGTGGTGGTGGCCACGGTCTTGCCGTTCAGGTCCTTGATGGACTTGATGCCGGACTTGGTGTTGACCGCCATGCGCACCTCCTCGACGTAGGTGGTGTAGGCGAAGTCCACGTCCTTCTGGCGCGCCTTGTTGTTGGTGGTGGAGCCGCACTCGAAGTCGATGGTGCCGTTCTGGATCAGCGGAATGCGGTTTTGCGAGGTGATGACCTGGTAGTTGATCGTCAAGGGCTTGCCCACGTCCTTGGCCAGGTCGCCGACGATACGCTCGGCCATCTCGGTGTGAAAGCCGACGTACTTGCCGCCACCCAGCGTGAAGGCCAGGCCCGACGAGTCGCGCACGCCCAGGTTGACGGCGCCGCGCTCCTTGATCTTGGCCAGCGTGTCGGGGGCCTGCGCCATGACGGCGCCGGCGCTCAGTGCCACGATGGAGAAAGCCAGCAGTTGCTTCTTCATGTCAGGGAACCTTTCAAAAAAACAGATGAGAAACGCTTCAGGCGCGTTCCTAGGGATTGCCATTCTACGAACCCCCGTCTAGTGGTGAACCCTTAATTGGCCTCCGGATTGTGTTGATTACTTCGCTGAACCGCCCACATCTGTGCATAGGCGCCGTGCGCGGCCAGCAGTTGCAGGTGGGTGCCGCGCTCGACGATGCGGCCGTGCTCCATCACCAGGATCTGGTGCGCATCGACGATGGTGGACAGCCGGTGCGCGATGACCAGCGCCGTCTTGCCCTGCGCGGCGCTGGCCAGTTCGGCCTGGATGGCGCGCTCGTTGGCCGAGTCCAGCGCGCTGGTGGCCTCGTCGAAGATCAGCACCGGCGGGTCCTTCAGCAGGGTGCGGGCGATGGCCACGCGCTGCTTCTCGCCGCCCGACAGCTTCAGGCCGCGCTCGCCCACCACGGTGTCGTAGCCCCTGGGCGTGGAGACGATGAAGTCGTGGATGCGCGCGGCGCGCGCGGCGGCGTGCACCTCCTCGTCGGTGGCCGCGGGGCGGCCGTAGCGGATGTTGTAGGCGATGGTGTCGTTGAACAGCACCGTGTCCTGCGGCACGATGCCGATGGCCCGGCGCACGCTGGCCTGGGTGACGCCGCGGATGTCCTGCCCGGCGATACGCACGCTGCCGGCCTGCGGCTCGTAGAAGCGGAACAGCAGCCGCGCCAGCGTGGACTTGCCCGAGCCCGAGGGGCCCACCACCGCCACCGTCCTGCCAGCCGGAATGGTGAAGCTGACGTCGTGCAGGATGGGGCGGTTGCTCTCGTAGGCGAAGTCCACGTGCTCGAAGCTCACGTCCACCGGGCCGTTGGTGTGCAGGTCGGGCGCGCCGGGCGCGTCGGCCACCTCGCGCGGACGGTCCATCAGCGCGAACATGCGGTGCAGGTCGGTCAGGTTCTGCTTGATTTCGCGGTAGATCACGCCCAGGAAGTTGAGCGGGATGTACAGCTGGATCATGAAGGCGTTGATCATCACCAGGTCGCCGATGGACAGGTGCCCGTCGGCCACGCCGGCGGTGGCGCGCCACAGCATGGCCACCAGGCCGATGCCGATGATGAGCTGCTGGCCGGTGTTGAGCAGCGACAGCGACGACTGCGACTTCAGGCGCGAGCGCTGGTAGCGGCGCAGGCTCTCGTCGTAGCGGCGCGCCTCGAACCCCTCGTTGCCGAAGTACTTGACGGTCTCGTAGTTCAGCAGCGAGTCGATGGCGTGGTTGTGCGCGGCCGAGTCGGCGGCGTTGGCCTCGACGCGAAAGTGCGTGCGCCACTCGGTCACCCACACGGTGAACACCACGTAGGCGCCCAGTGCCGCCAGCGTGATCCAGACGAAGCCGGCGTCGAAGCGCGTGCCCAGGATGGCCAGCACCAGCGCCACCTCCACCGCCGTGGGGACGATGGAATACAGCGAATAGGTCACCAGCGACTCGATGGCGCGCACGCCGCGCTCGATGTCGCGCGTCATGCCGCCGGTCTGGCGCTCCAGGTGAAAGCGCAGGCTGAGCGAATGCAGGTGCTCGAAGGTCTGCAGCGCCACCTGGCGCGTGGCGCCCTGCGTGGCCTTGGAAAACACCAGCTCGCGCAGCTCGGTGAACACGGTGGTCATCAGGCGCAGCAGGCCATAGGCCAGCAGCAGGCCCACCGGCACCACCACCAGCGCCAGCGGGTCGCTGGCCTTGACGTTCATGCGGTCGACCAGCGCCTTGAGCAGCAGCGGCACGCCCACGTTGGACAGCTTGGCGCCGGTCACCATCAGCAGCGCCGCGCCCACGCGCCAGCGGTAGCGCCACAGGTAGGGCGCCAGGCGCGCCAGCGTGCGCCAGTCCGACTGGGAGGCCGTGCCGGCGGGCATGGGCATGGGCTCAGCGGCGGCGCGCATGTTGGAAAATGCCATTCATCGATTCCTCACAGGACATTGTGCCGATGCCATCCGATCCCCGCCCAACCACCCTGCTGCGCCCGCCCAACGAGGAGCCGGTCAACGCCCCGTTCGAGCCCCTGCCCGCCGACCACACGCTGGTGCTGAAGGTCATCCCCATGCCCAGCGACGCCAACGCCAACGGCGACATCTTCGGCGGCTGGGTGATGGCCCAGGTGGACCTGGCCGGCTCGGTGCTGCCCGCGCGCTATGCGCAGGGGCGCATGGCCACGGTGGCGGTCAACCAGTTCATCTTCAGGCAGCCGGTGCGGGTGGGCGACATCCTCTCGC
>JAKOVD010000089.1 GCA_029782215.1 Chloroflexota bacterium
CCTGCGCATGTGGTCATACAGACTCAGAACCTGACTTGCCTCCTCGATCTCAAGCACAGACAAGGCCGTCTCTAATGTGGTAGACTCCATCGTGACTCCTCCGATTGTGACGTGGTTGTTTTGGTCGACACCAGTCTATCAATCGAAGGAGTCTTTTTCTAGGCGCAGTTCACTGGTCGTCTCGACTTTTGAAAGGCCCTGGACCCTGGCGAGGTCCGCATCCTCTCCGTGACGCCGGCCGCACCAACCGGCCTGCCCGGTTTGGTCCTGGCCGGTTTCCGAACCTATAATACGTGTTTGTGTCCGTGACCACCGTGCAGTTGCCCGACCTGCAGTTCAATGTTTCGGGCTTGCTCAAAGGCCCTATCGGCGGCACGCGCAGCTACGATCTGCGGGTGCCCGTTTCCGAGTTGGACCAGCTTGACGAAGGGTTCGACGTTAGCCAGGCCCTCGAGGGCGCTGTCCGGTTGTTGCGCACCAACGACACCATTCTGGCCCGCCTGCGCGGGACCCTGGCCGTCCAGCTTGACTGCGGGCGCTGCCTGGAACCGTTCGAGGCCCCGCTTGCTATCGTCGTTGAGGAAGAGTTCTACCCCAGCGTCGACGTTCTGACCGGCCGTCCCCTGCCCGATACGGGGGATGATGTCGCTTTGGTCATCGACGAGCACCACATTCTCGACATGAGCGAGGTCGTGCGGCAGGCCATTCTGCTCGAGCTGCCGCTCAGCCCCCTTTGCCGGGAAGACTGCGCCGGGCTCTGTCCCGTGTGCGGCGCCAATCGCAATCTGGAGACTTGCACCTGCGTGCAGGAGCCGTCCGACCTGCGCTGGACGGGCCTGAAAACCCTGGTCGATCTGCAAGCCGACGAAAAATAGCCATACTGTCTGACAAGCCATGATTTAGGAGTTGACGATATGACCCCGCATCCGAAGCGCAAACATTCCAAAGGCCGCCGCGACCGCCGTCGCACACACGACGCTCTGAGCCTGCCGCATCTGATCGCGTGCCCCAACTGCAAGAACATGCGGCCGCCGCACCAGGTGTGCCCACACTGCGGCACCTACCGCGGACGCACGGTCTTCGAGATCGAGGAACCGGGCGAGAAGTCCTGATCCTCTCCACAGTTTAGTGCCGTACGTGGAAGGGAACGAGGTTAACGCCTCGTTCCCTTTTGTTGCTTAGAGCGTCCTTGACGGGACGCCGACGCTCAAGTGCAGGCGAACCATGACCCTTCCCGTCCTCCTGTTTCCCGGTCAAGGCGCCCAACAGGTGGGCATGGGCGCTGACCTGGTCGCACACTCACCGGCAGCGGCAGCCCTGTTCGCCGAGGCCGATGACATCCTGGGGTTCTCCCTCTCGCGGCTCTGCTTCGAGGGTCCCGAAGAGGAGCTGACCGATACCATCAACGCCCAGCCGGCGCTGCTCACCGCCAGCATTGCGGCGCTGCGCAGCCTGGAGGCGATGCTGGGCCGGCCCATGATGGCCGCGGCCGCGGCCGGGCACAGCATGGGGGAATACAGCGCCCTGGTGGCTGCCGGCGCCCTGAACTTTGCGGGGGCGCTGCGCCTGGTCCGCGAGCGCGGACGCCTGATGAAGTCGGCCGACGAGCGCGCTCCGGGCGGGATGGCGGCGATCATCGCCCTTGACACGCCGGTGATCGAGCAGGTCTGTGCTGACGTGCGCGCCGAGAGCGGCCGCTTTGTGCACATCGCCAACGACAACTGTCCGGGGCAGGTGGTCATCTCGGGCGATGAGCAGGCCCTGCTGCTGGCGATGGCTGCTTGCGAGAAAGCAGGCGCCCGCAAGGTCGTCCGCCTGTCGATCACCATTGCCGCCCATTCGCCCCTGATGGGCGCCGTCGAGGCCGAATTCGCCGAGGCCGTGCAGGGGGCGACCCTTCACGACCCGCGGTTCCCCGTGATCGCCAACATCACCGCCCAGCCGCTCTTGACCACTGCCGCCATCCGCGACGAGCTGGTGGGGCAACTGCAGAGCTCGGTGCAGTGGACCCGTTCGATGCAGACCCTGATCGACCAGGGGAACGAAGTCTTCTACGAGTTCGGGCCTGGTGGCGTCCTCGCCGGCCTGCTCAAGCGCATCGACCGGCGGCTGCGCGGCATTCCCAGCGTGGCCACCTGGGCGGATGTGCAGACGTTGGCGGCGCAACTGGCTTGACAGCCCTGCCCAAACAGCGTATACGTTAGCCATGACCTTGCAGCCCGGCCATGCCCCCAAGGGCACATGGCTGCGGTTGCGTTCTTCTGCTCACGTTCGATACGGTTCCAGGTTCGCATGTTCTCACTTACAGGTAAGATCGCACTTGTCACCGGCGGGTCCCGCGGCATCGGCGCCACCATTGCCAGACAGTTGGCGGGCGCTGGCGCCACCGTGGTTGTCAACTACAATTCCAATGCCGAAGCAGCCGCAGCGATCGTGGCGGACATCGCCGCCGCGGGCGGGCAAGCGGTAGCGATGCAGGCCGACGTCAGCCAGACCGAGGCTGCTGCCGAGCTGGTCAAGGCCGTGCAGAAGCAGTTCGGCAAGCTGGATGTCCTGGTGAACAATGCCGGCACGACCCGCGACAACGTCATCATGATGATGAAGGAAGAAGACTGGGACTACGTCATCGACACGAACCTGAAGAGCGCCTGGAATTGTTCCAAGGCCGCTGCCCGCATCATGCTCAAACAGCGCAGCGGGCGCATCATCAACATCACCAGCGTGGCCGGCATCGCCGGCAACGCCGGCCAAAGTAACTATTCGGCCTCCAAGGCAGGCTTGATCGGGTTGACCAAGAGCCTGGCCAAGGAGATCGGTCCCCGCAGCGTGACGGTCAATGCCGTGGCTCCCGGCTTCGTGCCTACCGATCTGACCAACGACATCATCACGCAGATGAAGGACAAGATCATCGAGCACACCTCTCTGCAGCGTCTTGGCACCGCTGCAGACGTGGCGGCGGTGGTGGTCTTCCTGGCTTCCGATGAAGCCGGGTTCGTGACCGGACAGGTCATCGCCGTCGACGGAGGCATGGTGCTCTAGCCCGGGAGGAAGGCGCTGGCGCCTGGCCTCACGGGTTCGTGCATGGATGGCGGACGAATCATGGCTGACGAACAATCCCTGAGCGGCCGGGTGACCATTGCCCCGCAGGTTCTTACTACGATTGTGCGCCAGACAGCGCTCAGCACCGAAGGGGTGCTGCGTCTGTCCGGGCGGGTGCCGCGGCGAAGTCGTTTTGGCGGTCGCCGGGCGGTGGCGCCGGGCATCGAGGTGATCATTGGGGACGGTGAAGTTCAGGTAGTGGTGCACATCATTGCCGATCCAGGGGCAAACATGCTGCACCTGGCGGAGACGCTGCAGACGGAGATTGCCCGTGCCATCGAGCACATCGTCGAGCTGCAGGTTGCGGGTGTGAACGTGACGATCGATAACGTCGCCTTTGTGAGCGCGGGTGCCGCTCAACCATGAAGCAACGCCATCTTGCACGCCGCATCGCGCTGCAGGTGCTGTTTGAGGTCGATTTGGCCCACCACCAGCCGGGCGTTGTCCTGGCCGAGCGTCTGGCCGATCAGGAAGAGACGCTGTCAGCAGAAGCATCGGAATTCGCGCAGCGCCTGGTTCACGGTGTCATCGTCTACCAGGCGCAGTTGGATGGGGTGATCGCGCTGCATGCGCCGGAGTGGCCTGTTTCGCAGATCGCCGCCATCGACCGCAACATCCTGCGCATGGCCCTGTGGGAGATCGGCGTTGACGGTACACCGGTCAAAGTCGCCATCAATGAGGCGGTGGAGCTGGCCAAGGTCTTCGGCTCGGAGGCCAGCCCGCGCTTTGTCAACGGGGTCCTGGGCGCGGCCACGCGCGATGAGAACAACATACGCCAGGCCCTCGCCCTGCCGGCGCGGGCGCATGAGTAGTGTGCGGCAATGTTCAATATCGGCATTGGCGAGCTGCTCTTTATCGGCCTTCTTGCCCTAATCGTCCTCGGACCTGAGCGTTTGCCCCAGATCATGCGGCAGTTGGGCGGGTATGCCCATGATCTGCGCACCACCCTCAACCAACTGAACCGGGAGTTTGCCGAGGAGTTGAAACCGATCCAGGAGATCCGCTCGCTGGTCGATGAACTGAATCCGGCGCGGCAGATCGGCAACACGATGGAGGCGTTGCAGACGCAGCCCACCATTGCGCCTCCCGCCACGCTTGCGGCGCCCGTGACCCCGGCAGCGGTGATGGCGGCGACGGCCACAACGCAGGCGGCAGTTCCCTTCAGACCGTCTGATCCGATGGCCCAGCTCCGCGGCTATATGCTGGGCCAGACGCCGGCGTCCGGCGCGGGGGAGCCTGGCGCGAAGCCCTTGGGCGGCCAGCCAGCCGCCGATTCTGATGCAGTGCCGCCCTCGGATGCGGGCGCCTGAGCCGTCGTTCTGACGGCCCGCTGCCCCTTTTTGGCAGTTCTACCCAACGGCATGGCGACCCCCGAAAACTCCGCCCCTGTGATCGAGCACCTGCGCGAGCTGCGTGATCGCTTGTTGAAGTCCGTGGCGGCGCTTGGGGTGGGACTGATTCTCGGTTTCATTGGGGCCAAGCGGTTCCTTGAGATCCTCATTGCGCCGCTGCAGGGCGAAAGCCAGCTTCAGCTTCTGCGCCCGACCGAGAACATCATCATCTACTTCAAGGCGGCGCTCATTCTGGGCGCCATCTTGGCGGCGCCCGTCATCATTTACCAGATCATGGCCTTCATCGTGCCCGGTCTGACCCCTAGCGAAAAGCGCATGCTGTATCTCTCGATGCCGCTGGCCTTCGCGCTCTTTGCCACGGGGGTGGCCTTCTGCGCCTTCATCGTCCTGCCCTTCACGCTGAACTACCTCCAGCAGTTTCTGACCGATCTGTTCAAGGCGGAATACTCGGTCGAGTACTACCTTAGCTTTGTCTCCAACTTCATCTTGTGGGTGGGCATCGCCTTCGAAACGCCCCTGGTGATCGCCCTCCTGGCGCGCCTCGGCGTGGTCAGTCCCCAGATGTTGGCCCGAACCTGGCGTTACGCCATCGTCATCATCGCCGTGCTGGCGGCCGTGATCACGCCAACCCCCGATCCCTTCACCATGGGCATCGTCATGGTGCCTCTGCTGTTCCTCTACGGTTTTGGCCTGCTGTTGGCGCGCTTCACCTACCGGCAGCGCTTCTTGCCTGAAGAC
Source organism: Chloroflexota bacterium (assembly GCA_029782215.1). Taxonomy (GTDB): domain Bacteria; phylum Chloroflexota; class Anaerolineae; order J102; family J102; genus SSF26. The sequence continues at coordinate 5,190 of JAKOVD010000089.1, forward strand.
CCATCAGCCTCAGACAAGCCGGTCGACTGACGTCTGCCGCGGCCGGCATCGCTACCATTTCTTTCCCGCGCCGGCGCTGATGGGGTGCCCGGCGACCACTTTCCTGCAAAGGAGTCCCTTCGATGACGAAGTCACGGCAGCGCCTGCTGATCCTGGGCGCGGCGGGGCGCGATTTTCACAACTTCAACGTCTGCTTCCGGCACGACGAGAGCTACGAGGTCGTCGCCTTCACGGCCACTCAGATTCCCAACATCGCCGGTCGTCTCTACCCCCCGGAGCTGGCTGGGTCGCTCTACCCGGCAGGCATTCCGATCTGGCCGGAGGCCGACCTGGAGGAGATCGTCCGTCGAGAGCAGATCGATGAGGTCGTCTTCGCCTACAGCGACGTCTCGCATGAATACGTCATGCACCTGGCCGCACGGTCGGTGGCCGCAGGCGCCAGCTTCCGTCTCCTGGGCACCCGCCAGACCATGCTGTCAAGCAGCAAGCCGGTCGTGGCCATCACGGCGGTCCGCACGGGCAGCGGCAAGAGCCAGACCACCCGGCACGTCACCGATGTGCTGCGGGCGCTGGGCAAGCGCGTGGTGGTGGTGCGCCATCCCATGCCCTATGGCGATCTGACGGCCCAAATTGCCCAGCGTTTCGCCACTTATGCGGACCTTGACCGGCACGACTGCACGATCGAAGAGCGCGAGGAATACGAGCCGCACCTCGACCGCGGCCTGGTGGTCTATGCCGGCGTCGATTACGAGCGTATCCTGCGGCAGGCTGAAGACGAGAGCGATATCGTGCTGTGGGATGGCGGCAACAATGACACGCCCTTCTTCAAGCCTGACCTGCAGATCACCGTGGTGGACCCGCACCGCGCCGGGCACGAGACGCGCTATTGGCCGGGTGAGGCCAACGTGCGGATGTGCGATGTGGTCGTCATCAACAAGGTGGATACGGCTGACCTGGGCGATGTCAACATGGTGCGCGAAAACGTGCGGCGCCTCAACCCGGAGGCGCTGATGGTCGAGGCGGCATCTCCCATCTTTGTCGACGACCCTGCCGCCATCCGCGGCAAACGCGTCCTGGTGATCGAGGATGGTCCGACCCTGACCCACGGCGAGATGAGCTACGGCGCCGGTGTGGTGGCGGCGCGGCGTTTTGGCGCCCGCGAGATCATCGATCCGCGACCCTGGGCGGTAGGCTCCATTGCCGACACCTACGCCAAGTATCCCACCACCGGTCCCGTGCTGCCGGCGATGGGCTACGGCGCCAGCCAGATATCGGACCTGGAGATGACGCTGAACCAGGTGCCCTGCGACCTGGTGCTGGTGGCGACGCCCATCGACCTGAGCCGGCTGGCGCGCATCCGGCGTCCCCACCAGCGGGTGCGCTACGAACTGCAGCCTATCGGCCAGCCTACCCTCGGCGATATCCTGACGTCCCGCTTCGGTTGACGTGGATCAAGCGGTCACGGGGTGCGGCGCACGCAATACGCCCCACCCCGTGGCCGGTTCCTATCGGCGGCGGTTGGCCAGCCAGACTCCCAGGAAAATGAGCACCATGGCCGCCACCTGCGACCAATGCAGGGGCTCGTTCAAGAAGATCACGCTGTAGGTCACGGCGAACAACGGGATCACATAAGTGACCATCGTGGTGGGGGTGGCGCCGATGTTCTTGAGTAGGGAGAAGTAGAGCAGGTAGGCGAACCCGGTGCCCAGCACACCCAGCCACAAGGCCGAGAACATAGCCAGGGGGCTTGGGTGCAGCGTCCAGGGCTGTTCGATCAGCAGGGTCGGTATCAGCATCCACAGGAAGGCCAGGCTGATCTGGCTGGTTGCGAGCACCAGCGGCGGCACGCCATGCAGGCGCTTGCGGGCGAACACGCTGCCGATGGCGTAGCCCACGGACGCCAGGATGATGGCTATCTCGCCGGCCAGGCGATTGCCCCCGCTTTCGGCCAGGAGATCGGGCACAAAGAGCACCAGCACCCCTGCAAAGCCCAGCAGCACACCCCCGCCGCGACGCCAGGTCATGCGCTCGTCGCTCAACACCAGGTGCGACAGCAGCACGGCGAACAGCGGCACCGAGCTGTTGAGGATAGCCGCCATGGACGACGTGATGAACTGCTCGCCCCAGGTAATGAGGGTGAACGGGATCACGTTGTTGAAGAACGCCAGGATGGCAAAGGCGATCAGGATCTGCCGGCCGCGGGGAAACGGCAGACCCTGCCGCCAGAGCAAGCCCAACATCACCAGCGACCCGAAGAGCAGGCGCAGCGAAACCAGGGTCATGGGGTGGAGCCCACCCAACAACCCCAGCTTGATGAACATGAAGGAGGATCCCCAGATGGCGCTGAGGCCCACAAACAGGACTGCGTCGCGACGGTTCATGTTGACTGACAATGCCGGCTGGCGTGGGCGCGTCTGGTGCGCTGCCGCGACCGCCCAACCCTCCAGGCATCAGCGTGACATCATAGCCTTGCGCAGGCGTTGGCTCCAAACCTTCCGCCTTTGGCTGTCTTGCCTGTAGTTTGCTAGGGTGCGATAATATTCGGCGCCGTGCCTTTCCGGGCTGTGACTGCCAGGAAAGACGGTTTGCGTTTGCGCAGTATTCCGGTGCATTTGCCTCCGCGAAGAGTGGAGCACATGACGGTTCATCACGAGACTGAACGGAAGTACCGGGTCCCTGACGCCGAGGTCATGGAACGGCTGCTGCAGCTACAGCAGGTCGGTTCCTATGCCGTCGGCGCCTTCCGCACCTGCCACGTCGTCGACACGTACTACGATACGCCGGAGCGGTCTTTTGCCGCGGCCGGCTACGCCTTCCGCTTTCGCCAGAGCGACAGGGAGCAGACGGTCCACCTCAAGTCCTTGACACCGCCTTCAGAGGAGGGGGTTCACCGGCGGGTGGAGCTGCACGCCGCGACCGGCCAGCCGGAGCTGCCTTCGGCGTGGCCGGAGGGACCTGCCCGCCACCTGGCCCTTGAAACCCTGGGCGATCAGAACCTGGCGCCGCTGTTTCGCATTGAGCAGGTCCGGCACATCGCCCCCCTGTCGGCGGCAGACAAACAGGCGGCTGAGATGAGCCTGGACGAAGTGCGCTGGCTGACCGGTGAGCGTGACTGCCGGGCGATTGAGCTGGAGATAGAGCTTTGTCAGGGCCAGGGGGAGTGGGACCTGGAGGCCGTCACCGTTGAGCTTGCGACCATTTGGCAGCTCCAGCCTGAGCTGCGCTCCAAGTATGAGCGGGGCCTGGAATGGGCGTCAAGCATCGCTAGCGCCGAACCGGATGGGGACCCTGACGGGGCTGGCCCGTTCGAACGGGCGGAACCGCGCAAGCGCCCAGGCATTCCTTTCCAGGCGGACGATCCTGTCGCCGCATTTGTCCAGCGCGTCCTCGCCGCCCAAACGGACAAGCTGCGCAGCCAGCGCGATGGCGTCGTGAAGGATGAGGGTGTGGAGGCTGTGCACGACGCCCGCGTGGCCACGCGCCGCATGCGCAGCGTCCTCTACTTCTTCACACCCTGGCTGCCGAAACGCGCCGCCAAAGAGCTCCGCCGTGAGCTGCGCCAGGCTGCCCGCGCCCTGGGCGCAGTGCGCGACCTGGATGTCAGCCTCGCCTTTGTCCACGAGCATGCACCTCAAGTGGCGCCGGAGGCTGAGGTGCCTTTGCGCCACCACCTGGAGGTGGAACGCCGCCGCGCTCGTGCCGGCCTCCTGGAGTATTACAAGGGGAGCGGCTACAAGAGCCTGGACAAAGCTCTCAGCCAGTTCGCCAGGGCGAAGGGGTCAGGCCAGAACCGGTTGGACGCCGTCCTACCGGGCCTGGTGGACCAGGCGGCCACCGAGGTGCACGTGTTTGGCAGGACGCTCGTCCCCGGCAGCCCCATCGAACACCTGCACGCGCTGCGCATTGCCGTCAAGCACCTGCGCTACCTGTTGGAGTTCACGCGCTACAGCAGCTTTCCGGAGGGCGATCCGCTGATCACCCTGCTAACGGATGTCCAGGAAGAGCTGGGGCAGGTCCACGATGCGCACGTGAGCTGCCTGCTAGCCTTTGATCTCCTGCGGCGCACCGAGCTGCCGCTCACGGCGGGCGATCGCGACGCTCTCTTGGCCTACGGCCTCGGCTTGGGCCGGTATCGTGACGCCCGCGCCGCGCCCTTCCTGGCGTCGGCGCCTCCTCCGCCCTGGGGGGTGTGGCTCGACCCCGCCACCCAGGCGCAGTTGGGGGAAATCAGGGCGCTGCTGGGCGGAGAGCGGTTGGAGCAGCGATGAAGACTGCCTACTGCACTGTGATTTGGGCCTGGTGCGAGTCGGCCCAAGTACGCTCCAGCGCCATCACGAAGGTCGCCGCCGGCTGAGCGCCGGAGACGCCGTACTTTTGGTCAAAGACGAAGAAGGGCACGCCGTTGCACCCCATCGCCTGCGCCCGCCGGATGTCGGCGCGGACGGCATCGGCGTAGGCATCGCCCGCCAGCATGCGGCGCGCTTCTTCAGGGTCCAGCCCCACCTCTCCTGCCAGGCGCACCAACGTTTCGTGATCGCTGATGAACAGCCCCTCGGTGAAATAGGCCCGCTGCAGCCGCTCTTTCATTTCGCCCTGCACATGGTGAGCGGCGGCCAGGTGAAGCAGCCGGTGCGCGTTCAGTGAATTCACGGGGTGGGTGCGCTCCATGTGGAAGTCAAGGCCCTCTTCGGCAGCCAAGGCGGTGACGCGGGCGTTCATTGCCTCCGCCTGGGTCTGGCTGATGCCGTAGCGCTGGCTCAACATGTCGTTGACCGTGCCGGTGTAGTCGACCGGCGCGTTGGGATCGAGCTGAAAGCTGCGCCAGATCACCTCGACTTCGGCACGGTGCTCGAGCTGCGCCAGCGCCGTCTCGAACCGGCGCCTGCCGATGTAGCACCAGGGACAGGCGATATCCGACCAAATTTCCACTTTCATATCTCGCTTTCGGAACGACTTCCGCCTCCTTGTTTGTCCAATGTGTGCATGCTTCGAGTCGCTGGGCTACGTCCACGGGTTCACCCGCTTGTTATCTCGAGGTCCAGGAACCGCTCCAGCCAGTTGTGCCGCCAGGCCTGGCGCAGGATCAAGGCCCACACCACCACCAGCGCCAGCATGAGGACGTAGACGGGAGGCGGCAGGGGCGCCACGGCCATGAGCCGGCGTGTGAACGGGATCCTGACCGCGACAATGTAGCCGATTGCCAGCAGCACCGCCATGATCGTCGGCCGCCAGTCACCGCTGAACTCGTCGCCGCCTGCAAACCACGGCCGCGGCGGTTCCAGGAAGATCAGCAGGGCGAGGCCGCTGAGAATGAAGAAGCCTGTCAGCGCCGACTGCGCCAGAAGTTGGGCGGCCTGAAACTCGAAGACGCCCGGCTGGGAGTAGTCAAAGGGGACGCTGACGAACTGCTTGATGCCTTCAATCATCTCGGGCGTGACGTCCGCGCTCACCACCTGCCGCATGACCAGGCCGAACGTGACCACGTACACCACCAGGCCAAAGACGAACGTGGCCATCGTCGCCGGCACGGCAAAGTGGAGCACGCTGTGCAGCAGTGACCCTTTGACGCGGCCTGGCCGCGCCAGGAAGGCGATGACCAGGGGCGGAATGCCGCGCACGATGTACGAGATCATGGCGTTCTGCATGACGTTGAAGGGGAAGCCGAGGGATAGGGCGGTGATGGCGATCGCCAGCAGCGCCGCCGGCAGGACGCTGCTCAGGAAGAGGTTGACGATGTCACGCAGGGCCTTGATGATGCTCTGCCCCTCGCCAAAGGCCGGCGGCAGCGCTTCAAAGGAATCCCCCAGCAGCACCATATCCGCCACCCCTCGCGTGGCGCCGCTGCCGCTCTGCATGGCGATTCCCAACTGCGCCTTCTTGAGCGAGAGCACATCGTTGACGCCGTCGCCGATCATGGCCACGTACTCGCCCTGGCGGCGCAGGGCATCCACCAGGGCCTCCTTCTGTTCGGGTGTGATGCGTCCGAACACGGTGGCCCGGCTGGCCGCCTCGCCGAATTCGGCGGCGCCCATCGCCGCCAGGTCCGGGCCGGAAACCAGGGACAGGTCGCCGGGCAACCCCGCCTGCCGGGCCAGCGCCGCCACGGTCTGGGGGTTGTCGCCGGAGATGACCTTGAGCCGCACGTTGTTGGACGTCAGGGAGGTCATTGCCTCTTCCAGGTGCGGCCGCAGTTCGTCGCTGAAGCTGATCAGCCCCATCAACTGCAGGTGAGGAAGGGCCGGCTCGCCGTCGGCGTCGTGCAGGTGCAGGACGTTCGGCGCGTGGCCAAACACCAGGACGCGCTGGCCCTGTTCCGACCAGTCGTTGACCTGCCTGTGGGTGTTCTCATCAAGCGCCAATGCCCCATTGAGCATTTCCAGCGCACCCATGACATAGGCGCCGTGCATCGGCGGGCGCTCCCCGCCGCCGGCGTCGTCGCAGGCCACCGCCGACCATTTGCGCGCCGACGAGAAGGGCACTTCGTCCGTGACCCGGCGCCGGACGCCGCCGAGCCCCTCGATCAGGGCCTCGGAAGTCTTGTTGGTCGCTGAGGCGCTGCCGGCGAAGTCGCCCAGAATGAGCTTGAAGTCGTCCTTGCCGAGTCCTACCGGGTAGACATCCTCAAAGCGGATCTTGTTGGCCGTCAGCGTGCCCGTCTTGTCGGTGCACAGCACCGTGACGTTGCTCAGGGACTCGACGGCGTTGGATTGCTGCACCAGGGCGCCTTGCTGGGCGATCTTGACGGCGCCTTTGGCGTAGGTGAGGACGATGCTCGTCAGCAGCCCGGCCGGGATCATGCCAACGACAATGCCGCTGATCTGGAGGTTCAGCTCGATGGGAGCGTTGCCGATCAACAGGTCGAGGATCACGACCAGGCCGACGAAGCCGACCAGCACCATGATCAGCCGCATGATCAGGTTGACCTCGCGCTGCAGCGGCGTCAGCGTGGTCTGGAATTGGCGGGCATTGGCCGTCAGCTTGTTGGCAAAGCTGCTGCTGCCCACCTCGGTCGTTTCGACCAGGGCCGAACCGGTGACACAGAATGTGCCGGACAACACCCTGTCGCCCGCCACCTTCGGGATCAGGTCGGCTTCACCGGTCAGCTGTGACTCGTCGACCTCGAAACGTCCCTCTCCCACTACCACACCGTCCGCCTGGAACTGGTCGCCGGCGCGGATGACCAGGACATCGCCCAGCACCAGCTCGGCCGGGTCCACCTGCTGCTCACGCCCATCACGCAGGACGCTGACCTTGACGCGGGCGAGCACCGAGATCTTGTCGAGCTGGCGTTTGGCCCTGACCTCCTGAAAGGTGCCAATGATGGCATTGAGCACGGCAGTCGAGGCCGTGATCAGGGCATTGCCCACCTGGCCGATGGCGATCATGGCCAAGCCGATCGCGTAGAGCACCCCGTTGACCGGATTGAAGGCGTTGGTAACGACGATGTCCTTGTAGGAGCGGCCGGTGGAGAGTTGGACCTCGTTGCCCTGCCCCTTCTGGCGCCGGGCCAGGACCTCACTGCTGCTCAGACCGCTGATTTGCTCCATCCGCTGCTCCCTTCGATCAACAAGAATTCTGCCATCTCAGACGTTACCCACAAGAATAGTTTTGCTGCTGCCGATCGTCAATTCCGCTGGTGCTCCACAACGGCGACGCCCCCTGCTGCCCGGAGACTCCCCGTCGCCATCATGTCACTGCGAGCGCAGCAAAGCGGTCCCCACCTCACTGTGTCACTGCGAACGAAGTGAAGCAGTCCCCAACATGCCAGTTGGCGACTGCGTCGCCTGCTTACGGGGCTGACGCTGCTCGCAATGACATAGGGAGAGGCGAGATGCTTCACTGGGGTGGGCGGACGGTGAGGGTTGGGTGGACAAACCCGTTTCTTATGACATCCCGCGGATGTCACCGTCGGGGGCGCTTCCCGCGACGCGGGATGGAGGATTCAGCATGACAAACCGAGGAGTCTGTTCCGGGCGGGAAGCCCATGGGTCGAAGCCTCCCTTTTATGTCATGCTGGGCGGCCTTGTCAGCTAGTTCTGCGTGCGGGAAAGCAACAGCGAAGCATCTCTCGGCGGAAGTCTTTGGGCAAAGACGTGAGGCAATCCTCGCGGTCCTTCCGAGCGGCAGACAGCCCTACTTCGCGCCGGGCTTCCTGGTGCGTATTCTCTTCTTGATGGTCTCAAGACTGCCTGGCTTCGCCTCGGTCGCGGGAGGCGGTTCCGGTTCAGGCGTCTTGGCAGGCTTCGGCTTGGCGCCGGCAGGGGGCCTGGTAGACGGCTTGGCGGGGACCGCCGGGGGCGGCTCGAACAGACTGGCTTGGGTGAGATCGGCCTTGCCCTTACCGCCGGTCTTGGCAGGGGCCTTGGACCCGGCTGGGGGCGCTTTGTCAGGCGCCTTCGCTGCCGGCTGGACGGGCGCGGCCTTACCCTGGGAGGACTTCCCGGCCTTCGGTTGCTCTTTGGCAAGCGTTGCGGAGGCGGTGGGCTTCCTGGCAGGCGTTGTTGCAGGCGTCTTGGCCGCTGGCTGGGAAGCAGCCTTCGCTGTGCCCTTCGTTTTGGGCAGTTCGTCCAGCACCGAGGCGCGGGTGACACGGGGGGCCTGAGCGGTCGCGGGCGCCGCTGCGGCGGTTGGGGCTGCGGCTGCCGGCTCCTGCTTCGCCGGGTTGGGCGTTTGTTTGGGCTCCGCCTGGGACGCCGCGGGGGTGGTTGAGGCTGCGGCTGCCGGTTCCTGCTTCACCGGTTCGGGTGTTGTTTCGGGCTCCGCCTGGGCTGCCGCGGGTTTCGTTGCGGCCAGGATCTTGGCTCCCACCGCCTTCCGGGCGGGGCTTGCCGGCCTCTCGTGAGTCGTTGCTGCAGGCGCTTCGTTTGCGGGGGCCGGCGCGAGGGGCTTCACGGCTGCCGTCCTTACCGACTTCCGGGTTGGCGCTGGTGCCGGCGGCGCGGGCGGCGGAGGGGATGGTGGCGGAGGAGGAGGTGGTGGTTCAGGCGCGCCTTCGCTCTCCTTGACTTTGGGGATGATCAGGGCCAGGAGCCGTTGCAGCTCGCCGTCAGCCAGGGCGGGGATGGCTTTGCCGCGACCGGCGCGGTTTCCGGACGGCACGTCTTCCAGGCGGAGGACGCGCATCGGTCCCTTGCTGAGAACGGGGAACATCTCGTGTTCGCTCTCGACGAGGGCGGCCGCTTCCACTGCGCCCTGGTTAGCCTGCAGCTTGATGGCCGCAACGCCGCCGCCGTAGCGCTTCTGGACCGGGTACTGGTCGACCATCGTGCGCAGGCCGAACCCCTTGCCGGTTAGCAGGACGACCTGGTGCTGCGGCTTGCACAACCCGCAGCCGGCCACCTGGTCGCCTTTCTCCAGCTTGATGGCCAGCACGCCGGCCGCAGGCAGCCCCATGACCCGCACCTCGTCCTGCGCAAAGCGAATACCCTGCCCAAGCCGGGTCAACAACACGATGTCGTCGCCGGTGTCGCAGGGCAGCACGCCGAGCAAGGCGTCGCCCGGCTCGATGTTCATGACCAGGGGTGAGTTATGAGCCGCCGCAAACAGGTCCGCGACGGCGATGCGTTTGCACCGCCCCTCGCGGGTGTAGAGAAACAGGCTTTGTCCCTCGGCCTCGCCGTTTTCCGGCGCCGCCAGCCCCAACAAGGTCACGATTTCGTCGTCGCCGCGCAACCCGAAGATCTCGGTGAAGTTCGTTCCCTCTTCCGTGGGCACCTGGTGAATATCTCGCGCCACGGCCTGACCGGCGGCGGTGAACAGGAACAAGGTGTTGCGGCCTGACGAGGCTGCCATCGCCACCGGCGCATCGGCAGTGCGTCGCGGCAGCGAACCCCGGCGCCTTCCGGCCAGCGACTGCTGGAATATCTGCCCACTCTTGGTCACCATGACAAGGACTTCCTCTTCGGACAGGAAGTCGGTGGCCACCAACGCCGCGCCCTCGACATCCACGATCTGGGTGCGGCGCGCATCGCCGTATTTGGCTTTCAGCGCCAGCAGCTCGTCTTTGATAACGCCCAGGATCTTTTGGGGGTGGGCCAGCAGGTCTTCCAGGTAGGCGATGCGGTCCTTGACCTCCTTGTACTCCGCCTCCAGCTTCTCCCGCTCCAGGCGCGAAAGACGCTTGAGCGGCATGTCAAGAATCGCCTGGGCCTGGATCTCGCTGAGCTTGAAGCGCTGCATCAGCCGCTCGCGGGCTGTGTCGGTGTCCGGGCTGCGGCGGATGATTTGGATCACCTCGTCCAGGTTGGCAAGCGCGATGAGCAGACCTTCCAGGATGTGAGCGCGCTCCCTGGACCGTTTCAGGTCGTACTCTGAGCGCCGGCGCACGATCTCGCGCCGGTGCTCGATAAACAATTGCAGCATGCGCTTGAGCGAGAGCAGACGGGGCTCGCCATCGACCAGGGCCAGGGTGTTGAAGCCGTAGGTCTGGCGCATCGGCGTGAGCTTGTACAGCTCCTCCAGCATGTCCTTCGGCTCCACGCCGCGCTGCAGCTCGACAACGATGCGCATGCCCTGGCGGTCGGACTCGTCCCGCAGATCGCCAATGCCTTCCAGGCGGCCGTCGCGCACCAGCTCGGCGATGCGCTCCACGACGCGACCGTTGTTGGTCTGGTAGGGCAGCTCGGTGATGACCAGCCGGCTGCGGCTCCGGCTCATGGTTTCGACGTGCACTTTGGCCTGCACGGTCAGCTTGGCACGGCCCGTGCCGTAGGCGGTGGCAATCGTGTCCTGCCGGCCCTCCTTGGCATCGCGGTAGCGGAAGATGATGCCGCCGGTAGGGAAGTCGGGGCCCTTGATGAAATAGAGGAGGTGTTCGAGCGTGATCTCCTCGACGGCATGGTAGTGGTCGATCACGAACGCCAGGGCGTCCACGACCTCGCCCAGGTTGTGCGAGGGGATGTTGGTGGCCATGCCCACAGCGATGCCGGACGAGCCGTTGACAAGCAGGTTGGGCAGGGCCGCCGGCAACACCAGCGGCTCTTCGAGCGTTTCGTCGAAATTGGGGCCGAAGTCGACGGTTTCCTTTTCGATGTCGGCCAGCATCTCCTCGGCGATCTCGGTCAGGCGCGCTTCGGTATAGCGCATGGCCGCGGCGCTGTCGCCGTCGATGGAGCCGAAGTTGCCCTGGCCATCGACGAGGGGGTAGCGCATCGAGAAGGTCTGGGCCATGCGCACCATGGCATCGTAGACGGCGGTGTCGCCGTGGGGGTGGAACTTGCCCAGCACCTCGCCAACAATGCGTGCGCTCTTGCGGTGCGGCTTGTCGTGGCGCAGGCCCATGGTGTGCATGGCGTACAGAATGCGCCGGTGCACGGGCTTGAGGCCATCACGGACATCGGGCAGGGCGCGGGCCACGATCACGCTCATCGCGTAGTCGAGGTACGCCGCCCGCATCTCGTGATCGAGGTCGATGGGGCGAACGATGCCCCTGGCCTCCGGCTTGATGAGGCTCTCAGGCAGGCTCATGGGTGTCTCCGGGGGATAGGCATGGGCGATTCATGCGCGGTGCGGCAGGGGCGATTCATGAATCGCCCCTACGCGTCCAACATCTTGATGCGTTCCCAAGCGGGCAGGTCTTGCTCATCGTGCAGACTGCGGCGCAGCTCGATCACCTGGTCGCGCAGGACCGCCGCCTCTTCGAACTCCAGCCTGCGGGCGGCGTCCTGCATCTGCTTTTCCAGCTCTTTGATCAGCCGCAGGCGTTCGCCGCGGGGAAGGGCATTGAGCGAGGCGATGACCTCGCCGCCCGTCTCGTAGACGGGTCCGGGCTCGGCCACCTTGGCGGCCGTGACCACCCGCTGGGTGAGATCGTGAACCGACTTGATAATCGAGCGGGGCTCGATGCCGCGCTCGCGGTTGTAGGCTTCCTGCACCTGGCGGCGGCGGCTGGTTTCGTCGAGAGCCTTGCGCATCGAATCGGTGATCTTGTCGGCGTACATGATCACCGTGCCTTCGACGTGGCGGGCGGCGCGCCCGATCGTCTGGATCAGCGATGTTTCTGAGCGCAGGAAGCCCTCTTTGTCGGCATCAAGGATGGCAACCAGGCTCACCTCCGGCAGGTCCAAACCTTCGCGCAGGAGGTTGATGCCCACGACGACGTCGAACACGCCCAGGCGCAGATCGCGCAGGATCTCAACCCGCTCCAGGGTGTGTACCTCGGAATGGAGGTAATGGACCTTGAAGTCCAGCTCTGCCAAGTAGTCGGCCAGGTCTTCGGCCATGCGCTTGGTCAGCGTGGTCACCAGGGCGCGCTGGCCGGCCTTGATGCGAATGTTGAGCTCTTTGACCAGGTCATCCACCTGGCCTTTGGTGGGACGTATCACAACGAGCGGATCGAGCAGCCCCGTGGGGCGGATGATCTGCTGCGCGATCTGTTCGGACACCTGCCGTTCATAGGGGCCGGGTGTGGCCGAAACGTAGACCACCTGGTGCACCAGATCGACGAACTCCTCGAAGCGGAGAGGACGGTTGTCGAGGGCCGAGGGCAGGCGGAACCCGTGCTCGACCAGCACCTGCTTGCGGGCCAGGTCGCCGTTGTACATGCCGCGCAACTGCGGCAGGGTCATGTGCGACTCGTCGATGAAGATCAGGTAGTCGTCGGGGAAGTAGTCCAGCAGCGTCCAGGGGCGCGACCCTGCCGGCCGCCGCGCCAGGGGCCGCGAGTAGTTCTCAATGCCCGAGCAGTAGCCAACCTCGCGCAGCATCTCCAGATCGTAGTTCACTCGCTGCTGTATGCGCTGCGCTTCCAGCAGCTTGCCCGTGGACTGAAAGACGCCCACCTGCTCGTCCAGCTCCTTTTCGATCTCGGCCACGGCTTCGGTCAGCTTGTCCTGCGGGGTGATGAAGTGCTTGGCCGGAAAGACGTCGATGGTCTGGTGCTCGGCGATGATCTCGCCGGTGAGGGCGTCGATCTCGGTGATGCGCTCGATATCATCGCCCCAGAACTCGATCCGGTAGGCGGTTCTGGCGTAGGCGGGCATGATCTCCAGCGTGTCCCCGCGCACGCGGAACTTGCCCGGCTGCAGCACCGTATCGTTGCGGGTGTAGTGAATGTCCACCAGGTGCCGCAGCAGCAGGTGCCGCCGCCGCATCTCGCCCACGTTCAGGGTCAGCGCCACACGGCCGTAGTCTTCCGGGCTGCCAAGGCCGTAGATGGCCGACACCGAGGCCACGATGACGACATCCCGGCGGCTGAAAAGGGCCGAGGTGGCCGCCAGACGCAGGCGGTCGATCTCCTCGTTGATCTGCGAGTCCTTCTCGATGTAGGTGTCGGTGCGCGGGATATAGGCTTCCGGCTGGTAGTAGTCGTAGTAGCTGACGAAGTACTCGACGGCGTTCTCAGGGAAGAACTCGCGGAACTCGGCGTAGAGCTGGGCGGCCAGGGTCTTGTTGTGGGCCAGGACCAGGGTGGGGCGCTGGACGGCCTCGACGATCTTGGCCATGACGAAGGTCTTGCCGGTGCCGGTGGCGCCCAGCAGCGTCTGGTGGACCATGCCCTGGTGCAGACCGTCGATGAGCGCGCTGATCGCCGCGGGCTGGTCGCCCGTGGGCTGGTACTCGGAGGAAACACGAAGGGCAGGCATGGGGTGGCAGGTAGCGGGTGGCAGGTGGCAGGTGGCAGGCGGCCAACATGTGTCCACCTGTTGGCTGCCTGCTATCGGCTGTGGTTAGAACAAAAGTTCTTATTGCCGATTATACAAGTTTTTGAAGCGGATGTCTACTGGGGCGGGAAATCTGGAAACCGGGAGACCAGGTCCACAGGTCTGCGGGTATCCTGATCTGCCGGTCCCCCGGCCATCATGGGCCAACAGCCACCGGCCTTGTCGTGGCCGTGATCCATTCGCTCCACGATCCCGCGTAGAGCTTGCCTTCGCCCAGGCCGGCGTGGTGCAGGGCCAGCAGGGCGTGGCAGGCGGTGACGCCGGAGCCGCAGTAGCAGACGGTGCGCTCCGGGCGAACATCCCCCAGGAGGGCGGCGTACCGTTCCGCCAGGCGCGCCGGCGCCAGAAAGCGGCCCTCAGCGTCGAGATTGCCGGCGTACGGCGCCGATACGGCGCCCGGGATATGGCCGGCGACAGGGTCGATGGTCTCATTCTCGCCGCGGTAGCGGTCGGCGTTGCGTATGTCCAGCAGGCGCCAGGCGGGGTCGTTGTGGATGGCGTCCACGTCTGAAGCTGCTGCCACAAGCTCAGGTCGCAGTGCGACCGGAAAAGTGCGAGGCGAGCGCTCCTCCTCACCGCCGGTCGTCGACCGTTGCTCTCTCTGCCAGGCCGGCCAGCCGCCGTCGAGCACGGCGACCGCCTCGTGGCCCAACCAGCGCAGCAGCCACCAGAGCCTGGCGGCATAGGCGCCGCCCTGGTCGTCATACGCCACGACCTGCACGCCGGGGCTGATGCCCCAGCGCCCCAACCTGGCGGCGAGCAGGGTCGGGGCGGGCAGGGGATGGCGGCCCGTGACGCCGGGCAGCACCGGGCCGGACAGGTCTTCATCCAGGTGCGCATAGACGGCGCCTGGGACGTGGGCCTCCAGGTAGGCGCGGCGTCCCCAATCCGGATCGGCGAGGGCAAAGCGGCAGTCAACGATGGCCCAATCAGGGTCGTGCAGGCGTTGGGCGAGAAGAGATGTGGCGATCAGGGTATCAGCGTTCATGAGGGCGCATAAGAACGTGAGGGCCTTCACAGTCAAGGCGACGGGTACGGTCTAGAATCGTAGCATGGTCGTTTGCCAGGAGACACATCGCGCATGACTCACCTGGAATGGGAAGTTGGCGAAGAGGCCTGGCGCGGCGGAAAACGGTCCAACTCCCCACGTCCAGGTAGGTGGGCGCGGCATTGGCGTCTTCTTCTTGCGGGTATTGCCGTCCTGTTGGTCGTGGCGGCAGGAGCGGTGTACGGCCGCTCTCGCTGGAATGAGGCGCGCATGCAGCGTGATCTGGTGGCTGCCGTGCAAAACGAGGCCTTGGTCATGGCTTCAGGCGATCGCACCGCCCTGGAGGCCGTCCTGGATCCGACCGCTTCCAGCGAGTGGACTACCGCCCAGGTGCGCCGCGTGGCGGCCTCGCCGCCGCCGGTTCCCACCCACATCGCGCAGGCCCATCTCTTCGGCGATGTGGCCATGGTGCCGGTGCTGCTGCCCGGCGCCGAGGCTGGCGCGCCCGCGCAGCGTGAGAACCGCTTCTACCGTCTGGTGGGCGGGAAATGGCTGCGCACAGAGCCGCCGGCGGCGCTTTGGGGGCCGCAGCGCGAGCTGACGACCGCGCACTTCCGCTTTCTCTACGGCGACCTGGACGCCGAGGCTGTCGAGGTGCTGGCCAGCCAGGTCGAAGCGCTCTACGCGGACACGGTGCAGGAATTCGACGCGCCGGACAGCGGTGAGGGAACTCAGTTTGTGGTGGAGGTGCTGCCGGAGTCGATGCCGGCCTTGACGCTGGTGGGCAAGACCTGGCTCCAGGTGGGTTCACCCTTGCTGCGGCCGGTCACGGATTCGCTCACCAACCGTGACGTGCTCGCTCGCGAGGTGGGGGGGTGGATCGTCGCCCATGTCCTGTACCACCGGGCCAATCTGACGCCGGCAACGGCGCGCCTCTTCGGCGCTATGCTCTACTGTGTGAGTGAAACGGCGGTGGATCGTTGGGCGCCGCGGGACCCGGCCTGGGAGATGGCACGCCAGCGTTTTCTCCGGGACGCCTTGACCGGGAAAACCAGCCCTTCCGTGGACTCGCGCTATCTGCTGGTGGATGCCAGCAACGGGCCGGGACGCTACTATGAGTGCAGCACCCTGGGGGACTTCCTGGCGGAGCGCTTTGGACCCGAAGGCCTGAAGGCGCTGGCCGGCGCCGCCCGCCTGCACCATTCGTGGCCGCAGGTGATCGAGACCGCGTTCCAGCTTCCCTATGAGCGATTCAAGCAGGAATGGTGGGCGTTTGTGCGTGAGCGATATGGATAAGAGGTGGGCGTTTGTTACGCAAGCGCCGCCAGGCGTCCTTCGATCTCACGCTCCAGCCTGTCGATGTCGGCCCTGAGTTTGGCGTCGCCGTCGGCCAACTCCTTGAGCCTCTGTTCCTTGGCTTCCAACTCGTCGACATAATGCGAGCGCAGGGCGCCCTCCTTGCCGGTGGCGCCTAACGCCTGCATGTTGCCCTGGATCTGCTGCTGGGCCTTGAAGATGCCCTCCCGCTCGGTGTTGGCGTCGGTCAGGGCCTTCCGGTTGGCCTCGATCTGCTCCCATAGGCGCAGGAGGGCGGCTGCCTGTTCGTGAGCCTTGCGGTCGAGCAGTCCTCGCTGCATGTAGCGCGCCAGGGTTTCGTACGACTGCCTGCGCAGCTCTTCACGACGGCGGTCCAGGCGTCGTTCCTGCACCCGCAGCGTTGCCTCTTGCCGGCCCGCGACGGGGAGCAGGAAGCGAAGGTCATCGCCGGTCTGTTCGGCGGGGGCCGGCGTGTCGAACAGCTCGTAGTGGACGCTGCGCGGGTGCTCGATGAGGACCCTGGCGTCATCGTTCATGGTGCTGCGCACCCGGTACTCGCGCCAGCGAATATCCCAGTCCTCGACCAAAAGGTAGGCGCCGCTGAGGCTGATCGCGCGGGTCTCACGGCGGCTGCCGGCGTCTTCGTAGACCTTGAGACCCAGCTCCACCGCGTATGGCGCCACGATCTCGCCGTCGACGGCGGTGAAGGGCAGGACGGCCTCGCCCAGGTAGCCGGCGCTCTCCATCACCGTGGCTGGCCCGCGCTCCAGGGTAAGGCCGGTGGCATTGCGCATGCGCAGCGTGGCCACGGGGTGGTCGGGCAGCTTGCTGCGGTTGTAGATCAGGTCCTTGTGGTAGTCGAGGCGCGAGGACAGGATCGGGGCCATGGCCGACTGCCCGCGGCCCACGCTGACCGGCGTTTGGATGGTGTACTGGAACAGCTCGCCCAGGTCCTGGCCGCTCGTCTTGACCATGGTGCTGGCTGCCATAGCGTCGGCGGCGATCGGAGCCGCCGCCATCGCCATCGCCGCCGGCGCCATCCCGCGCACACCACGCCCGAGCTTTGGCGCCTCTTTCACGTAGAGGGCCTCCTCGAACTCCACCGGCCCCGCCGCCACCCGGCCTTCCTCCTGGATTTCGGGCCGTGTGGGCGTGAAGGGCGTGTAGAGATCGTAGACGAAGGAAATGGGCATGCCGGCCACCAGCGCCAGGGAGATCTCGTTGAGGTCCTCCTCCAGGCGGTTGTCGAAGATACCCCATCCCTGCACGAGCGCCTGCCTGCCGTCGAGCACCAGCCGGTAGCTCACGCGCCAGGTGGGCGCGGGCGCCACGTAGCTGACCATGAGGTCGTGGGCGCCGGGCGTCAGGCGGATAGAGACCAGGCGGTGGGTTTCCGGGCTGAGAGCGGTTTCAAGGAAGAAGCGCAGATCGGCGGCGCCGCGCTCGTCGACCACGTCGACCCCCTGGATGCGGCCCAAGGGGAAGGCCTGCACCCGATCGCCCTTGGCCAGGAGGGACACGATGATGGAGGCAAGTGGCTGTTCTTCGCCGGGACGGTCGATGCCGATGACGAGACCGGCGGCGCTTTCGGACTGGTCAAGCCGCAGGATGACCTGGCGGCCGCGCAGACAGGTCAGGAGGTCGGCCAGGCTGGCGTCATCGCTTAGGTGAATCGAACAGCCTTGCAGCCGCTCTTCCTGGCTCTGCGGCGTGGCATATTCCATGCCCAGCACCTGGCCCGCGCCCCAGTCGATGGCGGTCAGGCTCTTCAGAACGTCGTTCATCTCGCCGGCGCGAAACGCCAGCTCGATCTTGTCGCCCTGGAGCTTGGCCCGGCGCTGGAAGAACCCGACGCCGTGCTTGTAGAGGGTCATGTGGGTAATTGGTAGGGTTGTCATTTGGTGGGCTTCTTTGCCCCTCCCTTTTCAGTGGTGGTAACTGATTGCCAGATCGCTCACCCACGGTGCCGCTGGCTGGCGTTCAAAATGGTAACACCAACGATCTCGTCGTTCTCGTAGCGCACAATGATGTTGTCGTCCGTTAGCTCAGCATCATCTGCATGGCTAGGCTTCTTGAAGTTGACGTACAGTACATCGGCTTCTGCATCGTAGGTCAGCCACATCCGGCGCGAAGGCAGAGCCTTGAGTTGCGGTATCAGGTCGAGCATTTGTTCAGCCTCAAAGGCTACTGTTGCCATAGAATAGGTCTCCTCTCAAGTTGACGTTTGCGGCGAGTCAAGTAGGCGGTGATGACAAATCCATCCTCTGCGTCTATCTCTTTGTAGACAATAACAAGGTACTTGCCGTCCTCAACTTCTCGCACTGCTAGACACTCGCCGGTGTTGCCCTGGTAGACAACAAAGGGATCTTCAATGGCATCAAGCACTTCAAAGTAGCGTCCCGCAAGTTCGGAGTGTTCCTCAGTGATGTGAAACCAGCGTTCGTCGGGCAACCTGACACGAACGTTGTTCTTCGAGCGAGCGGCTATCATAATGACATTATAGCAGGCAACAAACGGCGTGTCTGGAGCGGGCTAAGTCATTGCCCGTTGGCGTAAAGACTACCCTCTCGACCTCTGGTAATTTGCCGGCAGGCGGACACTTCGCCGGATTCTTCAGATCCGATCGATCTTGTCGCTGCCGCCTTCGCCGTTACGCTCGATCAGGCGGCGGCGGAGGGCGGCGGCCACGTGGGGAGGCACGAGTTTGTCGACATCGCCGCCCAGCAGCGCCACCTCCTTGACAATGCTGGCCGACAGGTAGGCGTGCTCCAGGCTGGTCATCAGGGCGCAGAATTCGACGTCGGGCGCCAGCTCTTTGTTGGTGTGCGCGATCTGGAGCTCATACTCGAAGTCGGAGATGGCGCGCAGGCCGCGTACCATCACCTTGGCGCCCACCTTGCGGGCGAACTCCACCGTCAGGCCGGAGTAGGGGGCCACCTCGACGTTCGGCAGGTGGCTGATCGCCTTCTCGAACAAGGCCACACGTTCCGCCGCGTCGAACATGAGTTTCTTGTTGGGGCGGTCGTAGACGGCGATGACAAGCCGTTCCCAAAGCTGCGAGGCGCGGACGGCAATATCGATGTGACCGTTGTGCACCGGGTCGAAGGTGCCGGGGTAAAGGGCAATCACGCTCATGACAGATCAAGCTCCTGTGACCAGTAATCGCTCATGCGCTGCGCCAGCATCTGATGCTCGGGCAGGCTCAGGGTGGGATCATTCGACAGAATCGTTTCGGCTTCGCGCCGGGCCAGTTCCAGAAGGCGGGTGTCGCTGAGACGGGCAAGCTTCAGATCGGGCAGGCCTGACTGCCTGGTGCCGAAGAACTCGCCCGGACCGCGCAGGCGCAGGTCGGTCTCGGCCAGCAAGAATCCGTCCTGCGTCGTCTCCATCGCCCGAAGGCGCTCGCTGCTCACATCGGTGTTGGGCTCGCTGACAAGGATACAGTAGGAGGCGTGGGCGCCGCGGCCCACACGCCCGCGGAACTGGTGAAGCTGGGCCAGGCCAAAGCGCTCGGCGTTCTCGATCAGGATTACGGTGGCGTTGGGTATATCGATGCCGACCTCGACGACCGCCGTGCTGACCAGAATGTGATAGGCGCCGGCCGCGAAAGCCCGCATCACGGTGTCCTTGTCGCGGCTGCTGAGGCGGCCGTGGAGCAGGCCGACCTTGAGGCCGGGGAAGACCTTGGTTTGCAGCCGCTTGTGCTCGGCGACGGCGGCGCCTACGTCTTCCAGGGCATCGCTCTCGTCGACCAGGGGGTAGATGATGAAGGCCTGGCGCCCCTCGGCGATCTGGCTCTTGATGAAGCCGTAGACGCGCTCGCGGCGGTCGGGCTTGATCCAGTACGTCTTGATCGGCTGGCGGCCGGGGGGCAGCTCGTCGATGACGCTCACGTCCATGTCGCCGTAGATGGTCAGCGCCAGCGTGCGGGGAATGGGCGTAGCCGTCATGACCAGGGTGTGCGGCGTCGGCTCCGGGATCTTGTCCCGCAGCGCCGCCCGCTGGTTGACGCCAAAGCGATGCTGTTCGTCCACCACGACCACGGCCAGGTTGCGGAAGCGGACACCTTCCTGGATCAGGGCGTGCGTACCGATCAGGAGATCGACATCCCCCGAAGCCAGGGCCTCCAGGACCGCCTCACGTCGTTTGCCCGTGACGCTTCCCGTGAGCATCTCGACGCGCAGCGGCCAACCCGTCTGCGGGTGAAGCAGCCTGGCGAAGAGATCCGCCAGCTTGCGGCTGTGCTGTTCGGCCAGGATCTCGGTCGGGGCCATCAGCGCTGCCTGGGCGCCGTGACAGACGGCCGCCCACATGGCCGCAGCCGCGATCACGGTCTTGCCGCTGCCCACATCGCCCTGCAGCAGCCGCGTCATGGGATAGGTGTGCGTCAGGTCGCGCCGGATGTCGCGCAGGACCTTGTGCTGCGCGCCGGTGAGTTGGAAAGGCTGCACGGCCAGGAAGGCGTTGAGCTGGGCATCACCAAGCGGCAGAGGGTGGGCCGGCTTGCTCTGCCAGGCGCGATGCTGGCCCAGCACCCCCAGTTGGATCACCAGCAGCTCGTCAAAGGCCAGCCGCCGGCGCGCCAGGTCGAGGGCGCCGGCATTGTCCGGGAAATGGACCTGCTGGAGGGCTGCGCCGATGCCGGGAAAGCCAAGGCGCGTGCGTGCGTCCGGCGGCAGAGGGTCGGAGAGACGCGGCGCCCACGACTCCACTACCTGGCGGATGTGCTTGCGCAGGACCCGCGCCGGGAGCCCCTCGGTCAGCGGATAGACCGGAACGATGCGGGCGGTGTGGGTGGGATCGTCGCTGGCAGGCTCAAACTCCGGCGATTCCAGGACGCGTTTGCCCAGGTAGGCGCCCACCTTGCCGCTGAAATAGTAGGTCTGGCCTGTGTGCAGGGCGCGGTCGATGTACGGGTTCCAGAACGTGGCCCCGATAGTGCCGGAATCGTCGACCAACACCGCTGTGGTCAGGGTGCGGCGCCCCTGCGTGCGCCTGGAGTCCAGCCGTTTCACCGTTGCCAGGAGGGTGACCTCGTCGCCGATACGAGCCTGGTCGGCTGCGACCAGGTTGCTGTAGTCGTTGTAGCGGAAGGGCAGGTGCCACAGCAGATCGCCGACCTGGATGAGCCCCAGCTTTGCCATCGTCTGAGCAAGACCAGCGCCGATGCCGGGCAGGGTGTTCAAGGGCGCGTGCAGCCCGCTGGCCGCGCCTGCGCCGGCGGCCGCGCGCGCGGCAGGCATGCGCGCAGAGGGCTGCGTTCTTGCGCCTGTGGCCGGGGTCTTCCCCGCCGGCGAGGGCGCTGCCTTGGCCTGGGGCTTCGCCTTGCCGGCGCCGGGGACCGCGGCCGCCGGCGTCTTGCCTGCCGGAGTCGCTGCCGATGTGCCCCGGGTGGGCGTGGTCTTGCCCGGCGCGGGCGATGCCGCCGCCGGACGCGCCGCTGCACCCGCGCTTGCGGATGTCGCGCTCGCTTGAGCGCCGCTCGGTTGAGCGCCGCTCGCCCGAGCGCCGCTCAGGAGCGCGGCGCTGTCCTGCAGGTGGCGAATGGTGCTGGGGCGCACTTCCCGCGGCAGGGCCGGGTAGTCAGACAGAAGCTGCACGATGTGACCCACCCGCTCGGCGGTTTCCCGGTTGTTCAGCGCCGGGAGAACTTCCAGGTTCCACTGGCGCGCGAACTCATCCAACCCACCCAACACGGCGTCGTTGTTGTAGCCGCGCCGCGCCTCCAGATCGAGGACACTCTGCAGTTGTCGGAAAGGGTCGGGCATACCAGCCTAGAGATGGGCGTGTGCATCCTCGCGCACGACGACGCCCAGCGCCGTGGGTCCGATGAAGGTCGCCAGGGTGGGGCCGTAGGTGTCGGTGAAGATGGGAAGGTTGGGATACGCGACTTCCAGGCGCTCCAACAGGAGGGTCGCATCCTGCGCGTTGTTGTTGTGGAGCAGGGCGATTTCCTCGAGATAGGCGAATTCGCTGATGAAGGTGAACAGCTTCTCGATCACGTCGAAATGCGTGCGCACCTTTTCCATCACCACGAGGTCGCCTTCACGGATCTCCATCAACGGCTTGATGTGGAACATGCTTCCCAGCGTGGACTGCGACTTGCGGATGCGCTCGTCCCGTTCGGGATAGGCCAGATCCTCGACAAAGAAGCTGAAGAAGACGCTGGGGATGATGCCGCGCACCAGCCGTGAGACCTCATTCAGGTTGGCGCCCCGCGCCGCCGCCTCGGCCGCGCAGCGCACGATCATGCCCAACCCCCGGCTGATCGTTTCACTGTCGATGACGGCGATCTGCGTGTGGCCCCGGCGCAGCGCTGCCGCCGTCCGGGCCATCTGATAGGTCTCGCTGAGCTTGCTCGACAGGTGAATGGAGAGAATCTGGTCGGTTTCTTTGCTCAGCCGGTGATAGACGTCGAAGAAGTCCTGTGTTCTGGGCGCCTGCGATGCGGGCAGCGATTTGATCCCGCTCAGCCGGTGAAGGTAGTTATCGGAGGTGACTTCGGTGCCTTCACTATAGGTGCGGCGGCCGATTCGCACGCGCATGGGCACGACCTCGATGCGATATTGCTCGATCTCGGCGCGGGTAAGGTGGGCGCTGCTGTCGGTGACGATGCGGATCGGTTTCACGCTGAACCTCAAGGGGCGATTTGCCGGAAGGGATCATGGCGCCAAGGGCGGCTTTCGGCGGTCTTTCGACCTCTGTGACAGCTATTGTAACATAACCACGATGTGTTTGGAGCCTGAATTTTGCGCCATCCCCGATCAGTTTTCCGCTTCCAGGCGAGGACGCGGGTGTTGGAGACCCAGCGACAGCCCCAACGGCAGGAGGGCAAGGAGCGCCCCCACCAGGCCCATGGTGGCGTAGCCATGCGTGGCGAAGATGAATCCGCTGGCGAGGCTGCCCAGGGCCGAGGACAGACCGATGAGCAGATCATTGAAGCCCTGGGTGCGGGCGCGTTCGGCAGGCAGGAGCTGATCGGCCAAGAGCGAGGAGCCGCCCACATAACAGAAGTTCCAACCCAGGCCCAGCAGGAAAAGGGAGACGGCGATGGGCAGCAGGTGGGGCGACAGCGGCGCTGCCATGCACGCCAGGAACAGGGTGACGGCGCCCACCACGATGACGGGCCGCCGTCCCCAACGGTCAGCCAGCCGGCCCGAGACCAGCGAGAAGGCGTACATGCCCAGTGTGTGCGAGGAAATGACCAGCGAGATGTCGGTCAGCTCATGGTGGTTGCTTCTCAGGTGGAGCGATGTGATGCCCATGATCATGACCATCACGGCCTGGCCAACCACCATCGTGGCCATGGCTACCAGGACGGCAGGCTCGCGCAGCACCTCGCGCAAGGGTCGGGCGTCGCCCGCATGTGGCGCTGACTCAGGGTGCAGCAGGGCAATCTCACGGCCGATATCGCGCGGGTCAGGGCGCAGGAAGAGGAAGATGGCGCCAGCGGCGGCGACGAAGAGAACCATGCTGGCGATGAACGGTCCCGACAACTCGTCAAAGCCCCGACCTTGCGCCCAGGATCCCATCGGACCGACCAGCAGTGGCCCCATGATGGCGCCCACCGTGCCGCCGATGACGACGTTGGAGATCGCGCGGCCGCGCTCGCTGGGGGGATGCACTTCGGCGGCCGCGAACCGGCCCAACTGGAGGGCGGCATTAGCCACGCCCATCAGCACCAGGCCGGCCAGGAACACGAGGAAGGTGGCTTTGATGATCCCTCCCCCGGCAGCGCCGGCCCCCAGCACGCCGATGGTCAGGCCCAGCACCAGGGCGCCGCGCCGGCCCAGCCGGTCCATGCCATAGCCCCAGCCATAGGCGGCAAAAGCGCCGCCCAACTGGTAGACCGCCGAAGGAACGCCGGCCCAGGTGGCGTGACCGCTGATCTGGGCCCCGGCGATGGTGCTTACCGTGGCGGCGGTAATGAAGCCGGCAGAACCCAGGCTCTGCGCCGCGAACAACGTCGACGTGATCCTGCGGGCAATAGGGGCGTAGGCCGTCAAGCTCGCAACCGCTCTGTTTGGAAACGCAATCGGCAGGGGGACCTTCTCGGCTACTCGACCGAGATCAGGTAGTGGTAGTGAGGTTGGCCGCCGGGAAGCAGCTCGACCGTGCAGCTCGGGTAGGCAGCCTGGACGGTCTCATACAAGGCGCCCGCCTCATCTGCTGACACCGGATCGCCATAGAACAGGGTGAAGACCTCGGCGGCGCCCTCGGGGTCCATCTGCCCCAGCACCTGCATCACCACCGAGTCCGGATCTTCGCCCTTGCAGCGCAATTGTCCTTCGACGAGACCGATGATATCGCCCGGCTGCACATGGATGCCGTCGAAGCTCGCTTCACGTACGGCCGTTGTGATCTCACCTGTCCGCACGGCCTGGGCCGACCGGGTCATGGCGCGCAGGTTCTCCTCGACGGTGGCTGCGGCGTTGTAGCCCAACATGGCGGCGATGCCCTGCGGCATGGATCGCGTTTCCACCACGTGCAGCCGTTTGCCACCCTGCCCCTCCGGGTGTTGTTCGGCCACCAATCCGGCGGCCTGTTTGGCTGCCAGGATGATGTTCTTGTTGTTGGGCAAGATGATGACGTCCTCCACGGGCAGCCGTTCGGCCGCGCGGAGCAGCTCCTCGGTGGATGGATTCATCGTCTGGCCGCCGGAGACGAAGGCACAGACGCCCAGGCTTTCAAACACCTTGCGCAGCCCGTCACCCGAAACGACGGCGACAATGCCTGGACACTCGGAATCGCGCGCCGCCAGCATGCCCGGGGCGGCCGTGTCGATGCTGGGCACCGGTTCCGACCATTCGCCCTTGCGACGCAGGGTCTGCAGGGTCATGTTCTCGAGAACGATGTCATCGAGATGGCCGAGCGAGGCGCCAAAGCTGACAAAGGGTCCGGGGTCCTCGCCGTGGACGTGCACTTTGATGACCGAGCCGGCCCGGCCGACGACTACACTGTCGCCCCCCATCTCCAGCAGGCGCTGGCGGATGGTGCTCTCGTCGAGGTTGGCATCGTAGACGAGGTACTGGATGTCATAGCCCCATTCGTCGCCGAATGCTTCCAGGTTGGGCTGTATGGCCGGCGCTGCCGCCGCGTACTCCTGCTCGGACGGCACCAGGGCCTCGCCGCGCAGGTGTTTGACCATGCCCTCGAGCAGGAAGACCAGCCCTTGTCCCCCGGCATCGACCACACCGGCCTGCTTGAGCACGGGTAGGAGGTCAGGCGTGGAGGCCAGCGCCTGTTGGGCCTTGGCGAGCGTCGTCTCCAGGATGAAGCGCAGATCGCCGTTGATGGCGGCAGCATGCCCACTGGCCTCGGCGGCCTCGCGGATCACGGTCAGGATCGTCCCCTCAACGGGCTTGAGCACCCCCTTGTAGGCCGTTTCCCGGGCCTGGCGCATGGCGGCGGCGAACTGCTTCCCATCGATGGTCGCCAATTGTCGGGAGCTCTCGGCGAAGCCGCGCAGGATCTGCGAAAGAATCACGCCGCTGTTGCCGCGGGCGCCGCGCACGGCGCCGCCGGCAAGCGCCTGCGCCACCATGCCGGCTGGCGGCTGCACGCCAGGCGCTCCTTCACCGGCAGCCTCCTCAGCGGCCTTGCAGGCGGCTTGCATCGTCAGCACCATGTTGGTGCCGGTGTCGCCGTCAGGAACGGGATACACGTTGAGGGTGTTCACCGTGTGCATATGGTGGCGCAGCCAGGCAAGGCCGGCGGCTGTCATGCCCAAAAGATCGCCCCCATCAAGGGCGGGGAGCGGATGGCCAGCAGGGTGTCTGGTATGAATACTGTCGGCAGGCATGGCGTTCGTCAATGGGAAATCGTTGCAGTCTGTGCCTTGGATTCTGTGCCGGCGAAGCGCTACGAAGGATGGCTGACTCGCAGACCCTGGACGTGAACGTTGACCGCCGTCACCGGCAGCCCGACGTTGTGGTCGAGGACATAGTGCACCCGCTGCATGACGCTGCGGGCCACTTCGGAGATGCGGGTGCCATACTCGATGATGATGTACAGGTTGACCGTGATGGAGCCGTCGACGAGCGCAACGTCGACGCCCTTGTGGGCGTCGGCGGAGTTCAGCAGGCCTGTTCGCCAGTCGTCGAACTTCGTCTTGCCTGCCATGCCTACCACCCCATAGCACTGCAGCACGGTTTCGGCCACCAGGCTGGCGATGGCCTTCCGTGAGATTTCGATCTTGCCGAGAGGCGTGGCGCGTTCAGACACGATGCGTCTCCAGGGTGAGTGCGAATGCAAAAACGATGAGCGGCGGCTTGCGGACGGCGTCCGGGTCTGGTAGAATCAGGACTGCTCCCGAATCGGGGGTTTCTTTTTGGTCATGGTTTGCGGGTTGTCTCCTGCCGGCAGCGGCAGTCGGAGTTGCCCGCAGAGCAGACACTGACCCACAACACCGTCCAATTCTGTCAGCGATTTTTCTGGAGTCAAAGTACGATGTCGAAGTGTGAGATCTGCGGCAAAGGCCCGCAATTCGGCAACCATGTGAGCTTCTCACAGCGTCATGTCAAGCGCCGCTGGAACCCGAACGTGCAGTCACGGCGGGTTGTGATCGGCAATCAGGTTCGCCAGGTTAAAATCTGCAGTAACTGCCTGAAGACGCTGTCCAAGACGGCCGGTTGACAAGAACGCCAATCCTGCAAAGGGTTGGCGTTTTCGTTTGCGGGGCGGGCGGGGGTGTTCAAGCCTACTGCAGTTTGGCTACCAGGTCGACATAATTCTGCATGGCCTGGTCTTGGGACATGCCCTGGAGCTTGCTCCAGGCGTCAAACTTGGCGCGGCCGACAGGATCCGTGAAGCCGGGGCGCTTGCCGGTGGCATTGCCGGCCGTGGCCTGCTTATAGAGCGAGTACAACTGCAGCATGGTGTCGTTGTCGGGACGCTTGGCAAGCGCCTGCGCCGCCGCGGCGGCAGCGTCGAATTGGGTCTTGAGATCGGACATCAGGGGCCTCCGGGTGTGCAGTGGGGGAGGGTAAGCATACTACAACAGACCGAGAACGTAACGGTCCGGAACCTGCACGGCGATGACCTCGCCCTGGACGCAGGCGCCGTCGCTGGCGTACGTGACAGGTGTGTTGGCGGTGAGAGGCTCGGCTGATGCCCCGGCGCTTGCGAAGAGCTTGATGCCCACCGTCACCTTCCGGCCTTTCACTTCGAGGATGCGGCCGCGCAGGGTCAGGAGAATCCCCAGGGGTGTGGGCTTGAGGTAGTCAACGCGGAGGGAAGCGGTCAGAAAGCGGAGGGCCGGTTCGGTGTCCATCTCCCGTCCTTCCGCGCGGTAGGCCGCGGCTGCCGCCGTGCCGGTGCCGTGGCAGTCGATCAGCGAGGCCAGGAGGCCGCCGTAGACGTAGCCGGGGATGGCGATATGATGGGGCTGCGGCCGGAACAGGGTGACCGTCTCGTCGCCATCCCAATAGGTCTTGATCTGGTAGCCGTGCTCGTTCAGCCGCCCGCAGCCATAGCACCAGGCCAGGTGGTCTGGATAGTAATCCTGGAAGGCTCGGTCCGGCATAGGGCGCCCTCTGGATCAGCCGGTGATGGCGTTCACCCCGATCTGGGCCACCTCGATGTCCTCCAGCTCGGGCAGACCACTGACCGCCACGGCGCCGACCACCTTACCATCCTTGAACACGGGCAGCCCCCCTCCCCAGCCGATATAGCGGCGATCGCCGAAATAGGCCATGTCAAAGCCCGTTTCGGCATGTCGGGCAGCCTGACCCAATTGGCGTGTCGGTTGGCGCTCGCGGGCCGCGGTCCACGCCTTGTTGGTGGCAATCACGATGGAGGCCATGGGGGCGCCGTCGAGGCGCAGCAGGGCAATCAGCTCGCCGTGGGCGTCGGCCACGGCAATGACCGCGGCCTTCCCGCGTCGTTCCAGTTCCGTCTGGATCGCCGCGATGGCTTTCTGGGCTTCGCTGTGGTCGAGGTTCATTGTCGCAATCATGGTCCACTCCGGTGAGTGCGTCCCTCTCCCAGGGCGCGGCGGCGAAGCTAACGATGGGCGGGTGCGCAAGGCCCCGAAGCCAGGCGGCGCCCGTTAGTCAACGTAGCGGCCGCCTTTGAGACGGGCAGTGAGCGCTCGAAAACCTTGCTGGTCACCCGCGGCCAGCAGGCGCGCCTGCTCTGGCCACGAGGTGGGGTCGGCCAGGTGATGACCGGCGGCGCGCAGAAGGGACTGGATGTGCTGGGGGGTGCATTCCGCAAGAGCGGCAAAGGTCGTGATGCCAGCCTCCTGCAGGATTGCCGACAGCTTGGGGCCGATGCCCTCGATGAGCGTCAGGTCATCGGGCGCAGCCGGTGCGGTCTCCTCCGCCGGCCCCGCGGCGGTCGCTGCGGTCGCGGTGGGGCTCACCGGCGCCGGCGCCCCGGCGTCTCCAGAGACCGCACCCAGGTCCACGCTCTGTGACCTCGCGGCGTCGGGGATGCGCACCGGCTCTTCGTCCGGCGGGCAGCAGACCGGTCCGGCCTGGCAGAAGCGGCGGCGCAGCCACCACATCATGACCAGCAGAAACGGCGCCGCCAGGATTGACAGCCACGCCCACCAGGGCAGCAGACCCCGGCGCTGCCCCTCCGGCTCGACCGCCGCGGGAGCGGTTGTGGGCAGGGGGCGGTCAGCCTCTGCGCGGTTGATCACGGCCGCCAAGCCTCTCGAGAGCAGACGCAGGGTGGTCAGCAAAATGAGTCCTTTCATGATAGCAATGGTACAACGCCGGTCGCCAGGCGCCAAAGCAGAACCGAAGTCACAGCATGCCTGCAGGCTTCGCAGCGCAGGACTGGCAGCGCCATCAGCGGTCCAACATGCTCCTGGCCTGCGCCACCCATGCCGGGTCCAGCCGCAGCAGGCGGTTCTTGGTCAGGTTCTCCTTCATGATCCAGCGGACATCCCGGTCAGGGCTGCGCAGCCAGCGCTCCATCAAGGTCCGTCCGGGTTCCGGCGCCGCCGCCACGGCCACGCTCCAGCCGTAGGCCAGCGCCTTGCGGAGGGCCTGAAAGCCCTCGCCCTTGCGATCCGGCGCCGCCTCCACCTGCCGGGTGATGGCGTCGAGCACCGCGAGCACGCGTTCCGCTTCTTCCCGGCGGCGCAGCAGCCGCGGCTCGCAGAGCCCGGCCACGACCGCCCGCTGCTCGAACCAACCGGCCTGGCGCCAGAGTCCCATTTCCGCCAGCAGCGCCTCCATGTCGACGTCGCCCCAAGCCTGCAGTGCCATGACCACGGCCTCGCGCGTTCGCCATCGTGGGTCCGAGGCCCAGGCGGCGAGCTCCGGCAGCACGTCGCGGCGCCCGCCCGCCAGCAGGCGGCCCAGCCCCAGCACGCCGCAGAAGGTGAGGAACTCCTCCGCCGTGTTGGCCGGGGCTGTAGCCGCGTCGAAGGTCAGCCAGCGCCGGAAGCGCGCCTCGTCGCCTTCGGCGGCCGCGGCCTGGGCCAGTTCCAGGTTGCCGCGCGGGCCCGGCAGCCCGGACTCGGCCAGCAGCAGAGCGTCCCAGTCCGGGCACTCGCGCAGTTGGCGCCGGTAGGCATCGATCTTGGTCATGGGGCGGGCGGCAAGCCGTGGTCGAAGTTGTAGAAGAGCGTCTGGAAGGCCGAGCGGAACTCGATCACGTCCTCGATCACGTCCTCGGGCGCTTCCTTTTCCACCAGGACGCGGGCCATGAAGCCGGCGATGATGTCCATATCCTGCTCGTGCATCCCCAGCCGCGTGACCTCGATGGTGCCCATGCGCAGCCCGCTGGGCCGGTCCCAGTCCGCAGGGGTATCGCCGGGGATGAGGTTCTTGTTGGTGACGACATTGGCGCGTGCCAGCAGGTGGGCGACGTCCAGCCCGCCGCCGAATGGTCGCACGTCGGCGATGACCTGGTGGGTGCTCGTGTAGCCCTTGTGCGCCGCCAGCACCGGCACGCCGCGGGCCTCCAGGGCGGCGTCGAGGGCGCGGGCGTTGGCGACGATCTGGGCCATGTAGACCTGCCCGAACTCCAGCATCTCCGCCGCCGATACGGCCAGGGCGGCCACGCGGTTGACCTGGTGCGTGGCTGCCAACACCGGGAAGATGGCCGTGGTGATGGGTTCGGTCAGGCTGGGATCGTTCCAGACGATGACGCCGCTCTGTGGCCCGCTGAAGGTCTTGCCGGCGGAGCCGGTCATCACCGCTGCGCCCTCACGCAGGGGGTCCTGGAACTGCCCGCCGGCCACGAGGCCAAGCTGGTGGGCGCCGTCGAAGAACAGCCGCCCACCCCATTCCGCCATCACCTCTGCCATCTCGGCCAGGGGGAAGGGGAACAGGGTCATCGACGCGCCCAGCGCCACCACCTTGGGCCGAACCAGGGGCGCCATGCGCCGGAACAGGTCCAGGTCCACCTCCAGCTCGACCGGGTCCATGGGCACGTCGATGATCTTGAGCCCGCGCACGCCGGCCGGACCGTCGATGCGGTTGCTGGAATGCCCGCCAAAGGGCTGCGGGATGCTCATGATCACGTCGCCCGGCTCGGTCAGCGCCGTGTAGACGGCCATGTTGCCGATCATGCTGGCGACGAGG
Source organism: Chloroflexota bacterium (assembly GCA_029782215.1). GTDB lineage: Bacteria > Chloroflexota > Anaerolineae > J102 > J102 > SSF26. The sequence continues at coordinate 35,699 of JAKOVD010000089.1, forward strand.
CGGTGGTCGGCGTAGCGGGCCCGGAAGACCTTCTTCAGCAACTCCACGCACAGCGCCTCGATCTCGTCGATGTTCTGGGTGCCCGCAAACCAGCGGTTCACCTTGCCGATATGCCCTTCCGCCGCCCGCGTCCCCACCTCCGCCGCCAGCAGGGCGCGCACGGTTGGGCTGGTGGGAGCTTCCGGCGCCAACAGGTTGATGCACTGTTCGCCGCGCCAGCGCTCGTTGCGGCGCACCGCCGCCAGCACGGCCTCCTGCATCTCCTGGCCGGAGCGGCAGGCATCGATCACCGCCCGCGCCTGCGCCAGCACGGCAGGATCGTGAACTTCAAAATCGGTGGCAGGTTGCGGGTTCAAGGTTGAAGGTTGCATAGGTCCCTTGCGTTTGATGACGGTTTTGGAGACGAAATGCCAGTTGAAATCCTCAACGTTGGAACGTTCAAACGTTCGAACGTTCCAACGGTTTCACTGCGCGCGTAGCGATGTAGGAAGGCATGTAGGCGGCGGTGGCCACATTCTGGTGCCGGTAATCCTCGTAGAAGCCGGTGAGGTAGAAACCGGCCGCGATCTGCCCGCCGATCTGGTCGTCGAGCGTGTGCCCGAACTCCAGCGGCGCCTCCACCCCGTAGTCGGCGATGCGCTCCTCCTCGCTGATGCTGGTCAGGTCGCTGTAAGGGATGCGGAACCGCACCTGCAGGATGCCCTGGTCCGACAGCGCCCGGTCGAACAGGTACTCGACGGGGTTCATGAAGCCGGCCAGCAGCGTCCCGCCCGGTCGCAGCACGCGATAGGCTTCCCGCCAGACCGGCCGGACATCGGCGACGAAGAGATTGGAGACGGGGTGAAAGACCAGGTCGAACGAGGCATCGGCCAACACCGACAGATCCGCCATGTCACCCTGGACGGTGACCAGGTCAAGGCCCTCGCGCTCCGCCACCTGGCGATCCTGGGCAAGTTGGCGCGGCGAGTTGTCGAACACGGTGACGCGGGCGCCCGCTGCTGCCAGGACGGGGCCCTGCTGGCCTCCGCCCGAGGCCAGGCAGAGCACAGCGCGTCCTGCCAGGTCGGGAAACCACGCCCTGGGCACGGGGGTGGACTCTGTCAGCAGCACGGACCACTCGCCGCGGCGGGCAGCGGCGATGACCTCCGGCGACACGGGCACCGTCCAGGGATTGTTGGTTTCGACCTGGCGATCCCAGGCAGTGCGGTTGTGTGCGACCACGTCCATGGCGGACCTCGGCGACAGTGAGAGGAACGGCAACAGGAGACCCCCCATCATACCATCCCTGGGAGCGCCGAGCCCCGCCCCGGCACTCGCCCCACGCGCAACGCCACGGGCCACCTCCGTTTCTGTGATCCAGACCCGCCGGGTTGGGTGGAAGGGACCGGGGCGAGGTTTCCTCGCCCCCTTCGCAGCGCGGGGCTCTGAACCTCACCCCCATTCCCATCGCGCAAGGGCCGTTGGCCCCCCATCTGCAGGCGTGTTGGGACGGCCCGGCCAAATGTTCATGCAAAATTCATGCAAATGAGATTCCACTGATGTATGATCACCCCTGGCTGGGTGATCGCTGCTTTGACCTCCCGCCTGATGTCGCCGGAGGTCTGAGGCTGCCGTCATGGTGCGCGTCAGGGGCCGCCGGGCAAATCCAGAAGCGTCTTGCTCTCACTTTTCGTCATTCCAAGAGAATCGTCCATGAAGCGCATCCTTGCTGCTCTCCTGCTGTTCGGCATCCTTGCTGCCGGTCTGGTCGCCTCCCTCCACACTGTGACCGCCCAAACGCCGGTCCAGCGCTTGTCCGGCCCCGATCAAGCGCCGGACCCTGCCGGCGCCGCGGCGGCAACCGCGACCGCCGTCCCCGGCATCTGGGAGACTGTGTGGCGCGGCACCGGGGTGTTGAGCGATCTGCAGTGCACGAGCGTCGATTTCTGTGTGGGCGTGGGAACCGGCGGCATGGCGGCGCGCACGGCCACCAGCGGCGCCACCTGGCATTTCGACATCCTCGCTCCTGACAAGGACCTCAACGCGCTCTCCTTTGGCGACGCCCAACATGCCCTGATCGTGGGCAGCGGCGGGACCATCTACCGCACCACGGACGGCGCCGCCACCTGGCAGCCGGTCACGCCCTTGAACGCGGCCGATCTCAACGCCGTCAGCATGTTGGCGGACGGCAGCGCCTGGGCCGCGGGCAGCGGCGGCGCTATCTGGCACAGCGCCGACGGCGGAGCCACCTGGACGGCGCAAACGAGCGGCGCCGGCGTCGATCTGAACGCCATCCAGTTCCTTGACGCCGCCACGGGCTTCGCTGCCGGCGATTCGGGCGTCGTTCTCCGCACGAGCGACGGCGGCGCCACATGGGCGCCGGTGACCAGCGGTTTTCCTGTCTCCGCCAACATCAATACCCTCTTCTTTACCTCACCGCAGGCGGGCTGGATTGCCGGCCAGACAGGACTCATGCGGCGCACCACCGATGGCGGCGCCACCTGGCAGCCCGTCGCCAGCGGCGTGAGCGCCGACATCCTCGACATTCACTTTGCCGGGAGCTTTGGCGTGTTCGGAGCCGATAACGGCCTGGTCGCCACCAGCACGGGCGGCAGCGTGTGGAACGTGCAGACCGGCGAGACGGCCAAACGGGCGGCGATGGCCGTCTTCGCCGTGAACCCCAACCAGGTGTGGGCCGCCGGCTTTGCCCAACGTCCCCCGGCCGAAAACCCAAACGGAGCGGCGCTGGAATCGTGGTGGGTATACAAGAGCGAGGACGGGGGGCCGTTTGAGCTGAAGGCGGGCGACTACTTTCCCCAGTGGCAGGAAGTCGCCTATCCCACGCCGAACGTCGCCTACGTGGCGGGCCAGCAGTGGGCAGTCCTGAAGACCGTGGACGGCGGCGACACCTGGACATGGCTGCGTGCCGATCCCAGCTCCGGCTACTTTGCCAGCCTTTCTTGTCCCGACGCCGACCACTGCTGGGGTGGCGGCCGCTATGCCAGCGTCTACGCCACGAGCGACGGCGGCAAGACCTGGCAGCGCCAGGTGCTGCCGGGCGCGGGCAAGCCTGTCTATGACATGTTCATGTGGGATAACCAGCGCGGCCTGGCCGGCACCAACGGCTTCACCGACAGCACCCACATTATGTATCGCACCGACGACGGCGGTCAGACCTGGGTCGAGAGCAAGACGGTGGGACGCCACCCCGCCAGCGGTATTTCGATGCCGACCGACACCACCGGTTGGGTGGCCCTGCGCAACTGGTCCTATTGGAAGACCAGCGACGGCGGCAGGAACTTCACCCGCATCCTGGATGAACGCCTGGCCCCCAACATCTACGTGGATACCGCCGTGTTCGACGACAACGGCGACAACAAGGTCGACCAGGGCTGGCTCATCGGCTGCATTGGCCCCTTCGGGGCCGGCGAATCGTGCCACGCGCCCCCCACCGGGGTCATTAGGCACACGCCCGACGGCGGCGTGAATTGGGATCCAGTTGAGGTCCCCGAGGGCACCAAACCCCTGATCAGCCTCAAGATGCTCGACAGCCATCACGGCTGGGCCGGGGGTGATGACGGCGAGCTCGTCTACATGGGCGAGGACCGTCACTGGATCAAGGTCGACAGCGGCCTGCCTCCCGGCAATTCCGCCATCCAGGGCATCAGCTTCGCCGATCCGCAGCACGGCCTCGCCGCAGGCGACAGCGGCTACGTCATCCGCTTCAAGCCCGCCGGCCGCACCCTTGACAGCTACCCGCAGCCAGGGCCGATCACGGTGGACGGCCAGGCCGGCGACTGGTATCTCGGCGGCGATCTGACGCTTGACGCCGGCAATGCCAACGCCGTGCTGGGGCCGGAGCCCGCGCCCACTCCCGGCGAGCTCAGCGCCGTGATCCACAGCCGCTGGACGATGAGCACCCTCTACCTGTTGGCCGAGATCAAGGACGAGCACGTCAGCGACCAGTCCAGGCTGCAGGTGGCCTTCGACGGCCGCAATGACAAGCTCTGGAATGGCTTTGACGACCAGCTCATCACCATCGGCGCCGATGGCAGCGTGGTCGACGACCTGCATCCCGGCCAGCCGCCCAACCTGACGGCGCAGGTGGGTCGCAGCGCCGCCGGATGGACGGTGGAGCTTGCCATTCCGGCGGCGACGTTGGGGCGCGCGGACTTCGCTGGCGCCGACGCCGTGGGCTTCAACTTCGCCGTCACCGGTGGGGACAGCCCCAGCCACACCCTGGTCTTCGCCGGCACGCGCATTGACGACAACCCGGCCCTCTTTGGCACGATCCAGCTTCTGGGCGACACGATCTCCTACCAGCGCAGCGATGCCTACCGCGGCGTCGCCGATACGTACCTCGAACGCTGGACCGACCAGTCCGGCACCACCCCACGCGGGGAGGAGACCATTCTCCAGGTCCTCAACAGCAACGACCAGGTCTATTCCGACGCTCTGCTGCGCTTTGAGCTGGAGGGCCTGCCTCAGGGATCGCAGGTCACGTCCGCCACCCTTGACCTGACCACCTACTTCGCCTCGATCTACGACGAGCCCTTGTCCATCACCGCCTACCGCCTGCTCAAGCCCTGGCTGGAGCCGTCGGCCACGTGGATGCAGCCCGCAGTGGGGCAATCCTGGGGGATGGCCGGCGCACGCCAGCCTGGGGTGGACTATGACCCCACCAAACTGAGCACCGCCAACCTGCGCAATCCGGTCAACCCGGGCAGCCACGTGCAGTGGGACCTCACGGGCGCGGTGCAGACGTGGTTGGCGGCTCCCGCCAGCAACGACGGCGTGCTCCTGCTGCCCGAAAACGGCGCCCGCTATCTCAAGTCCTTCAGCAGTGAGGATGAGCACGTCGAGAACCGGCCCAAGCTGACCGTGCGCTTTGCGCTGCAGCCCCGCCCCGCCACCCCCACGCCGACGCCCTCGCCCACGCCCAACGACACCCCGACCCCGACGGCGACGCCGAGCCCCACGGCCACCTCAACCCCCACGCCCACAGCAACGCCCACCCCGACCTCTGTCCCGGCCGGCGTCCACGGCGTCGTCTACGAGGACGCCAACGGCAACGGCGAGCGCGACCCTGGCGAGCAAGCGCTGGCCGGCGCCCAACTGCACCTCACGGGGCCGGGTGTGGACCAGTCCCTCACCACCGTGGGCGATGGCCTGTACGCGTTCACCAACCTCGGCAGCGGCCAGTACACGCTGGCAGAAACGCCCCCGCCCGGTTTTGGGCCATCGACGCCCGCCTCCCCGGTCAGGCTGGCGCTCGGCGGCGGCGCCGACCTGGCCCTTGACTTCGGCCACACGCGCCTGGCCACAGCCACGGCCACGCCCACTCTCGAGCCGCAAGGGCACCTCTATCTGCCCCTGCTGCGAAAGTAATCCCGCCTTATCGTCAGCGTACTCCCAGGTCCATCTCTTATGTCATGCTGAGCGGCCCCGTCAGCCAACCCTCCTGTCGCCGCCTCAGCAGCGAAGCATCTCCAACTCTCCCTATGTCATTGTAATCCCCTCCAAGACCTCCGAGAGGCCCACCGCCTTCGCAGTGGCACTCCCTTTCCCATCCGGGCCTCCCGGAGGTCTGTCCAGAGCCCACCACAACTCCCAAGTCCCCGATTTATGTCATGCTGAGTTCTTTATGCCACGGGGCGGCAAATAGCTCCGCAGTGACATGGAAGGCCATGTCATAAGCAGCGGTCACATCAGCCAACCCTCCTGTCGCCGCCTCGGCAGCGAAGCATCTCCAACTCTCCCTATGCCATTGCGAAGGGCGACACTTGGATGGACAGGACCGTGGCGAGGCAACCGGGGCGAGGAAACCTCGCCCCTACGCAATGGCCGGGATCGCCGAGCCCGCCGGACCTCCTGTCCGGTCGCTCGGCCCATCATCCGCACCCCACGCGGGGGTGAGGGTTGTAGGGGCCAGGTCTCCTCGCCCGCTGGCTGTAACGCGGGACCTTGAACCACACCCGGCCGCCACGGTGCGATGGCGTGGCGTTGCGAGTCGTGATAGCATTGTTTTGAGTTGCATTGCATTGCATCGCGACCGCCGACAGCGTGTCAGGAGGACTGAGGGATGACAAGGGAATTCAGCGTGGTCTTGAGAAGGACGAGGATGGCTACTTTGTGGCGTCTGTGCCGGCCCTGCGTGGCTGCCACACCCAAGCCAAGTCGCTGGATGTCCTCATGAAGCGGATCAGAGAAGCCGTTGAGCTTTGTCTTGAAGTCGAAGGACCGGTGTCCATCGGGCGCACCGGGGGGATGCGTTTGGTAGTTGGGTAGTGACATTTCTGCCATATCTTCCTGTCCGGGCTGCGGCGCTGTCCTGCCGGAGGTCGACGGCCCCACCCACCGCTACATCGGGGCGTCGCCCGCCTGCTGGGCCCTCTACACCGCTCTTGGCGGTGGGGGCGACCCGCCCCTGGCGCTGTCGCCCTGGAACGCCCTGCTCGTCGACGGCTACGCCGCCCAGCATCCCGGCCGGCCCTCGCCGCAGTCCATCCAGTCCGTGGCCATCCACCTGCTCGTGCTGCACGGCGTCTTCGTGGCCGGGGTGGCGCCAGCCCAGGTGATGTGGCTGCGGCGCCGGGTCCTGCGGGAGCGGCTGGAGGCGCGGCGGGCCGCCTTTGTCTGGCTGGACCCTCCTGATTTCGCCGGGTCCCTCACCGTGGCCGACATCGCCCGGCCACCCACGCCCCAGGCCCGTGCGGCGATGGTCGAGCCCTATCTGCGCGGCGTCTGGGAGCGCTGGTCCGCCCCCCACGCCGCCACCGTCGCCGCGTGGTACGACCGCTACGTCGTTCCCGATTAGTAGGGGCGACCGGCCGGTCGCCCCTACCGGTCGCCCACCTGCCCCATCGCCCCTACCGGTCGCCCCTACTGGTAGGACGGCGCGGGCCGTGGTAGGATTGGGACGCATCGCGGGTTTGGCTTCTGTTTTCCAGCGATGCCCGCCAACCGGATAAGTCAACGAACGACAAGACAAGCAACCCTATGGCCCAGGCAACCCGGACGAACAACACCAGCACGGTCGACTTCGAAGCCAAGCTCTGGGCGGCCGCGGATGCCCTGCGCAACAACATGGATGCGGCCGAGTACAAGCATGTCGTCCTCGGCCTGATCTTCCTCAAGTACATCTCGGATGCCTTTGAGGCCAAACACGCCGAGCTGGAGGCCCAGCGGGCCGAGGGCGCCGACCCTGAGGACCCGGACGAGTACCGGGCGGTGAATATCTTCTGGGTGCCCAGGGAAGCGCGCTGGGCGTATCTCAAGGCCAACGCCCCCCAGCCCGGCATCGGCGCCCTGGTGGACGACGCCATGACCGCCATCGAGCGCGACAACCCCACGCTCAAGGGCGTGCTGCCCAAGGACTACGCCCGCCCCGGGCTCGACAAGCAGCGGCTGGGCCAGCTCGTCAACCTGGTCAGCGACATCGGCCTCGGCGACCCTGCCAACCGGGCCAGGGATACGCTCGGCCGCGTCTACGAGTACTTCCTGGCCCAGTTTGCCAGCGCCGAGGGCAAGAAGGGCGGGCAGTTCTACACCCCTTCGCACGTGGTCCGCGTGCTGGTGGAGATGCTTGCCCCCTACAAAGGCCGCGTCTACGACCCCTGCTGCGGTTCCGGCGGCATGTTCGTCAGCAGCGAGAAGTTCATCGAGGCGCACAGCGGCCGCATCGGCGACATCTCCATCTACGGCCAGGAATCCAACTACACCACCTGGCGCCTGGCCAAGATGAACCTGGCCATCCGCGGCATCGACGCCCAGATCGAGCACGGCGACACCTTTCACAACGACCGCCACCCCGACCTCAAGGCCGACTACGTGCTGGCCAACCCGCCCTTCAACGACAGCGATTGGCGCGGCGACCTGCTGGTCAAGGACAAACGCTGGGTCTACGGCGCGCCCCCGGCAGGCAACGCCAACTACGCCTGGGTGCAGCACTTCCTCTACCACCTGGCGCCCACCGGCATCGCCGGCTTCGTGCTTGCCAACGGTTCCATGTCTTCCGGCCAGTCAGGCGAGGGCGAGATCCGCAAGGCCATCGTCGAAGCCGACCTGGTCGACTGCATGGTCGCCCTGCCGGGCCAGCTCTTCTATTCGACCCAGATCCCGGTCTGCCTTTGGTTCCTTGCCCGTGACAAGAAGAACGGCCGCTTCCGCGACCGCCGCGGGGAAACGCTGTTCATCGACGCCCGCGCGTTGGGCTCGCTGGTCGACCGCACCCACCGCGAGCTCACGGACGCCGACATCGCCCGGGTCGCCGGGACCTACCACGCCTGGCGGGGCGACGGGGCCGGTGGCCTGATGACCACCGGCGGAGCCGGTCGCCCTTACGAGGACGTGCCCGGCTTCTGCAAGAGCGCCACGCTGGACGACATCCGCAAACACGGCCATGTACTCACGCCCGGCCGCTACGTGGGCGCCGCCGCGCAGGAGGACGACGGCGAGCCCTTTGAGGAGAAGATGCGCCGTTTGGCCACTGTCTGGCGCGAGCAGCAGGCCGAGGCTGCCAGGCTCGACGCCGCCATCGCCGCCAACCTGAAGGAGCTTGGGTATGGCGGGTGAGTGGCCATTGAGGACTATCGCTGAGTGCGCTTCTACTGAACCATATTCAACACAGATAGGGCCTTTTGGCAATGCCCTTATGGCCGACGAGTACACGGAGTCCGGAGTTCCGGTACTTCGCGGCGTGAACATCAATCACGGGCGTTTTCATGATGATGATTTTGCCTTCATCGATGAAGCAACGGCAGATCGACTGGGCAAATATGAGTCATTTCCCGGTGATGTTCTTCTAGTCCATAAGGGGACACTTGGACAAATTGGGCTGATGCCGAGCAAGCGAAGGTATCCCCGCTACATAATGGGCAACAGCATGTTACGAGTAAGGTGCAATCCCGACATACTTCTGCCCGAGTATCTGTACTACTGGTTCACATCGGGAGACGGACAACACTACTTGTTTAGCAGGGTTTCACAAGTAGGTGTTCCGCAGATTCAGACGCCGCTGAGTACGCTGAGGCAGGCCGTATTACCTGTCCCGCCACTCTCCGAACAACGTACCATCGCCCGCATCCTCGGCACGCTGGACGACAAGATCGAACTGAACCGGCGGATGAACGAAACGCTGGAGGCGATGGCCCAAGCGCTTTTCAAGGCGTGGTTTGTGGACTTCGATCCCGTTCGGGCGAAAGCCGAAGGTCGCGACACCGGCTTGCCCCAGCACATCGGAGACCTTTTCCCGGATGCCTTTGAGGATTTGGAGTTGGGGGAGATTCCGAAGGGGTGGGAGGTGATACCGCTTCCCGATGCAATCGATGTGAACCCTGCCCGTAGCCTTCGAAAGGGTGAAGTAGCGCCCTATCTTGACATGGCGAACATGCCCATGCAGGGCCATGTACCTGACAGAGTGATCGACCGCCCTTATGGTTCAGGGATGCGTTTTGTCAATGGGGACACATTGGTCGCCCGTATAACACCCTGCCTCGAGAATGGCAAGACGGCCTTTGTTGATTTTCTGGAAGACGGCCAGGTCGGTTGGGGGTCGACAGAATACATCGTGCTTCGCCCGAAGCCTTCCCTGCCCGAAGAGTTTGCATACTGCCTTGGGCGAAGTGACGCCTTCCGCCAATTCGCGATTCACCGCATGACAGGTTCCAGCGGTAGACAACGTGTCCCTGCTGATTCGCTACGGCACTTCTACCTGGCCATGCCACCACAGGCAGTTACCGAGCGCTTCGGCTGGACGGTCCGGCCACTTTTTGCACGAGCCCGTGGGGCGATGCTCGAATCGCGAGTTCTTGCTGAACTACGTGACTTCTTGTTGCCCAAACTCATATCGGGCGAACTGCGAGTGAAGGATCTGGCACAAACATCAGTGGAGGTGACGGCATGAAGCCATCTATCCGAACGTTAGGCGAGATTCTTTACTCGCCAAGTCAGTATGTGATCCCTGTCTTCCAGCGGAACTACCGGTGGGAGGAGCCTCAATGGAGCAAGCTCTGGGAAAACGTCATCGAGATACAGAGCCCCAACAAGCGGGGGAATCACTTCCTGGGATTCCTGGTGTTTGTGTCAGAGCTCCCTCAGCCTGGGCAAAACACGACCTTCTACCTGGTCGATGGTCAGCAGCGTCTGGCCAGCTCTTCCATCCTATTGGCGGCTGTTCGCAATATCGCCCGGAAGCTGGGCGAATTGGAGCTTGCAGATGAGATCCACCAGTACTATCTGGTTCATCCGCTGAAGAAGGGCGAACAACACTATCGGTTGCTGCCGAAGGAACGCGATCACGACAACTACCTAGCACTTATTGCCGGGAAGAACACAGCGGCAGGCCGTATGGCCGATGCGCTGCGGTACTTCGAAGCCAAAGTCGCAACCCGGGCGTTGGATTCCCCTGAGCGTCTGCGGCCGCTGTTCGACACGATCTGCCAGCGGCTCGAGTTCATGTGCGCTACCCTTGAGACCGAAAACGCATACAACATCTTCAAGAGTCTGAATTCAACCGGCGTACCACTGGGACCGGCCGATCTCATCCGGAACTTCGTGTTCATGCATGTTCCGCCGGGGGAGCAGGATGAATTCGACCGTGAACTGTGGGCGCCGCTGGAAGAGCGCTTCATAGGCGCGAACGGTACGCTGGATGAAGAGCAGTTCTCCAGCTTTTTCCGTGATTACCTGATGTCTAGGCAAGACACCGGGTACATTTCGCCTAGAGAGACATTCTCGACTTTCGAGGCGAAGTTCGAGGCCACTGATTTTTCGCCAAGGGAGCTTGCGAATGCGCTTGTCAAAAGCGCCCAGGATTACGCCATCATCTCAGGTCAGCGCGTCGACAAGAGCGTCCAAGTAACAGAGGCTCTTACAGGTCTCAATCAACTTGAGAGTTCAACCACCTATCCGCTCATACTGGCGTTGTTCGCGCAGCGTGCCAATGGTGCGATAGGCCATGATCAGTTGGCGCATGCCATCGACTGCCTAAGCGGTTTCATCCTCCGCCGGTTTGTTTGTGGCGAAAGCTCCCGAGGTTACGGACGGATGTTTGCCCGCGCAGTCGGGAAAGCAGGTGATGACCCATTCAAGCTCCTCGAACCGTATCTGCATGAGCGTGGTTGGCCCGACGACCGGCGGTTTCAGGCAGCATTTGTAGCGTTTCCGCTCTATCAGCGCGGATACACGCGAGCCGTCCTGGTTGCTCTTGAACGCGATCGAAAGCACAAGGAGCCCGCCGATCTGACAGATGCGGAGATCGAGCACATTCTTCCCCAGACGCTTAGTGATGCCTGGCGCGAAGCGCTGGGAGCCGAGGCCGAGAGTATCCACGCCGAGTGGCTGCATCGGCCCGGCAATCTGACGTTGAGCGCTTATAACGTGGAACTGTGGAACCACCCGTTTGGGAAGAAGCGCGCGAGATATGCAGAAAGCAACATCGTACTCACCCGTGAACTTGCAGACTACCAGAACTGGACTGCGAACGAAATTCGAGAGCGGGGCGAGCAACTCGCGCAGGAGGCTGCCAGGATATGGATCGGTCCGAAGGAACCCGTGGCTGTCATCCAGCCAGGCGATGGTCATGCTAGTGCCGTCTCAGGAGGGGTGAGCCTGTCCAACACGAAGCAGCTCCAGTCGGATTATTGGACGCAGTTTCTATCAGTGCTTGCCGTCCAGGACAATTCTGCCAAGACCCGCCGACCGCCGGCAGAATCCTGGATGAGCTTTGGCATTGGTCACTCCGGCTTCGATCTGGAGACATTCATCAGCGTTCGGAAGCACCATGTGGGTGTGGCGGTGCGGATCGCGGGAACGAACAAAGCGGAACACTTTCACAAGTTTTATGCCCAGAGAAATGCAATTGAGGAGGAGATTGGGGAAGCCCTGACATGGTATGAACTGCCGGACAAGAAGTCCAGCTACGCATCCCTTTACCTGCACGATTCCGATCCCAAGGATCGTTCCCTGTGGCCCACGCAGCATGCGTGGATTATTGACACGCTGGAGGCCTTTCGTCGCTGCTTCAGTGGCAGAGTAGAAGACCTGACAGCCCCGGCGAAGTAACCGCCTGAAGTGCTCCAGATCATAACTCATTTCACTGAGTCCATCGTCGAAGACGCCGCCCTTGCCTGGCTCGAGGCCCAGGGCTATGCCGTGTTGCACGGCCCGGACATCGCCGCAGGGGAGCCGGGCGCGGAGCGCAGCGACCCGAGCTACCGCGACGTGATTCTGGAGGGACGCCTGCGCCAGGCGCTTGTAAGCCTGAATCCCGACCTGCCTGCGGAGGCTCTGGAGGATGCCTACCGCAAGCTGGTGCGCCTGGAGGCGCCGTCGCTCATCGAGCGCAACCGCCTCATGCACCGCATGCTCGTGAACGGCGTTACGGTGGAGTACCGCCGTCCCGACGGCTCGATCGCCGGGGCGCAGGCGCAGGTCATCGACTACGACACGCCTGACAACAACGACTGGTTGGCGGTCAACCAGTTCACGGTGGCCGAAGGGCAGCACGTCCGGCGTCCGGATGTCGTGTTGTTTGTCAACGGGCTGCCGCTGGCCGTGATCGAGCTAAAGAACCCCGCCGATGAGAACGCCACGATCTGGACGGCCTACCATCAGCTCCAGACCTACCAGGCGCAGATCCCAGCGCTGTTCACCGCGAACGCGGCGCTGGTCGTTTCCGACGGCGTGCAGGCGCGCATCGGCGCCCTTGGGGCGGGCAAGGAGTGGTTCAAGCCCTGGCGCACGATCGCCGGCCGCGGCGATGCGCCCTCCAACTTGACCGAGCTGCAGGTGGTGCTGGAGGGCGTGTTCGAGAAGCGCCGCTTCCTTGACCTGCTGCGTTATTTCATCGTCTTCGAGGACGGCGGCGCCGATGGCGACGGCGGGGTCCTGGTCAAGAAGATGGCCGGTTATCACCAGTTCCATGCCGTCAACGCGGCGGTGGAGCAGACGCTGCGGGCGGCGCAGATGGCGCCCGGCGGCAAGTTTGCGGACCTGACCGGACGCTATGAGGCCGGGCAGCGGCCGGGCGGCGAGCCCGGCGACCGGCGGGTGGGCGTGGTCTGGCACACGCAGGGTTCGGGCAAGAGCCTGACCATGGCCTTCTACGCCGGGCGGGTGATCCTGCATCCCGCCATGGAGAACCCGACCATCGTCGTGCTCACCGACCGCAACGACCTGGACGACCAGCTCTTCGGCACCTTCGCCCGCTGCCGCGACCTGCTGCGGCAGGCGCCGGTGCGGGCCGCCGATCGCGCCGACCTGCGCGCAAAGCTTAGAGTGGCGGCAGGCGGCGTGGTGTTCACCACGATCCAGAAGTTCTTTCCCGAAGAGAAGGGCGATGCCTACCCGGTGCTCTCGCACCGCCGCAACATCGTCGTCATCGCCGACGAGGCGCACCGCAGCCAGTACGACTTCATCGACGGCTTTGCCCGTCACATGCGCGACGCCTTGCCGCACGCCTCGTTCGTCGGCTTCACCGGGACGCCGATCGAGAAGACCGACGCCAATACGCGCGCCGTGTTCGGCGACTACATCAGCATCTATGACATCCAGCGCGCCGTGGTCGATGGCGCCACCGTGCCCATCTACTACGAAAGCCGGATGGCCAGGCTGGAGCTCAAGGACTCCGAACGCCCAAAGATCGATCCCGAGTTTGAGGAAGCGACCGAGGGCGAGGAAGTCGAGCGCAAGGAGAAGCTCAAGACCAGGTGGGCGCAGCTCGAGGCGGTGGTCGGCTCCGAAAACCGCATCAGGCTGATTGCCCGCGACCTGGTCGAGCATTTCGAGAAACGGCTGGAAGTCATGGACGGCAAGGCGATGGTGGTGACGATGAGCCGTCGGATTGCCGTCGAGCTCTACCGCGAGATGGCGGCGCTGCGCCCGGACTGGCACGATGACGACGATGCCCGCGGTGTCCTCAAGGTGGTCATGACCGGTTCGGCCTCAGATCCGCTCGCCTGGCAGCCGCACATCCGCAGCAAGCCGCGGCGCGAGGCCTTGGCCAACCGCTTCCGTGACCCCAATGACCCGTTCCGCATCGTCATCGTCCGCGACATGTGGCTGACGGGCTTCGATGCGCCCAGCCTGCACACGATGTACGTGGACAAGCCCATGCGCGGGCATGGCCTGATGCAGGCCATCGCCCGCGTCAATCGCGTCTTCAAGGACAAGCCCGGCGGCCTGGTGGTGGACTACCTGGGCCTGGCCGACGAGCTGAGGCAGGCGCTGGCGGTCTACACGGAAGCGGGCGGCACCGGCAAGACGGCCGTCGACCAGGCCGAGGCGGTGGCGCTGATGGTGGCAAAGTACGAGGTTTGCCTGGGCCTCTTCCATGGCTTTGACTGGCGTCACTGGACACGCGGCACCCCCCAGCAGCGCCTATCCCTGCTGCCCGCCGCCCAGGAGCACATCCTGGCGCAGGAGGACGGCAAGACCCGTCTGTTGGCTGCCGTCACGGCGCTGTCGCAGGCCTTTGCGCTGGCGGTGCCGCACGAGGAGACGCTGCGTATCCGCGACGACGTGGGCTTCTTCCAGGCGGTGCGGGCGGTGCTCGCCAAGGGCGCACCGGGCGAACCCAAGACCGATGAAGAGCTTGACCACGCCATCCGGCAGATCATCTCCCGCGCCGTGGTCTCCGGCGAAGTGGTGGATCTCTTCGCCGCCGCCGGTCTCAGCAAGCCCGATATCTCGATCCTGTCGGATGAGTTCCTGGCCGAGGTGCGGGGCATGCCCCAGCGCAATCTCGCCGTCGAGCTGCTCCAAAAGCTGCTCAGGGGCGAGATCAAGACGCGGGGAATGCGCAACGTCGTCCAGGCTCGTTCCTTCGCCGACATGCTCGATCAGACAGTGCGCAAGTACCAGAACCGCGCCATCGAGTCGGCGCAGGTGATCGAAGAGCTCATCCAGCTTGCCAGGGACATGCGGGCCGCCGATGCGCGGGGCGAGAAGCTGGGCCTTTCTGAAGACGAGCTGGCCTTCTATGACGCCCTGGGAGTCAACGACAGCGCCGTGGCCATCTTGGGCGACGAGGAGCTGCGCGCCATCGCCCGCGAGCTGGTGGCAGCCTTGCGCGCCAACGTGACCATCGATTGGACCCTGCGCGAGAATGTCCGGGCGCAGCTGCGCGTCATCGTCAAGCGCATTCTCCGCCTCCACGGCTACCCGCCGGACAAGCGGGAGAAGGCCACACAGACCGTGTTGGAGCAAGCCGAAGTCCTGTCAGAAGGCTGGGCAGTGGCATAATGCTTTGGCCGCAGGCGATACGAAAGGGCCAACTGGCCCCGGTCAGCGTAAGTCGCAGAAAGCCATTGATCCTGAGGTGCCAAGCATGGAAGAACATGTGAGTATTGAAGAGTTCCGGCGCGTCATCGGTACGCTCCCTGCTGACGAACCGATCGACAACCCCAGGGTATGGTATCGGACGCAGAAAGAGCATTGGCTCGGTTGGCTTGAGGACTACAATGAAAAGAGCACCTATGGCCGGAAGATCGGCCAGAAGCGCGACGCCAGGTTTGCCTATAACCATGTCGTCAACTATCAGATGCTTCTCTGGCTGATCGAGGCGGCCGGCATGAGGGAAGAGCTGGTGGATGCAGCGTTCGAGGCCGCTGCCAAAGGCACGACTTTGATGCAGCGTTCAGGTGCAATACGCAAGGTCGTGCCTTGGTCGGAAGTGTATGCCATGTTTTGGGGTGAGGCTGCCCGAAGGTCGGCCACATCCATCACTCCCCTCGGACGCTTGCGCCGCCTTTTCCACCGTGAGTAACGACGTTCGCATCATCACCCCCCAACCCCTCCCTCACGGTCGGCGCTCTGAAGTGGGCGGCCACAGGGGGACCGCCCCTACGGGCCACCTGCCACCTGCTGCCTGCCACCTGCCACCTGCTCCCCATGATCTCCCTCATCTCCACCGTCTATAACGAAGGCGCGGCCATCCGGCGGCTGCTGGACACGATTGCCGGGCAGACGCTGCCGCCGGACGAGATCGTGATCGTGGACGGCGGCTCCGGCGATGATACGGTGGCGCAGATGCAGGCCTACACGGACCGGCTGCCGCTGCGCGTGCTGGTGGAGCCGGGCGCCAACATCTCGCGCGGCCGCAACGTCGCCATTGCCGCCGCCCGAGGGGACATCATCGCCGTCACCGACGCCGGCACGCGCCTGGAGCCCACCTGGCTGGAGGACCTCACCCGGCCCCTGCGCCAGGACCCGGCTGTGCAGGCGGTCGCCGGCTTCTTCCTGCCCGATCCCACGACGCCCTTTGAGTTGGCGATGGGCGCCACGGTCCTCCCGCAGCCCGAGGAGATCGACCCCGCCACCTTCCTCCCTTCCAGCCGCTCGGTGGCCTTTCGCAAGACCGTCTGGGAGCAGGTAGGCGGCTACCCGGAGTGGCTCGATTACTGCGAGGACCTGGTTTACGACTTCAAGGTGCGCGACGCCGTGGGGCCTTTTACCTGGGCGCCCGACGCCGTCGCCCACTTCCGCCCGCGGGGCACGCTGGTCAGCTTCTTAAAACAGTACTACCGCTACAGCCGCGGGGACGGCAAGGCCGACCTCTGGCGCAAGCGCCACGCTATCCGCTATGCCACCTACCTGGCGGCGGCGCCCCTGCTCCTTGTCCTGGGCAAGCGCTTCAGCCCGCTCTTCTGGCTGCTGGGCCTCATCGGTTTCGGCGCCTACTGCGCCACGCCCTACCGCCGCCTGGTCAGGCTCTGGCAGCGCCCGCTCGTGGGCGGGCGTCTGCTCAGCGCGACTAATAAGGTCGTTACCCTCATCCTCGTGCCTGTCATCCGCCTCACCGGGGATGTCGCCAAGATGCTCGGCTACCCGGTGGGCGTGTGGTGGCGGATGAGAAGGAGAAGTCCGACTTCTCAAAGAAGTCGGACTTCTGAACAGAGATGAGAAGTCCGACTTCTTCAAGAAGTCGGACTTCTGGGCGTTCAAGAAGTCGGACTTCTGAGGGGGCTGGGGGTTTCCAGGAGCGCCACGGCCTGGCGGAAGCGCGGCATGATCTCGGCGGCGCCGCTGATGCTGACCTCCAGATCGCGCAGCAGGCCGTCGTGCACGCCGTAGATGCAGCCGTGCACGCTCACCTCCTGCCCGCGGCGCCAGGCCTGCTGCAGGACCGTGGTCTGGCAGACGTTGACGACCTGTTCGATCACGTTCAGCTCGCACAGACGGTCCCAGCGCGCCGCCCTATCCTCGATCGCCGCCAAGGGCTCCCGGTACTTTTCCGCCACGTCCTGGATGTGGCGCAGCCAGTTGTCGATCAGTCCGTGTGAGGCGTCATGCAGGGCAGCGTGAACGCCGCCGCAGCCGTAGTGGCCGCAGACGACGATCGTCTTCACCCGGAGCACCTCGACTGCATACTGGATGACGGACAGGCAGTTGAGGTCGGTGTGGACGACCACGTTGGCCACGTTGCGATGGACGAAGATCTCGCCCGGCGCCATGCCTGTCACCTGTGTGGCCGGAATGCGGCTGTCGGCGCATCCGATCCACAGGTAAGCCGGCCTCTGCTGTTGTGACAGGTTACGAAAGAACTGCGGGTCGCGTGCCACGACTTGGGCGGCCCAGTCGCGGTTCTTGTCGATCAGGATCTGGAGATCGCTGGGGCTCATGGTTTTCCTTTCTCGGATCCACCGGTGACCACTTCGTTCGAACGTTCAAACGTTGACTCTGCTGAAAGAAGCTGATCTTTAACAACTACAACCAAGCTCGGCGTGTGACCAGCGGCTGGTAAGCGACGGTCGCGGATACGAGCGAGATGCCACAAGGTGCGCTGCCGCGATGGCCAGTGGGCTGCGGCTTGCGTACAGGCTGGGGTCGGAATGCGAAATGTGGCCTGGCTGGGGGCTGTTGTCGCGGC
>JAKOVD010000096.1 GCA_029782215.1 Chloroflexota bacterium
TCCTCAAGCGTTTGCACGTCCACAAGCTCGTCAAGAAGGTCAGCCAACGCTACAAGTACTACTTGACCGACTTTGGCCGCCAGGTAGCTACGTTGGTGCTCGAACTCCGGGAGTTCCATGTCATCCCAAAGCTGGCGCATCCACCCTCAGCAGGCTGAAATTGCTGCTTTCTGTGCAAGAATTTCACTGATAAGGTACTAAGGGGCCGGCGCCGGCTGCACTTCGATCGTCGTCACGTGCGCCGCATCGCCGGCCACGCTGCCCGGTCCGGCGGCGGGCAGTCTTTCCAGTGTAGCCAACCGGTACAGACCGGCCTGCACCTGGTAGCGACCGGGCACCAGATCGGCAGATAGCGCCAGGGGATAGTGGTCGCGCACGATCTGGCCCGGTTCCCAGACGCTTGTTGGCCACCACCCTCCCAAGGGGGCGCTGTCATACCCACCCACATGGTTGCCCTGCGCATCGATCAGGTGCACAAACACCTGCAAGTCTTCGCCGACAGGTTTCAGGGCTTCCCAATCCAGGTCGAGGTCGAGAACGTCGCCGGGTTTGACCACCGCATCGGCCAGCCGGTAGCCGTCAAGGCGGACGCGCTCGTCAAAGACCACCTGCCCGCGCTGTGGCGGTGCTTGCGGACTCACAGGCGAGGCGCCTGCCGGGGGCAGAACACGCAGCACAGCTGTGCCCACAGGGGCAGGCTCGCCGTTCGCCGTCTGGGCAGTGTAGCTTCGTCCCGTGGCCCGGTCATAAAGGCCGGCGTCCACTTTGAGCAGCGTTGGCGTGGCAAGCTTGCCCGGCGCCCTCATTCGGTAGCGGTCCACAATGATCGGTCCCGCCGGCCATTGGCTGGTGGGCAGCATGCCCCAGCCTGGGTAGGTGTCGATCTGCCCGACCATCTGCTGTCCCGGTCCCAACAAGTGGATGAACAGACTGGCGTCGTACGGCGCCGGCGCCAACGCCTGCCAGTAGAGAGTCACCTCAAAGTCCTCGCCGGGATGGACCGTCGCCGGCGTGACTTCGGCTCCCACCAGGCGGATGCGCTGGTCGATGATGACGGGAGGGGTTCGGGCGCCGGGTGGCACCTGTCCCTCCGCAATGAGGGGCGGCTTCCTGTAGGCTGGCATGATGAGCAGCGGCAGGCACGCTGCGGCCAGGACGAGCATTCCTGCCGGTGGACCCCACCACCACATCCTGCGCTCGGGCCACCACCGGCTCCAGCCAAAGAGAAGGATGATGTTGGCCCCGGCCAGGGCCGGCATGAGCAGTCGCCCCTGCGACCCGGGCGTGAGGCTGGTCCACCTCAGCACCTCCAGGATCGACAGGACTGCCCAAAGTCCCAACATGACCAGGATGCCTCCGCGCACCTGGATCGTAGAGGCGGCCTGCCGCCGGCGCCGCCACTGCCACCACGCCAGGCCGGCCAGGGCAGCGACGACGAAGGCATCCCAAACCCGATAGATCCAGCCGGGCAGCGCCAGGTTGAACCAGCCGAACACAGCCACGAGACTGGCGCGCAGACCCTCCAGCTCCGCATCCAGGTTGGTCAGGGTCAAAGCACGGGGCCGGGGACCGACCATCTGCAGGAACACGGCAAGTCCGGTCGGGTCCCCATACAGTCGCCAGTTGCGCACGTACCACCAGCCGGCAATCGCGATGGCCACCCCCATGATCACCGCCAGGCGCCCGACCATGCGGCCAAGCATCCCGCCACGGAACGCGCGTTCACCCAGCACGATCACCGCCAGGAGCCAGAGGCCCAGGGCATTCAGCTTGGTCAACGCGGCCAGGCCCAGGACGGCGCCCAACACCAGGCTGTCGCGCCATGAAGGCATCGGCACCGGTCCGCCCCATCCTGCCCTGGCCAGGAGCCAAAGCACCAACGCCGCCATAAAGACGGCGAGGTTGTCGTTGTTGACCGAGGCCGACAGAAAGATGAACTGGGGCGTAAAGGCGGTCAACGCCGCTGCTGCCAGCGCCAGGCCGCCGGCATCCGGCAGCGCCAGACATGCCACGCGGTAGGCCAGGTACACCGTTCCACACCCCAACAGGATCGAAAAAAGGCGCAGCAGATGGACTGCCAGGGTCATCCCTTGCCAGGGCCACGACTCGTCTTCGCCATGCAGCCAGCGGTTCTTGTTGCCCAACTGCACCGGATTGCCCACGTTGGCATGAGGGTTGCGCACAGGCAAGGTTTCCTCCCACGCCAGGCCCCCACCCCGTATCAGCAGGGCGCCCAGGGCGTAATACAGGGGCGGCTGCCCCCCTTCCTGTGCCAGGGGACCCGAGTGCCCAGGATCCAGCACCGGCAAGCCCTCACCTGCTGCCAGGTGCCGCACGTACTCAGCGTGATGATTCTCGTCAGGCGTCTCAAAGAGAGGGATGGCGACGCTGTAGATCACTGCCAGCAGCGCATAGACAACGATCACGGCGCCGATGTGGCGCCAGCGCCAGGCTGTCATCCCGCCTCGCCCAACGAGGACGCCCCAGCAGCAGAGTAGGCCGCCAGACTGCGGGCAGCGATGCTCTCCCAGGTGAAGCGTTCGGCCAACCGCCGAGCGCTTTCGCCCAACCTTTGGCGAAGGTCCTGATCTGCCAGCACGTTCAGACAGGCGGCGGTCATGGCGTCCGCGTCCCTTGCCGGCGCCAGCAGCAGCGTTTCGCCGTCGTGCAGATCGGGATAGGGGACCGAAGGCCAGGTGCTTACGATCGGCATGCCGTGCGCCAGCGCCGCCATGAAACTTCCCCGCCGGTAGGAAACGCCATCCTGGTAGGGCAGCAGGCACAGGTCGGAAGCTTCGAAGGCGGCTGAAACCTCCGGCGCCGCCAGGTGGCCGGTCCAATGCACGCGCCCCGGCAGCCCCTCCCGCTCAATGCGCTGTTCGACCTGCGCCAGGTAGGCCTGGTTCGTGGGATCGGACGCCCCCACCGACCCACCGATCATCAGCAGGTGGGCGTCGAGACCCCTGGCAACCAGGGCCGCCAGCACGTCGACCAGTAGCTCCCCGCCCTTGCTGGCATTGAGAAAGCCAAAATAGCACAGCACGGCTGCGGCTGGCGCAAGGCCCCACCGCTGCCGCCAAAGCGCGCGGTCAAAATGGGCGGGCGTCGCACAGGGAATATTGCTCCCTATCGGAATCTCGACCAGGTCAGCGCGCACCTCGTGCAGCGCCGCCGTGTCCTCGGGATTGGTGGTGATGGCAAGCCGGCAGCCTCGGGCGAGAGTCACCGTCACCCACCGCCGCACCACCTGCGCCTTGGGAAAGAGGTAGGGCTGGCGCAGGTCGTGAAACGTCACCGCCGTGAGCACCGCGGGACGCCGCCAGGGGCGCCAGGGCCACAGGTTGATGCCCGGCCGCATGTCGTAGGCGGCCGTCTGGTACTGGATGTGAACGACATCCGGCCGCCACCGGGAGACAGCCTCATCCAAGGGCGCCCAGCACTCGCGCCCCCAGTGGGTCACCTCCGGCCAAACCACCAGAGCGGACTCAGGCTCGGATCCTCTTGCCCGCGCCGATGTCAGCACCGCCACCTGGTGCCCTCCGGCTGCCAGCGCCCGTCCCAGCGCCTCTGTGTAGTCGGCAACGCCACCCTGCATCGGCGGATACTCACCGGTCACGAAGAGAATGCGCATGGTCCTACCCTCCCAACTGTTGGCGCAACTGCGGGACCAGGGTGTTGGTCGGATCGATCTGGCCGGCCAGCTCCAGTGCCGCCAGGGCCCCCGCCCTATCCCCAAGGCGCGCGAGATAGATGGCGCGGTTCTGCGCCATCAAGGCGTGAACGCGCGCCACCTTGCGGGCAGGGTCGTCGGGCAGACGAGTCCATCGCCCGGCGAGGTGAGAGACATCCCAGGCCAGCGGCGGCAGCGGCCCTTCCCCGGCAGCCGCCAGGCGAAACGTCAGCCCCGCCGGCGTCCAGGTCTCATCCGCTCCGACCCCCTGCTCCTGTTCGTGGCTCAGGCGCACCTCGCCCCTGGCGCTTGCCGCCCGGATCAGAGCGTTGATGGCGCCGACATAGGCAGCCTGCAGCGAGGCAACCCCCTGGGCGTCCGCCTCAAACCCTTTCGGGTTCGCTTCCCAGGCATCCCGGAGGCGGCGATAAGCGGCAAGCTCAGCCGCCGCCGGGTGGGTCAGGTCTGGATACCACTGTTCGAGCTGGTCCAGGTACCAACCGCGTCGCATCAGTTCCAGGTCGATGATGTGCAGGTCCGGCCGGTCAGCTAACACATGCTGGTAGTAGAGGCTGGGACTGTAGAACTGCCAGTCGCGCGTGAAAATAGTCCCGCCTGCCGCCACTTCGGCGGTCAGATTCCGGTAATAGTCACGGTGATACCAATACTCCCGCCGGTTGGCTAGCCCCAGGTTGAAGGCGAAGGTCAGGAGAGGCAGCAGCCATAACAACAGCCACGGCCAGCGCGGGTAACTGCCCGTCCGCACCTTGACCCGTCCGGCCACAGCCAGGGCCAGGGCCTGGACGCCCCACATCAGGGGAACCGTCAGCAGCAGGTGGGCGAGGATGTAGTAGGCATCGCCGTCGTCCTCGATCTGGTAGGCCAGTGCGTAGAGAACGCTTGTCAGGAAGCCGACCAGGACAAAGAGCGTCAGCCGCCTCTGCTGTCGCCACCCCCACCAAACGCCCCAGGCCACAAGCGGCAGTCCCAGCAGGCTGAACTGCGAGAGGGTCAAGCCCGAGCCAAACCGCAGGCCGCTTGCCAGCGCCGCCGGGTCAAGGCTCAGATTGCTGCGGTACTGGGCCGCCGTCACCTGCCGCCAAAAGCCTTGCCACGTTTCGGGATCGCCCCAGTTGAGCGCCGGGTGGGCCGCCGCCCGCAGCGGCAGCACGGCGTAGGTGGCCATGCCCAGGAGAAGCGCCAGGACGCACAGGGCCACCAGGGCAGGGCTCAGCCGCTGCCGGTGCCAGATAAGCCAGAGGGCAATGGCCGGAGCCAGCAGCCCGGTTGTCGCCAAATGAGCGCCCAGCGCCAGGCCAAAGCAGAGGGCGGCGGCCACCAACGGCGATGCCCACAGACGGCGCGGCGGCGCCGGCGACTCCGACCAGCGAAACAGAAAGAACAGCGACAGGCACGCCAGAAGCGCATTCAACGTGTAGACTTCGGTCGTCGTGGCCCAAGGCCAGAAGCTGCGGCTGACCCCGAAGGTGGCGGCGATGAGAAGGGGCAGATCGATGGCGGGCGCCGGGGCGGCGGGCCTTGCCCCCTTGCGATCGCCACGTCTGGGATGTGCAGTCTCCGTCACCGGCAGGGGCAGAGGCATCTGGCGCAGCCAGGCCCACAACACCACCAACGTCAGCGCCGCCATCAGCGCCGAGAACGCATTGAGCCTCCAGGCTGGCTCGCCCACCGGCAGCCGCACCACCAGGCTGGCCGGGATGAGCCAGGTGGGGAACCCAGGCGCGTGGGCCACCCCGCGGCTGTAGGCGGCCAGCACCAGTTCACCGGCATCGGTGCCGGCCACCGTGGGTGCTGCCGTCAGGAGATAGAGGGCGCTCCCACCCAGGGCCAGCGCCAGGGGGGCAAGAACGCGTCTGAATGTGGACATGCGTGGCCTGTTCGCAGCCGAGTGTAGCATGACGCTGCGCGCCCCCCAAGCCTGCCGGAGCGGTGTTTGCCTCCGAACGGAGGCGACAGCGCCTGAATGCAGATGCGCGCCCGCCTCTTCCTGTCAATGAGGGGCCAGGTTCCCTGCCCAAATGGAAGAAAGCTGGCTGACGATGAGGTATGGTATAGATTAGCCTTAGATGCTCGCATCATTCCGACTCGAGCGCACTTCAGGCAGCCTCCTCAGCGCCGGAACCCCCACCATGGACCAGTCAATCAAACTCCTTATCAGTTACAACATGAAACCCGGCATGGAAGAAGCCTGCCAGCGTTACATCGTCCAGGAGATGGGGACGATGCTCAATGAACACGGCTTCCGCTTAACCGACGTTTGGTACACCGCCTGGGGCCGCGGGCCGCAGATGATGGGCGGCGGTCTGCTTGACAGCCCCGAAGTGGCCCGCGAGCTTCTGCTCAGCAAGGCGTGGCGAGACGTGGTTATTGGCCTGGATCCCTACGTCGAGGATTTCTCCGTCAAACTGATCCAGCCGGCGAAAAGCTTCCAATTCTAGACATTTCCCGCAGCCGCTGCGGGTTGGTTATTATGGTAAAGGCAGGCATAATATGCCTGCCTTTATCTATTGACAGGAACTTCCCCCATTCGGTCTGTTTTGCGAGGTTATTTCCCCATGAACCCGAAAAGCCGGCTGTTTACCCTTCTCCTGTGCCTGGGCCTGCTGTTGGCGCTCAGCGGCTGTGTCTCTTCACTGCCGGCAAGCACAAGCACTGCACCCACCGCGACGATGACGGAGGATGCCGCCGTCAGTGAACCTGCCGGCGACGAAGCCAACGCCGCCGATGCCCCTGCAGCCCCGGCCCTGGGGCCGGCGCCACAGTCCAGTCCGGCGGTCACTGCCACCGAAGCTATCACCGTCACCGAGCCTGTGACCAGCGCCACGGGTGCCACCGGCACCGTGCCGGCGTCGGCAGCCGCGTCTGGGTTGTCCCCCGACAAAGCCCGCGACCTGGCGCTTGCCTACCTGGCAGCCGGCTATCAGATGGACCCGGGTGACCCTTCCGCGTTTGCGCCTGCCAACCTCAAGTTCGACACCGAAGGCTACACGGCGCAAACCAGCTACACGTCCGGACCCTGGCAGCTCTTCGTGCTCACGCCCCAGGAAGTCGAGGGGCGCACGGTGACGCCCGTCGTGCTGGCCAACACCAAGAACGACAGCCGTTGGTGGGGTGAGGTGGGCGACGACGAGCTGGTTGTCACGACCGTGGCGACCGGCCTGCCCCGGCCCCGGTCGCGCGACATCGCCGGCTGGGTCGGGACGGTCACACCTCTGCCCGCAGGCAGCCCCTACAACGACTACTTCGAGGGCCTGAAAGGCAACCGCTACGGCTTCGATAGCGCGGACCCCAAAGTGTCGGCAATCCTGGCCGGCCTTGGCGAGTACAAGGGCCGCATCAAGGTCAGCGGGGAAGTCCAGTTCGCCCAGCCCGACTACAACGGACGCCGCCTGTTGGTGAAGAGTGTCGAACTCCTGGAGACGCCGGCCACTGAGGACGCCGGCGCGCCTCAGGCCTCTTCGACACCCGCCGCTCCCGCTCAACCACCAGCAGAGCCCGCGGCCGCGCCCGGCGCCTCCGGTGCTTTCAACAGCCCTTTGCCGGGCGCGCTGCTCAGCGGCGCCATCGACGTTGCGGGTGATGCCGCCGGCCTGTTCGAAAACAAGGTCGTGATCCAGGTCGAAGCCGAGGACGGGACCATCTTGGGCAAGGGCATTTTGATCACCGACGCTGCCGACATGGGCAAGCCCGGTCACTTCTCTGGCTCCATCTCTTTTGACAACCCGCCCAAAGCGGGAAAGGGACGGCTGGCCATCTATGCGGAAGACCCGGCTGATGGCAGCCTGGACTTGATCTCATGGGTGAACGTCAAGCTCGCCGCCGCTGTCTCGGGCATGAGCGCCGCCATTACCGAACCGGCCGCCGGCGCCAAGGTACAGAAACAGGTCAGCGTCAAGGGCGCCGCCTCTGGTGTGGGCGATCGTCCCCTTGTCGTGCGGGTAGAGGACGCGGCTGGCAACATCCTCGGCCAGAAGCGCGTCAAGATGGAAGGCGCCCAGGAATCGGAGGACTGGTCAGCAGAGATCGGCTTGCGCGCACCTCGCAGCGCCCGTCCCGGTCGCATCGTCGTCTACGTCACCGCTGACGATGGCAGCCTGACCCCGCTGGCCTCCGTCAAGGTCGACCTCACCCGCTAACCCCCCAAAGCCTCCGTTGCGCGTTGTAACGACCGAAGTCGTAACAACGCGCAACGCGTTCATCCCTTGCTTACCCCCGGCCTCACTCCGGGCTGGGGTCCGGCCAGCACGCGCAGGGCGCCGGGCAGGATGCGGATATGCAGTTCCCGGGCATCGCGATAGATAATCTCACCGTCGGCCAGCACGGGGATGGGTTCGGCGGAGATCACGTCCAATCGGGTGCAGCGCGTTGAGAAGACAGCCGGGGCATGGACATGGCTACCGTCGAAGGTCTTGGGCAGCAGCCTCAGCGTCTGCAGCCGGCCCATGGCATCGCCGTAGATGAAGTCAAGCAGGCCATCATCCTGGACGGCATCCGGTGTCAGGTGAAACACACCGCCCGTCCGCCAGCCGATCCCGACATAGGCCAGGATGATGGGTTTGTCCTGCACCAAGCCGCCATCCCAGGCAAACGTCACCCTGGGCAGGTGATAGTGACGCAGGGCCTTGAACACACCGCCAAGGTAGATCAGCGAGCCGCGCAGCCGCTTGATCGTCGCTGCCTCCACATTGACCTGGGCGCCAAAGGCCATGTTGACGTCGTTCATGAACGCCCTGTCGTTGACGCGCCCGGCATCCAGCACACGCTCGTAGCGCGCTTCCACCAGGTTCCGGCAGGCGGCCTCAAGGTCCAGCGGCACCCCCAACTGGACGATGTAGTCGTTGGCCGACCCCAAAGGCAGGAGGCCCAGCCGCACCGGCGCCGCGTCGTCCTCCGCCAACAGCCCGTTGACGATCTCGCTGATGGTGCCGTCGCCCCCTGCGGCCACGATCGGGTCATACCCCGCCTGCACCGCCTGCCGTGCCAGCGTCACGGCGTGGCCTGGTCCTTCCGTCTGCACCAGGTCAAAGGCATAGTCCAGCGTCTGCAGCACCGCCGCCACGCGCTCGCGCAGCTTGCCGGCGCCCCAACGATTGGCGTACGGATTCAGGATTATCTTGGCAGGCACAGGCGCCTCCAGGTCGGAGATGGGAATTGCGGATTGCGGATTGCGAATTGCGGACTGACGGTTCCCGCCTCACGCATCCCGGCGATTCTATCACGCCCCGTCTCCGCGTGCCATCGCCCCCTCCCTCACTCCTGCACCAGCTCCTTCACGGTCGCTGCTCGGTAGGGGCGGACGCGGAGGGCGACCTGCCACTTGCCACCTGCCACCTGCCACCTGCCACCCTTATGCTATAATCCCCAATCGGTCATCCTGATTCCAGTTCCCGGAGGGCAATGCATGGCCCCAATCATCCGTATTTCCGACGCCAAAGATTATGCTGGCCAGATCGTCACTGTGCGCGGCTGGCTGCAGCGCTTGACCGGCAAGGGCAAGATCAACTTTCTGCGCGTCCGTGATGGCAGCGGCATCTTCCAGGCCGTCGCCTTTCGCCCCAACCTGGGCGACGAAAAGTTCGAGCTCGTCACCACCCTGACCACCGAGTCCTCGATCATCCTCACCGGTGAAATCAAGGTGGACCCGCGGGCGCCGGGCGTGCCGGGCGGCGTCGAGATGGACCTGCGCGACATCGAGGTCGTCCAGGTCGCCGGGGAGTATCCCATCACGCCCAAGGAGCACGGCGTCGAATTCCTGCTCGACCGCCGCCACCTCTGGCTGCGCTCCAACCACCAGTGGGCCATCGCCCGCGTGCGGGCCGTGGTCATTCGCGCCATTCGTGACTGGCTCGACGACCACGGATTCCTGCTCGTCGACACCCCTCTCCTGACCCCGGCGGCGGGCGAGGGCACCACCACCCTGTTCAAGATCGACTACCACGGCGAACCGGCATTTCTGGCCCAAACCGGCCAGCTCTACAACGAAGCCAACATCTTCGCCTTTGGCCGCGTCTACTGCTTCGGTCCCACCTTCCGGGCCGAGAAATCGAAAACGCGCCGCCATCTCCAGGAATTCTGGATGGTGGAGCCGGAGCTTGCCTTCTGCAAGCTGGAGGACCTGCTCGAGATCGAAGAGCAGTTCGTCTCCTACATCGTTCAGACCGCGCTCGAGCGCTGCGGCCCCGAGCTCGCCCTGCTGGAGCGCGACACCAGCAAGCTGGCCCAGGTGGTCCCGCCCTTCCCCCGCATCAGCTATGACCGCGCCGTGGAAATGGTCAACGCCGCCGCGGCTGAGGGCATCATCGTGCCACCCAACGAGGAGCCGGTTCCGGCCATCGAGTGGGGCGGCGACTTCGGCGCCCCGCACGAAACCTACCTGGCCAGCCAGTTCGACAAGCCGGTCTTCGTCACCCACTATCCCACCGCCGTCAAGGCCTTCTACATGGAGCCGGAACCCGGCCGGCCGGAAGTCTGCCGCAGCGCCGATCTGCTCGCGCCCGAGGGCTACGGCGAGATTATCGGCGGCAGTGAGCGCATGAGCGACCCCGACAAGCTGACCGCGGCCATCGCCAAACACAACCTGCCCGCCCAGGCCTACGACTGGTACGTCGAGCTGCGGCGCTACGGGTCTGTGCCCCACAGCGGCTTTGGTCTGGGGGTCGAGCGCACCGTCGCCTGGATCACGGGCATCAGCCACCTGCGCGAGGCCATCGCCTACCCCCGCCTTCTGGGCCGCATCACCCCCTAGCCCGGGATCGCCGAGCCCGCCGGACATTCTGTCCGGTCGCTCGGCCCCCAACCTGGGAACGCTGAGCCCGCCGGACATTCTGTCCGGTCGCTCGGCGCCCCGGAGCCGCACCGCTTGATCTTCGCTGCCGTCGCCCTGGCCGCCTTTCTCCTGGCGCTGCTCTTCACACCCGCCAGCATGCGCCTGGCTCGGCGCTGGGGGCTGGTCGACCGTCCCGGCGGGCGGCGGCGGCACCTGGGCGACATTCCCCGCATCGGCGGAGTTGCCCTCTGCGCCAGCTTTGCCGGCGCCCTGCTGTTGGTGCGCGTCTTCCCGGCGGCGTGGCTGCCTGCCAGCACCGACCCCGAAGAGTTCCGCCGCTGGATCGGGCTGCTGATCGGCACCACGTTCGTTGCCTTCTTCGGCCTGCTCGACGACCGCTTTGAGTTCGGCAGTCGGCCGCAGTACCTGGCGCAGGCGTTTGCCGGCGTCATCAGCATCCTCTTCATCATCTTCATCGAGCGCGTCAACAACCCCCTGGGCGGCGGCCAGATCGTCTTCCCGGCGCCGGTGGTGTGGGTGCTGACCATCCTCTGGTTCATGGGCGCCATCAACACCGTCAACTGGCTGGACGGGGTCGATGGCCTGGCAGCCACGGTGGCCGCCATCGTTGCCGCCGTTCTCACCATCCACATGCTCCGCACCGGCCAGCACAGCGTCGTCTTTCCGGCCCTGGCCCTGTTGGGCAGCGCCGCCGGCTTCCTGGTCTTCAACTGGCCCCCCGCCAAGGTATTCATGGGCTCGGTGGGCGCCTACTTCCTCGGCTACACCCTGGCAGCGCTGGGCCTGATCGCTGGCGCCCGCGTCGCCACCGTGCTCCTGGTACTCGGCCTTCCCGCCCTCGACGTCGCCTGGCTCATCCTCTGGCGCTGGCGTCACGGCCAGCCCTTGGGCCAGGGCGACCGCAACCACCTGCACTTCCGCCTGCTCGACATGGGCTACACGCCCCGCCAGATCGTGACCGGCTACGGTCTCTTCTGCGCC
Organism: Chloroflexota bacterium; assembly: GCA_029782215.1. Taxonomy (GTDB): domain Bacteria; phylum Chloroflexota; class Anaerolineae; order J102; family J102; genus SSF26. The sequence continues at coordinate 11,460 of JAKOVD010000096.1, forward strand.
GCCTTTGGCGTCATCAGCCTCATGACCGCCAGCCCCCTGGTCAAGCTCACCGCCCTGCTCGCCCTCTTCGCCCTGGGCCTCGGCATCCTCTGGTGGGCCTCCCCGCGCAGCACCGATCAGTAGCCCCGCAGCGGCCTCGCTCGCTCAGACCTGGCCCTCGAAACTTCCGGCATCATGGCTGCGCTATCCTGTGGGGTCTCGATAGGTCCGCTACGCCGCCTGGGGGACCTTCCCAGTCTGCCGCAACACCAGGTAGGGCGTCACTTCGCGGACCACGATTTCTTCCAACGCGTCCCTGGCCACTTCCAGATCATAGTGCGCCTGCAGATTCATCCACAGCTCGGCAGAGGTGCCAAAGAAACGTGCCAGGCGCAGAGCCGTGTCCGCTGAGATCGTACGCTTGCCTTGCACGATCTCGTTGATCTTGCGCGGGTAGACGTTCATCGCCTTGGCCAACCTGTACTGGCTGATTCCCAACGGCTTCATGAAGTCCTCGACAAGGACTTCGCCTGGGTGAACGGGCGCCATCTTTTCTTCTGGCATTCTGAATCTCCTAGTGGTAGTCCACGATCTCGACGTTGTAGGCATTCTGCTCGATCCACTCAAAACAGATACGCCATCGATCGTTGATGCGGATGCTGTACTGTCCTTGCCGGGTGCCGCTCAATGCCTCGAGACGATTTGAGGGCGGCGCCAGCAGATCAGCGATGTCTGAGGCAGCATGTAGGTAGACGAGCCGTCGTAGCGCCGCCCGCTGGATATCGGGCGGCAGTCGCCGGGAGAAAGAGCGATTGAATATCCGCTCCGTCTCCTTGTCACGAAACGACTTGATCATTGCTGAATGATACCCCGCAACGGTAATACCGTCAAGCGGCATTAATGCGATTCGGACATGGGTAGTGGTCAGTCTCTAGAGTAGACCCAGGGTAGACAGCGTCTCACGCGTGAGTGGATTAAGGTCATAGGCGCCCAACGCCTGCGGCAGGACCCAGGCATACTCACTGAACTCGTCGTTCAGAGACAGCACCGTGCCGCTCACCCGGCACTCGTAGAGCAAAAAGACCATATAGATCACCCGTCTTTCGCCGCCGGGAAAGGTCTTCTCGTGCAGCAGGTCTTTGAAGAACATAGGCCTGGCCTCGGTGATCGCGACCCCGAGTTCCTCGCGCACCTCCCGCCGCAGCGCTTCCTCGATGCGCTCCCCCGGCTCGACGCCGCCCCCAGGCAGCGCCCACTGTCCGGGAAACACGCCCCGGTCCGCCGCCATCCGGCACAGCAGCACCGACCCCTGCTCATCCTTGATAATCGGCACGACAACCAGCCGTGCGGGAGGAATCGCGCTCATGGCTGTACAACAACTGGGTAGGGGCGTGGTCTCCACGCCCGGGACAGTTGTCCGGCCCGTCTAGCGGTAAAAGAGGAAGTCGATATTGCCCGGCGACTGCCCCTGGAGGGTCAGCATCTCCGCCAGCTCGGCGTGATGCTGCATCCCATGGAGCACCAGGTGCTGCAGGATGCGCCAGAGCGGCATCGTCAAGGCATCGCCGCGCCAGTTGGTCAGGTGGACGTCTTCCTCAAGGTTCCCATCGCCGATCCCATCCAGAAACGCCTGCCAGGCCGCCTGCTCCTGGCCGAAGCCCACCTGCAGCGAAGCCAGGTCGGCGAACGCTTCCGGCTGCAGGGACGAAGCCTGGCGGCCGGTTTCCAGCGCCTGCCGCCAGCCCTCGTCCGTGCGCAGCAGGTGAAAGAGCAGGTCGTGGATCGACCCGTGGCCGTAGCCGGGGCTCTGCCGGTAGCCGGCCTCGTCCAGCCGGGCGGCGCAGGCCAGCATCCGTTCCGTCGTGTGCCAGTGGTAGGCGAACAGGGTTTCCATCTGCGACTTGGCGGACATGGTCTCGCTCCTGGTCCTTCGAGATGAACGAAGCAGCGCGCTCGCGTGTATGATGGGAAGCCCAAGCATACCCTCCCGGCGCCAGCCCGGCAAACACCTGAGGTGCATGGCCCTTGACACCCGCAGTAGGGGCGACCGGCCGGTCGCCCCTACTGCACCTCCCTCAACCCATCTCCTTTCTCTGTCCTCGGTCCTCTGTTCTCTGTCAACCGTGCCCGCCTCCCGCGTTACCCGCCACCCCTCACCCGCCTCCTCTCTCCCATGTTCGACCTCACCTTCCTCGGCACCTCCGCCTCCGCCCCCACCGTCCACCGCGGCCTCTCCTCCGCCGTCGTCAGCTTTCGCGAGCACCGCTTCATAATCGACTGCGGTGAGGGCACCCAGCGCCAGCTTCTGACCGCCGGCCTCGGCTTCAAGCGCCTGGACAAGATCCTGATCACGCACGGCCACCTCGACCACATCCTTGGCCTGGGCGGGCTCGTTTCCACCATGGCCCGCTGGGAGCTGATGGAGCGAATCGACGTCTACGCCGGCGGGTTCGCTCTGGACCGCGTGCAGCGGCTCTTTGGCGTCGTCTTCGGCCCCGGCGAGCTGCCCATGCACATCGAATACCACCGCCTGGAACCGGGCATCTTCTTTGAGGACGAGCATCTGGAAATCGAGGCCTTCCCGGTCGAGCACCGCGGCCCCGACTGCTACGGCTTTCTTTTCAGCGAGCGCCCCCGCCGTCCCTTCCTGGCCGAGCAGGCCGAGGCCCTGGGCGTCCCCGTCGGCCCCGTACGCCGCCAGCTCGTCGCCGGCGAAGCCGTCACGCTGCCTGACGGCCGCACCATCCAGCCCGATGACGTGCTCGGCCCCTCCGCCCCGCGCACCCGCCTGGCCTTCATCGGCGACCTGGCCCGCACGCGGCCCCTGGTCGAACGGATCCAGGATGTGGACGCCCTGGTCGTCGAAGCCACCTACCTGGACCAGGATCGCGACATGGCGCAGCGTTTCGGCCACCTCACCGCCGCCGAGGCCGCCCGGCTGGCCAGGCGCGCCGGCGTCGGTCGCCTCATCCTCACCCATATCTCCCGTCGCTACCCCGGCCGCCTAGTCCTGGAAGAAGCCCAAACCATCTTCCCCGAAGTCGTCGTCGCCAACGACTTCGACCATTTCCAGGTCAAGCGGGCAGGGTGAAGGCGAGCGCCGCCGCCTGGCCAGCGACAACCTGACTGGTCTTCAGCATCCTGAACGCAGAGCTCACCTTATGTCATGCTGAACGAAGTGAAGCATCTCCAACCCGGCCACGGTGACTTTTCACTTCGTTCAAAGCGCCATGCAGATGTTTCCTGCCCAGAAGCGGACCGCGCCCGCCCTGAAGACCTTCAGCCAGAACCGCGGGATGGCCCTTCCTCGTTCACCGATTGGCTCCGCGGCCGCAAACAGCTATACTCCGACAAAAGCGCCACTGATCGACTTTGCAGACGCTCAACGGCGGAGACCATGATGAACTATCAATTTACAGTACTGATCGAGCGCGACCCCAAAAGCGGCTGGCTGGTCGGGTCGGTGACGGAACTGCCGGGCTGCTACACACAAGCTTCGGGTCTGGCAGAACTGGAAACGAACGTCAGAGAGGCCATTCAGGTCTATCTGGCAACCGTGCAAGAGAATGAAGTTCCGGAAGCCTACCCAACGTTTGTAGGGCTGCAGCGTCTCGACATAACCTTACGAGCCGGCTGAAGCTCGTGCCCTACCGAGACTTGTCAAGGCTGGCGGAAATGCAGGGCTTCACCTGGGTGCGCCGCCAGGGGAGCTACAACACGTTTCGCGCTGTGGACGGACGGATCGTTGTCATCCCGGATCACGGCAGCCAGGTCATTGTTCGTCCACTGCTGCGAAAGATCGTACACGACATTGGCCTGACAGTGGACGAGTACAATCGGTTGATCGACTCACTGTAAGGTCTATGTGAGAACAAGGTCCCGTCAGCTCAGTCAGAAATACGGGATGGATTTCGAGTCGTTCCAACGCCTGGAAATCACCAAGGAGCAGGACTATACCTGGGAGGTCGAATCCGACGCCATCGCCTGGGAAACGGCAGTCGATGGCATTCGCACCACCGAACGACAGTTGAACGAACTCTATGCAGCCATTTACGGCCATTGACGATCTCAACAGCGCGGTGACAGAGGCACGAGCGTTACGGCACGCCAGGTATGAGCCCGAAGGTGAACTCGCAGATCTTGGCTGAAGGTGCGGAGGGCTGGCCGCCGGCGGTTACGCCGCGCACGAGATAGCAGTAGTTCTTGCTGTCGTCGGACAGGGCGCCTGCATGCGTCCAGGTAGCACCGGTGGGGACGGGAACGAGCGTGTCAGAGCCGTCGCCAATCTGAAAATAAGGGTTCAAGCTGTAGAAAACCTGATAACCTGCGGTATTGGCCGGATCGTACGTCCAGCTTAGCACCAACCCCCCTTTCGTGTCGCCACTGCCACCCACGCCGGCTGGCGGCACGGGAGGGGTGGGAGTGTGGGTCGGCGTATCCGTCGGCGTCGGTGTGCGGGTCGATGTGTTCGTGGGGGTGGGTGTGTGGGTCGGCGTGCTCGTCGGCGTCGGTGTGCGGGTCGGCGTGTTCGTGGGGATGGGTGTGTGGGTCGGCGTATCCGTCGGCGTTGGCGTGCCGGTCGGTGTGTTCGTGGGGGTGGGTGTGTGGGTCGGCGTTGGCGTAGGCGTCGGTGTTGGCGTAGGGGTGTCTGTAGGCGTCACCGTGGGCGTGTCAGTCGGCGTTGGCGTATGTGTCGGGGTGTGGGTCGGTGTATCCGTCGGGGTTGGTGTGCCGGTCGGTGTGTTCGTGGGGGTGGGTGTGTGGGTCGGCGTATCCGTCGGCGTCGGTGTGCGGGTCGGCGTGTTCGTGGGGGTGGGTGTGTGGGTCGGCGTTGGCGTAGGCGTCGGTGTTGGCGTAGGGGTGTCTGTCGGCGTCACTGTGGGCGTGTCAGTCGGCGTTGGCGTATGTGTCGGTGTTGGCGTTGGCGTGTCTGTCGGCGTTGGCGTATGTGTCGGTGTTGGCGTTAGCGTATGTGTCGGCGTTGGCGTTGGGGTATCTGTCGGCGTCACTGTGGGCGTGTCAGTCGGCGTTGGCGTATGCGTCGGCGTCACCGTCGGCGTGTTCGTCGGCGTTGGTGTGTGGGTCGGCGTTGGCGTTGGGGTTGGGGTTGGGGTATCTGTTGGCGTTGGGGTCGGGGTGGGAGTCAGCGTCGGCGTTGGTGTCGGGGTATCGGTAGGCGTCGGCGCTGGGATGTCGGGCTGCCAGTAACCACTGTACACCTGATAGCCCCCGCCTAGAAGGCGGCCAACACCTACAGTCTGGCCGCTGGCGCCCTGCAGGCGATAACTACTGGAAGACGTCTTTACGCCGCCGCCCATGACGAAAGCGCTGCGAGCAAGGCTGTAATCGGCCGACGCAGGCAGAAAGACAGCGAGTTCAACCCTTGTCCTGGCCTCGACAACATCCGACAGATTGCCTGCGGCGTCTCGCACCTGGGCACACAGCGTCTGGACATCAGGCCTGTCGACAAACGTCCAGCCCCGCTGCAGGGCGTAGGGTTCCCAATCGCTCCAGTTCGAGCCGTCAGAGCTGAAACGCATGGAAGCGACGCCACTGCCGCTGTCGGCTGCTGTCAGCCTCAAACTGACATTCAACGAGCGTGAAACCGGACCTGCGTCGATCTGCAGGGCTGTGGTCGGGCGTGCGCCGTCGTATTGCCATGTTGCCACCGTACGCCACTCGCCTTGATTCCCCACCGCATCAACGGGGGCGACTCGCAGATAGTAAACACCAAACTCATTATTATCCACCAATGCTGACGGCAAGAACGCCGGTTCTGCGACAGCCTCGTCGCCCACACCCGCCGGATCTTCCCCCCAATAGACGCGGTAGTCTTTCATGCCTGAGTCTGCGTCCCTGGCGGCCTCCCAGGTCAAACGCGGAGGTGTTGGATCATTGTGCCAGGTCAGCGCCTCGCGGTTGGTCACAGGCGCCCATGTCGGCGCTGTCATATCGATGAAGAATGGTCCAGCGTGCGCAGTGAGGCTGGCGTTGCCCGCATGATCAACAGCACGCAGGTGAAGGTACCAGCGACCTGAAGCCAGATGTGGACTAGTTACGTCGGTGCTACTGCCGAGGATGCTTGGAAATGGAACAGGTTCAGTGTCAGGTGACTGATCCCAGGTCGCTGAATATCCAGCCGTTACCTCGCTATTCTGCACTGCTGCCCAGCGAATGTGTATCAATGGCTCGGCTCTCCAATTGCCATCTATAGAGGAATCGTCTTGAAGAAACACCGGCATCAAAGGCGGGAGGCCGTTAGGTGAGACGTCACGAATGGCCGACGATGTAAGAAAGAGGATGCTGTTGGCGAAATCGCAGTGGGGTGGCCGTGTATACTTGAGCCTACCATTTTGGAGGTGAAAGATGTCTCTACAGCCGACCAAGGACTTCACGATTCCGGAGCAGACGGTGCAAGTGGCCCGAGCCGTCTTTGTCAAGGGCAATAGGTACATGGCCATGCGAGACGAGTTGGGAGCGG
>JAKOVD010000103.1 GCA_029782215.1 Chloroflexota bacterium
CGCTCAGGCAGCCGACAAACTCGACATGCGTCGCAGCCGTTATCGAGGCTTGGTCAAAACGCATTTTCAACACCTGGTTACCGCCGCCGCCATCAATGTCAAACGGGTCCTCGCCTGGCTAACCGGTGTTCCGCGTTCGACAACCCGCCTGTCGCATCTTGCTGCCTTGGCGCCAGCATGAGCAATTCGCCAACAGCATCAAAGTGGTAGTACGCCCGGTACCACATCAGGTGCGCCTCAAGTTCGACAGGTGCCACTGCCATTGACCACGTGCGCCGCGCCAGCCCGGCCACGCTTTGACGGAGCGTCAGGTTGACGCGCTCCACGAACGCCGTCTGGATCGTCGCCCGCAGGCCGCAGCCATGCAGCCGTTCTCTCAACATTTCCTTGGTGCCGCAGAGCACACGCTGCTCCGTGCCGACCAGCCGGCGCCATACCCTGATCTTCTTCAACTGCGCATACACGAGCTGCGGCGATACCACCCAGTGCACCTTGCCTTCCTCGTTTTCCTGCCACTCGCCAAAGTGCGCCGTCAGCGATAAAAGTAGAGGTTCCATCCGTCGCTCGTGAACGCCGGAACGCATCCGGGTGCCAACATCGCCCGCAACGAGTGCACGACCCCGTGGGCCATTTCCTGCGTGCGTGGTCCCAACTGCAACACCGGCATCAGCTTGGTCTCTGCTTCCAGCGCCACCCATAGCCACATCTTTCGGCCCTTGGCTCGCATCTGCACGACCAGCTTATCCAGTTGCACGTGCTCAAGCCATAGATCGCGAAAATGCTGCTCATGCAGCTGCTCCCCATGGGCGCCAGCTCGTGCCAGCCAGCAGCGCTTCGTTCCTTCGCCGCGGCCAAACGCACGCACCGCCGCCGATAGGTCCAGCCCCTCCGCCAAGGCCGTCAGCACCTCGGCTATTCGCCGACTTGCCGTCTTCAGCCTGTACATGGCAAAACGCAGTTTCGCACCGTTTCCCAGCGCGACGTCACCTTCTTTCCACAGGCCTGGCAGTAGAAGTCGGGGATGCGCTCGCATTTCCCATGACTGCCGTACCCGATCAGCGCATGCAAATCCTGGTTCCGAATCCCACGATAGACGCATTCCCGATTCCGACACGCATGCCCCTCCGTCACAACCTGTTTCTTCCGCCCCCGTCGACTCTTCACCTCTGACCATGGCCGTGGCAACTCCCGCTCCCGCACCACCCGCTCACACCGGCTGGCATGCCGCTGCCGACAGTAAGGGCAGTCATCCGGCGTTCGCGCTCGCAATTGCCGCAGCTTCTTGGCTGGCTCGATCTTCCATCTCTTGGTCTGCCAGAGCTTCCATCGGCACTCGTGCCGCTGCTGCACACAACCAAACCAGCACCAAAACAGTGGCCGTGAATATCACACAGTCGTTGCGATCCATGGGGGAATCTCCTGCTCTCCGGCTCAACTCAAGCCGACCCCGCAAGCATATCCCCCACCCAAGCGCCCGTCCACCTTGTTCTCTTGTTTCTCCCCGCAACCCGGCACTCGTCGCAATTCCCAACTGCGGATAGTGCCAGTACCCGCACGCGCTGGCGCTGTTACATGGGAAGAGGTAGCGAGGCGCACGCGTTGCGTCGACTCAGATCTTCATGGGGCGGTTCGTTCACTGATGCCATGGAACCTGCCCGTCATGGGCGCGGCGGCGGTTCGAGACTACGAGCGCATCATCCATCCGCCAACCCATGCCGGATGGCGATGATGGCAGCCTGCGTGCGATCCGTGACCTCAAGCTTGGCAAAGATGACGCTGACATGGTTCCGCACTGTACCCTCGGAGAGGTGCAGCCGGTGCGCGATGTCGCGATTGTTGAGGCCATTTGCCAGGAGCTGCAGCACCTCCACCTCTCGCTCGCTGAGTCTCTCGGTGACCAGCGTATCTGGCTGCTTCGTTACACCGGCTGCCCGATCGAGCACGCGGCCGGCGACTGCCGGGTCAATGAATGTCTTGCCAGCGACCGTGCCCCGGACGGCCTTGACGACGTCCTGCCGCGGCGTGTCCTTCAGGATGTAGCCCGCCGCGCCTGCACGCAGCGCATCGAACAGCCATTCGTCATCATCGAAAGTCGTCAGGACAAGCACCTTGACGCCGGGGAAACGCTGCCGAATGCGCCGGGTGGCTTCGACGCCGTTCATCCCCGGCATCTTCAGGTCCATCAGCACCAGGTCCGGCTGTGTCTGCGCGACCAGTTCCACCGCTTCGGAACCGTCGCTGGCCTTGCCCACGACATGAATTTCACGCTCCAGATCGAGCAGCAACTGCAGCCCATCACGGATGAGCGCCTGATCGTCGCAGATGATGACTCGCATTTCTTCACTCCGAGTTGATCGGGAGGCGCAGCGCGACCGTTGTGCCCTCGCCTGGCCCTGTCGTAACCACGAGCTGGCCTCTGGCAAGGGTGGCCCGTTCCTCCATGCCGGCAATCCCGTAGTGCCCGGCGTGCAGGTTTTCGGCCCTCATGAAGCCAACGCCGTCGTCATGTACATTCAGCGTGATCCATCCGTCCGCCTGGGTGAGCCACAGGTTGAGATGCCTGGCATCGGCATGGTGCACCACGTTGCTGGTCGCCTCCTGTGCTATCCGGTAGATGCATTGTTCCATCCTGCTGGAGAGCGGTGGGAGACGCCTGGGCATCTGGAAACAGAGCTCAAGGCCGGCCCGCTCCGCGGCGCTTTCAGCCAACTCCTTCAGCGCCAGTTCAAGCCCCAAATCGTCGAGCGGATTGGCCCGCAGTGCCTGCAGTGCGCGACGCGTCTCATGCAGGCCCGAACGCGCCGTCTCTTCGGCCTGCGTCAGTTGCCTGCGCGCGAGTTCAGCATCCACATCCCAGTACGCTCCCACTGTCTCCAGTTGGATCAGCAGGCTGCTCAGGGAATGGGCCAGCGTATCGTGGAGCTCGCGGGCCATCCGGTTGCGCTCCCGGCTGGTGGCCAGATCCTCTGCAGTGGCGGCGAGCGCCAACAATTCTTCGTTTAGCCTCCGCAGTTCGTCCTCCCGACGCTGCAGTCGTTGTAGCATCAGGTTGACGCCCAGCAGAACTACGGCCGTCAGGCCGCCAAACACGACCGCGAACTCGAGGGCAACGGGCAGGGTCTCACGCGGAAAACGCAGCGCGGCCAGCAGGATGTTGACGCCCGTGAGCGCAGCTATGAACCCGATGACGAGAGGCCAGCGGTAGCCATAGGCTACCAGGGCCACAGTCAGGAACGTGGGCAGCCACTGCCGCGCGTAGACGCCCTGGGTCGCCAGGAGGTCGATCCAGGGCTGCACATCATACCGTGCGAGGATGAGGGCCTCACCGGCGAAAGGCAGGAAGCCCATCAACGTCAGGATCAACAAGGGAAAAGCCCGTCCCAGCCTTGCCGGCAGACCTGGAAGAAACGCCAGGAGCGGCAGGAGGACGACGGCGCTACCGTAAAACAGGACATACCCTGCAGGCAGCGAATTCGGCGCCGCGCGCAGTGCGTCCATCACCGCCACCAGCACGAAGTAGGTGCTCCAGAGCAGCGCCCCTCCGCGCAGCAGGCTGAGGAAGTCTTCCGTCGTTCTCTTCATCTTGCCTTCCATTATATTACCCTTCCCACCGGCGGACACGTGTCTTCGCTCATGTTTCATCCTCAGAACCGTGATCCCTGTCATGGCTTGGCGGCGAAGTACATGACAAATGCTACTGGTGACGACAATGACGGGGCGATAGAATGGAACTCAGGTCGGCATCGTGTCGTTGCCGGCTATTCTCGTGCCAGGCCATTGGCCAACCGGCAAATCCAATCGAATGGGGTTCGTCCTCGCCGGCTTGACCAGCATGCAGGAGTGATTTCATGGACAGACGTGTCCGTTCGGCAATCTATGGTTTTCTCACCTTTGCGACTCTCTGTGTCGCGATGGCGCTGTTTCTTGTCGGCCCCAATGCTTCTGCTGTCCAGCGCTTCGCAACGGTCCACGCGCGGCCGGCCGAGCACTTATTACCGATCAGGGATCCCTCCTCTGCCGCAAGTGACTCGCCAACCGGCGAGAGCAGTCACACGGCCGCGGCGCAGTTCATCGCCCCTGAACCCGAGTCCTCCAGCGCGCGCCGGGATCTGCAGCGCGCCTGGGGACTGGCCGGCGACATCGGCAAGTACCGGTATCACACAACCGTCGTTCAGACCCTCCACCCGGTCTTGAGCCTGGACAATGTGGGGCGCACAGCCCGTACGGATCAATACGTGATCGAAGGCGAGATGGACGCGCCCGCCGGGCGTATGACCTTGCAGATGGCGGTGACCAACCAGCCGCCCCTGCAGATCAAGGTCGAGAACGGCCGGGGCTATGGCCGGGCGACGGACGCGGACCCGTGGACCGAGACCGAGATCGCCACGGATCTCTTTGCGCCCGGCGGCGATCCCATGGGCTTCTTGGCGGCGGCGGAGAACGTGCGGCGGGTGGACGGGGAAAGCCAGGACGCCTTCTTTGCCACGGGCATGCTGCCGCCGGACTACGCCCAGTCCGTCACGCGCTACCAGTTTGACATGAGCGGCGCGAAATACGCCCAGCTCATGCGCGCCGAGATGGAGGACTATTTGCGCACCCGGGGCGCACTGCCCGCGGGCCTCTCTTTGCAGATGACTCAGCAGTACGTGGACATGACCGGCGGCGGCGAGATCTGGATCAACAGCGACGGCCTGCCCGTGCGCCAGATCTTGCGGCTGGCCTTCCCTTCCCAGCCCGGTGCCAGGGAGTGGGCCGAGGCCGAGATCACCACCGAGTTCTCCGGCTGGGCACAGAAGCCCGCCGGGGCGCTGGCCCTGAATGGGGACCTGCCGCGCCTGACGCTGGGAGGCATGCTTGGGCGAGAGGGCGCCAGACAGGTCCAGCAAGCGAGTTCGACCGTGGGCATGTTGTTGGTCATGTTAGCGCTGGCGGCTTTGGCCCTGCGCTACCGGCACAGCTTGCCGGTGAGCGGGGCCATCTATGCCGTCATTATCTTCTCGATGGTGGTCGCGCCCCTACTGCAATCCACCCATACGGCCGCCGCCTACAGCAACCTGGCTGAAATCCAGGCGCGCAACGCAGACAGGCAGCCTGCGACCAGCACCGAAGAGCGGCCACCCCTCAACCCGCACCAGATTCCCCTTGCCCAGGCCCAGCAATCGCCTGCCGCCACGACCGCCAACCAGACCAATCTCCAATCTCCAGTTTCCAGTCTCCAATCCATCGCCTCCACGTGCGTCATCACCGCCACCAGCGACTGCGACGGCGACGGCCTGACCGACAACGTGGAGATCTACGAGTTGGGCACCCGCATCGACCAGATCGACACGGACGGAGAAGGCATCAGCGACAAGACCGAGGTGACCCCTGTCACGGTAGGCGGCCAGACCTGGTACATGGACCCCCTCAACCCCGACAGTAACGGTGACGGCCTGACCGATGGCGTTGAATGTTTTGGCCGCTCGGATGTGATCACCACGACCCTGCTCACCCCCCTGTTGGACACGTGCGACGACGCGGACAGCGACGGCGTGCCCAACGTCTACGATTTCGACGACGACGGCGACGGCGTGCCCGACAGCGCGGACCTGGCTCCACTCGACAGCCAGGCCGTGGTGAGCCAGACCTTCAATCTGGAGATTGCCGGCGCGACGCCGGACACCAACCTCTTCGTGGACTTCCAGGTGCGACCGCTGGACGAGCGCCACCTGTGGTGGGCCAACAGCACCCTCAACTGGCCCAATGACGACGACCAGGGCCAGATCCGGCGAGTGACCACGGACACCCTGACCGCAGACGGGGACATGCTGCTGATCCCCATGCTGGAGATCACCATTCCCTATTCCCCAACGAACCCCGCTGGCGGGCTGCCCATCACCCCCACGGTCAGTTCGTCCGCCATCACCCAGACCGCCCCCCTTGCTGACTGGCTGGACACCACCTTGCTGGACAGTTACGGCATCAACGTCACCCTCAACGAGAACGGCGATCGCATTGTCTATGCGCCCCTGGTTCAGGCCACGGACCCCAACGGCGATTCGCCTGTGGCCTGGCAGACGCGCATGTCCTACCGGCTGGCCGCGGACGCGGGTGGATGGGGCGCATCCCATCGGGTCAAGGTCATCTGGCTGGTTAGCGGCCAGCGAGACACCTGCGCCCCGCCGGAGGGGACCAGCTACGCCGCCTACTGCCAAGATAAAGATCACGTCAACTGGACCAGCGAGACGCGCATCCTCCAGACCTACTACGACGACTTTGTGGTGACCGGCTTGCGGGTGCAGGAACACCATGGCGCCGAGGCGCTGATGGCGGCCCAGACCGCCAACACCGGCATCTACGAGCCGGACCTCTGGCATCTGGCCGACACATTGCAGCAGGTCTATCTGAATGCCCAGGAAGTGACGACCGGTCAGCGCTTCGATCTGGGGGATGTTTCCACCACAGCCAGCCAGTGGGGTCTGGGGGGCAAGCTCGCCTTCAACCATCTCACAGGGCTGGTGGATGACGCCGCGTTGCTGGCGTCCACCAGCGGGGACGCCGTGCCCGCTTTCCTGCGCACCATCTACACATCCGACCCCGTGAGCGGCACCGTCGCCAGCGTTCTGTTGCTCTCGGAAAGCAGCGCCCGCACCCGCACCTTGGGCGAGGTGGATATCGCCGACGGCGATCCGCCCATCACCACGGAGCGCTTCGCCTTTGCCGACAACACCTTCCACGTGGACCTGAACGCGACGGACCTGAACTCAGTGGGCTCCATGCGCCAGCAAACCTACCGCTTCACCACTGGCGGGGGGTGGAGCGATGTAGCCCCCAACGCCCTGCTGGCCGATCTCACCGCCGCGCTGGAGAGCACCCTCACCCCGGCGGTCATGACCGATCTGTTGGGCGGCGATGCCGTGAGCGATCCGGCCAAGGCCAGGGATGGAGCCATTCTCATGGCCCTCAACACCTATCTGGCATTGTACGTCGCCAGCGCCGAAGTCCTGGCCATTAACGGCGTTTCGGTGACGGGCATCCCCCTGGTTAACACGGATCACGTGCGTCCAGCCGAACCGGCAGCGGCCATCGTGCAGCGCCTGGCCACGGGTTTGAAGGAGTACTTTGCGCTCATCGACGGCAGCATTCTCAACATCCCCACCGTCGATGCAAACAAACCGGCCGGGACTGCGGATGCCTGGGCAGCTCTGGCTGCCTCCCGCGGGACGGTTTTGGAGGGGTTCGGCGATGTGCTGCAAGGGAACAGCGCCTCTGCCGCGGCCCTGGGCTTGCTGGAAATATCCAACTACCCCACGACGGTGAACGGCGGGGATCTGCTGGACTTGCGGGTCTATGCCATTCTGGACACATTCATCTCCGATTTTGTCTCTGGCGTCGTCATTCCCTCCGTGACTGGACAGGAGGCAACCCAGTCCACATCGGGATTGGGCGATGTGAGCGGGGGCGGTTTGCTGACAGCCGGCTCTATGGCCCTCAGCACCGGCTTTTCTGCTGTGTTGGCGCGCAATTATGACCACACCCTGATCAGGTCTCTTGGCAAATTGCAGGATTGGCAGTACGGTAAGTTCAGTACCTTAAAGAAGACGAGCACCTATGGCGCATTCGCGAAGGCCAGGGAGTTGCTTACAGAAGCTCAGTCTATGCCTGACGGCCCAATCAAGACCTATCGTATCCAAGAAAGTCAGCGCCTGAACGCTCAAGCACAAAAATACTATAGTAGTGTCATCACCGACAAGGTCAAAGCCTGGAGCCTATCCGGACTTGCAGCCCAGATAGCATCATCGGGGCTGACCCTGACCCTGGCCCTGGCCAGCGGGCGCGTGCAGGCCGATTCCCCGGCGTTCAGCCGCCTGCTGGCCGACCAGATCGGGGCTATCATTGTGGAAACCTTCCTTGCCATCCTGAGTTTGGTGGCTGTGACGGCGGGCATCTTCGCCCTTTCACACTTCCTCTTTTTCCTGAGCATTATCGACGGCGTGATGATGGCCGTCTGTAGCGCTTTCCATCTGGGTGCAGACGCCAACTTCAATCGCTGGTTCTGCGGCGGCATCAGCGGCGCCATAGCCAATGCCCTCTCCTATGTGATCAACGACACCACGCCCCTGGTGGATCTGAAGCGCAGCGACCGGCTCGATGTGGTGTTGGACACCCCGACCTTCGGCAACGAAAGCGGCCAGGACGGGGTGCTTGTGGGCAACAGCGTCACCCTCAGCGGCACGGTGACCAACACCCTCTACATGGACGATCCCAACTGGATGGGCTATCTGTGGTGGTGGCAGTGGAGTGACAACAATCTGGACAACGCCACCTTTGCCTATCGCATGCAGCAGAGCAAACAGGACATTCCTCTGGACCTGAACGGGACCAGTTGGATTGATGTGCCGGGCAAAAAGAGTTCGTCCATCAGCGCCAACGACGCCCGCTTCTACCAGTCCATCCCCATCCAGCCCCTGGTCCACACCTTCACCGCGCCGGGGATCAACCAGGGGCTGCCCGTTTACTTTTCCGAGGGCTTTGCCGTACCCATGCAGAACTGCTGGCTGACCGTGGTGGGCCTGCTGATCACCTGCTGGGTCTCCGAGTTCGATGACACCAACCACTTCGCCCTGGACAATAGCTTCTACTTCGATGTCCTGCCAAACACCCTGGATGCCTTCCGCACCACCGTGCTGGATGACGCGGGCAAAGGGTACCGGTTGGCCTGGGACAAGCGCTTCCCCACCCTGGCCGACGCCGACGGCGACGGTCTGCGCAGCCAGGCAGTGGGCGGCATTGATCCCAACGACAACACCCCGGACATGGACGCGGACGGTCTGAGCGACTACTTCGAGATGAACACCAAGGGTTTCGACGCGACTCAGGCCGATGGGGATTGCGACGGCTTGACCGACTACTGGGAACTCTTCTACGGCACGGACCCAACCCGGACGGACACCGACGGCGACGGCCTGCTGGATGGCGAAGAGTTCTTCCACCCCAACCGGCTGAACCCCTACGAAAACAGCGTGCTCAGCAACAGCAATCCGCCCACCTGCGCCACCAGCGCCGCGCCGTTCACCGGCGGCTGGCCGATCGTCTACGACTACGACAGCAGCGGGAACCCCCTCTCCACCTGGGTAAGCGCCGACCCCAACGACCCGGACAGCGACGACGACACCCTCTCCGACAAGCAGGAGCGCATCTACGCCTACAACCCGAATGTGGCCTCCCGGCTCAATGTGCTGGGGCTGGATTCCACCATCGAGACCAGCAGCAGCCTGCAACCCTATGTCGCGCCCACGGGCGTGATCACCTACACAGCGGTTGTCACCAACGAACTGGCCCTGCCCTATGCCCGGGGCCTGCTGGAAGCCGAACTGCCCCTGGACAGCGTGTTGCGCTATCAATCCCTGGGCATCATCGCGCCCCGGACGGCGGTGACCTTGACCGGCAACCTGGGCGTGGCCGCAGCCGGGTTGACCAGCAGCGGGCCGGTGGACATGGGCATCCGCGCCGGGGCGATCATCGAAGATCCCACCGGGCGCGCCCTCTGGCTGCACATGAACGAGCCGGTGGGCAGCACCACCTTTGTCGACAGTTCATTCCTGGGCAACAACGGCGCGTGCAGCGGAGCCAGTTGTCCGACGGCCACCGGCAGCGCGCTGACCTTCGACGGCGGCGATGTCGTCTCAATCCCGGATGATGAAACGCTGGATCTGACCCAGTACACGCTGGCTATGGCGATCAAACCGACCCAAAGCAGTCCTTCTGTTCTGCTGACCAAGACCTCGGGCGACGGCAGTGCGCAGAACTACTCTCTTTCGTTCAGCGCCAATCAGGTCCAGTTCTTCACATTCGGTGGCTGCGCGGGAGAGGGCGGCATCAATAGCATCCAGACCCCAGCCCTACCCCTCAACCAGTGGAGCCATATTGCGGCCACCTATGACGGCAGCACCAAGCGACTCTATCTCAACGGCATGGAAGTTGCGTCTGCGTCCTTCAGCGGCGCGGCCTGTCTCACCAATGATCCCGTCACCATTGGCGGTCGGGACTTCCTCGGATCGGTTGTATCAGGCTTCACCGGGCAAATTGACGAAGTGGAGATCTATCCCAGCGCTCTGGATGCAAACACGGTGGCCGCCCGCTACAGCAGACCAATTCTGACGGTGGACCTGCGGGACAGCGCCAATTGGGGCAGCGACGCCGTCTCCTGTTCCGGTGCGGCCTGTCCGTCCGTGGGCGGCGGCAGCGGCGCCACCTTCGCTCAGGTGGACTACTTGACCGCCACGGCCCCGGACCTCTCCGGCGACGCCTTCACTTTTGTCACCTGGATCAAGCCCAAGGCCCGAACGCATCCTTTCGATGCCGGCGCCGCCACGGCCTTCGGCAAATGGACCGACGCCGACTATCAGGGCGTCTTTGGCGCCCGCAGCGCCTGGGACGGCAAGACCATCTATCCCTCTCTCTATGTGGGCAGCAATGGCCGCCTGCGCATGATCTGGGGCGACGGCGCCACCACCTGCGAAGTGAGCACGGTCAACACGGGTGTGTTGACCCTGGATGCCTGGCAGCATCTGACGGTCAGCTACGATGGCTCGAACCTGGTCTTCTATATCAACGGCGCGCCAATCTCTGGCGGGACTACAGGCAGTTGCGCGGCAGTGACGCCGCCCACGGTCGGCAGCTTCTCCATTGGCCGGCCCAACCCGTTTGGCTACCTGCACTTCGACTATGTAGATTTCGACAAGTTCCAAGACCCCCGGGGTGCTGCCGGCGGACACAAAGTGGAGATGCGCCTGAATTTCGACAATGACGGCTCCGCGGGCAGTGTGGCCTGGGCCAACCTGGACGAGGGAACCAGCAATACGCCCTCCTGGGCGCTGGACAAGACCCGGGTGCTGAATGACGCCAGCAATTCATGGTTCCGGCTCTGGGAAAACTATGACGGCGGCTGCTTCATCGAGTGCCCGGAAGACGAGAGCACAGATACCAACTTCGACACCAGCGGCACCAAGCCAGACCATAATCTCAAGCAAATCACCGGCATCAAGAACGTCAATTATCTGGGTTCCTGGCAATCGATCTGGATATACACGACCAGCCTCTTGCGGGGCACCCTCTACTGGTCCAACAACAACGACTTCTTCCAGGGCGAGTTGGATGACTTCGCCGTCTATGCCACGGCCCTGGACGCGGAGCGGGTGGCCCAGTTGTACAACGCAAACTACGTTTCTTTGGACTTGCCCTTCGACGAAGCCCCCGGCGCTACCCTCTTCGCCGACGACTCGGGCAACTTCACCAGCGTGGCGTGCAGCGGCGCGTCCTGCCCCACCAGCGGTGTGCCGGGCCGCCGCAACCAGGCGTTGGACTTCGACGGCGTGGACGACTACCTGCTCCTCGGCTCCTCCACCGACGAGCTGGGCTTCACCAGCGGCGACTTCAGCGTGATGATGTGGATCAAGCCCGATGACTTCCTCGGCGCCGGCGGCCTCGGCCTGGTTCCCCTGATGGAGATCGGCGCCTACAACTATGTCGGCCTCTACAATGGGCGCATGACCGTGCAGGGCGCAGTGCTCGCCCAAGACAAAGACACTCTCTACAACGCCACCGGGCGCTGGTACCATCTGGCCTACGTCTACGACAAGGCCAAGGCCCGCTACACTCTTTATCTCAACGGCCGGGCCATTTGGCAGCAGAGCTACGGCGTTCCCGACGCGACGACCCTCTTGCAGATCGGTCGCTGGAGCGCCCTGGGCGGCGCGAACTATTACTACAACGGCCTGATGGACGATCTGACCGTGGTCAAGCGCGCCCTCACCCAGACAGAGATCCAGGCCCACTTTGACCGTGCTCCCGCGGTCAACCTGCACCTGGACGAGGATCTGAGCCTCACCAGCTTTGCGGACGACTCCAACAACCGCTTTATCGCCACCTGCACCAGCACGGCGGCGTGCCCAGGGGCCGGTGACAAGGGCCAGATGCGGGAGGCGGTCACCTTTGATGGCAACGACACCCTCACCCTGGCCGCCACCAGTGCCGTGACCTTGACCAACTTCAGCGTGAGCCTGTGGGTCAAACCGACGAAGCGGACCAGGGGCGCTCAGCGGCTGCTTACCAAGAGCAACACCAGTCAATTTGATGCCAACTTCCGCCTGTGGCTGTTGGGCAATTCCATGATCGTGCGCTTTGATCGCCAATCCGCCTGTGCCAACGCAGAAGCGAACTGGAACACAGTTGATGCGGCGTCGCCCTTGCTGGAAGACCAGTGGAACCACGTGGTGGCGACCCACGATGCGGCCAACCAGGTCATGCGCATCTACGTCAACGGCGCGCTGGCGGGCGCCACCACCGGGATCGGCAGCGCCATCTGCACGGCGGCCAACCCCATTCGGTTGGGGCAAGGCTTCACCGGCGGCATGGACGAGGTCTCCGTCTTCAAGACCGTCCTGGACGCCGGGCAGGTGGCGGCCATGTACAACTACCAGTCCGCCTGGTTCGATGTCATCGATCAGCACCAGATTTACGTGGACGCGGATCTGCCCACCGTGGACATGAGCTTGACCCCAGCCACCGTGAGCGCGGCAGAGACGGTCCTCGCCCTCAGCGTCGCCGACGCCTCCAGCCAGGTGACCAAGGTGGAGTACCGCATCAACGGCGGGGCGTGGCAGTCCGCCGCTCCCAGCACCGGAGACGCCACCACCAGCAGCGCCTGGCTCTACTACTTCCAGGCCGGGGCAGGCGCCCACACCATCGAAGCCCGCGCCACGGATGTGGTGGGTAACGTGTCGGCCATCGCCTCCGCCAACGTGCGGGTCGACGACGGCGCGCCCGCCCTCACCATCAACAGCACCGGCGGGGTGCTGGCCATCACTGAGAGCACGGTAATCAGCGGCACGGTGAGCGACACAGACAGCGGCGTGGTCAGCAACGCCGTTCAGATCGCCGTACTTGATCACACCGGCGCGGCGGTCACGGGCAACCGGACGGCAGATCTGGGTGCGAGCAACACCTGGCAGGCGACCCAGCCCTTCCTTGAAGCACCCTACGGCGTCTATACGGCCACGGCGCAGGCCACTGACGGCGCTGGCAATCAGGCCAGCGCCAGCGCGCCCCTCAAGTTGGACGGTCGCCCCCCCTATGCGGATGTGACCGACGGCGAGAACTACCTCAGCCCCCTGGCGACCAAGACCATCGCCGGCATTGCCAGCGACGTACCCTATCCGCCCAACGGGCGCACCCTGCATCTCCACTTTGAGACGGGGAGCGGCCTGTGGGAGGATGGCTCCCAGACCGGCTTCACCATGCAGTGTACTGCACCCGCGTGCCCCACCTCTGGCGTGACCGGCCAGCGGGGCAAGGCGGTCACCTTCGACGGTTCGGACGATGTATTGGCCTTCGGCGGCAACGAGGCCATCACCACCACGACTACCGCCCAACAGCTCGGCCTGGCCGACGGCAGCTTCACTGTCATGGCC
This sequence comes from Chloroflexota bacterium, assembly GCA_029782215.1. GTDB lineage: Bacteria > Chloroflexota > Anaerolineae > J102 > J102 > SSF26. Next base: position 13,452 of record JAKOVD010000103.1, read on the forward strand.
TGGGTCAACGCTTCCAGTTGGAGTGGCGGCCAGGCGTTGCTGGGCAGCAACCCCAGCACTGCCAGCGAGGGGCTCTTCGTGGGTGTGCAGAATGGCAGCCCGATCCTGGGCTACGGCAGTGACGACACGGTCATGACCGGCACGATCCCGACCGGGCAATGGGTGCATCTGGCCTGGCGCTTCGATGCGGCCAGCGGGCAGCGCGCCTTCTTCGTCAACGGCGAATTGGGCGCAGCGGACAGCGGCGGTCACATCCCCTTCAGCGCCGAAGATGCCATCCTGATGGGCACGGCAAGGGGCGGCAACGCCCTGGCCGCCACCGTGGACGAGGTGGTGATCTACGCCCAAGCCCTGGCCGATGAGACCATCTACGACATCGCCAACCCGATAGATGTGGGTGTCAGCAGCCTGGAAGCGCGCATCCGCACCTACGACCAGCGTGATTTCGGCCAGTACGAAGGCACATGGACACCCGTGACCCTGGATACGGCCAACAGCCTGTTCACGACCTGGCAGATGACCTTGCCCGCCTTGCCCGTTGGCGCGTACAAGATTGATCTGCGGGGCACCGACAACGTGGGCAACAGGCAATTCGTGGAGGGCGCCTGGGACTTCGCCATCACCGCACCGGACATGGCCGTGAGCAAGGGTAGCAGCGTCTCCCTGGCCGGGCTGGGGGATAGCGTGGGCTTCACCGTCACCTACACCAACGCCGGAGCCGTGGCCGCCACCAACGTGATCATCACTGAAACCGTGCCGGTGGACGCCGCCTTCGACCCGGCCCTCAGCCATCCCGGCTGGGCCTGCGCCGCGGGTGGCGTGGCAGGCAGCGCCTGCACCCTGGCCGTGGGCGATGTGGCCGTCGGCGCAGGCGGGGTCGTCTCCTTCACTGTGACCGTGGGAAGCGCCTGGTCTGCGGGCACCACGGCCATCGCCAACACCGCCACCATCGGCGCGGACGGAGGGGAGAGCACTCCGGCGGACAACACGGCCACGGCCCGGGTTCCCGTGGATGCGCAGATCGATCTGGCGGTCACCATGACCGACGGCGGGACCTCCTTCCAGTACTCCACGGAAGGCTCCACGCCGGTGACCTATACCATGTTCTACACCAACACAGGCACCCAGCCTGCCCAGCCTCGCCTTACCGCGGCGTGGAGCCAGGGCGGCGAGCGGGATCCCTTCGATCCGGACACCAACTGGGTCTGCGTGACGGACCCGTACACGCTGGCGGGGTACCACACCTGCACCCGGGACTTGGGCACGTTGGGCATCGGCCAGAGCGGCTCGGTGACCTTCACCCTGTACACGGGTTACTTCCTGCCGGACAGCCTGCTGATCACCAACACCGTCACCATCAGCGACGCGGCGGGCGGCAACGAAGTGAACACCGCCAACAACGTGGAAAGTGTCACGACGCCCATCCAGGTGGACTACGCGGTGGTTCTCGGCCAGTCAGCCATCACCGTGCCAGAGGGATCGGTGGTCACAAACACTGGCAGGCTGATCGCGCCGCCCAGCGATCCCACGCCCCTGTTCAGCTTCTACCCGCCGCCCAGCGTCGGGGTGATCACCGATATCGATGAGGTGAACCTGACTTGGAGTTGGGTCTATACCAGCGCCGACGGTCCCGATCAATCCCAGATCGTGAACTATACCGTGGCCATTGGGGACGGCTCTGCCTTTGTCCTCAGGCCGTCGTTCCTAATGACCGTTACCAACGTACCGCCCACCGTGGTCATCACGACGCCCGATACAGTGGCGGTGGGTCAGGAATTGACCGTTGCCTTCGGTGATCTGGTCGATCCGGGCCAGGACACCATGACCGACTGTGTACTGAACTGGGGCGACGGAACCAGCGACTATTGCTACAGCGCCATTGGTGGCGGCCTCCTCTTCTACATCTACGGGGCAAGCTATGCCAATCCCACCATGACCGTCATCGTGACCGATGAAGACGGCGAGCACGTGGCTGCGACCAAAACGCTGACCGTAACCGGCGTCACGACCAGTTTGCAGGCGGACCAGAGCAGCGTCAGCGGCTACGAGAGCCAGATCGTGACCAACACCGGGACCTACAGTCCCCTGGACGCCAGTCTGAGTTGGTCGGCCTCCGAGGGGACGGTGACGGACGAGGGCGACGGCGTCTGGTCGTGGAGCCTACCCGCGGGCAGCGCCGAGGGCAGCCGCACGGTGACCATCCAGGCGGGCAGCCTGAACACGAACTTCACCGTGACCGTTCTGGGCGATGGGGTGCCAGACGGCGTGGAAGAGGGCGCACCCAACGGCGGCGATGGCAACTATGACGGCATTCCGGACAGCACCCAGATGAATGTCGCGTCCGTGGCCAGCCCCCTCACCGGCCAATACATGACTGTGGCCGCGGCAGAGGGCATGACCCTGACCCAGGTGAGCCTGTCCGCCACGCCGTCCGCCGGGGATGGCAGTCAGTCCAACAAGGTGAAGTTCCCCTTGGGCTACCTGAACTTCACGCTGGCCGGGCTGGCGCCAGGCGGCAGCACGAGCGTGACCCTATTCATGACGGACACGGTCGGCATCAAGACCTACTACAAATACAGCGCCGCCAGCGGCTGGAGCCGCTTCAACTACGCCTCCGGCACCGGGGCCGAGATCCTGTCCGACCGCATCATCCTCTATTTCGTGGATGGCGGCCGGGGCGACGCAGACGGCCTTGCCAACGGAGTGATTGTCGATCCCGGCGGTCCGGCCTACGAGTTGGACGAGTATCTGTTGACGGTGGCTACGTCAGGCAACGGGTCAGTCTCCGAGATCACCGGCCTCCGTCCTGCCGGCACTGTGGTGACTCTGACTGCCACGGCAGACCCAGGATGGAGCTTCAGTGGCTGGAGCGGGGCACTCACGGGCAGCGCCGCCACCCAGAGCCTGACCATAAATCAGGACAAGTCGGTCACCGCGATCTTTACCCGGAACCAGTACTCCCTGGCCCGGCGGGTGGTGGGCAGCGGCAGCGTCACGGCCAGCCCGAACCAGGGAAGCTACGTCTATGGAGATGTGCTGTCCATCGCCGCCACCCCTGCCACCGGCTGGAGATTCTCCGGCTGGAGCGGGGCCCTGAGTGGCAGCACTGCCACCCAGAGCCTGACCATGGACAGCAGCAAGGTGGTCACCGCCACCTTCACCCAGAATCAGTACACGCTGAACACCGGCGTCTCCGGGAACGGCAGTATCATCCGCAACCCGGATCAGATCACGTATGTTTACGGCGATGTGGTCTCCGTGCAGGCGGCGCCGGATCCGGGCTATGCCTTCCAAAGCTGGAGCGGAGACCTGTCGGGCAGCGGCGGCGGCCAGAACCTGACCATAGACGGAAACAAGTCGGTCACAGCCCTCTTTGTCACGGCGGTCTACACCGTGGGGACGAGCGTTGCCGGCAATGGCAGCATCGTCCTCGACCCCGACCAGGCGACCTATGCGTACGGCGACGTGATCTCGGTGACGGCGGTCCCGGCTAAGGGTTGGCACTTCGCAGAGTGGCAAGCAGGACTGAGCGGCGTCACCGCTACGCAGGCCCTGACCATCACCGATAGCACCAATGTGGTCGCCCTTTTCGAGCCGGACAATTACAACCTGAATACGGGCTGGATCGGCAATGGATCGGTCGTCGTGGACCCCGACAAAGATCAGTACGTCGTGGGTGAGGTGGTCACGATCACGGCCGTCCCTGACACGGGCTACGCCTTCCTGGGCTGGAGCGAAGAGTTCACCGACACCCTCTTCAGCACCGGCATGACCACGACACTGACCATGACCGAGAACAAGAGCATCCTGGCGAACTTCGGGCTTCCTACCTACCCGTTGAATGTGTACACGGATGGCACGGGCAGCGGCGTAGTGATCAGCGATCCGCCGGGGATCGACTGCGGCGCGGATTGCAGCGAACCCCTGTCTATCGGCGCGGTCATCACGCTGACCGCGACCACGGATCCCGACTCGACCTTCGCCGGCTGGAGCGGGGACATGGTCAGCGCGGCTAACCCGGTCACGCTGACCATGGACAGCAGCAAACTTATCACGGCGACATTCAAGGGCATCCCGACTGGCGTGACTCTCGGCTCTTTCAGTGTCCAGGGTAGCGCTGATCGGGTCGCGGTCACCTGGGACACGGCCAACGAGGCTAGTCTGGCAGGCTTTAACCTCTACCGATCTGATGCCGCCGCTGGCCCACAAATCTTGCTGGCCTTCGTACCCGCTCTGACGCCGGGTGGGGCGCAAGGGCATGCCTACAGCTACGACGACGTTGCGGTCGGGCCCACCAAGAGTTATTGGTATACGCTTGAGGTAGTCAGCGTAACCGGCGCGCTGACGTCGTACGGGCCGGTCGGCGTGACGCTTAGCAGCTTTGGGCAGCAGATCTTCTTACCAGCGATCGTCAACGGGCGTCTAAAACCGTGACAGCGAACGGAGAGCCCGGCAGATAGCGTTCTGCGTTTGGCTCGCACGCGTCGGATTGCGTGTCGTGGTATCAGAGAAGCGTGCTCCCTGCCTGGGGGTACTCCCTTTGCGGGTCCTCCCAATGGGGGTCCTCCCATTGGTAAGGTAGGGGCAGGGCGCGTTATCCACCTCGCGATGGGCACGTTTCCCCACCCCTCCTTCCGAACCGGACGTGCGCCTTTCGACGCATCCGGCTCTCCATTGCATGAAACATACGTGTCAGGATAGGCCCCGTTCGGCTTTGCTGTGGCATGCCGGACAGAGTGCGACGAGATTGGCCATCTGGTTGGCCTGCTTGCGTGATAGGTCCTTCAGTTTCGTGCGATGGTGAACGTGGGCATTCCGTCCGGAGATGGGCTTATTGCACATCTGACAGCGGCGCCCAGCCGCCAGCAGAACCTCCCGCCGAATGGTTTGCCATTCGGGGCCGTAGTCCGGGTTGACGACCAGTCCTGGAAGCTGATCGGGGGGCGGTTCTAAGATCCCGATCACCCTCTCCAGTTCTTGGCGTTCTGCCGGTACATACGGGTTCAGTTGCGGGTAGAATCTGACGTAGCGAATGGGTAGGAATGACAGCCTGGTGACGGTACAGGCACTATCCGCAGTTGGGAATTCCGATGGGCGCCGGGTTGCGGGGAGGAACAGGAGAACAAGGTGGACAGGCACTCGGGTGGGGGATATGCTTGCCGGATCGGCTTGAGTTGAGCCGGTGAGCAGGAGATTCCCCCATGGATCGCAACGACTGTGTGATATTCGCAGGCACTGTTCTGGTGCTGGTTTGGTTGTGGCAGTTCTGGAAGTTGTGGCAAAGCAAGGGATGGAAGGTTGAGCCGGCCAAGAAGCTGCGGCAGTTGCGGGCGCGGACGCCGGATGACTGTCCTTACTGTCGGCAGCGGCATGCCAGCCGGTGTGAGGGGGTGGTGCGGGAGCGGGAGCTGCCGCGGCCGTGGCCGGAAGTGAAGAGTCGACGGGGCCGCAAGAAGCAGATCGCGACGGAGGGGCATGCGTGTCGGAATCGGGAATGCGTCTATCGCGGGATACGGAACCAGGATTTGCATGCCTTGATCGGGTATGGGAGCCACGGGAAGTGCGAGCGAATCCAGGATTTCTACTGCCAGGCATGCGGGAAGAAGGTGACGTCACGCTGGGAGACACCCATGTACCAGTTGAAGACGGCGAGCAAGCATGTAGCGCAGGCGTTGACGGGCCTGGCGGAGGGAATGGATCTATCAGCAGCAGTGCGGGTGTTCGAGCACGGCGAGGGAACGATGCGGTGTTGGCTGGCGCGAGCGGGCGCA
>JAKOVD010000111.1 GCA_029782215.1 Chloroflexota bacterium
CGCCGCGGGCGTGTGGCTGAATCAGCGCCACCAACTCGCCCCACGGAACCACCAGATTCATCTCGTCAAGAAAGACCTCCTTGCGAGTCTTCTTGGGCAGCGGATCAAGGCCGAAGGTCATCTGTGTCATGTCCGCCATCGTCTCTCATCCTCTCGCCTCGCGCCAGTCTCGCCGGTTGGAGGTTTTGCAGAGTGTCCTTAACTGCAATTTGGAAGCCATTCAGATTTTTCGATTTCATCTGCGAATTGGGTATTTTCCTTGGCAATTTGCTTTAAAGTTGACAGCTTGCCTTCGTCAGACTGATCGGTATTTTGCGGATATTTTTTAGCAAACTGAAAAACAAGGAGACCACCGCATGTCTCCATATGAAAACTCTTATGAACATTGGATTCATAGATCGGATTTTTGGAGTCAGGTTCATAGATAATTTTGGCATATCCATTATTTCCCTTTATATACAAACTGTAATGCGGCTTTGGTTTCTCACGATCAAGCGCAACCTTTACTGTGTCAGCCCATTTCAATGGCGTAGCAGCCAAAGATTTTGCATAATTTAACGTGACAAGAGACGACCATTTTTCTATGGGTTCATTGTCTGTTGTGTATTCAAAAATTTCTCTGCCATTGGGCAATGAATTTTTATAGGCCAGGCTATACGTCTTTCCTGAATGAGTCATTTTTCAGGAGGTAAAAATTGCTGAGCACAAGCCGAACTGACGAAGCAAGTTAGCCATAGGAACTTCAGAAGGCGATGCATCATTTTTCTGCGAATAAAATAATAAGGAAGCTTAACCAATTAAATGGCGTCGATTCGACACTAGCCTGCACGATAACATGCTCAGTGCTGCTGGTGACGCACCTCAATCCCGGGTTTTCTTGTCATTTAGACAAACCTGAAATTTTGCACGCTGCGCCGCCTGCAAATTCGCCTGAGGCACACGCCGCGCCGCTCAAGCTGCTTGACCGCGTGTGCAGGCAGCGCGGCACGGGGCTGAGGGTATCGAGGGCGAGTATGGCGATGAGGCGTGGGATAATTACTATTATTTCAATAGCTTCTTGCGCATGATTGACAGGCGCCGCAGCCCATTTTGACCCTGATTTCAAGCCCCACCCGCCGGTGGGGCCGTGGGGTACTCAGGCCGCAGCATCCAGCGCCACGCGGCACGCCTTGCCGCTGCGCCCGCGCGGCACGGCGCAGCCCAGCTCGCCCAGCACGTGGATGGGCTCGGCGCCCTGGCGCTGGGCAAACTGCTGCAGCGCCAGGCGGCAGCGCTCGACGGCGGCGGCGGCGGCGGCGTCGCTGCCGGGCAGGCGCAGCACCAGGGTGCTGGGGCCCTGCTGGCGCAGCTGAAAGTCGAACACGCCGCCCTCTTCCTCCAGCACGGTGCACAGGGCCAGCGGCAGCAGGCTGACGTGCTCGCCGGCGCGGCGCGCGGGCACGCGCATCACGTCGTCGCTGCGGCCCTCGACCTCGATCACGGGCAGGCGCGAGCCGCAGGCGCAGCCTTCGCCGTGCCAGGTGATGCGGTCGCCCAGGTCGTAGCGGATCAGCGGCTGCACCGGGTTGGCCAGGTTGGTCAGCAGCACGGTGTGCGAGCGCTCGCCGGCGGGCACGGGGCGATGTTGCTCGTCCACCGGCTCCAGCAGCACCCAGTCGGCGTTGACGTGCAGGTGGCCGTGCGCGCATTCCCAGGCGATGGGCAGGAACTCCGACGTGCCGTAGCTGGCGCGCACGGCGGCGCCAAAGACGCGCGCCACGCGCTCGCGCACGGCGCGGCTCAGCGTCTCGCCGCCCATCATCACGCAGCGCGGGCGAATGCGCAGGCGCCCGGCCTCGGCCTCGTCGGCCAGCAGCGCGGCGGCCGTGGGGTAGGTGGCCAGCACGGTGGGCTGAAAGCGGTTGAGCTGCGCCACCAGCTCATCCACCGGCTGCATCACG
>JAKOVD010000004.1 GCA_029782215.1 Chloroflexota bacterium
GATGTTCCGGAAGACGCTGGACTATGCCGAGGCGGGCGAGAACGTGGGCGTCCTGCTGCGCGGGATCACGCGCGAGGACGTGGAGCGCGGGCAGGTGTTGGCGAAGCCCGGTTCGATCACGCCGCACACGAAGTTCACGGCGGAAGTGTACATTCTGCGGAAGGAAGAGGGGGGGCGGCACACGCCGTTCTTCCAGGGCTACCGGCCGCAGTTCTACATTCGGACGATGGATGTGACGGGCGACGTGCAGTTGCCGGCGGGCGTGGAAATGGTCATGCCTGGTGACAACGTGACGTTGGAGGTAGAGTTGATCGTGCCGGTGGCGTTGGAGACGGGTTCCCGCTTTGCGATTCGCGAGGGTGGGCACACGGTTGGCGCTGGCGTCATCACCAAGATCACTGCCTGATATCGCTCTGAGGGCGTTCCTCAATCAAGTCTTCCCCGGGAGCAGGCCTTGTGCCTGCTCCCTGTTTCCCTACCCAATGTCGTATCGAGGTAATCCGTGGCAAAGAAAGGCAATCGCGTTCTTGTGACTCTGGCCTGCACTGAGTGCAAGGAACGCAACTACCTCACCAGCAAGAACCGCCGGAACCAAACCGGCCGCATGGAGATCAACAAGTACTGCCCCCGATGCCAGTGCCATCGCTTGCATCGCGAGACTAAGTAAGGTATCATGGATTGGTTCGCGAGCTAACGGCAGCCTCGTTGGTTAACTACCACCCTGGCTGTTCTTCGCGACCCCATTTCCAATCGCCAAAACCCGTAGGCGAGTAGCTCAATTGGCAGAGCAGCGGTCTCCAAAACCGCAGGTTGCGGGTTCAAGCCCTGCCTCGCCTGCTGATTCCTTCAAGACACCGTCCCTGAGGCCAGGGCGGTGTCTTGAACCGTAAAGGACCAGTGTGGTTGCCTGGCGCCCCTTTCCTGAGCACTGCGAATCACAAGCATCTCACCGCCACGGCCCCCCACGCACGGTCTGATTTCGGAGAATGTAGACGATGACCAATGATGAATCCGATGCCCCGTCGAGACTGACGGAGAACGCAGCCACTAACTACCTGCGCGAAACTCGTGCCGAACTCATGAAGGTCACTTGGCCGACACGGCAGGAGTGGCTGCGCCTGAGCGCCATCGTTCTGGTCGTCACGGCGGTCATGGCTGTGATCCTCGGTCTGGCCGAGGCTGTCGGCGCCGAACTCATGTCCTTGTTTCTCAAGATCTAGACCTCATTGCCTTCAGTTGGCATCTGACTTCAGGGATCACTTCCGTGACCGATTCCAGCAAAGCCCAGCGTGCTTCGAAAGAGAAGAGGCCTGAGCCGAAATCGTCCTCCGTGGCGAGGCCGGTCGAGGCGGCTGAGGGGTCCGCGCCTGAGGTGTTCTCGGACACGCCGTCCGCCGATCTGGTTGACCAGGATTCGGAGGCGGAAGAGGTGGCGGACGGCCGCTCTTGGTACGTTGTCCATTCCTATTCCGGGATGGAGAACAAGGTCAAGAAGAACCTGGAACACCGTATCGAGTCCATGCACGTAGGACACAAGATCTTCCAGGTCATTGTGCCTACTGAGGAGCAGATCGAGCTCAAAGAAGGTCAGCGTCGCGTGGTCGAACGCCGGGTGTTCCCTGGCTATATCCTTGTCCAGATGGTCCTGGATGACGAGAGCTGGTACGTGGTCAGGAATACGCCAGGCGTGACCGGCTTCGTGGGCATTGGCAATCAGCCCACGCCGCTCAGTGGCGATGAAGTGGACCGCATCATGCGCCGCATCGAATCGGCCGAGCCTCGTGTCCAGGTTGACTTTAAGATCGGTGAGCGCGTGCGCGTGACCGAAGGCGCTTTTGCCGAATTCCAGGGCGTTGTCGACGCCATCGACCTGGATCGCGGCAAGGCCCGCATCATGATTTCCATCTTCGGCCGCGAAACGCCGGTCGAAGTCGATTTTCTGCAACTGCAGAAAGTGTAGTCTAAAGAAGCCCCGGAGTCCTCATGGCCAAGAAGATCAAAGCAATCGTTACTCTGCAACTACCCGCCGGCAAGGCGACGCCAGCTCCCCCTGTGGGTCCGGCCCTGGGCCAGCATGGCGTCAACATCGTCGGCTTTTGCAAAGAATACAATGCGCGTACGGCCGGCCAGGCTGGCGCCATCATTCCTGCCCAGATCACCATCTTCAGCGACAACTCCTTCACCTTCATCACCAAGACCTCGCCGGCCGCTGACCTGCTGAAGAAGGCTGCCGGTGTCAACCGCGGCGCCGGCAATCCCCTCAAGGACAAGGTCGGCAAGGTCAAGCGCTCACAGGTTCGTGAGATCGCTCAGACCAAGATGAAGGACCTCAACGCTGTCGACATCGAGGGCGCCATGCGCCAGATCGAGGGCAGCGCCCGCAGCATGGGCATCGAAATCGTCGAGGACTGATCACTCTTTCCTCTCTCAACCCCAAGTGGCAGGGCCGAACTCGGCCCGCGATGACCACAGGAGCACATTATGTCCCGACACGGTAAGAACTACCGCATCGCCGCAGCGCAGATCGAAGGCAACGAACTGCGCGCCCCCAAGGAAGCCATCGACCTGCTCAAGCAGTACGCCAGCGCCCGCTTCGACGAAACCTTCGAGCTGCACATGCGCATGGGCGTCGATCCCCGGCACGCCGACCAGATGGTCCGCGGCGTGGTGGTGATGCCGCGCGGCACCGGCAAGACCGTCCGCATTCTTGTGTTTGCCGATGGCGACGCCGTTGAGATCGCCAAAGAGGCGGGCGCCGACTACGTCGGGCTGGATGACGTCATCGCCCAGATTCAGGGCGGCTGGGTGGATTTCGACATGGCCATTGCCGTCCCTTCGGCGATGGGCAAGGTCGGTCGCCTCGGTAAGGTGCTCGGTCCGCGCGGCTTGATGCCAAGCCCCAAGAGCGGCACGATCGTGCAGCCCGGCGAAATCAAGCGTGTCATCGAAGAAGCCCGCAAGGGACGCGTCGAGTATCGCGTGGACAAGACCGCCAATATCCACATTGCTTTCGGACGGCGCAGCTTTGAGACCGATGCCCTCCTGGAGAACCTGGGAGCTGCCGTGGACTCGGTGATGCGCAACAAGCCATCCACCAGCAAGGGCACCTATATCCGCAAGGCTTTCCTGACGACGACCATGAGCCCTTCGGTCCGCGTCGACGTCAACGCCCTGGCCGCCATTCGTACGCTTGCCTGATTTGTTGCTCCCGTCCTGAGGGACTCGATCCCGAGGCTTTCAAGACGTTTGCCAATCTCATACCGTCGTTTCCCAGCGTCAATGACAGCAGGCGCCAGGTCCGGTTCTTTTGCCGGCCGGCTTAATCCGATGCCTGCCGAGGCGAAGTAAGGGAGGACGTACGCGGCAACGCGGTGTACGGCCCGCCGGGATCAGTCCATGCGACTGTTCCCCTTCAGACCGTGAGACGCGGTTGCTCCGTCGCATCTCCAGCCTCTGCCCGCAAGACGCAGAGGCTTTTTCTTTTCCTTCTCTGGCGCGGGACCCTTCTATTTCACCCCAAAGGAGGTGATCACACTTGCCCGTCTCACGAGAACGCAAGAACGAACAGCTACAGTCGTTCCGAGAGCTGATCGCTCACAGCCAGGCCATCGTCTTTGCCGACTATCGTGGTCTGACCGTGGCCCAGCTCGAGAAGCTGCGACGGCTGTTGCGCGAGCAGGATGCCAGCTTCGTCGTCGCCAAGAAGACGTTGATGTCCATCGCGCTCAAAGAGTTGAACCGGCCGGCGCCCAGGGACACCATGACAGGCCCGGTTGGCTTCGCTTTTCTCGGCGAAGACATCGCGGCTGGCGCCAAGGTGCTGCGCGACTTCTCCAAGGAAAGCGGTGAACTGTTCAAGGTGCTTGGCGGCATCCTGGGCCCCTCGGTCGTGGATGCTCGCGGCGCCTCCGCGCTGGCAGACCTGCCGTCGCGCGAGGTGCAGTTGGCGCAGTTGTTGGGCGCTATCTCCGCACCGATGACGTCCATCGCTGGCCTCATCACCGCGCCTCATCGCGACCTGATCGGTCTGCTGCAGGCGCGCATCGACAAAGAGGGCGGCGCCAGCGAAGCTGCCTGAGCCCGTCTTCCCATCCCACATCGAATCTACTTCGCGGGTGACTGTGCCCGCCATGACGCAACACAAGGAGCACCACACAAAATGGCTGATCTCGAAAAACTGTACCAGGACCTGAGCGCACTGACCCTGCTCGAGGCTGCTGAGCTGAAGAAACTGCTTGAGGAGCGCTGGGGCGTGACCGCTGCCGCGCCCATGGCGATGGCCGGCTTCATGCCTGCTGGTGGCGGCGCCGCTGCGGCCGCCGAGCCGGTTGAGGAGCAGACCGAGTTCGACGTCATCCTCAAGGATGTTGGTCCCAAGAAGATCAACGTGATCAAGGTCGTGCGCCAGCTCACCAACCTGGGCCTGAAGGAAGCCAAGGACGTGGTCGACGGCGCCCCCTCGAAGATCCTTGAGGCCGTCAGCAAGGAAGTTTCGCAGGACGCCAAGGCCAAGCTGGAAGAAGAAGGTGCGGTGGTCGAAATCAAGTAGTTCGACCCTTCTCTTTCTCTGGTAACAGCAAAGGGCCGGAACGAGGAAAGCTTTCCTCTTCCGGCCTTTTTTCGTGGGTCAGGCTGGCGGGGTCCAGGGGCCGGCGCAGGGAGTCGTCAGGCGTTTGGCGGACGGTGGTGCAGGCGCCGGCGAGTCTGCCAGACGACGCGTCCAAACTGGCGGGCGTGGTGCAGGGGTGAGATGTGGCTGACTTCGTCGGCGTAGATGGTGCGGATGGGGACCCACGCCAGTTCGTAGCCTTTTTCGATGCAGACGACGATCATCTCCACCTCAAACTCGAAGCCCTGTTCGCGGCTTGAAAGGGTGGCTTCCATCATCCGGCTGCTCAACAGGCGGTAGCCCGACTGGTTGTCGGCAATGGGCTGCCCCACCGCCCAGGAGAAAGACCAACGGCCCAGCGTGTTGGCAAGACGGCGGACAAAGGGAATCTTGCCGAAATCGCGGGCGCCGATGATCAGGTCCGGTTCGTTTCCGGCGGCGCCCTGCCAGGCAGCCAGGAAAGCCGGAATCTCGGCGGGGTCATGCTGGCCGTCGGCGTCGAGGGTGAGGACCGCCTCATGTCCCTGGGCCATGGCCCAGCGGAAACCGGCACGGAGGGCTGCACCTTTGCCCTGGTTGGGCTTCTGCTGCAGGACGGTGGCGCCAGCAGCCGCGGCAACAGCGGCTGTCTCATCACGCGAGCCATCGTCAACCACCAGCACCGGAAGGTGCTGCCGGGCGGCGTTCACCACCGGGGCAATGGCGGCGGCCTCGTTGTAGGCGGGAATGACGGCCAGGACCGGTTTGGCGGTCGCGCCTTCCGGGGGCCTGGGATCAAACGCCATCAGGAGTTGGGCGCCGCCGCCAGGCGCTTGGCCATGTTGATGTTGGTGACCTCGAAACCCGCCTTTTCATAGAGGCGGCGGGCAGCGTGGTTGTGCCCGAACACGTGCAGCGCCAGGGTGTCCATCCCCATCGCCCGGACCACGTCCTCCAGCGCGCTCAGCGCCTGCAGGCCATAGCCATGCCGCCGGAAGCGCTCGTAGATCGCAAAGTCCAGGATGAACGCTGCGTTCCGGCCACCCCAGTCGCCCACGGAGAACCAGACGATGCCCACTTCCGCGCCCGTGGCGTCGTCCACAACACCGAAAAAGTGCTGATCGGGCGTCGCCAGACCCTGCGGCAGGAACCGTTTGAACTCGGCTTCGGCGCGCTCAAGCGCGACCTCGGGCAGCCAGTTGCCGGCCATCACCTTGTCCTCAGCATAGGCAGGGATGGTGTCCCGCCACCAGGCAGCGAAGCTCGGCTCGGTGAGGGGGCTCAGGCGCACCATGTCATTCCGCGACCGGCTGTTCGACGACCTGGTCCTCGCTTCCATCCCCACCCAGGAATCGCCGCCGCAGGCTGGCGGCCTGGTTCTGGACCTCGTAGTTGACGATAAACCAGATGCCCTTCCAGGTCTCGGGGTTGAGGAATTCCTGGGGCGGTGTGCTGGCAAGCATCTCGCGCACACCGTTGACGGTGTCCATGCCGGGCAGCCGCGCCAGTCGCTCCATGAGCCAGTCGCGGCGTGTGGCAGCTTCGGTCGAAACCAGGTAGTTCAGGGTGAACCACATGCCCTTCCAGGTCTCGACATCCTTGAACTCATCGATCGGGGTGCTGTTCACCATCTCGCGCAGGTTGTGCATGACCTGACGTCGTGGCTCTGGCGCCAGCCGCTCCAAGAGATGGTCAAGCAAGTGGCGGAGTCCCTGGGGAGAGTAGGGCGGCGGCGTGTACTCCGGGATGAGCTTGTGCAGGTCCCGGGCCAGTTCGTTCAGCTCGGCGGCCAATTGCTTGAGCTCACCCTGATACGGCCCGACGGCTTGGTCCTGAGGGACAGCGGGGGTCTGGGCCAGGGCCGCCGCAGGCTGGTAGTCCTGGTGAATCCGGCAGTAGGGTGAGTCCGGCAAAGCATGGTTTTTGCAGGCGGCGCCTGTCTTGGTGACAGCGGCACATATCGGGGCTTCAGATGACATAAGGAACTCCTCTCACGGAGAAACAATGTTTGGGGGCGCAGCCATAGGCCGGCTCATTTGCCCCGTGATCATACCTTTTACCCGATCATCGCGCAATCCAGCCTACAGTATCGGGACCGGGCGGCAGCGATGGGGACGCTTGCCTTCGCCGCTGCCTCGTCGTAGACTCGAAGGCAGGAACTGATCGATGTCCGAACTGCGTTTCCTGATTGTGGCCGATGACCCCTTGGTGCGTTCTGGCCTGGCCAGCGCCCTGGGGCTGGAGCAAGGCTGCGCGCTCGCCGGGCAGGAGCCTGCGCACGCCGACCTCCTTGCAGCCTGCGAGATTTATCGTCCCGATGTCCTGGTCTGGGATGTGGGTTGGGACCCAGGCCGAACAGGAGCTCGCGACCTGGCAGCGCGGCTCGTGGCCGAGAGCAGCGGCTTGCCTCCCATCGTTATGCTTCTCCCGGAAACGGAGGACCCGGCAGTGCTGGCAGCCGGCTTGCGCCGCGCCGGCGCCCGGGGCCTGCTGCCGCGGCGGGCGAGTCTGTCGGCTGTGGCCGCGGCGGCCAGGGCCGTCGTCGAAGGGTGGCTGGTGCTGGACCCTTCGTATGTCGTGGAGGACCTGAGCGGCGTTGAAACACCCGCCCCGCCGCTTGCGGAGGCGTTGACCCCGCGCGAGGTAGAGGTGCTGCAGTTGCTGGCAGAGGGACTGCCCAACAAGCTAATTGCCCGGCGCCTGGGGATCAGCGAACACACGGTCAAATTCCACGTCAATGCCCTGATGGGGAAGTTGGGAGCTGCCAGTCGCACAGAAGCCGTCGTACGCGCGACCCGCCGCGGGCTGGTGCTGCTCTGAGCGCCGGCGGGCACCCGGACTAGACTTTTTTCCAGTTGGGCAACCGGCCAAAAGGGTGATGTGCGCAGACCAGGAAGGCCCTAGACTGGGGCATTGCAGCGAAAATACACCCTATACAGGAGAGAAAGACGATGACAACCTTCCTTGAGCAAGTATCCGATGGTCTCGCCGATGCCGTGGCCGCAGCCGGCAAGAGCATCGTTCGTGTCGAGGGCCGGCGGCGCCTCGCGGGCAGCGGCGTGGCCTGGTCGGCCGATGGCTTGATCGTCACGGCCAATCACGTGGTCGAGATGAAGGAGGGCATCACGGTGGGCCTTCCTGATGGCTCGACGGCGGCCGCGGTTGTGGTGGGGCGCGATCCCACGACCGATTTGGTCGTGCTCCGCGTGAATACGTCACTCCAGGCCGCTGCCTGGGTCGATCCCGCAAGCCTGCGTGTCGGACACCTGGTGCTGGCGATTGGCAGGCCGGGCGACCAACTGCAGAGCACGCTCGGGGTTATCAGCGCCTTGGGTGCGGCGTGGCAGACAGGCGCTGGCGGCGCCATCGATGCCTATCTGCAAACCGACGTCGTCATGTACCCCGGCTTTTCGGGCGGACCCCTGGTCAGCGTGACCGGTGAGCTGATTGGCCTGAACAGCTCCTCCCTTGCGCGCGGGGTGAGTGTGACGATTCCGGCGCCAACCCTGCGGCGCGTGGCGGCGATGCTGGTTGAGCACGGCCGTGTGCGCCGGGGGTACCTAGGCGTTGGAGTGCAGACGGCCCGCTTGCCCGCGGGCGTGGCCGACGAGCTTGGACAGGAAACCGGCGTTCTGATCATTTCCGTGGAACCGGGCAGCTCGGCCGAGGCCGCCGGCCTGGTTCTGGGTGACACCATTGTGGCGCTCGACGCCCGTGCCGTCCGGCGCGTGGACGATCTGCAGGCCCACCTGGCGGGGGATCGGGTCGGGCAGCCGGTCGCCGTGCGCATCGTGCGTGCGGGCCGTGTTCAAGATGCGGTGGTCACACTGGCGGAACGTATGTGACTTCTTCTGGAATGCCAGGCCGTTTCTAAGCGACCCGGCCGTTGTCAGCCCGCCGGGTACGATTCGGGATTTCGCGTTGGCTGCTGCACGAACGCAAGGCGGTGCCGTCGATGAGACCTCCGGGAGGCGGCACCGCCACTCCGCCATTCGGCAGCGCGTGCAGCCGCCTCCCGGAGGTCTGGCGCCGCGCGAAAACCTGAGCCGCACCCTCGCCTGCAGGAATGTTGCCGTGCCCGGCGGGCAGCGCTGCTGTTTGGCGATCGCCTTCGCGTTAGATATCATCAGTCTTGCGCGATGATGCGTACTCTTGTCGGTATCAGGTCCAAGGCGGTGCGGCATGGCCCTCCTGACAAGGTTCCTGGTAGTTGTGGCAATTGGGTTGTGTGTGTCTCCTCCCGCATACACGCCTCCAACTGCCGTCATCGGCGTGGCGGCCACAGGCAACGGCCAGCCCGACCTGCACACCCCGCTCACGGTCCAGGACGTGGTTCGCGGTTTCACGGCGGGAAGCGCGGCCACGACCGGCGCCTCCGGCACGGGCACGCTGCACAAGGGCGCCAAGGCGGACATCGTGGTCTATGAGAAGGACCTGTACCTGGTTCCACCTGAGGATTTCAGCGCTACGTATCCCAAGGTGGTGGCGACCTATGTGGGAGGCCACAAGGCGGAGTGAACCTGGGGGTGACGCAACTGAGAACTGGGGGGGGTGGCGCCGAGGCGCTGCGGCGCTGTCGACCACGCGGGTGCATGGGGAACATCGGGCACGGCAGCCGCGCCGGCATCATCATCCCACCATCAGCACCTGCTTGTGGGGAAGGAAGGGGTATAATGGCTGGGTTGTTCCCCAAATCTACGTGGTTTGCCATGAGAAGAAAAAGCACCGCTAACAGCATCATTCTGAAAACACCCGACGAGATCGCCAAAATGCGCCGGGCCGGCCGCTTGGTGGCCGAGATCTTCGCCATGTTGGGCGAGCACATCAAACCCGGCGTCGCCTTGATTGACTTGGACCACCTTGTCGAGGAATACATCGTCAAGCATGGCGCCCAACCCCTTTACAAAGGGTACAAGGGCAGCCTCGCCAGCCACCCTCCCTTTCCCGGCGTCATCTGCGCCTCGGTCAACAGCGAGATCTGTCACGGCATTCCAGATGGGCGGACGCTCAAGACGGGCGACATCATCGGCGTTGATATCGGCCTGCGCTATGAGGGTTGGTGTGGTGACTCGTGTGTCACCTATCCTGTGGGGCAGGTGTCGCCCGAGGCGCAGCACCTGCTCGATGCAACCCGGCAGTGTCTGCTGCGGGGGATCGAAGTCTGCCATCTCGGCAACTGCCTGTTCGATATCGGGAGCGCCATCGAGAACTACGCCGACACGCAGGGTGTCGCCGTGGTGCGCGAATGGGGTGGGCATGGCATCGGCCGCAGCCTCCATGAGGCGCCATCGGTGTCTCACACCCGCATGGATTCCCGCGGCCCCCGCTTCCGGCCCGGCATGGTCTTTACCATCGAGCCGATGGTGAACCTTGGCAAACGAGACTGGAGGCTGCTGCACGACGGTTGGACCGTGGTGACGCAGGATGGGTCTTTTTCAGCGCAGTTCGAGCACACGGTGGCCATTACGCCCAAAGGCCCCGAAGTTCTGACCCAGCTCTAGACAAAGCATGTCATGGCGACCTTGAAACCGGCCAGCCCGGTGTCATCTCCTGCCCCTGCTTCAAAACACTCCCAGGTTTCGAGGGAGGGCCTTGCCTACCTCGTAGCCATCTACTTTATTTGGGGCAGCACCTACCTGGCGATCCTGGTGGCGGTGCGCGGTGGCTTTCCGCCGTTCACGCTGGGCGCCACGCGTTTGATCCTGGCAGGCGCCATTTTGTTTGGGTGGGCCGTCTTTCGTAGGCAGCAGTGGCGGCTGCCCTGGCGCCAGCTCGTTTTGTTGGCCATCTCCGGCGTGCTGCTGTGGACGTTTGGTAACGGTCTGCTGCTATGGGCCGAGCAGTACGCCAACTCCGGCTACTCGGCTCTGCTCATCAGCACGACGCCGATTTGGGTGGCCATCTTCGAAGCTGTCCTTGACCGCCGCGTTCCCTCGCGGCGGCTCACAGCGGCGCTCCTGGTCGGGTTTTCCGGCATCCTGGTGCTCTCAGTGCCCCAGTTGCGCGGCGCCGGCGCCTCAGCCGCGGTTCCACCGCTGGCGCTGCTGTTCCTGGTGGTGGCGCCCGCAAGCTGGGCCGCCGGCTCGGTGTTCCAGCAGCGGCGTCCCGTCGAGGCCCCGGTCACCGTGCGTTCTGCCTACCAGCACCTCTTCGGCGCCTTGGGGTTCATCGTCCTCATGCTGCTGACCAGGGAGTCCCTGCCATCGCCGGCCCCGGCTGCCTGGCTGGCGTTGGCCTACCTGATCTTTGTGGGCTCGCTGATCGGATTCACCTCGTTCCTGCAGGCGCTGCGTCTGCTGCCGATCAACATTGCCATGACCTATGCCTACGTCAACCCCGTCGTGGCCGTCGTTTTAGGGTGGCTGATCCTAAGCGAACCGATCACGATCTGGATGGTGGCGGGGAGCGTCCTGGTGCTGCTCGGCGTCGCCGGCATCTTCCGCGAGCGCTACGGACGCCGGAGGCAGCCGGACTGAACGGCGCTGCGCCGCAGGGCGGGCCCGACGCCTGCCCGCACCCAGACGGCATTTGGGCTGTGGGGATTATGTCATGTAAATGATTGACAGGGGCAGAAATGTGTGCCATACTTACATTTGCCTAGCAGCGTCGCTTAGCCGGCGATCCGCGACATGGTCCGCTGTGGTCCACGGAAGGGATCGTTTTGGAAAGCCTGGCATGGGAGACCGCGCCCTGGATGGCACGATGCCAGGTGACCACAGCGAGTTGCTCCGGAGCAGAGCCTCCGGCGTTTTGTGACGGACTGGGTGCCGCCTGAATTCTCCTGAGCGCCGGACGCGCAAACCTGACGCATGCAGGTCAATTGACCCTTCCAGGACGGAGGACGTCCATGATGACGATGACCACCCCGCGTGAGCGCATCCTTGAGGAACTTGCCACTGCCGAAGCGGACCTTGCCAAGGTCGAGGCCCAGTTGGAGGAAAAACCGGAACTGGGGCCGGGCACTGGCAGCACCGGCGCCATGACCTGGGAGCTTGCCCTGGCCCGCAAAGAATGGCTTGAAGAACAGATCAAGTCACTGCACTCCGCCCTGGACCGGGCCCAGAACGGCGGCTATGGTCGTTGTCAGATCTGTGGAGCCGAGATCGACCCCGAGCGGCTGGAGATTTTGCCCACGACGACAACCTGCGCCGAGTGCGCGCGAGCGGGAAGATCGCATTAGCCGGGCCTCATGCTGCCGGCAAGGCAGCCGATCGATAACCGGGCAGCTATAATGCCCTTGGACGGGACTGTCTGTTCTCAGCACGATGCCCGTGTCGAGACGTCACCAGGTCGACCGGACTTCTGCGCGCTGCATGACTGAGCACATCCCTTCTCCCAGCTTCGATTCCGCCACCTCGGCGGCGCCCGCCCATGCCCACAAGTGGTGGATCCTGGTTGCCATCGGCCTCACGCTGTTCATGGGCGCGGTGGATGGGACCATCGTCAATGTCGCCCTTCCCAGCCTCACCCAGGAACTGCAGACCGACTTTCGCACCGTGCAGTGGGTGGCGTTGGCATTCCTGGTGGGTTTGGCTGTCTTCACTCTCAGCATGGGGCGGCTTGGCGACATGGTGGGCAAGAAGATCGTCTTTGCTACCGGGCTGGTCGTCTTCCTGGTGGGGTCAGCGTTGTGTGCGCTGGCGCCCAGCATCTACTGGCTGATCGGTTTTCGCTTCCTGCAGTCTATCGGCGCGGCGATGACGCTTGCGCTCGGCGTTGCCATTGTGACGGAAACCTGGCCCCTGCGCGAGCGCGGCAAGGCCATCGGCATCTCGGCGGGCATCATTTCGCTGGGCATCGCCGCTGGGCCCGCCGTAGGAGGCATCCTCCTGCAGGTGGCAAGCTGGCGCTGGATCTTCTTTGTCAACCTGCCGATCGGTGTGCTTTCGCTGGTCCTGGTTCTGGTGTTCATCCCGAAGTTGGCGCCTTCCAAGCACGGCGAGTCATTCGATTTCGCCGGCGCCTTGTTGATCGGCGTCTTGCTCCTGAGCCTGACCCTGGCGATGACGCTCGGCCAGAGCGATGGCTTCCTGTCGGTGGACGTGCTGGTTCTGCTGGCGGTCTCCGTGCTCTGTCTGCTGGCCTTCGCGCGCACAGAGCAGCGCGTCAGCCACCCGATGATCAACCTGGGTTTGTTCCGCAATGTAACGTTCAGTCTCAACCTGTTTACCGGCTTCCTCACCTTCGTCGGCATTGCCGGTGTTGTGCTCCTCATTCCGTTCTACCTGGAGCTGGTGATGGGGTTGCCGCAGGGACAGGTGGGCTTGTTGATGGCAGTGGTCCCCCTGGTGCTCGCCATCCTGAATCCCGTCTCCGGCATCCTCTCGGACCGGATTGGCACGCGCCCGGTGAGCATTGCCGGTCTTGCCCTGATCGTCATCGGCTACCTGGCCCTCACGCTGCTCAAGGTTGACAGCACCGTCGGCCAGTATCTTCTGTTCATGCTGCCGGTGGGCCTGGGCATGGGCACGTTTCAAAGTCCCAACAACACCTCGATCATGAGCGCCGTACCCAGGAATCGGCTCGGCGTTGCCTCCGGCACCCTGAGCATGAGCCGCACCCTGGGCCAAACGGTAGGCATTGCCGTCCTTGGCGCCTACTTTGTCAGCCAGCTGCACGTCTACGCCGGCGCCAACGTCGATGTCACCACCGCCAGCGCCGGCGCCATCGTCGAGGCCATGCATGATGTGTGCATCCTGGTGGCAGGCTTGATCGCCATCGGCCTGGCTATTTCCGTGGGACAGTGGCTCCTCGAAATGCGGGCCAGGCGGGAACTGGCGTAGACTGGGAACGGTGGACAGGTGTCAGGCATAGAGACCAGCGGACCGGAGCGAGCGGTTAGCCGGTTTCCCGCTCGGATCGGTACGGCGGTCCTTCTCTGTTCTAGGCATCATCTTCGTCAATGATCGCCTGGGTGCTCGCTGTCACATCCGCGAGCGAGGTTCCTCGCGCCTTTTCCAGGCGCTGCATGCGCTTGTCAAACTGTGTAGTGGCAAAAGAGATGAACAGTTCCTGGCTGAGCCCGAAGGGTATGGGGTCATAGGGATCGAAGGCGTCGATGACAACACCCAAGGCGGGAATCAGCAGTTCATTCATTTGCGCTTCGACAACCGACCAAAGCGAAGCATCCTCTGCCACTAAGCGTGACAACAGAAAGACCCCGTAGGCAATGTGGCGCGCCTCATCCTGTTTCAGCAGGCGAATGCCTTCGCGTTGGCCGGGCAGAATGTGCTGCTGGTCGAGCACCGTGAAATAGGCATGGTAGCCGGTTTCCGCCAGTACGCCTTCGACGATCATGTTGTAGGTAACCGAGGCGGCAACCTGCGCCGCTGGCGAGGGGTCGTCGGCGAGCCGGCTGAGGGCGGCCGGCAGAGCCTCATAGACGATGGTGCGATAGTTGGGAGAATGGTAATGCCCGAGGTCCGCGAACGAGGCGTGAGCGACTTCCTCCAGAAAGCGATGGAAGAAATCGGTGTGCTTGGCCTCCTCCCACAAGAAGGTGGTGAGGTACATCTCTTCTTCCAGCCGCCCTTCCGCCCCGATGACCTGGACGAGCGGCAGCAGGTCCACAGTGACGGCTTCCTCGCCGGCCTGAAAAAGCGATGTAAGGCGCAGCAGAATGTCGCGCTCGTCAGGCGCCAACTGCTGCCAGTCCCGGGCGTCCTGTTGAAGATCGATGTCACTGGGATTCCAAATGCCAAGGCGCTTCGCCTTCTCGAACAGCCTCATCGGGGGACTCTGCCGGTCCAGCCCGCTGCTCATGGTCACGAACTTGCGGTCCATTACGATGACCTCCTGAGGTAAAGAAGATGGGACTGAACAAGCATACCATGCCGCTGCCGTGGGGTCATGGTGGCAGCGCAGAGTGGCGAAGACAGCCTGGATATGGCATAAGGAGCCCATGAACGTCGCCGTCGTCGCTGTCTTCCGGGCCGTTGCTGTCGTGGGAGCACCTTCATGAAGTGGCTGGAATCCAGGCGAGAGAGCCTTCTCGTCCAGATCATCCTTGCCTTCGTGTTGCTGGTGCTCCTCACGGCCATCGTGGCCAGCCTGCCGGCACAGTGGCTGATTCGCGACCAGCAGGAGCGGCAGGCGTGGGTGCAGGTCGAACAGGGAAGTCAGGCGGTGCAAGCGCTTTACCTTTCTGCACAGCATGAGGTAGAGGGCGCGGCGACCCTGACTGCCGAGCGTCCGACCCTGCGCCAATTGCTGGCCCAGGGTGATACGGGGGCCATCCAGGGCTACTTGCGCACGCTGCAGGCAGGCGCCAGGGTCGATGCCATTTTGATCTGCGACAGCGCCGGCGGAAGGACTGCCCTGGCCGGTGAGAATCTGCCGTCCGATCTCTGCAAGAACGGCGCCACGGCTGGCTTCTATGTGACCTCGGAACCTGGCAGTCAACGTATCTGGCTGCTTGCGGCAAGACCGATCGCGGGCAATGACGGTGCGTTGGGTCTTGTCATCGCCGGGAAGCTTCTGGACGAGCGCTTCGTCGCGCAGATGCAGACCCAGACCGGCCTGGAACATACCTTGTTCCTTGACGGCCAGCAGGTGGTGACCAGCTTCGATGGCACGACCACCGCCGGGACGCCCTCACGATCGGCCACCGCCGTCCCAAAGGACGGCGTGGACCGGGTGACTTTTTCCTGGAATGAACAGCCTTACTTCGCGGTGCGACGGGCGTTTTCCGACATGCTTCCCGCCTTTGCGCCGGCGCCGGCAGGCCAGCCTGTGCCGCAGCTTGAGCTGGCCCTGGCCGTCTCCGACATCATGAGCACGCAACAACGCCTCGCCCGCATGTTGGGCCTGGGCATCGTCGCAGCCGTTCTGATGGGCTCCGTGCTGGGCGCCCTGATCGCCCGGCGCATCACTCGGCCGCTGGCGCGTTTGGCCGATGCCGCCGCCGCCCTGAGCGGCGGCACCCTGGACACATCGCTGGCCAACGAAACGAGCGTGCGCGAGGTGGCGTTGGTGGCCCGGGCCTTGGAGGAGGCAGGCAGCGATCTGCAGCGCATGGTGGCTGATCTGCGCCGCGAGAAGGCCTGGTCCGACCACCTGCTTGAAGCCATTGTCGAAGGCATCATGACGCTCGACCATCTTGGGCGTATCGTCTTCTTCAGCGCGGGCGCCGAGCGTATCACCGGCTGGCGCCGCTCTGACGTGATCGGGCGCTCGTGTGACCAGGTGTTCAGGCTGGCGGAGGCGGATGATCGCTTCAGCCAGGCTCTCCCTCCTCCTGGCCAACGCCAGAAGATGAACGTCGTGCTGGCCGAAGGCCGGCCGCACACACTGGCGGTCACAGGGGCCAGGTTGCTGCCGCCGCAGGCAGGACAGGCGCGCGTGGCGCTTGTGTTCCGGGACGTCAGCGAAGAAGAGGCCATCCACCGTCTGCTGGGTCATTTCCTGGCCAACGTTGCCCACGAGTTCCGTACGCCGCTCTCGGCCCTGGCGGCCTCCATCGAGCTGCTGCAGGACCAGGCTCCAGACCTGAGCGCTGCCGAGCTGCAGGAGCTGCTGGCATCGCTGCACCTCGGCCTCCTCGGCCTGCAGACGTTGGTGGACAACTTGCTGGAAGGAGCGAGCATCGAGGTCGGCCGTTTCCGCGTCTATCCCCGAACCACGGACGTGGAGCACATCGTTGCCGAGGCCGTGCAAGTGATGCAGCCCCTGTTTGTGAAGCGGGGACAGCATCTTACGGTGATGATGCCACCAGGCCTGCCACCAGTGCGGGCAGACGTGCGCCGGACGGAACGGGCGCTGATCAACTTGCTGTCCAACGCCTGCAAGTACGGACCGGATGGAGCAGAGGTCGTGGTCACGGCCGCGCCCGAAGGATCGTGGGTGCGCGTGACGGTCGCCGATCAGGGGCCTGGGGTTGCCACCGAGCTTTGGCAGGATCTCTTCAGCCGGTTTCGCCGCTCGGATCCCGCCGATGGCGAGGCCCAGTACGGCGTTGGCCTGGGTCTCTCCGTGGTTCGGGCAGTTATCGAGGCTCAGGGAGGCGAAGTTGGCGTTGCCAACCGACAGGAAGGAGGCGCTCTCTTCTGGTTCACGGTGCCCTTGGCGGCGGCAAGCGAAGTGGAGGAATCATGAAAGCCCTGGTTGTGGATGATGATCGGGTGCTGGCGGACCTGGTGGCTTTTGCCCTGCGGCACCAGGGTTTCGAGGTGGTGCAGGCCCACGATGGCGAGGCGGCCCTGCGGCGGTGGACGGAAGAGCAGCCCGAGCTGGTGGTTCTCGACGTCAACCTTCCCAAAATCGACGGTTTCACGGTTTGCCGGCGGATCCGCGCTCAGGCTGATGACGCCGCCGCCATGGGACACCCTGCCATCATCATGCTGACGGTACGCAGCGAAGAGGACGATCTCGTGCGCGGCCTGGAACTGGGCGCCGATGACTACATCGCCAAGCCATTCAGCCCCCGCCAGCTTGTGGCCAGGGCCCACGCGGTGCTGCGCCGCGCCGGCAAGGCTCCCGTTCCCAGCGTTCGCCAGGTCGGTGATCTCACGCTCGACCCCTCGCGCAGGGAAGTACGCGTGGCGCATTTGCATGATGAGAGCGGCCCCGTGGCGTTGACGCCCCTCGAATGCCGCCTGCTTGACTACCTAATGGCCAACGCCGGGCGAGTGCTCACCACCGAGAGCATCATCGATTACGTCTGGGGGCCGGAAGGGGGCGACCGGGACATGGTGCGGCAACTCATGCGCCGGCTGCGGGCCAAAATCGAGCCGGACCCGGCGCGACCGGCCTATATCGAGACGGTGTCCGGCCTGGGCTACGGTTTGCGGGTCTCGTAGTCCCGACCGATCGGAAGTATTCTTACTTCTCGTGTCACAGCTTTGTCACAGCTTTGTCACGACGCCTGTCACTGCCGCCGGGTAGACTCGCGACTATTCAAGGTGCATCATGTCCATCGTGCTCGACCAACTGACCAAACGCTATGGCGGCCATCCCGTGGTGAACAACGTTTCCCTCGAGGTGGCGGACGGCGAGTTCTTCGTTCTGCTCGGCTCCAGCGGCAGCGGCAAGACCACCGTCCTGAGCACCATTGCCGGCCTGACGGAGGCGGACCACGGGCGCGTGCTCCTTCACGGTCGGGACGTCACCAACCTGCCGCCACAGCAACGGCGCATTGGCTTCGTCTTCCAGAACTACGCCCTGTTCCAGTACATGACCGTGGCCGACAACATCGAGTTCGGCCTCAGCATTCGCCGGGTGTCGAAGGCAGAACGCCGCCGCCGCCGCGATGAGCTGCTTGAGCTGGTGGGGTTGGCGGGTTTGGGCAGCCGGATGCCCCGCCAGCTTTCCGGTGGCCAGCAGCAGCGGGTGGCGCTGGCGCGCGCGCTTGCCCACCAGCCAGAGGCCTTGCTCCTGGATGAACCCTTGGGCGCCCTTGACGCCAAGATTCGCGTGGAGCTCCGCCGCACCTTGCGCGCCATTCAGCGTGAGCTGGGCATTACGACCATCCTGGTGACCCATGACCAGGAGGAGGCGTTTGAGCTGGCGGACCGCCTGGGGGTGATGAACTTCGGCAGGCTGCTGGAGGTTGGTCCTCCCGAAGAGCTATACCTGCGCCCCCAGACCGAGTTCGTGGCCACCTTCTTGGGCACGGCCAATCTTCTCGTCGGCAGACGCGCCCGGAACGGCGTCCAGGTGGGTCCGGCCCAGTTCCCTCTGCCGGGAGCCTATGCGACGCGCCACCAGGACGAGCGGGTGCAGGTTCTTTTCCGGCCTGAGGATGTCGTGCTGAGCGATTCCTCTGTCGGGCTTGACTCTCCCTTATTGGGGCGGGGGCGGGTGGAGCAGATGAGCTTTTCCGGTTCCTTCGAACGGTTGCGTCTGCGCCTGCCTCCCATTCCCGGCGTGCGGCCCATTGCTCCCCCGGTGACTTTTGGCGAGGATGCCATCCTCGTCGAGGCGACCCGTCCCCAGGACCAGGTGGATCGGCTGCCGGTCCAACCGGGCCAGGACATCTGGGTGGGAGTGCGCCGCATCCATGCCCTTGCCCATCCCGGCATGCGCTTTCTGATCGCCACGGACGGTTCTCCCTCCGCGCAGGCCGCGCTCGACCTGGGCGGCCAGCTCGCCCGCCTGGCGCACGCACGCACGGTGCTTCTTGGCTATGGCTTGAAGGGGGAGGCGCTGCAGCGCCACCTCCAGGCGGCTAAGGAACAGTTGGGAAGCGGTCTGGCGGCGCTCGAGGCGCGGGCGACGCTCGATCCGCTGGGTGAGGCTGTCAAACGCGAGGTTGAACGCATCCCATGCGACCTGATTGTGTTGGGCGCCGGCGGCCGCGAGCGCCAGACACTGGCAGAACAGGTTCTGCAGACGGGTGAGCACAACCTGCTGCTGGTTTCGCAGACCCGCCCCGCGCTCAGCCGGGCGCTGGTCTGTGTCACGAGCGGCGAGCAAGGCAAGGATGACGTGCTCTTTGCGGGCCGGCTGATGCGCCATCTCGGCGCCGAAGCCACCTTGATGTCGGTCCTGCCTGAAGGCAGTCCACAGGAACCGGAACCGGAAAGGACCGAACGCTTCCTGGCAGGAGGTGTGCGCTCGTTGGATGTGTTGGGCGTGCCCTCCCACACCGTTATCCGCTACGGCGCCATCGCCGCGGCCATCGGTCAAGAGTTGGACGAGGGAGGTTACGACCTTCTCGTGGTCGGCGCGCCGCTGCCCGACCTGGACGGGCAGATTACGCTGGGCGGCGTGGTGGGCCAACTCCTGACCAGGGTCACTGAAATACCCATTCTGATTGTGCGTTCTGTCTACGTCTGAGGAGAAGCCAGACACGATGACTAGGAAACTGCTGTTCCTGCTTGCTGTTCTTGGTGTTTTTGGCCTTCTGGCCGCTTGCGGCGGCGCTGCGCCCACAAGCCAACCGGCTGCGGCAACCGCTCCTTCTGCTGCGGCAACTGCTGCTCCTGCTGCCGGTGCAGAGTCCGGCAAGGGACAGGTCAAACTGACCCTGGGCGCCTACACTACACCCCGCGAAGCTTATGCAGAGCTGATCCCCATCTTCCAGAAGCAGTGGAAAGAGAAGACAGGCCAGGATGTCGTCTTCGAAGAGTCCTACCTGGGCTCCGGCGCCCAGTCGCGAGCCATTGTGGAGGGGTTTGAGGCCGACATTGCCGCCCTTTCCCTGCAGGCCGACATCGATCGTATTCAGAAGGCCGGCCTGATCACGCATGACTGGAAATCGGGACCCACCAAGGGAATGGTCAGCGATTCCATTGCCGTGATCGGCGTGCGCAAGGGCAACCCCAAGGGCGTCAAGGACTGGGCGGACCTGGCCAAGCCTGGCCTCGAGGTGCTCACGCCCAATCCCAAGACCAGCGGCGGCGCCATGTGGAACATCCTGGCGCTCTACGGCGCGGCGCTGCGCGGCTACGTGGACGGTGTGCCCAAAGGCGACGATGCCGCAGCGCAGAAGCTCTTGCTCAACGTGCTCAACAACGTCACCGTCCTGGATAAGGGGGCGCGGGAGAGCATCACCAACTATGAGAAGGGCGTGGGCGACGCGATCATCACCTACGAGAATGAGATCCTGGTAGGCCGCAAGAATGGTCAGGACTACGACTACATCATTCCCAGGTCGACGATTCTGATCGAGAACCCTGTGGCTGTGGTTGACGCCTACGTCGACAAACATGGCACTCGCGCTGCCGCGGAAGCCTTTGTGAATTTCCTGTTCACGCCCGAGGCCCAGCAGGTCTTTGCCAAGTACGGACTGCGCTCAGTGGATCCTGAAGTGGCAAAGGCAACGGCTGCGCAGTATCCCGCCGTGGAGGATCTCTTTACCATCGACCAATTCGGCGGCTGGAACGAGGTCACGCCCAAGGTCTTTGGCGATGACGGAGTCTATACCAAGCTCGTCTCGCAGGTGCAACGTCTAGGCTCGCAATGACCGCGTCCTCCCTCCAACCAAGGGAGTCGAGTGCGCGCACACTCCGCCGTTCGTGGGGTGTGCGCGCTGTCGCGCTCTCCTACCTTGCGGTCCTGCTGATCATCCCGTTGTTGGTCATCCTGCGCGATGGTCTGCAGGCGGGCCTGACCGGTCTGTACCAGCAGGTCTCGCGCCCTGAGGCCTGGAGCGCCCTGAAGCTAACGCTGTGGACATCGGCGGTCATGGTGCTCATCAATACCGTCATGGGAACTCTGACGGCCTACGTTCTCGTGCGCTATGAGTTTCCCGGCAGATCGTGGGTGAACGCCTTTGTGGACCTGCCATTGGCGATACCCACCCTGGTCACCGGGGTCATGCTGGTGGTCCTTTATGGGCCGCAGGAGGCGCTGGGCGCCTGGTTGAAGAACGAGCTGGGTTGGCGGATCATCTTTGCGCCTCCGGGGATCATCCTGGCGCTCCTTTTCATCACCTTTCCCTTTACGGTGCGCGCGGTGCAGCCGGTGCTGCTCGATCTCGATCGGGCGCAAGAAGATGCGGCGGCCACCCTGGGCGCCTCGTCGTGGACCATCTTTCGCCGGGTGACGCTGCCGCCCCTTCTGCTGCCGTTGACCAGCGGCGCCCTTTTGAGCTTTGCCCGCGCCATCGGCGAATTCGGCGCCATCGTGATTGTCGCCGGCAATATTCCCTTCTATTCGCAAACGGCCGCGGTCTATGTCTTGGGCGAAGTCGAATCCGAGAATCGTCTGGGCGCCAGCGCGATGTCGATTGTGATGATGGGCATTGCTTTTAGCGCTATCGCCCTTGTGGCGCTGATCCAGCGGTATCGCCGGCAGGAGGGTGCGTGAAACGCAACTCTGGCCCGGCGCTGCGACGGAGTGTGTGGGTGCGGCGCGTGCTTGTCGGCATTGTCATTGGCTACATTGCGGTCCTGATCCTGGCGCCAGTGGCAGGGTTGATTGCGGGAGCTTTTGCGGAAGGGGTTGGGGGAATCATCCATGCGCTGACCCAGCCTGACGTAATTGCGGCCTTCCGGCTCACCCTGTTCATCAGCCTGATTACCGTGATCGTTCACGGTGTCGGCGGCACCACCGTGGCCTGGGTGATGGTGCGCCAGCAGTTCCGGGGCAAGGCGTTGATCAACGGCCTCATCGACATGCCCTTCGCCGTTTCGCCGGTCGTCGTGGGCTATATGCTCTTGCTGTTGTTTGGCCGCAATGGCCTGCTGGCGCCGGTCCTGAGCTTCCTGAACGTCAAGGTCGTCTTCGCCGTGCCCGGCATGGTCCTGGCGACCCTGTTCGTGACGCTGCCCTTCATGATTCGGGAGCTGATCCCCGTCCTGGAATCATTCGGCGTGCAGCAGGAGCAGGCCGCGGCGACGCTCGGCGCCAGCGGTTGGCAGACCTTCCGCCGCGTCACCCTTCCTGCTCTGCGCTGGGGCATGATCTATGGTCTGACCCTGACCCTCGCTCGCTCCCTGGGCGAGTTCGGGGCGGTGCTGGTGGTGGGAGGCGGCGTCAAGGGTCGCACGGAGACAGCCACCCTCTTTGTCTTTCGCGCCCTGGATGAACGGCAGTACGTGGCCGCCTACAGCGTGGCCCTGGTTTTGGGTGTCTTCTCGCTCCTGCTGGTCATTGGCGCCGATCGGTGGCGCCACCGCGAAGAGAACAAGAGCCAGGCGCCGTAAGCTCAGGTTGAGCGCTCAGGCTAACGCCGAAGGCTCAGGCTAACGCTGAAGGCTCAGCCACGCCTGAGACCTCAGGCGCGCTTTCCGGTGTGGCCCCACAGGCCATCCCACACCCCGCGCAGCCGCGCCCGTGCTGCCTCGCCCCTCCAGGCTCGCAGCGCATCGCTGACGACCCGCGCATGGGCTGCCAGGATGGCGCCGCCGTGCCGTCGCCAGTCGGCGGCGGTCAGGCGCCAGCGGTGGATGAGGACGGTGTTGCGCCCCACGTAGTAGCTGGCGGTGGCGCCGCCGCCGGTCGCGCTCAGGTGGTGATAAACCCGTGCCTCAGGGACGAACACGCACTTCCAACCAGCGTCCTGGGCACGCCAGGCCAGATCGACATCCTCCAGCCACATGAAAAGGCGCTCGTCAAAGCCGCCAAGCTGGTCCCACATCGCCCGCCGGTAGGCGGCGGCGCCTCCGCAGGCGCCGAACACCTCGGTCTGCTGGTCATACTGACCGCGGTCAACCTCCCAGACGCCGCGGTTTTGTGGCATCAGGCCCGGACCCAGCCTGTCGCCGGCGCTGTGCAGGACGTCACGCCGGTCGAAAAGCAGCATCTTGCTGGCGGCTGCCCCGGCCTCGGGATGGTCGGCCAGCGCCTGGCACAGGGCGGCCAGCCAACCTGGCTCCACCTCGGTGTCGTTGTTGAGCATGACGACAATGTCTGCCTCGCTCGCCTGGGCGCCCCGGTTGCTGGCAGCGGCAAAGCCGAGGTTCTCACCCAGCGCCAGCACCCGTACCTCGGGGTATTCTTCGGCAAGCAGGCGCTGAGAACCGTCGCTGGAGCCATTGTCGACGACAATGACCTCAAACTGCGGGTGCGTCTGGCGGCGCAGGCTATCGAGGCACACCCGCAGGTGGCGGGCGCCGTTCCAGTTGGCGATGATGACGGCTGCAGAGAGCATAGAGAAACGCCTCGCGCTTCCGGCCAGCGGCGGTCCCGGCCTACAGGCGCCGCCTACAGGCGCCGCCTACAGGCGCCCTTCCCGGCGCTCGCGCTCAATCCATGCCGTCACCGCATCCTGCCAGGCAGGCAGCACCACCCCATACGCCGCCGCGGCGCGATTGGCCAACACGGCACGCAGAGGCGGCTGGCTTGGTCGCTGCCACTCGGTATGGGCGATCGGCGTCACCGGAACGTGACCACGCCCGGCCTGGCGCAGCACCTCGCAGGCGAACTCGTAGCGGCTGGCAGCCCCGGTGTTGGTGACGTGATAGATGCCTGCCGGCGCCGAGCGTCCGACCAGGGCCATAATGCCGGCTGCCAGGTCCGGGGCGAAGGTTGGGTTGCCGAACTCGTCCGCCACCACGCGCAACTGGCCGTGTTTGTCGGCGGCGGCGATGATCTTGGCAGGGAAGTTGTTGCCCCCGGGACCGAACAGCCAGGCCGTGCGCACGATCAGGACCTGGTCGTGGAAGAAGCGGGCCGCCGTCTCCCCTGCCAGCTTCGAGCGGGCGTAGGTGCTGGTGGGATGCGGCTGATCCCATTCGTCGTACGCCATCGTGGCGGCGCCGTCAAACACCTCGTTGCTGGAAACGTGCACCAGGGGCACACCCAGACGATGGCAGGCGCGGGCCAGGTGTCCCACCGCATGCGCGTTAACGGCATAGACCAGGTCACTCTCGCTCTCGGCCTTATCGACATTCGTATAGGCGGCGGCATTGATGACGACCTGCGGCTGAATCGTTCCCAGAGTGTCCATGACCGCCAACGCGTCGGTCATGTCGAACTCCGGCAGATCCAGGCCGACGTGTTCAAAGCCGGTCGGAAAGGCGTCCAGCATGCGGCCGAGCTGGCCTTTGTGTCCCACGATGACGATTTTCGCCATGGCTTGAGCTATCCTTTTCGCGATCGGCTCTACTGCGCCGGGTTTTCGAAGCGGAAACCGTGACCGCGCACGGTGACGATGTACTGGTGGTTGGGATCGAGTTCGGCCAGACGCTCGCGCAGACGCCGTACCAGGGCATCGATGGCCTGTTCGGTCACACCCGCGCTTTCGGCGTCCGGCCAGACCGCCCGCACCACGGCTTCGCGGTCGATGACGGCCCCGTCGGCCTCGACCAGGGCGCTGAGCAGACGGAACTGCGCGATCGAAAGCGGGGGATCGAGGGTCTTGTCCTGGATCTCGACGGTGCGCTTCGTTTCGTCCAGCCTCAGACTTAACCTGCTGGTGGAAGGCGGCAGGTTCGCCGTCAGCGGCGCCGTGGCGCCGGCATCGACGAATGTCAGCCGAAAGCGCAGGGCGATCTGGATCTCGTCGCCGTCCTGCAGCAGGTAGGGGGCGGTCACAACGTCGCCGTTGACATAAGTACCATTCTTGCTGCCACTGTCGATGAGATAATAGCCTTCGACGCGACGTTCGATGGCTGCATGTTCGCGTGACACCACGCGTTCGGGCAGGACGATGTCACAGTCGGGGGAGCGGCCAATGTTCAGGCGCTCACGGTCAAGCGGCCACCGTCCACCGCCTTCGCTGTGCTGCATGATGAGCATTGCGACTTCTTGTTGGGGCATGGCTTGAGCTGGGTGTCGGAGCGCTAGAGAAAGGCGGAACTAACGCTGACCAGCAGGGCCAGCAGCAGCAGGATCGCCGCGGTCGCTGCCAGCAGGCGATTGGCCTGCAGTGCTTCGCGCCAGGTAGGCTCCGCCACCTGGTAGACACTGCCGGTCGAGACCGTATCGTGCGTGCTGAAGAGCAGATCGGTGAAATCCTCAATCGAAGCGGGCCTGTCATCCGGGTGCATGGACATGGCTGCCATGATCGCCCGTTCAGTCGTGGCGGAGATGGTGGGATTGATGGTGCGCGGCAGCGCCAGACTGCCCGGATGCAGAAAACGCTGCCGTGCATCTACCGGCGCGCGCAGCGTCAGCAGGTGGTACAGGGTGGCGCCCAGGGCATAGATGTCGCTGCGCACGTCCGTGTGGCCGCCGTCGCCGCCGTACTGTTCCAGGGGGGTGTACTGGATGGTGCCTCGTCCCTGGACCACGGTCACGGTGCGGTTTTCATCCGGTTCCACCACCTTGACGAGGCCGAAGTCCACAAGCTTGATGTGGCCGCTGGGGGTCAGCTTGATGTTAGAGGGCTTGATATCGCGGTGCAGGATCACGGGGGTGCGCGTGTGCAGGTAGTCCAGGGCATCGCAGAGCTGCCGCGCCCATTCCATCACGGCTTCCTCGGTCAGGAAGTCACCCTGGCTGCGAGCATCATCCATGAGCTCCTTCAGGTCCTTGCCCGGCACATAGTCCATCAGGAGGTACTCGCGGTTTCCTTCTGAGAAGTAGTCGCTGACCTTGGGCAGATTGGGATGGTCCAACTGCGCCAGGGTGCTGGCTTCCTGGTAGAACTGGGCCTGGTACGACGCGAGCTCTTCCTGGTAAGCCACAAGTCCCGGCAGAATTTCCTTGACGGCGCACAGCCGTCCGGTCAGCCGGAGGTCGGCCGCCTTGTAGACGGCGCCCATGCCTCCCTGGCCGATGAGATCGAGGATCTCATAGCGGTCACGCAGGACGGTGCCAGGGGTGAGAACAGAGACGGAGGTCATCAGCCGGCAAGGATGGGCGTCAGTCGGCAGCCACGAGTGGTGGGCGCAGGCGATCGACAAGGAAGGGCAGCATGCCGCCCACAAAGGCGATGACGGCAGCAGCGCCGCCGCTCAGGAGACCGTTGAGATCATCGCTGGCGGGGAGCCAGCCAAAGGCGTACAGGAGATACAGCGCCTGCCCGCCGATCATTGCCAGCAGCATGCCGCGCAGCAGCGCCTCCCGCTCCCGGTTCTTGTTGGAGCCATAACGATAGAGCAAGGCCGCGGCAAGGCTGCCCGCCAGCGCCAGGAGAAACGAGACAGGGCTCACGCGTTGGCCGGCGCCGAGCAGGCCTCTGCCCGAGGTGGGCTCGATGGCGCCGCTGCCGGCCGCGACGGACGGCGTGGCCGTCGGCGTTTCCGTGGGCGCGGGCGTGGGGGTGGGGGTGGTTTCGGGGGTTGGTGTGTAGGTGGGTGTGGATGTGGGGGTGGCGGTCGCAAGAAGCGCGCCGGTGTCGGCGCCCACGGTCAGGAGCAGCACATCAGAACTGGCGCCATCGCCGGCCGTGGCCGAGAGTTGGAGACTGCCGGCGCGCTCGATCTTGAGCAGAGCGCTGGCCATGCCCTTGTTGGTGATGGCCTGTTGGCGGGGCAGCTCGATGCCCTGTTGGACGTCCTGGAAGCGGAACTCAACCTGCGTGCCGTCGGGCACGATATTGCCATTGCGGTCACGAATCGGCCCTGCCCGCAGGCCAATGCTGTCGCCGATGGCCAGGTCAATGCGACCGCTGCCGGTTTCACCGACGGGGGCGGGTCCCGACTCTGACTGGGTCAGCAGCGCCAGGGGAAAGCGCTGGTTCGGGTCGGGTTCGAGCTGGCGCCCCAGGCTATAGTCCACCCCGGTAACGCTGACGGGCAGGTGACCTGCCGGGGCCAGCTCACGGAAGAGCGTACGGACGGCTGTTTCGAGGAAAGGCCCTACCTTGCTGTACAACCCGTAGTAGGCCGTCAACTTGCCGATCTCGGTGTCGCTGAGGAAGTAGGGGGCGTTGAACGAGAAGACGACGAGGTTCTTGTCGCGCAGGTTGTCGGCGCGCTGATCGAGGAACCGGCGCAGGGCCCCTGAGCTGGGATAAGCCTCAGTGTCGACGTCCTGCATCGCAAACACGATCCAGTTGGCGCCGTTGATCAAGGCGTTGATCTGCTGCAGGCGTTCGGCCGTGAGCTGTTTGTCTGCCGGGATGCTGCCGGGATCCGAGCTCTGCCGCAGGAAGGTGTCCAGCTCGGCGAAGCTGATGCTGTTGATGCTGTTTTCGTCTACCTGGTCGCTGGCCTGGGGACCGTAAAGGCGCAGCATGATATCGCCCAGGGCCGTCACCGGGATGGAGGTCCGGGGCTGGCAGTCGGCGCACTCCGTGATCGTCCGCTCGTCGGTGAACACCAGGATGCGGTCGGTCTTCAGCGGTGCGCTGGGCAGGCGATCGGCGAGCTCAGTGGCGCCGGGATAGATGAGCGTAATGCCGCTGCGGGCTACCTGCGTGACCAGGTCATTGCCCTTGTTCAACCGGTCGGGGAGATCTTCCAGGGGGCGTTGGGTCTCTGCCCAGCCCAGGCGGGGGTAAAGCCTAAGCTTGAGGCGCAGAATGCGCGTCACCGCCTCGTCGACGCGGGCGCGAAACGCCGGGTCCTCTTCGTACTTCTGTTGGAAATACGACATCGCATCCTGCATGTTCTTGACCTGTTCCGGCCACTTGCCGTCCTTGTCGAAGTCGGCCAGGATGAGGATGTCGTTGCCGGCCAGAAAAGCCTCCTGGGCCACGCGGCGGCTGGGGAAGCGATTGGGTTCGTAGGCCTGGTAATAGCGCTTGAGCGCTCCCACCCCCAGGCTGTCGGCGACGAGCAGACCGCCGTTTGCCCGCCAGTTCTTGAACTGGCCCATGATCGTCTGCAGCTCGGGCGCCAGCGAGATCGGCGGCGTCAACTGGCGCGGGTTCTCCTGGAAGCCTTTGTAGCGCACATGCGACGTCATCATGGCGTCGGTCGTCTCGTCCGAGGTATCGGGAACTTCGGTGACGGCCTGGAAGGGCACCAGCTCAACTTGCTGCAGGGCCGAAAGAGGCTTCTGGACGGTGGCCACCTCACTGTCAGGCCGGCGATCGCTGGCCCCCTGGCCCGGAAAGTGCTTGGCGACCGTGGCCACACTGCCGCCTGAGCCCTCATGGACGCCGGCGATATAGGATTTGCCCATCTGCGCCACCCAATAGGCGTCGCCGCCGAAGGTCCGCGTGCCGGGATAGCCTTTCAGTTCGGGCCGGGGATTGTCGAGGACATCGAGCGAAGGTCCCAACAGAAGGTTGAAGCCCGTGGCCGCCAGCTCCTGCCCCACGACGGCTCCCACCTGCCGCGCGAGATCGGGCTGCCAGGTGGCGCCCAGCGCCAGGTTGTTGGGAATGGGGGTGAAGCCATTGGTCAGCGAGGTGAAGGGATAGCCATCGCCTTCCTGATTGATCGCGACCAGCAGCGGCAGGCCCGGGATGCCGTCTGACAACGACGGGTTCAGACTGCCATCCTTAGTCACCGTGTCGGTTTCGAGGTCGCGGAAGGCGAAGGTCTGCAGGTCATTGGTGAGGCGCGTGACGGCCTCCGGCGTGTCATCCTCGTTGCGGAAGTTGTCATTTTCAGGCGCCAACACCACCCCACCCACGTGCCAATCGCGGATGAGCTGTGCCACATCGCTGTTGGGCCCCACATCGCTGCCTTTGAAGGTCACCAGGAAGAGCTGCCCGACGCGCTGCGGCACCGACATGCGCGCCAGGATCTGCTGGGCCAATGCCGTTGTCGCCTCGTCGCTGCGGCCGGCGGGGCGTCCTTCAGGCCGCGACGGTTCACCTGGGGTGGGGGTGGGGGTGACCGCCTCCTGGGCGCTGGCAGGCAGCAGCGGCGCCGACCAACCCAACAGGAGGAGCCCGAGCAGCAGGTACAGACCCAGTTGGCGAACGACAGCCGGGCGAGATCGCATGACGCGAGTATAGGAAGGTTAGACAAGGGTGTCAAGACCCTGGCGCAGGGCTTTTCAAAAGTCATGGTGGGTAGAGGAGAAGGTTGAGAGCGAGCTCCGGAAGGGCGGCGAACTCGCGGATTTTGGCAGCGGCATTGGTAGCGCCGGTGTGATCGATGAGGAACAAGAGAAGGTCGTTGAGGAGAGCAAGGACGATAGGGGTCTGGCCGCGGCTCACTTGACAGGCGTCCTCACCAAGGGTGACAT